>CAYMGP010000137.1:0-3113 GCA_964390045.1 uncultured Spirochaetaceae bacterium | reverse complement strand
CCCCAGAGACGACTCGAACGTCCGACCTACGGTTTAGGAAACCGTTGCTCTATCCACCTGAGCTACTGGGGCCGGGGTAGCGCTGACTCGAACAGCACTCACTATATATAATGGTAAGCCAACACAGTGTCAATGCGCTCCGGTGCATGTGACCGGAGGAGCCGGGAGACACTTGCCGGGAGGCATTCGCCAGGAGGCACGACATGAAAACGGAACGGATTCCCGTGCTGGCAACGAGCACCACGGCCACGGCGGAGCAAGCCCGCGATCTGGCCCACAGGCTGGTGGAAGCAAAACTGGCCGCCTGTGTCCAGATCGTTGACCCGATTATCAGCGTGTACAGGTGGCAGGAAAAGGTAGAAGAGGAACGCGAGGTGCTGCTCCTCATCAAGAGCACCCGGGAGCTCGTTCCCCGAATCGAGGAGCTTTTCGCCGAGATCCACTCCTACGAGGTACCGGAGCTGATCGCCGTCTCGATCGATTCCGGCTCGAAAGCCTATCTCGACTGGCTATTGGAAAATACGGCTCCGCCCGCCGCTTCCTCTGATTCGGCCGGGTAATCCCAATCTGAAAAGTGAGCTGAAATCGTCTGCTGTATTTAGATTTAGTCCAAGCGCTCAAGAGGTCCCGCGCCGGAGGCCCCGCTTCAGATGACCTGAGTCAGAGATCCCGAGTCAGAGCTCGCGCCGGGCAAGTACGTCCTGCCAGCCGTTTTCCTGAAGCCGCTGTTTGGTCGCCTCAAGCTCGCTCTCTTTGACCTTGGTCACCACGACCCGGTAGATCCCTTCCGAGGTCCGCTGCAAAGCCAAAGCGCCGGGAATTCCTTTCTGCTCCAGGGCAGCGAGCAACTTTTGAGCATAGTCCTCGTTGCGGAATGCTCCCACCTGGATACTGTAGGTAACCGGAGTATGCTGCTCCTCCGCCTCGGCGGCCCTGATGCCAGACGCCTCCGGCGAATCGGGAGGCAGCTCCTCAACCCGGACCCTGGCAACCCCGCTGCCCGCCATGCCGATCGCCACGGCGGCCGCCCTGGACAGATCTATGATCCTGCCCGGGATGAAAGGGCCGCGGTCGTTGATACGAACCACGGTTGTTTTCCCGTTGTCCAGGTTTGTCACCTTGACCAGGGTTCCAAAGGGAAGAGTCTTGTGAGCCGCGGTGAACTTGTTGGTGTCGAAGATCTCCCCGCTGGCTGTCTGCCGGCCCTGAAACTTGCCCGCGTACCAGGAGGCCAACCCCTCCTCACCCTCCTGAGGATTGGCGCAGACGGCGAGGGCAGCCAAGACAAACGCGACACACAGTAGTGCTTTTCTTGTACCAGTCATGAACGTATTACCTATCGACCTCCCTCGAGTAAATGTTAACTCGAAAAGACTCGAGCCTCGAGCCTCGATTTCAAACGCTGATGTTGAACAACCGTCGCGGATTATTATACTGTAAGGCATTATGAGCAACGCAGCACACTGGGCCGACACCTACGCAGAAAAAATAATACGGGAAAAGGGTGACAAGGATATCTACGTCTGTGCTTCGGGAGTCACCCCCTCCGGAACCGTGCATATAGGCAACTTTCGGGAAATCATCAGCGTGGACCTGGTTGCCCGCGCCCTGCGGGACAAAGGCAAAAACGTGCGCTTCATCTATTCCTGGGATGATTACGACGTGTTCCGCAAAGTTCCCGACAACATGCCCAACCAGGAAATGCTGGAGCAATACCTGCGCAAACCCATCACCCTCACGCCCGATCCATTCGAAACCGAGGAGAGCTACGCCCGCAGGAACGAGCTGGAGGTCGAACAGCTGCTTCCGCGGCTGGGCATCCACCCCGAGTTCATCTATCAGGCCAAGGCCTACCGCTCCTCCGCCTATGCTGACGGGATCCGAAAAGCCCTGGTCAAAGGCGAACAGATACGGGAGATACTGAACGAGCATCGGGAAAAAAACCTTTTACCGGAAGACTGGTGGCCGATCTCCGTTTTTTGCACCTCGTGCAACCGGGACACCACCGAGATAAAAGAGTGGGACGGCGAGTACGGGGTACGCTATCGCTGCTCGAGCTGCGGCCATGAGGAAATGCTCGATCTGCGCAACACCGGCGCGGTAAAGCTCTTCTGGAGGGTGGACTGGCCGATGCGCTGGGCTTATGAAGGCGTGGACTTCGAGCCGGCCGGCAAGGACCATCACTCCCGGGGAGGGTCCTTCGATACGGGCCGCTCGATCGTCAGCGCGGTGTACGACCACCCAGCCCCGACAACCTTCAAGTACGATTTCATCAGCATCAAGGGAATCGCCGGCAAGATATCCTCCTCCAGCGGCCAGGTGATCAGCCTTAGAGAAGTCTTGGAGATCTACCAGCCCGAGGTCATCCGCTACCTGTTTGCCTCCACCCGGCCGAACAGCGAGTTCGCCATTTCCTTCGATCTCGATGTGATCAAGATCTACGAAGACTACGATCGCTGCGAGCGCATCTACTTCGGCTCCGAGACGGTAGGGGAGAATCGGGCGGTCAAGGAGCGCAGGATCTACGAGCTCTCTCAGATCGATGGAGTCCCGGCGGCAATGCCCGCTCAGGTTCCCTTTCGGCATCTCTGCAGTCTCGTTCAAATACAGGAGGGGAATGTGGAAGGAGTACTTGCGTTCCTCGGACTGGAGGCGGCGGAGGCCGAACTGCAGAAGATCCGCACCAGAGCAGCCTGTGCTTGGCGGTGGGTCAGCCGCTACGCCCCGGAGTCGTTTCGCTTCGCCCTGCGGCCCGCCGGCTCCGCCCCGCTCGCTTTGGACGAAAAAGAACGCCAAGCCGTGCTCGCCCTGCGCCGGGAGGTCGAGGAGAAGCTGCAGGACCACGAGGAAAAGAGCCTCGGCGAGGCGATATACAGGATAGCCGGGGAGTCGGGCATGGAGCCCAAGGATTTCTTCAAGCTCGTCTATCGAGTCCTGATCGAAAAAGAGATGGGGCCCCGCCTGGCCGGATTTCTCTTGACCCTAGGAAAGGAGCGCGTGCTCGAGCTGCTCGGCACCTACTGAACCTGTTATGGATACCAACGAAATCAAACAACTATTGGGTAAAACCGCCGTCGACACCCTGGTGAAAAGCGGAATGAAGCTCGGGCTTG
>CAYMGP010000136.1:0-3591 GCA_964390045.1 uncultured Spirochaetaceae bacterium | reverse complement strand
TTCCAATGCAAATATTTCGATCCAAGACTACCCGTTCTCCTCCAATAAAAGCAAAGCACCTTTCCCGAAGAAAAGGCGCTTTGACACATGTACATATTACGTTCGGATTAGCTGACAAGTCCGATGATCAACTCGGTTTCCTGACGCTCGATGGCGAAGAGGATTTCCCTGGATTTACCGCTGTTGAAAGCCCTGTAGAAATCCAGGATCGTGCCAACTTCTTGGCCGTTTACCTTGCGAATGATGTCCCCGGTCTTCAGTCCAGCGATATCTGCGAATCCGCCCTGCTCCACAGCACCGATTACCAACTTTCCGCTGGTCTTGCTCAGGTTGAGCTGGGTTCGGATGTCTTCGGTCAGGGGAACCACCGAGAATCCCGGCCAGAGCTTGCCGGTCCGTGAAGCCAGGTTCTGTTCTGCTTCCCGAGCGGTGATTTTCACGGTAAGGTGGAAGGGCTGACCGTAGCGGACTACGCCGATGTCAGCCTTCTGGCCCGGTTCGAGGTTGCTGATTTGAAGTAGTAATTCCGAGGTGTCCTTGAGCCGTTCTCCGTTGACCTCAGTGATGAAGTCTCCGGGAAGTATTCCAGCTGTATCGGCCGGAGAGCCTTCGAACACGCCATACACGAAAGCTCCTCCGGAACCATCGAGCTTGAGTTCCTGAACAGCTTGAGGGGAAAGGCTCCCCATACTGACACCAAGCCACCCGTATTCTATCTTTCCTTTGGTGATAAAATCATCGATCGCTTTCTTGGCATTGTTGACGGGAATAGAGAATCCCAAGCCAACGTTTCCCCCGGAGGGAGAGGCGATCCAGGTATTGATACCCACGACCTGGCCGTAGATGTTCACCAGCGCTCCACCGGAGTTGCCCTGGTTGATCGCCGCGTCTGTCTGGATATAGTCGGTGAAGCCGCCACCCATCCCAGGCATCGAATGCCTGCCGATGGCGCTGACGATTCCGGCTGTCACGGTTGAATCGAAGCCCAGCGGGCTGCCCACAGCCAGTACCCAGTCGCCGACCTGAAGAGCGTCGGAATCCCCGAGCTCGGCCACAGGCACCTGCTCATCAGTCTCGAACATCACCAGGGCGAGGTCCCTGTTGGGGTCCGCACCCACGAGCTTGGCGGTGAACTGACGTCCGTCGTTCAGCTTGACGCTGATCTCTTCAGCCTCGGCGGCTACATGGTTATTGGTCAGTACGTATACCTTCCTGCCCGTGTGACGTACGATTACGCCGGAACCAAGTCCTTGTCGCCTAAACTCCTGCTCCCCAGGAGCCTGTGGATTTTCTCCTCGAGGCCCGAAGAAAAACTCAAAGGGATTGGTAAGGCCGGGAACCGGCTGCTTGACCACATCAACCACGTCGATTTCCACGACAGTCGGCAGCACTGAAGCCGCCACGCTGCGGAAAGCGTCCTGCAAGCTCTGCAGTGTGTCAAGGTCGATCGAGCTGTTGTCCGAGCCGGATGTATAATAGGCGGGTATTGCCTGGGAAGAAACATCCCCTTGCGGGTATGCCCCTGCAACTCCCGTTTTCCGGCCTGCTGCCGTTGTGAACCAGAAACCGGCTGTGGCAAAACCTACAGCCAGTGAAAGGAGCACAACGACTGGGACAATGTACTTTTTTGATTTGCCTGTATTAGATCCATTCATGGGATACCTCCTTACAGGTCTGTTATGTTGTGTTGAACATAGTTCGCTCACTTAACAGATACCTTTCCCGAATATTACAAAGTTGAAAGGATTTACAGTGATCAGACGATAAGTACAGAAGCCAAAACGAGGGAAGTGCAGACTACCTAAACGGCTAAAGGAATGGTGATGGTGAACTCCGAGCCTTTTCCAGGCGTGCTCGACACCGAGACGGTTCCACCGTGGGCTTCTACGATGGCTTTTACGACACTCAATCCAAGCCCCAGCCCTGTGACCGAGCGGCTGCGGTCCCCCCTGTACAAGCGGTCCCAGATGTGAGGGAGTTCTTCAGAGGTAATCCCAACCCCCGTATCCTTGATTATAAACAGCGCTTGATCCCTCTGGCGCCGGAGCGACACTTCCACTGTCCCTCCTTGCGAGGTGTATTTAAGCGCGTTGTCCAGTAGATTCGCGATCACCTGACGGAAGCGATTCACGTCGACCTTAGCAGCAACCGGTGTCGGTTGGTTCCGGACGATCGAGATACCCTTCTCAGAGGCGGAATAGCTGTATAGCTCAATCATATCGGCAACAAGTTCGCCAAGGTCCGTTTCTGAGAGATCCAGTCGCATGATCCCGGTTTCGGCCTCGGAGATGTCCATCAGCGTGTTGAGCATGGTCAGGATGCGCTCGGATTCTTCAACACAGACTGAAAGCGCTTCTTTTTGGGTTCGAGCCCCATTTCTAGCCTGTAGGGCTATTTCGGCTGTGCCACGCAGCCGCGTCATGGGAGTGCGAAGATCGTGGGCTACATTGTCCAAAGCTTCCCGCATCGATTTCATCAAACCTTCGATTTTGTCGAGCAGTTGATTATACAGTGAAACCAGTCGGTTCAGCTCGTCCCCCTCCCTGGCTGTGGGCACCCGGGCGTGCATGGTTCCCGTGTCAAGGATCGAGCGTATTGACCGTTCCAGCTTTCCGAGTGGACGGAGGGCCCGACCGGAGAAAAACAGACCGCCCAAGAAGGCAAAGGCTGCTAAAGGAAGCGCGACCAGAGCGAAGGTCTTTCGGTATCGGCTGAGTACATTCTCCCAGGCACCGCTGTGAAAACCGATTTGGAGTACATTCCCGTCGCCGAGCCGTACAGTGGAAATTTGCAGAACACCCCTCCGGTTTCCGAAAGGTACTCGCAGAATCCCTGGTTCTTCGAAGGGATCAATGTAGGAGAGGTCTTTGAAGGATAGATCGCGCCACTGGCTTGGGATATATAATAAGAGGGTGCGGTTCCGCCGATCGGCAAGACGCAGCAGGAATGGACGTCCGTACTCGAGGCTCTTCTCGATGATAATCTCCCGCTGCAAGGCCTGAACGCTTCCGGTTTGGTACAAGGCCCAAATCTCGAGCAGGCGTGCTTGGATCTGGCTTCGCTCCTCTCGTCGTAACGATGTATACAACAGGCCGTAGGAGATGGAAAACAAAACAGCGAAGCTGAGGACGAGAAAGCCTGAAAATAAAACAGCGTAGCGGAGCTTAAGAGACTTTGAGAACATAACCGCTGCCGCGAATCGTGTGAATTAGTTTCTGCTGATGTCCCTCGTCGATCTTGCTGCGCAAGCGATGGATCAGCACATCCACCACGTTCGTCTGCGGATCAAAGTGGTAGTCCCAGATGTGCTCAAGAATCATGGTTTTCGAAACCACCGTGCCTGTATTCCGAACCAGGTACTCGAGCAGGGCGTACTCTCGGGGCCGTAGGTCGATGAACTTTTCGCCGCGGTGCACCTCCCGTTTCAATAGATCGATCTGAAGGTCTCCTACCTCCATCTTGTTGACCGGGACTGCCAAGGTGGAACGGCGGATGAGGGCCTGGACCCGGGCAAGCAGCTCGGAGAAGGCAAACGGTTTGCTCAGGTAGTCGTCGCCGCCGGTTTGAAGACCTGTTACTTTGTCATTGACA
>CAYMGP010000135.1:2484-3665 GCA_964390045.1 uncultured Spirochaetaceae bacterium | reverse complement strand
ATCTTTCTCTGGTACGAACGTTTTTCCGACTGGACGATTACCTCAGGATAGGAGAAACGCAGCTCCTCGGATGCGATCCCTTCCAGATGGCACTTGAAATAATGGCTGCCTCCGTGCAGATGAAAAGAGTGATACGCCTGAACAGGAATTTGTCCGGGATTCATGGACATATCAACGACCGTGTCTGTCGTGAAGATTTTACGCTTGGGATCGACACCTTTGATGTGCAGCTCAGCGATATTCATGCTTTGTTCAAAGAGAACGTAGAGCTGGGTTTCCTCTTCTCTAAGTGTTTTGAAATAGGAGGTGATTTTGCCGCAGTCTTCAACCAAAAAACGGCTGTCGATTTCTCGGGAAGCGAAACGTGCATGCAGGTTCCGCATGGCTGAACTGGACGCGGAGCTGACAACATAGTTCTTGATCCGCATCCTGTCAGTTTGCCGCAGATCCTGGAGAAGGACTCCCGCGCTGGAGACTCCGCTGAATTGATTTCCGATTACATACATGACACGGCAGCACAGGTTCAGCGGGCGTGAATCCTGCGGCAGGCAGAATTTGATCTGGAATACGTCTGCCGGCCTGAGCTGGCCTTCGAAGCTGAGCAGCAAACCTCGTGTGGAAATGTTGTCTATGGACAGTATTTGCACTGCTCTTGTATCGGTGTCGACCTGGCGAATGGCACAATCAGCTCGCGGAATCTGACGCAGCTCTGAACTCCGTGTTGTTTTTAGAAGCTCGCGTTCCTTGATCTCACGAACAAAGTTGTCGATAAGAACGAGCTGCGCTTCCGCCTGATACGAGAACTCCAGCCCGAGAAGCCGCCCGCTGTCTTGAGTTGTCCCGGTCTCTACACGGACGAGCTTGCAGGGCAGCTCAATCGTTTTGCCCGAACTGGGCAGGGTGAAGGTAATCGAGCGGATGGATCGATAGGAATCGGGCAGGTTGATGACAATCTGCATGCCGCTGCGGCTAATATTAACAGCTTGTCCGGAGAACTCCCCCCCCTCGCTGATCAGGTGGACCGCTCCATTGTGTTCAACACGGGTGTGTTTTCGTTGCTCCCTGTTTCGTTGCTCCAGAGATTGAACACTTCGAGGACGGTCTTCGGAGAACATAGCAGCGCAATACTATCTTTTCTAGAGAAGAAAAATCAATAGTCGTTAAAAAAAAATGAGCTGCTT
>CAYMGP010000135.1:0-2384 GCA_964390045.1 uncultured Spirochaetaceae bacterium | reverse complement strand
AAATCCGGCTCAGCTTGACACTCCAATGAACGGTGTGCTAAGCTCAGCGGCATAGGAGATACGACATGTCCGGCCACAGCAAATGGGCCTCTATAAAGCATAAAAAGAGCGCCGTAGACGCGAAGCGCGGCAAGGTGTTTACGAAAATCATCAGGGAAATCAGCATCGCCGCCCGCTTGGGAGGAGGCGATCCGGACGCCAATCCCAGGCTGCGCACAGCCCTGCTCAAGGCGAAGCTGGCGAACATGCCCAAGGACAACATAGACAGGGCCATCAAGAAGGGTACCGGGGAACTGGAAGGCACCGAATATACTGAGCTGACCTACGAAGCCTACGGGCCCGGTGGTGTTGCGATCCTCATCGACGTGCTGACCGACAACCGGAATCGCACTGCGGCAGAGCTGAGGCACATCCTTTCCCGGGCCGGAGGCAATCTGGGCGATTCCGGCAGCGTGGCCTATCTGTTCAAACGAAAAGGTCTCGTTGTCTACGATGCTTCGGAGCACGCTGAGGACGCCGTGCTTGAAGTGGCGCTGGAAGCCGGAGCCGAGGATGTCGCCAAGACAGACGGTGAGATAGAAGTCATCACCGAGCCCGATGACTTCGAAGCCGTGCTGGAAATTTTGGAAAAGGCCGAGCTCAAACATCTTTCCGCTGAGATCACCATGATAGCCGACGCTCAGGTGGCTGTGTCTCAAGAAAAGATCTCCCAAGCGCTGCGTCTCATCGAGAACCTGGAAGATCATGACGATGTTCAAAGCGTGTCCACAAATTTAGACATCCCCGAGGGTTTTACCCTGGATGAATGAAAGCAATACTGGGAATTGACCCGGGACTGGCTTCTACGGGCTACGGAATTATCACATGCGAAGGCAGTCGCTTGCACTGCACCGCTTACGGTACGATTCGTACCTCGCCGAGAGACAGTATGGGTCAACGGCTCATTCAAATCCACAGGGCAATTGCAGGCATCGTTGAAACCTATGCTCCCCAGGAAGCGGGGATCGAAAGCATCTATTTTTCAAAAAACTCGAAAAGCGCTATACCTGTGGCTCAAGCCAAGGGGGTGATTCTATTTACCCTGGCTTCTCAGGCAGTGCCTTTTGCCGAGTACACACCCATCGAGCTCAAGCAGGCTGTTGTAGGCACGGGAAGAGCCGAGAAGGCTCAGGTCCAGGAGGGTCTGAAAATGATCTTCGGGCTCGAAGAGATACCCTCGCCGGATCACGCCGCCGACGCCCTGGCCGCTGCTCTGTGTCACATCAATTTTTCGAGCTTCAGAAATCACTTCAAAAACGCAGGAAACGAGCATGGTAAACAGCATCAGCGGTAGGATCACCTACAAAGATGACACCCGGGTGTTCCTACAGACCGGCCCGGTCGAGTTGGATATCCAGATCAGCCGTAACACCAGCGACGAGCTACCCGAGCCCGGAAGCAGCGTGAGGATATTCGTATACCTCTATCACCGGGACGATCAACTCAAGCTTTTCGGTTTCTCAGAGGCGGCCGAACGCGATATTTTCCTCGACCTGTTGAAAGTTGAAGGCGTCGGTCCCAGGCAGGCTGTAAAGATACTTTCAGGTATAGAGGTGCAGCGTTTCATCGCTGCTCTGGAAAACGAAGACCTGGTCCTGCTGTCTTCAATTCCCGGTCTCGGCAAGAAAACGGCGCAGAAAATCATTCTCAAATTGAAGGGCAGGCTTACCCTGGCCGCTCCATCGGGAATCTCTATCGAGGAGGATTTGACTGCCGCACTGGTGGGAATGGGATTCGACAGGCGCAGCGCGAAAACGGCTGTAAACGGTGCTGTACGTTCGCTGCGCGACAGTGACATGAGCGGGGAGGAGCTCGAACGGGAGCTGTTCAAGATCGCGCTGGCCGAGCTGTCAGGCGCCCAGGGCGGCGGCACTTCGTTCCGGAGAGCGACGCGGCAGACACACAGGGATAGCGGAGGGTAGGCCGGCGCATGAAGGACGAACGCATTACCACGGGCACCTACGATCCCGAGAGAGACCGGGAAGAGAATACGCTGCGACCGCGCTATCTCAAGGATTTCCTCGGCCAGAGTCTTCTCAAGGAAAACATGAGAGTATTTATCCAGGCGGCCAGAGACAGAAGGGAGAGTCTGGATCATGTTTTTTTCTCAGGCCCTCCGGGCTTGGGCAAGACGACCCTGGCCGGGATCATCGCCAATGAGCTGGGCGTGCAGTTTCGAGCGACCGCAGCCCCGGCGCTCGATCGCCCCGGTGATCTGGCCGCAATCCTGACCACCGTGGGAGAACACAATGTTTTTTTTATAGATGAGATACACAGATTGAAGCCGGTGATCGAAGAGATGCTCTACAATGCCATGGAGGATTTCGAGATCGATGTGGTGATGG
>CAYMGP010000134.1:1476-3755 GCA_964390045.1 uncultured Spirochaetaceae bacterium | reverse complement strand
GGGTTCAAATCCCTTTTCTGGCTTAACTCACTGCCGAAGCAAATCGGAGTGAACCTCTCTGCGTTAAAAAAATGCCCGACCTGCTACGATGGCTTGAGAACTGCGAGCTCTGCCCGAACTTCTGCAGGGTCAACCGCCTCGAGGGAGAGAAGGGCCGCTGCCGTACGGACAGCGGACTGGTCGTGTCCTCGGCCAACCTGCACTTCGGAGAGGAAGCGGTGCTGGTGGGCAGGGGCGGCTCCGGCACGATTTTTTTCACCTGCTGCAACCTGCAGTGTGTTTTCTGCCAGAACTACGACATCAGCCAGCTCGACTACGGGAAGCCTGTTTCGCCCGAAGATCTGGTGCGCATGATGCTTGCCCTTCAGGACCGGGGAGCGGAGAACATCAATCTCGTCAGCCCGACCCACCAGGGTGCCCAGATCTTCGAGGCTGTCAAAACCGGCCGCAGGCAGGGGCTGCGACTGCCCATCGTCTACAACTGCGGCGGATACGAGAATCCCGAGTTCCTCAAGGAGCTCGAGGGGCTGGTAGACATCTATATGCCCGATTTTAAATACGGAAACAATGAGGCGGGACAGAAATACTCAGGAGTCGCGGAGTATACGACCTACTGTCAAAAAGCCCTCCTGGAGATGCATCGCCAGGTTGGAGATTTGCGGATGAACGACAGGGGAGTTGCCACGGGGGGACTATTGGTGCGCCACCTGGTGCTGCCGGGGAGGATAGCAGATTCGGGGAAGGTAATCGATTTCCTAGCATCCGCGATTTCCCGTAGCACCTACCTGAACATCATGGATCAATACCATCCGGCCTTCCACGCCTCCGATCACAGAGAACTGCACCGGCGGGTGTTCCGACAGGAGGTGGAGGAGGTGGCACAGCACGCGCGGGACAGAGGTTTGACTCGTTTTATCTACTGAAACTTTCTTTTCCGTTTACTTGACAACCGGCACCGGGAGCTATAAAAATACAATTCTATACTACAAAGAAGGAGGCAGAAAATGCTTCGAATGAAAAAACTCTTCCTGCTGCTACTAGTGGTAGGTGTTCTTTGTTCCACCCTAGTTTGGGCTGGGGGAGCAAAGGAAGGCAAACCTGTAAAGATCGGCGCCCTCCTACCTCTGACTGGAGCTCTGGCCGAGTTCGGCGGTGGTTTCCGTCTGTCAGGGGACATGGCGGCCGAGCAACTCGCCGAAGCAGGTTTTCCGATCGAGATCCTGTACGGTGATACGGAAACAGCGGCCATCCCTGGGGTGGAAGCGGCCCGAACCCTGGTGAATGTTGAGAAGGTTGCGGTTCTCGTCGGTGCGGCGGCTAGTGGGGTTACGGTTCCTGTCGCGGAAACCATAGCCATCCCGAATGAGATCCCACTGATCAGCTACGCATCTACTTCGAATCTGCTCAGTGTGCTACCGGCGGATCAGGGTAAGGACTTCTTGTTCCGATCAGTGGCCGCTGACTGGGTTCAGGGTGCGGTCTTGGGTCGGGAAACCGCCAAAGGCGGGGCCAAGACAGCAGCGGTATTCTACGTCAACAATCCCTACGGTCAGGGATTGCTGGACGATTTTACCAAATCTTTTGAGGCCAACGGCGGCAAAGTGGTGGCTGCGGTTCCTCACGACGAGAAACCGGCTCCCACCTACGTGTCCGAGCTGCGCCAGCTGATGAAGGCCAACCCGGATGTCATGCTGGCCCTCGCCTACCCGGCACACGCTACTGTTTACTTAAAAGAATTTTTTGAAGCAGGCTACCAGAAGAGAACTGCGCCACTTTTCTGCGACGGCACCAAGAGCGTCAAACTTCCACAAGCGATAGGCCCCAAGAATCTGGTCGGCTATTTTGGAACTGCGGCAGCTCCTCCTGCAGGCGTGTCTGTGGATAACTTCAGGCGGGACTTCAAAGCCAAGTACGGGGAAATTCCGCCCCTGCCCTATCTTGATACCGTGTACGACGCCGTGGTGATCTCCGCCCTTGCAGCCGCTGCAGCGCAGTACGAGGGCTTGGAAGTCAACGGAGTAAACGTCCGCGATAAGCTGCGCAAAGTGGCCAATCCCCCGGGAAAGGTGATCGAGGCCGGCGTGGATGGACTGAAGGAAGCCTTCGAGCTGCTTAAAGCCGGAAAAGACATCAACTACGAAGGGGCCGGGGGAGCCCAGGATTTCGATGAGAACGGCGACGTTGTGTCCCCGATTGAGATTTGGAAGTTCGTTGAAAAGGAACCGTACATCGAAAGGGTGCGTCTGGAAACACCGTAACGCTGCTCGCGTTGCTCGCGT
>CAYMGP010000134.1:0-1376 GCA_964390045.1 uncultured Spirochaetaceae bacterium | reverse complement strand
CGCCGGCTTTTTTATAAGTTCCGCTTCCGAGATCTGTCGGACTACACGGTGACGATTTTTTCTTCGGATACCTCATTCACGAAGATATTATCGAAGCGGCCCGAAGCCGTTACCTTGTGCCGGTGCGGAAGGTATGTGTCTGCAAAGAAAAATAAAATATCGCTCATGTCTGCGTAGGAGGGTACGACCGTATAGCGGTAATAACAATCGTACTGCTCAAGGATTTCCCTTCTCTTCTCATCCTCCTCCAAATCAGGATCCGTGATTTTCCTGAGCCAGTTGCGCAATCCTCCATACCAGGCTTTGGATATATGAAAGAGATTTAACTTCTTGTATTTGTCCTCATAGTACAGTTCAAAGATTCCTGCCACAGAAGGTACGCTGGTAATGATCTTGTAGCGCTCCGCCTTCTCCAGGCGGGACCAAAACACAGTGTAGTAAACATTGTCGTCCTGGATCAGTTTCTCTATCCGCGCTTCCAAGCTCTCTTTCCTTCATCTACCTCTGGCCGCTGCCGAGAGGAGAGGACTCAGATCTTGTTTTCCTCCTGAGGAGGCGAGAGATCGTTTGGCTGCCGCCTTATTTACACATCTTGCGAACAGTGGTAGCCAGGGCATCTCGGTAGGCGGGGAAAGAATAGCTGCCCTTACCCTTGACAACAGCTAAAGATTCAGCCTTGGCCTTCATCTTATCCCAACACAATCGGCAAACGTCGTTGCCCAGCACGTTGAAAAAGTTCCGGTCCAGGGACGGACTTTCTATTTTTTTACCACATGAGTTGCAGACAATCGTGATCATCGAAGAACCTCCTCGTACTGGTATTAGTATTCCCCAATGCCCGCATCTTTTTCAAGCGATTTTTTAAAATTTTTGAGATCGGCCCTGTCTGTTCCCTCGGCCACCAACAAGAAAAACCGGTCCTCCGTCGAGATCCGGAGGACCGGTAATACTATCTTCTATCCAGTGTTCAGATGTTCAGAATCGTGATACCTGACGCTCCTCGCCGATGATTCCTTTCGGGCGAGTCGCCGTGAACACGACCAAGAGAATCCCGATGATCACGTAGCGGATAAACGGAGCCCGGGTCTGGAAACTCGCCGGCACCACCTTCAGAATGATGAAAGTAGTCCAGGACCAAAGCGCCCAGACGATGAAAGCGCCGAGGATCGCTCCCTTATTATTCCCGGTGCCTCCGACGGTAAGCATTGTCCAGATGATGAATGTTCCGAACAAAGGCTCGAACACACTGGGCTGGATCGCTGCGGAGTAATGAGCATACAGGGCTCCTCCGATCCCCATGATCATAGCTCCCAGGGCCAGAGCCTGAAGCTTGAATAAGAACACATTCTTGCCGTCCGCCGCAGCCATGACCTCGT
>CAYMGP010000133.1:806-4041 GCA_964390045.1 uncultured Spirochaetaceae bacterium | reverse complement strand
GTCCACCGAGCGAATTCGGGCCGAGCTGGTCAATGCTCGAAACAGCCTCATCCTGGTGGCGGGCATCATTGCCCTCGTCGCAGCCGGCCTGGGATTGGTCGGAGCCTTTATTATGGCCTGGTACATCAGCACACCGATCAAGAAGTTGGCCGCCGGCGTGGCGGTGATCCGGGACACGGAGGATCAGAAGGAACTTGAAGGTCACGTAATTGATATTTCAACCAAAGACGAGATCGGCATGCTGGCCACAACGGTCAACCAGATGATCCAAGCCCTGGTAAAAGCTGCGATCGCTCGAGAAGATCTTATGCTTGGAAAAGACATCCAAAAAATGTTCATCCCTCTTAAAATAGATGTGAAAGGACGAAAAGGAACAACAGGAGGAGAGCAAAACGAGAACATCGAATTTTATGGATATTACGAAGGGGCTAAGGGTGTATCCGGCGACTATTTTGAATATCGAAAGCTGAAAGATCCCTATTATGCAGTTATCAAGTGTGACGTTTCTGGTAAGGGAGTACCTGCAGCCCTGATCATGGTCGAGGTGGCTACTATCTTCTCCACTTGGTTTAGGGGTTGGGCGCCAGACGATCCTGGGCTTGATAAGACAAACCAATTGGTAGACCTAATTCACGATATGCTTGAAGAGAGAGAATTCAAAGGGAAATTCGCAGCATTTACATTAGCGATTATCAATTCAAATAATGGGACTGTGTATTTCACACATGCTGGGGACAAAGACCAGCATGTGTTTAGAGCTTCTCTTGGTCGGATGGTAAAAATTGAGCTTCCTGGAGCACCCGCAGCCGGTGCGATCTCGAGAGAATTATTAGATATGGGTGAAGGATTTAAAACGGTGAAACAGAAACTGCAAACTGGCGATATCCTGTTTCTGTTTACTGACGGAATCGAAGAGGCCAAACGCACCTTCCGCAACGAGCAGTTTCAGCCGATCACCTGTGACGAACCGAGCATCGGGGAAAACGAAGAGCACGGCGGCACGCACCTCAAGGGCAGCGAGAATGAAGAGCTGGGCATCCCCAGGATCTATGAAATCATCAACGCCGTGTTCAGCCGTAAGATCTTCCAGCTTGTCAAATATCACAACCCGCTGCCCAACGAGGAGCTGACTTTCGACTTCACGAGCTGCGAGGGAAGCGTGGCCGAAGCGGTGCTGGCCATGGTGGCTGTGGAAAAGATCTTTCGCCTCAACCCGGATCCTTCGGCCGGCGCCGAAGATCGGATAGACGTGGACAAAAATATACATGAATTCCTGAAAAAACACTTTGTCCAGTTCGATCGCTATTTCCGCTCCCCTCTGGCCGCCGAGGAAGAAAGCGACGTGGTCACCTATTCGCTGCTCAAAGAGGACGATCAGTACGACGACCTTACGATCCTGGCGATTCGCAAGAAATAGGGTTTTGGAATGGATGTAATGGGAGAGGCTACCGAAGATTATCCTAGAGCCTGTTGGAGAGTACGATGAAACGGTCAGTTTGTATTATTCTTTTTTTGGCGGCAACGGTGCTGCTCGCAGTGGGGCAAACCTACTCGGTGGTGATTCACAATGCAGAGAGCTCCAACTTTTACTATGTGCTGAATCCTCCCGAGCTGACGGTCTTCGATACGTCGGCCAGCATCTTCCAGAGCGTGGTGTATGACTACTTCGCCGACACTCCCGAGGCCGCAGACGAGTTTTCGGGTTTTACAGAGATTGAGCCCGGAGCTTCCAGGAGCATGGATCTCAGCGAAGGCAAGCATCTGCTGGTCGGCTTCTTCGCAATAGCTGGGAGGAGAGAGTTTCCCGTGCGGGTGATCACGGTTCAAAGCGGCGGGGGCCTCGATGTCCGCAACTACACGGTCTACAGCGAGCCCAGCCTGATCCAAGCCCGGGCGGGCAGAGGCCGCATCAGCGCCTACAAACCGGTTCCCGCAGCTGCCGCGCCGGCCGTTGCCGCTGCTCCGGGCGCAGTCGCTGAGCCGGGTGCAGCACAAGCGGTTGAGGAAAAAGGATTTTTCCGCTTCGCCATCGACAACCGCTACGATGACTGGGAAGCCATTCCCACCTTTCTCTCCTTCAGCGCCGAACAGGCTCTGTCAAGCTTTACCAGCGAGCAGTACGGGGGAGAGTTCGAGGTTCTGCCTATCGAACGGTCCCGGCATTGGGGGCGGGGGGGCACAGCTATCAGCGAGGTGAAGGTAGTGGATAATGTCGAGACGATCTACCTCTACATTTCAACCCATTCCGCTATCTCGGCCAATCTATCAGTATTTATGTACTTCCACAGCGATAGGAACCTGAAACGAGCCGGAGCGCAGAACCAGTTCACCCTGGAGATGGTGCCGCAGCGCGCAGAGGAGCCGGGTCTGGTGGTGCTTTGGGAGAAGCAGCGCCAGCCTGCGATCGTAGGGAAATTAGCATCCGGTAGTTTCTTTCTTGAAGCCCGGATAGACAAAGACAAGCTCTACGATCTGCTCGATGCCAAACCGCAGATCACCTTTTTCGATATGACCACGAGCTTCTTCGATCGCCAGGAGCTGGCTTACGAGGAGTTCTACGTCACCTCCGTGGCTTTGAGCGCTATCCCCACGGAAAAAACGCTCTACTAAAGTTACACGTTAAAGCGAATTGTGAGCACATCGCCGTCCTGAACGAGGTATTCTTTTCCCTCGAGACGAAGGGTTCCGTGTTGTCGCGACTGGCTCAAGCCCCCTTCTTCAAGAAGACGATCGCAGGCGATCACTTCGGCCCGGATAAAGCCCCTCTCCATATCCGAGTGGACTTTCCCCGCCGCCTTCAAAGCGGTGGCACCTCTAGGTATGCTCCAGGCCCGCACCTCCTGGTCGCCGATCGTGAGGAAGCTGATCAGCTCGAGGCTGCTGTACAGGGCCTTTAAAAAACGTATCTTGGCCGGCTGCTCCTGGCCGAGGTCGGCCAGAAACTCCTTCTGATCCTCGGGCTCAAGCTGAGAGATTTCCGCCTCCTGAAACCCTTGTATGGCGAATACAGAAAAACCGAGTTCCGCGGCCCGCTGTTCGAGCTGTGAACTATCCACGGATTTATCGCCGATATTGGCCACCGCGATCATGGTCTTGGCCGTGAGGAACTGGAAACCCGCCAGCATGGTCCTCTCCTCCTCGTGAATGAACGAGGGGCCGATCAGGCTGCCCTGTTCCAGCCGGCCGCATATCTTTTCCAGCGTTGCGTACTGCCTGTCTCCCTTCTTTCCCTCCC
>CAYMGP010000133.1:0-796 GCA_964390045.1 uncultured Spirochaetaceae bacterium | reverse complement strand
GCTTCTCCGCGATTTCGTAATCGCTGAAGATCATCGAGTCGAGAAGCTTGCCCAGATCCCGCGCCGGATCGATGCTGCCCATGGGATGGACCACCGACTCGTCGCTGAAAGCCCGTACGACCAGGGCCATGGCGTCCGGGCCGCGCAGCTCGGCCAGAGTGGCGGGCTCGATTCCTCCCCGTTCGCTAAATTCGAGATGCAGGTCTTTGAGGCGCACGGTTGCGTGGATTTTCTTCTTTTTTTCGAACAGAGCGGCAAGCTGCTCGACGCGCTCGTCAGGCACCGGCACCTCGGCCAGGTGGATCTGCCGGTAATCCGCTGCCAGGGATGCCTGCTGCCCGGAGAGGGCGTTGAAAATCGTAGTCTTTCCGCAGGCTTTCAGGCCGACCAGACAGGTTTCCATACATTCTTTATAACAGGAAGCCCCGCTTTTTGTCATTGCCTTTTCTGCTCCGAGCGGGTAATAATAACCCTCGAACGATGAAGCTGCGCTATTTCTGCGATCTCTGCGGAACAGAGGTTCCGCGCAACACGGTTCGCTGCCCCAACTGCGGCCGCTACTTCACAGCCATTCAGTGCCCCCGCTGCGGATTTCAGGGCGAGGAGAAGGACTTTGCCGAGGGCTGCCCTTCCTGCGGCTACATGAAAATATCACGCGCCTCGGTGGGCAAAAGGAAAGCAAGAAAATCAAAACCCTCCCGACCGCGGCGGGCCGGCGCACGGGGATCTGTACAGCACGAAATTGAGCAACCGGAGGGACCATCGGCCCCGGCCGGGCTGTACAAGCTGATCGGAA
>CAYMGP010000132.1:0-4169 GCA_964390045.1 uncultured Spirochaetaceae bacterium | reverse complement strand
CGGGCAAGATACTCTTTAGGGATCAAGACCCCGTTTACCGATGCTACCGCAGAGTTCTGTTTTGCTCCTCCGGCGTGCAGGAACGCTGTAGAAGCCAGCAGAAAAACCAAAAATGCAATTATGACCTTCGAAGGCATTTTGTTTATCATCAAAATCCTCTTTTCATTACCACTTCGAACTTTACATAATCGTGGCCGTCTCCTCGACAAAGGAAAAGGGAAGGAAGGCACGTTGAAGCAGTGTAGAGAAAGTACCTCTTATGAACGAGAAAATCAAACTCAGCATCAATCAGGGAGGGTATATCTGCTACCTCAATCTCAGACTGAATGATATTGTTTAACTCAATCATTTTATTTACACTTCTGTTGAAAATCCGACATCCGGTTTATTTCTATTCTTTGGAGATTGTAAATGGCAAAAAGAGTGCTGATCCCTCAGGATGTCGCAGAGGCAGGCAAGGATTACCTGAGGCAGAGGGGTTATGAAATCAGGCTGGGCTCCGCTATTACGGTGGAAATCCTGAAAAAAGAGGTAGAAGGGTGCCAGGCCATCCTCGCCCGAACGGCTCGCTATCCGGCGGAAGTGCTTCAAGCGGGTAAGGAGCTCAAAGTGATCAGCCGGCACGGAGTCGGGTACGACAATATCGATGTCGAAGCGGCGACCCAGCTGGGCATCTACGTCACCAACGCGCCGCTGTCCAATGCAAACTCCGTGGCCGAGCACACGATCGGATTGATCATCGCCTTGGCCAGGAATTTTGTGCGCAGCGATTCCGCCCTGCGAAGCGGAGATTTCGAAATCCGTAACCGAGTCATAGGATGCGATCTCGAAAAAAAGGTTCTCGGCCTAATTGGTATCGGCAAGATCGGTAAGCTGGTCGCCGGAAAAGCATCTGCAGGACTGGCGATGAAGGTCATCGGATACGATCCCTACATCGAGGCGTCCTCCGTCCCGGATATAGAGCTGATTGCTTCGATTGAAGTTGTCCTGAGGAAAGCCGATTTCGTCAGCCTTCACCTGCCGATATCCAAAGATACGATCGGCCTTATAGGCAAAACAGAGCTGGAAATGATGAAGCCAACAGCGTATCTTATCAACGCCGCTCGGGGCGGAATCGTGCGCGAGAGCGACCTTGCCGAGGTGCTGGCCGACAAGCGAATCGCAGGAGCGGCGCTCGACGTTTTTGAAGAAGAGCCGCCCGATCCTGCCAATCCACTGCTTAAGCTGGACAATATCATTATGACGCCTCACAGCGCGGCCCTGACCCGGGAGTGCATGGATAGGATGGCTCTTCATGCAGCTCAGGGGATCGACGAGGTTCTTACAGGCAAGCCGCCCACCTGGCCTGTAAACAACCCCAGAATCAAATAGACAAAATAGAGCAGTAAGGAGAGAGAAATGAGCTTTGTACCAAGCGGCATCATACCCGCAATGGTAACCCCGCTGAGCGAAACTGGAACGCTGAACAATGCCGCGTATCGGAAGTTCATCAACTACATGATCGAGGGAGGTCTTCACGGAGTATTTGTTGCCGGAACGACGGGCGAGTTCTACGGGCTGAGCCCCGAAGTGAAAAAACAGATGTTCGAAATTGCAGTAGAGGAAGTGAACGGCAGGGTTCCTGTTTATGCGGGCACCGGAGCGATTACAACAAGGGAGTGCATCCAGCTCACAGAAATTGCCGAGAAAAGCGGGGCGGATGCGGTATCCGTTCTCACACCGATGTTCATCAGCCCCAGCCAGGAGGAACTGTATCGCCACTATCAGGCTATCGCCGCTTCCACAAAACTGCCCGTCCTCCTATACAACAATCTGCCCAAAACGGGGGTAACCATCACGCCGGCCACTGTAGAAAGGCTGGCAGAGATAGAAAATATCGTTGGCATCAAAGACTCCACGGGTGATTTCACCCTCACTTCGGAGTACATTCGCCGAACTCGGAACAAAGAGTTCTACGTTCTCTCCGGCCGGGATACCCTGATTTATGCTTGCCTCTGCTACGGCGGCAGCGGCTCGATCGCCGCTTGTGCAAATATCGCGCCCAGAATCTGCGCCGATATCTACGACAAGTACATGGAAGGCGATCTCGAGGGTGCGCTGGAGGCGCAATTCGCGATAACCCCCCTGCGGCTCGCCTTCCGCCTCGGCTCCTTCCCCACGGTCATCAAGGAGGGTTTGAAACTGTTGGGCATCGATGCCGGTCCCTGCCTGGATCCGATCGGGCCGATGAGCGACAACGAAAAACAGGAGCTGAAAAAAATTCTCCAGCAAATCGGCCTGCTGGATTAATGGTTTTTTGAAACGGGTGCTGATCAGAGCCCGCGAAGATTCCCTTCGCCGTCGAACTCCAGCGCTTTGGGGCCGTCCAGGATGTCCATCTGCTGACAGCTCTTCACTTCCTCCAGTAGACCGGCTGAAACCTCGATCCAATCGAGCTGAACCTGCTGTAGATCGACTATGAAACCTTGACATTGCGTGCCGTTTTTAGAATATACTACTACCCCATATACCAGGCAGGACGAGGAGCATGTAATGAAAGCCTACTACGAGCGGGATATGGATCAGCAATGGATCCGGGGCAAGAAGGTCGCCGTCATCGGCTACGGCAGTCAGGGCTTCGCCCATTCCAACAATCTAAGGGACTCCGGTGTAGATGTGGCGGTCGGACTGAGGAAGGACAGCGCCTCTGTGAAGAAGGCGAAAGAGGCGGGCTTGAAAGTAATGACAAACCGGGAAATCGCCGCTTGGGCTGACGTCATCATGATTCTCGTGCCCGATCATCTGCAGGCTGTTGTGTATAACAAAGATATTGCACCGGAGCTGAAGGCGGGAAAGACTCTCATGTTCGCCCATGGCTTCAATATCCACTTCGGCCAGATCAAGCCGCCGCCGGAGGTCGATGTTTCCATGGTAGCTCCCAAGGGTCCGGGCCACACGGTTCGCCGCCAGTACGAGCTCGGCTACGGGGTACCCTGCCTGATCGCCATCGCCAACGATGCCAGTGCAAAGGCGCGGCAAACTGCCCTGGCATATGCCGCTGCAATCGGCGGTGCCAAGGCGGGGGTAATCGAAACCACCTTCAAGGAAGAGACCGAGACCGATCTCTTCGGCGAGCAGGCCGTGCTCTGCGGCGGAGTGACTCATCTGATGCAGGCGGGTTTCGAGACTCTGGTCGAGGCGGGGTATGCACCGGAAATGGCCTACTTCGAATGCGTTCACGAGATGAAACTGATCGTGGATCTTATCTACGAAGGGGGCCTTTCGCTGATGCGCTACAGCGTGTCCGATACCGCCGAGTACGGAGACTACGCCTCCGGGCCCAAGATCGTTACTCCTGCGGTCCGGGAGGAAATGAAAAAGCTGCTCAAAGCGATCCAGGACGGCAGCTTCGCCAAGACCTGGATGGAAGAAAACAGGAGCGGGCGGAAACAATTCCTCGCCATACGCAAGGAGCACGCCGAGCACCAGATAGAACAGGTGGGCGAGAAGCTGCGCTCCATGATGCCCTGGATCGCCAAAAACAGGCTGGTGGACAAGGACAAAAACTGAGGCTTTGAGTTTCTGCAGACGGGTGCCGGAGTGCATCCGCCGGCCAGCCAAAATCAGCGGGGTAACACCGCTTTTTAATGGATCAAAATCTGGCTGAGGAATTTTTTTGTGCGTTCCTCCCGAGGACTGCGGAAGAACTCCACCGGTGTATTATGCTCGACGATGTTTCCGTCATCGAAGAAGTAAATCCTGTTGGCAACCTGCTTGGCAAATCCCATCTCGTGGGTAACAACGATCATGGTTATTCCGCTCTTGGCGAGCTCGACCATGACGTCGAGCACTTCCTTGATCATCTCCGGATCGAGAGCAGAAGTAGGTTCGTCGAACAGCATGATCTTCGGCTGCATGGCTAGAGCCCGGGCGATGGCCAGTCTCTGCTGCTGGCCGCCGGAAAGCTGGCCGGGATACTTTTGAGCCTGTTCGGGAATGCCCACACGTTTCAGCAGCTGCTCCGCGATTTCAAGAGCACGCTGTTTCGGCCAGCGCCGCACCCAGATCGGGGCCAGGGTAACGTTGTCGATGACTTTTAGATGGGGAAAGAGGTTGAACTGCTGAAATACCATGCCGATCTCTCGCTGCACGGCGTGAATGTTGCGCAGATCGTGGGTCAGCTCGATTCC
>CAYMGP010000131.1:0-4461 GCA_964390045.1 uncultured Spirochaetaceae bacterium | reverse complement strand
TTCTGTTCGGTTGTATCTTTGTTCTTCAGTACCTGCTGCAGCCTATCGGTGTACCGCCCAACCTGCTGGCCATGATGCCCTATCTGGCAACCCTGGCCGTTCTGCTGGCCGGAGGCCTGCGTAAAGATCGGCGTCGTTTGCTGGCTCCGGCGAAATTAGGAGAGCCGTACAGCAAAGGGGAGCGCTGAGGTGAAGGAGGGCGATGTCGAAACCGACCAACTCGACAACCCGGATACCCGCTGGTATAGTGTTATCGTGGGAGTGAGGGTCATCTGTATCACCGCCCGCGGCCGCACCGTCGAATCCGGGATAACCAACGGTGGATGAGCCTGCGGATGAGAGTAGGAGGAATCCATGGGAAAGACAGATGTCTATGCGGTGGAACTCGAGCCGCTTCTCTATGATCCGAGCAACGCCGACGAGCTGGCCCGCAGGCTTATGGCCGAATCCGGTCTGCCCGGCCCGAGAGCCAACCTCGAACTGGCGATGGCCTTTGCCGATGCGGTTTCAACAGCTGCAGAGCCCGCCGCGTGGCTGGAGACCCTGTATGAATGGGCCGGGATTACTGAAGAAGAAGCTCCCACCGGAGACCCCCGGGAATTTCTTCCTTTCTGTGCTGTGATCTCGTTCGGGTTTATGGTCATTACCCACGCCTGCGCTTACCCGTGCAGCGGTCCCTGCGACTGTCCCCTATGGCCGATACAGGCTGGATACCTGGTGGAGGCGATCCGTCAGGCCGCGGCAGACCCTCGCTGGCGTATGCGGGAAGCCGCAGCGGCGGCACTGCAGCATCTGGGAGAGGGGGATGCGGAGCAACTGCGTCGCATCGTGGATAAATGGCTGAAAGACAGATCCCTGACCGACAGACGGGCCGTCCTGGCGGCTCTGGCCCATCCTCCGCTTTTGGAAGAAGAAAAGTTTGCCCGCTATGCCGTAAAGACCGCCGACAGGATTCTCAAGGACACGGCGGCCGTTGGTCCGGAGCGGCGAAAGGACGAGGAATTCCAGATCCTGAGCAAGGGACTGAGCTACGCCCTCAGTGTTTTGGCCGTGCACCTGCCCGATGAAGGATTCGCCGTGCTGCAGCGCTGGGCGAGTAGTCCGGACCAGGACATCCGCCGGATCGTGGCGGCTAACCTGAAGAAGAAGCGCCTGCAGGACGTGGATCCGAAGCGCACGGCTCAGCTTTTGCGGATTGTTGGAGACGGTTCCTAGAATAAAACTCAGCGGATAAAAATCACCATGAGCGCGGCTGTGGGAATCATGGCCCCGACGGTAACGATGGCCGCGGGGATCCACTTCATTTTCTCGGATATGGTGATGCCGATGCAGATGATAACCATCGGCCAGACGATTCCCGCGATCTGACGGACGGTGTCGATCAGATTGCGGAGCAGACTCTGCTCGGCCAACTCAATCTGTCGGCTATAGGTGCCTATCAGGAACAACACCGTCTCCGGGAGCCACATGGTGAGGAACATTGGAAAGGTCATCGCCACACAGCACAGGGCAAAGATTTTCTCGAAGCTACCCGACCCTTTGAAGGCTGCGGCGAGCAGCCTGCCGGTGCCGGCAAATACCACGACCGTGGTAAGGAACAGCGGGATCTGAAAGAACCGCTGCCAGAAGTAGTAGTCCTCAGCTGGGATTTTCAGAAAAGGATCGACCATAGCCCCGAATCCTCGCACATAGGCGATCTGTACTGTCACCGTGTAGATCACCCCCAGAAAGAGGTAGATGACAAGGGAATACCCGAGCATAGCGCGTTCTTGATACAGCCTGTGGATTTGTCGGCTGGGTCGGAAGATCGGCAGGAAGAAGTAGCGAAAAAGATCCGGCACGTTCATCGTTACCTCCATGGCTGGATTTCCCGGTCAGGTGCAGAGGGGCGCGGTGTAGCACAGCGGCGGGCGACGGACAAGTTCCGTTTGCCAGCCCGCCTGTCAGGCCGGTCGCGGAAGCTACCGGGCTGTGCATATAGCCGGGCTGACCGTAGTCAACAATAAATTGCCCTTCCTCGCTGTATTCCTTATTTTCTTACCATAATACTCAAGTATAAAAGGAGGCAGAAAATGCCGGAAGTTACGAAATATCAGCAGGGAACCCCGTCCTGGCTGGACCTGCTCACCTCCGATATGTCGGCGGCGGAGCGGTTCTACGGACAGCTGTTTGGCTGGGAGTACAAGCGGGAGCCGGTCGGCGAGGACCAGTTCTACTCGATGCAGTATCTCAAGGGAAAGACCGTGGCGGGCATCATGGAGCAGAACAAGCGGCAGGCCGAACAGGGCATGCCGGTCGGATGGTACACCTACATCACCGTGGACGATGTGCAGGCTGTTACGGGGAAGGTGGCGGAGCTCGGCGGCCGCGTGATCGCAGAGCCGTTCGACGTGTTCGACAACGGGCGCATGTCCATGATCCAGGACCCCGAGGGGGCTGTCGTCAACCTCTGGCAGCCGCTCAAACACATCGGCACGCAGATCGTCAACGAGCCGGGCACGGTGATCTGGAACGAGCTGGTGGCCGACGATCCGGAAAAGCTCGGTGCCTTCTACGCCGCTTTGCTGGGCGTCGAGATCAAGGATATGGAGGGCATGCCGGAGTACAAGCTGCTGAGCATCGGGGAAAAGAGCGTGGCCGGGATCTTCAAGAAAACAGGACAGCTGCAGGATTTGCCCTCCCACTGGTCTGTGTATTTCGCTGTGGATGACACGGATGCCGTTGTCGAGAGAACCAGATCTATGGGGGGTGAGTTGCTCAACGGCCCGACGGACACACCGATGGGACGCTTCGCCGTGTTAAAAGATCCTCAAGGGGCGGTATTCCACGTGATTGCTTACTCGGCTGGCTGAGCCGACGAGGTCATAATCTCGACTATAATTGGGTGGTAGCTATAGTAAAAGCTTTCTTACGACCTCGAGCAGGGCTTCCTCATTACCCACGTTTCCCGGATAGGCCACATATGGGATTCTTTGCCAGCGGGCCCGCGGACCGAGCTTCCACACAGGCACTCCATCGAGGATTTGGCCCAGCACGGTTGCTTGCCTTACTCCCAATGCCGAACGGGGCAGCTCGATGCTGGTGATACCCCCTTTGGCTATCAGAAACGAGGCTTCAATGTCAAGGCTTTCGATCAGCCGGCAGAGGCAGTTCATAATGACCTTTCCCATTGTAAGGAAGGTCTCCGGATCCTGCCTCATTACTTCACGGGAGGTATAGACGGCCACGCTCCGGCCCGCCTTCATGTTCCGCTCCACTTCCCGCTTGACGCGGTCGATCTCTTTGTCCCTCCGCTTCTCATCGAGGAGCAGCGACACCTCAAACTCGATTCCAGCCACCAGATTGGAGTCGAGGAGCCTTTTCAGCTGCTGGGTTGTCCTTTGCACGTAGGACCCGACAACGATTAATCCAGCACCTGAGCTCCTGCCCAATTCTTCCGGGCCGAGGAGCGGCCGGTCGGGAATTCCTCCCCGAACTTTCACGAAGGATGCCGCAGTTCGGTAGGCGAACCTGTGACCGGAAGCTTCCGCATCCAGAAGGGCCAGAGTAAAAATCTCCAGATCCTCGTAGCAGGCGGCGTTTACTACGATCGGCTGCGCGTTTCGAGCTGTCCTGAGAAGCATGGATACAGCCTCCGGTCCGCCTCTTCTAATCAGAGACAGGGAAACTGAAAGCACCTGGTCTGCCTTGCTTCTACCGTTTGTTTTTTCCTCGACCCATTGCTTGAGGTCGCTGTGACTGTATCCGAAGGAAGGGTCTCGGGCAAACTCGGTTTCATGCGCAGGCACCATTGATCCTTCCTGCTCGACCCAGTGGATGTCCTCGATGGTGTAGCGTCCCCCTTCGAAAAAAGCAGGAGCGATCACGACGCCGTCGGGAACCGTTCTAAGGCCGTCGTTCATCGCATCGACCTCGTACGGGTAGTGACCCCGCAGGGTGCTGTCGCTGCGGGAGCAGAGCGCTACCAGGGAATTGGTTGCCCGGGCGGCCGAGTGTAAATTCTTTCCCAGCTGATATCCAAGGTGAGCTGCTGCTTCCGGGCTCAGCGCTCGGGAGTTGGTCGAGACGTAGAATACAGGCTGCTCCGTTCCCAAGGCTTCGGTCAGCAGCTCTTTCTCCCACCTCAGGTAAACGGGAACATCGTGAACAGTTTGCGTACCGGTTGGATCGTCATCCACCACAACTAAAGTTCTCTTGTCGATTAGTAGTTTTTCACGGATACTGCGGCGGGCGCCGGCTATGGATCGGATCGGCGGTTGTTTGGACAGCATTTCGGTGAGTGTCATTGTTTTGAAGCACAATTCCGCTATCCCTTTAGCATCCCTTCGCTCAAGCCCTTGATGAAGAAGTTACGGAAGATGAGGAAAAGGATAAGCACCGGCAGGATGGTCACGATCACTACGGCCCCGACCTTGCCCCACTCCTGGCCCTGGGTCTCTACCAGCAGGAATTTGAAGTAGA
>CAYMGP010000130.1:0-4631 GCA_964390045.1 uncultured Spirochaetaceae bacterium | reverse complement strand
GTTCCAGAAGAGGAACTTCAGGCCCACGAAGGTGGGCATCCCGTAGATCTCTCCCTCTCTCTGCAGGATCTTCATCGTGGTCTCACGATAGTAGTCCAGCATATATCCGGGCGGCTCGGCGAGAAGCCCGGCTGAGATATAGGCCCAGAGCTGGCCGTCCCAGCCCTCCAGGATGTCTCCGGCGGTGCCGGCGGGCATCGCCGTGTTCAGCTTGTCGTCGAATGCCCTGGCGGTGAACAGCGACAGGGTGATCTTAGACTCCGGATGTTCCTCCATGTACTTGGCTGCGTACTCGCTGTACACATCGTTCACAGCCGGATACGCCTGCCAGAAGGTGACTTCTCCTGCCAGGGACTGCCCACCCGTCTCTTGCTGACCGCCGGCTGACAGCGACAGCACAAGAGAACAGCTGATGAGCATCACCAGTAACAGCTTTTTCATTTGGTCCTCCTAATATTTTTTGTTATCGCCTACGGCGATATGACCTTTATAAAATATGATATCGTTCCCATACCTCGCGAAACGTCGAGCCTTGGCGCAGGTCGCTGCGAACCTGGCTCTCTTCACCCACCCGTCGCAGCGCTCCGGCAACCACCTCCTCCTCGACTTCAGGGGGTATCAGCACGAGACCGTCGGCGTCGGCGAAGACAATCTGTCCCGGGCTGACTTCCCGGATCCCGAGCCGGACAGGAACGTCTACCGCGGTCACCCGGGATCGACCGGTTGTGTCGATGGGGCTGCCGCCCTTGCAGAATACGGGAAACTCGAGGTTCCGCAGCTGGCGGGTATCCCGGGAGTAGCCGTGTACGATTGCTCCCCGGCCTCCCCTTTGGATGATCCGGTGGGCGCTGAGCTCGCCCATGATGCCCAGGTCCTCCACGGAACCGCCGGCGACCAACACCTGACCCGGCTCGATCTGGTCGAGTCCGACAATTGCCAGCTCGTAGGGATCGTCGCCGTTCGTGCTGTACTCGTTGTATAGGGTCTTGGCGCGACCGGCGGCAACCCACTCGGACTTGAGCGGTCTGATTCCCAGGGATGGGGAAACCACCTGATCACGGTAACCCATTTCGTCTAGCACATCCGACAAAGCGGCGGAGTACAGTCTCGCGGTCATTTCTTCGAAAAGCTTCAACCAGTCAACAGACATTCTCTCTATTCCCGATCGTCTTCACTCGCTGGCCGAGCTCAGCTCGAAGGATATACGATACCCTGCGATCTGCAGATCCTTGGCCATGCGCTCGATGAGCTCGTGGGGCATCCTGTTCACAGGGCCGGAAATACTCATCCCTCCGTAGATTGCAGTGCCGGAACGGAAGATCGGCACCGCCGTGCAGCGCACTCCCTCGACGCTCTCCTCGTCGTCGACTGCATACCCTGCGGCACGCACGCGTTCCAGCTCTTTCCGGAACATCTCCGGATCCGTTACCGTGTTCGGAGTCTGTTGCGGCATTCCGTCGCGCTCGACGATCTCCTGCACGGTGCTCCACGGTAGGTGAGCGGCGATGACCTTGCCGATAGTGGTGCAGTGCAGAGGAAACACCTGGCCGATCTTGTTTTCGATCCGGAACGGGTGCTGGCTGGGCTCGGAGGCGATAAGCACAACATGTTCTCTCTCCCAAACAGCGAAGTTCACCGACTCGCCGTAGGTGTCTCTGAGCGTGATCATATGCCGCCGGGCCAACTCTCGCACGTCCCGGGTACCGTGAAAGGCGGACTTGGCCAGGGAGAGAAAGTGCACGCCGATTTCATACCTGTTGTTGGTTTTCCGCATATAGTTCATCTGGACCAGTTCGGTGAGAATCCGGTAAGCAGTCGGTTTGGAGAGCTTGGTCCGCTGACAGATCTCGTCGAGGCTCGTAGCCGTCTGTGCATCCCCGAGGTGCTCAAAAATGAGGAACGCCTTCTTCAGTGTGCTGAGCCGCTCTGCCATGTCTTTTTTTACAAAAAACTTAGTGAAAATGAAATATATACATCAATATTCCAATATATTGAAACACGTTTTATTTTTGATATAATATCATGTTTTGAGGGAATGTCAACGGTCAAACCTTAGAAATTTAAGAACTTTCCCGTAGTGCGGCGGCGTGATAGGCTCATCTATGTTTTCCCTGGTAGCTGCGTTTCTCTCAGGTATATCCGGCGCCTTTTTTGCCTCTGCATATAAAATGCGGGGGCGTCTCGGCCTGGCCGTACCCCCCGTTCTGCTCTGGTTTTCCCTGTTTTATCTGGCGTTATCCGTGAGCATCGCCCTGCTGACAGGGCAGCTGGTGTTCAGCAGCCCGCTCGCGGCCATCGGCGCCGCTCACGGTTTGGCCATGATCCTCGCCATGCTCTGCTACTCCTACGTGATGGAGCGGGCCAAGCTGGGCGTTACCTGGACAATCATCCAGTTCAGCGTGCTGATTCCTTTCCTGCTCAGCATTCTGCTGTACGGTGAGCGTCCCGGAGCTGTATCCTGGGCGGGAATCTTTTGCATCTTTTTGGCGATCGCTCTGTTCAGCCTGAGCAAGGCCAGGCAAACCGTCGGCCGGGCCATACCGGATGCCGCTACCGGGCTTCTGCTCGTCGCCGCGTCCCTGCTTACCGGCGTTTCCATGTCGATCCCCAAGGTTTACACAGCCGTCTTCCCCGACCTGAAGATTTTTTCTCTCCTGACCTACAGCAGCTTCGCCATGGTTCTGGTGACCCTTCCCCTGGCCCTGGTAGAGCGCCGCAGAGCTCCTGCTCGGCCGCACGGCCGCTGGCTGCTGCCCTTTGCCGCCTATATGTGCGTCACCAATCTGGCGGCGACAGCTTTCCTCATCCTGGCTCTGACAGGGGTGCCCGGTTCGGTGGTATATCCGCTGCGCAACGTCGTCAATATTCTTCTCGTGTTTCTCGTTTCGATCGTGGCCTTCAGAGAGAGGGTCAGCCCGAGCGAAGCGATAGGAACCGTGGTTGCTGTGATTGGAATCGCCGTGCTGTCTGCCGGAGGCGCCGTCTAAGCGGACGCCAGGGCGCCGCTGTGGATCAGCAGAAACAGAGCGAGCATGGCGCTGCTGCGAGCAAGCTCTTCCATCGCTATATGCTCGCCGTCCGAATGGGCATACTTTAAAGCACCGGGCCCGCTGGTGATCACGGTGAGATCGGGGTACTCCCGGGCGAACAGACGGGCATCGCAGGAGGCGGTCCAGCCGACTACCGGTCTGCGGACCTCTATTCCTACGGATTCGGCTGCTCTCAGCGCGTCCCGAACCGCCTCACTATCCGCTTCTCCGTCGAAGGCGTCGTTGTGCAGCTTGTCGAAGCCGACCGTAACCGCTGGCAGCCGTGAACCGGCAGCGTAGCGGCGGCAGGCTCTCTGAACGGCGTCCTCGGTCCGCTGTTTGATATCGGCGAGCGTATGGGTCGGCAGGAAACCCTGCCCTCCCTCGAGCAGCAGGGGATCGGGAACCGCTGCGCCGGGAAAGCGGATGTCCACCTCAGGATCGGCGTTCACGATCTGCTCGACGAGGAACGCTGCTTTTGTGCAGGCATTGTCGTTTTCCAGGATCGCGGCCATATGACCGCTGCAGCCCCAAATTGCCAGGCGGTAGCCGTCCCCGATCGGTTCGATCGAATAGTGACGTTCGACCTTGGGTTTTCCGCTTTCAGGATCCAACACCTTGCTTTTGTCCCCATACCGCTTCACGTAGGCCTGCAAGCCCTGCTCGAGGCAGCGGGAGAAGCGGTTTGGGCTCAGACCGGTAGCAACCTCGAGTTCAACATGGGCGCAGATCCGGGAGGGATGCTCACCGTACGGGCCGAGCACGCCCTGAGACTGCTGTACCGGCCTGTCGGGAAACAGAGGGTGGTCGCTTTCCGCCTTGATTGCCGTGCCCTCGTTCTCCAGCTCGCGGACGATCTCCAAGGCCAGGACGATGGGCTGGGAGACGGAGCGGTGGGGAATCGAGATCTGGTACCATAGAGCCCCGCGGTTGGCCGGATGAATCTGGGCATCACAGCACTCCAGCACCATCAGGGTTCCGTAGCGGTTCTTCAGTTCTCTGTCCAGGACCAGGGATAGGGACCCGTTGCCCCCCATCTCCTCGTCGATCACGAACATGAAGGTCAGATCGTTTCCCGGTACCAGGTCGAAGCTCTGCCTGATTCGCTGCAGCAGGTACAGGGCGCCGATCATGACCGCGCATCCGCTCTTGTCGTCGCAGGCGCCGCGTCCGTATACGATTTCTCCTTTCTCCGACACATCGAGGTAGGGGGCGACCGTGTCGATGTGGGCATTCACCGCGATCCCGGGGACACCGGAGCCCGCGGCCCCGGTGTCCCATAGGTACAGCAGATTGTGCCGACCCTCGTAGGCCTCGGCACTTCCGGCGTAGTAGGGGAAGCTGTAGGCGGGATGCTCGGCGATCTCGCCGGCTATCGGAGCCGACAGGAATCGACCGGCCGGCCCGTGTTCTTCCACGGCCGCGCGTATCAGGTCGAACACCTTCGCTTCCCGCTCTGCCGTGGCCGCAAGGTCCCGTTGAGGTATGGTCTGCACCGAGCACATTTGCACGAGCAGGTCGCCGAGCAGTTTCCGAAAGTCCTTCCGCGCGATCTGTTCGTTCAGCCAATCGCGGATGTCCTTGAATCCCGCCATGGATCAG
>CAYMGP010000129.1:0-4926 GCA_964390045.1 uncultured Spirochaetaceae bacterium | reverse complement strand
GATTCTCGCCGGGCCGCTGGACAAAACACGGCGAGTAAGGCAGTCTTACAAAAGGAGTATCGCGGCGAGTAGTATCGCGGAGGAAGCATTTGCCAAAAATATTAATCGTTGACGATGATAAAGATCTCCTAGAGGGGCAAAGAGCCTTTCTCGAGAGCAAAGGGTACGAGGTAAATACAGCGGGCAGCATGGAGGAGGGCTTGGAGAGGCTCGATGGATTCCGGCCGGACCTGATCCTGGCAGATCTGATGATGGAGCATTACGATGCCGGATTTGTGTTCAGCAACAAGGTTCGTGACATGCCCGAGCTCGCTCAGGTGCCCATCCTGATGCAGACCTCCGCTCCCAAGGAGATCGGCTTCGATCTGGATTCTTACAGTGAAAAGGCCAAGAGCTGGATGAAGGTCGATGAGGTGATGGTAAAACCTGTGCCTCTGGATGAATTGGTAGGGAAGATCGAGCAATATCTATCACGGTAAAGACAATGACAGAGCAGCTGAAAGTCATCGTTGTCGATGATGAGGAAGGGATGCGCGAGGGCATACGGCGCGTGCTCGAGCGTCGCAACTTCGAGGTCGATCTGGCCGAAGACGGCGAGCAGGCGATCAATCTTCTCAAGCGCAACCTCTACGACCTGGCTCTTGTCGATCTCAAGATGCCGGGTATCGACGGCTTCGAGGTCACCCGTTATATAAATGAAACCCTCGATCGCCAGACCGTGGTCGTAATCGTTTCCGCCCTGGCCACGGTGGAAGCGGCCATGGAGGTTACGCGCCAGGGCGCCTTCGATTTTCTTATCAAACCGTTCACGCCCAAAGACCTGGAACATGTGGTGGAAAGAGCGGTCAGGCAGCGCACCCTGATACTCGAAAGAGACAAGTATCTAACAGAGTTGGACAGCGAGCGTAATCTGTCGCGGCAGCTGATCAACTCGACGCACGAGGGCGTCATCGTCCTGAATATCAACAAACAGCCGGTGCTGATCAATCCCAAAGCGGAGATGTTTCTCTCCGTGCGCTATGCTCCCGGTCTCGCCCTTTCCGAGTTGGGCCTGAGCGACGAGGTTTTGAAGTTCATCGACGGGGTCCTCGATCCGGAAAAGGGCGGGAGCGCGGTTTTTTCTCGTTGGGAGAAGATCGGCGAGCGCATGCTGCAGATCGTGGCCAATCCCTACTTCCGGGGAGAGGAACATGCCGGAGCGATCCTCATACTGGAGGACGTGACTAAGGCGTGGGAGGCCGAGCAGGACAAAAATCGTTTCATTACCATGGTGGCCCACGAGCTCAAGAGCCCCCTGGCGGCCATCCTCAACTACGTCAACATCATTGTCAGCGGTATGTTCGACGATCAGATAGAGAAGGTGCACGAAATGCTGGGTCGCTGCAAGATCCGCGGCGAAGCCCTGCTCGATCTGATACGGGACCTGCTGTTTCTCAACCAGCGGGAGGCGGGCAAGATCGCGAAAACATTCGAGCGGCTGGAGCTCAAGCAGATCCTGAAGGAACAGTTGGAGTTTTTCCAGAGCCAGGCCGAACGTGACAAGATCGAGCTCAAGCTCGAGGCCGAAGGTTCCAGTTATCCGGTTCGGGCCGACAGACAGGACCTCGATCGGATCTTCATGAATCTGATCTCCAACGGCCTCAAGTACAATCGCGATGACGGCAGCCTGACCGTGAAGCTGGAAACGACGAATGATGGTGTAGTGGTCAAGGTGATCGATACGGGCATCGGCATGAGCGACAAAGAGAAAGAGAGGCTGTTCAAGGAGTTCTACAGGGTAAAGAACACGAACACCTTCGGCATTCCCGGAACCGGCCTGGGCCTGGCCACGGTGAAGCGGGTCCTCTCGGAGTACAACGGCGTCATTGAGGTTGATTCCGAGCCTGGCCGCGGCACCACGGTCACGGTTGTTCTGCCCGCATCAGATCCCCCGCCCGGGAATCCCGGGTGATAGTGGACCGTTTTCAGGGCAGCGGATCCCTCATTCCGTGGGCTTTCCATCTTCCTTCTTGCTCAGCTTCGTTTCCAGATCTTCCAGCTTGGCTTTCAAAGAGTTGATTTCCCCGGTAATCCAGCGGCGCTGTCGGCTCATCTGTCTGCTTATGTACAGGGTGCGCAGAACCGTTATAGGGATATAGGAGAGAAGCGCGATCAGGATCTTGTTGGCCATGGATATAAAGTCCCGCTCGTGGGATTCGGGATCCAGGCCGATCCAGGCGAAGCGGAAGAAATCGAAGCGAATGCCCTGGCTTATGAAGTCCGACAGGCGGATGAGCAGGGGCGGAAACAGCCTTATCAGAAAGACACAGGCCACAAGAACGATGGCCGTACAATTGAAGAAAACGAGAGTGCGTGTATAGGTCCTCTTGAACTGGCCGATACGCAGCCCTCTGGCGATCAGCAGCACCAGCCAGCAGAGCAGGATAAGGCAGTCGTAGACGGCGAGACCGATCAGATCGAGTCTCAGGAACTGTACTCGCTGCCAGCCGGCAAGCGCAAGAATCAGGAAGTAGCCGCTCGGCGAGGCGATCAGATAGAAGCGTTTGCCCGTGTAGTCTTCGAGACGTGACCTGTCCGACCAGCTCAGGTAGGTCCATACGGACCAAGCGATCGTCAGGACGGCGGTGCCGATATAGAGAGCGGTTTCCATGCCTCGTGTACCTGCAAAGGGACCTGCCCAAGTGTACTCTATTAATCCTCGCTTTGCTATAATAAGTATGGTGAGTAAAAGGGGAGAGGGCTTTGTTCGGATTCATTTTCTTTGTATATTAAAGTAAGATTACTATATATTAATATATCTATATTAATAGGAATATCGAGAACAGGAGGATTGATATGTCGATGATAAATGAAAAAGACAAGCAAGCGATCGCGGACAGGCTGTCCAAGCTGACGGGAGCGGTCAAGCTGGTCGTTTTCACCCAGGAAATGGAGTGCCAGTACTGCAAGGAAACGCATGAGCTCGTCGAAGAGGTAGCCGGCCTGGCGGACAAGGTGTCCTTCGAGGTGCGGGATTTCGTGGCGGACGAAGCCGAAGCCAAGAAGCTCGGCCTCGATAAAATCCCGGCGATCGCCGTGCTGGGCGAAGGGGACAAAGACTACGGTATCCGTCTGTACGGAATTCCCGCCGGATACGAGTTCATGTCCCTGCTCGAGAGCATAGAAATCGTCTCCAGCGGAGAATCCGGGCTTTCGGCGGCCGGAAAAGAGAAGATCAAGGAATTGAACAAACCCGTCAATCTGCAGGTGTTCGTGACTCCCACCTGCCCCTATTGTCCGCGGGCCGTGGTCCAGGCCTTCCGCATGGCCGTGGAGTCCCAGAACGTGATCGCTTCGATGGTGGAGGCAACGGAGTTTCCCCACCTGGCCCACAGGTATCAGGTTTCCGGGGTGCCCCATACAGTGATCGGTGACAGCCTCCAGCCAATGATCGGAGCCTATCCCGAGGCAGCCGCCCTGGACCTGATTCTCAACGCGGTTGCTTGAGCCTGATCGCGGATCGTAACGGTTCCTCGTTTTGCGCAATGTGTTGCGCGGCGTTTTGTACAGAGTTTTACACAACGTTTTCTGAGAAGCGTCAGTCTTGAGTTTTTCAAGCCCGGATCGTTGACAGCGACAGAAAAAACGAGGTATAAACGTTTAGACGCGCGTGGCTGAGGCTGAGCGGAGCTTTGCCTCAGCCGTGCAAAGCGGGCGATTAACTCAGTGGGAGAGTGCTACCTTCACACGGTAGAAGTCACTGGTTCAAATCCAGTATCGCCCAATTTAATTGCTTTCTGTGTATAAAGTTATTTCTTGCCAGATCGGCCTTCTTACCGTAAAACACACTGTGTAAGCAGAGTTGTAAGCAGCTTTTTCTGCAACCCCCCTAGTTAACAAATCCTGTCCTTCTCAGTATATAATATATGGAGGAAGGGAATGGCGGTATGCAGACCATTCAGCATCTACAAAAGGCTGGTCGGTAGGAAAAAGCGCCTTGTTTTCTATGTTCAATTCCGCGATGAGAACGGAAAGCGCTTGAGTGCGATCAGTTCCGGCCAGAGCTCACGTGCGGCCGCTGAGACCTTGGCCATCGAGCTACTTAAAAACGGAACCATCCCCACCAAGGCACACCTCACCTTTGGCAAGTACGCCGAGCCACCTCCGCGCCTGTTGTGCCGTCTCGGGTCTTTACCTGCCGGTATTTCTGATAGGTTCCCCGCACCACTAGCTGAGCAATGCTCCCCAACAGAATTGCGGGCAATAGGATCCACCAGTACTGAAACATAAGACCGTACATCGCCGTCCTCCGGGATTCCTTTCAAAATTCGCTCAGCGACAATGGGGGACCAAGCAGCTCCATTCCATACGCTCGCCACAACTGGGGATCTTGAGGCGGCATGGCATCGGCCTTTGTCACCTCACGAAAGAAAGCCTCCATCTTTCAGCAGGCAGAAAGGTGATCAACATCCTGCCGCACGTCTCACCCACGTACGCCCAGACATTAGGTACCCTGCGTGGCGCGAGGATAGAATCGCCGGGTTGCAGCCGGGTCCTCTCCTCTCCGACCTCTATAATGAACTCCCCTTCGAGTGCATAGAACCATTCGTCCTGCTCGTAATGCAGGTGCCGCGGCCGACCTCCTTTCTTGCTGAAGGTGTTCTCCAAGATCAAGACATCGCTGCTGTCTTGTGTGGCCACTTTGAAATCGATGCGACTCACACCCAGACCCTAATGCCCATCAAATCGATCTTTCCCGGCCTCAATCCTGAATGCACGGGGGATGTTTATTGCCGCCTGCGAAAATCCGTCCACAAAAGCCTCCATGACTTCCTCACCTACGCTGTATGCTCGAAAACCGAATCTGGCGCTAAACCGTTGCTCGGGGCTCAGACGGTGATATCAATGTACTTCAGCGCACCTTCCAATCCCAATATTTCGATCCAA
>CAYMGP010000128.1:0-5067 GCA_964390045.1 uncultured Spirochaetaceae bacterium | reverse complement strand
ATGTAGGGGAAGATGTAGTTCGAGATGTATGTGGTGATGACAGCGATGGATTTGGTATTGTCTTTTTCTCTGAAGCTGCAGAAAGTGCCCCGTCCCTGTTCGCGGAATATCCAGCCCTCGTGTTCGAGCTCAGCGAAGGCTTTTCGAACCGTGTGGCGGCTTAGTCGGAACTTCCCCACCAGCTCTGTCTCGGAGGGTAACTGCTCTCCCGGAGTGATTTCTCCCGAGCGAATTTGTTTCTTGAGGTGCTCTTTGAGCTGATGGTATTTGGGCAAAAGACTGTTAACGTTGATCATGACCGTGTGCGTATGCGGGCGAACCTACACATTATAGGATAATCCCCTGTTGCCTCATCCAATAATCTACCCGAAAAGTAGGACTGCCTCACATAATAATCTATCCAAAGGGGAAAGATAATAGTAGTAGCAATGAGGGAGAGGGGGGTCTGGATGCGGAAAAACGACGACCGTTAGGCTCCTGCTTCGGCTTCTCGATCGAACAGCCGGAGAGGTGCGCTTCCAAGGAATGAGCATCTACTCGATGAACTGCAGGCAGATGCAAACCGCACGCAGCGACATGCAGATCATCTTTCAGGACTCCTTTGCATCTCTCAACCCGCGGATGACAGTTGGGGACATCATCGGGGAGGCCTTCGTCATCCACAATCAGGCATCGGGTCGGAAACTTCTTGATAAAGTAGCGTACCTTCTGGAAGTAGTAGGGCTTCAGCCCGACCATATACGCCGCTACCCGCACCAGTTCAGTGGAGGCTAGCGGCAGCGCATCGGTATCGCCCGCGCTATCGGCCTCAACCCAAAGCTTATTGTATGCGACGAGCCGGTTTCAGCCCTTGATGTCTCTATCCAGGCACAGATTATCAACCTCTTGGGAGACCTGCAGGATCAGTTCAGCTTAACGTACCTCTTTATTGCCCATGACTTAAGTGTGGTGAAGCACATTGCCAATCGGGTTGCAGTCATGTATCTGGGGAGAATCGTGGAGATGTCGGACACAGAAGCGGTCTTCGGAAATCCACAACATCCCTATACGGAAGCGCTGTTGTCCGCGGTACCCGCCCCGGATACCCGAGTTCAGAGGGAAAGAATCATATTGCTGGGAGATGTGCCCAGCCCAAGCAAGCCACCGCCGGGCTGTCATTTCCATACCCGCTGTCCTTATGTGCTGCCCGAATGCCGGGAAATGAAGCCGCGCTTGATAGACCTGGGGCAGGATCATCGGGTGGCCTGCCATCTACGCTCCCCGGCCTGAGGTAATTGAACGCGGATTGGACTTCTCAGTGAGTCTCTTCTACCTCAGCTCAGCAGGAAAGCGCTCCAACAATCCCTGCTCACGCATCGTATTCTCCACCTCATCGAGCTCTATCGGTGCCGAGCCGGTCAGGTTTTCCACGCCCTTCTTTGTGACCACGACCGTGTCTTCAACCCGGATGTAAATTCGCTCTTCCGGAATGATCAGCTGAGGATATAGAGCCAGTACCACCCCCGTTTGAAGAACCGTCCCCCGGTAGTGACCGACATCGTGAACCGCCATACCAACCGGGTGGGACATGTGGTGGGGAAACTCGAGTGCGCGGTGAGCCGCCGCTTGATAGATCTCCTTGGAGAAGCGAGTCTTCTCGACTACCTTGGCCATTTTCTCGGCCGCTTCCCGGCGAATATGCTCATCCGTCACCGCAGGACGGATGAGGGAAAGGAAGACCTCGTGGTACTCAACGATAAATCCGTACAGTTCCCGTTGGACGGCGTTGTAGACCCCGCTGACCGGCCACATCCGTCCGATGTCTGAGGTGTAGTAGTGATAGTCCGGAGCGCCGTCCACCAGCAGCAGTTCGCCGTCTATGAGGGGGCAGTTGTTTGTGTTGTAATGGCCGTACCAGGCATTAGCTCCTCCGCCAATTGTCGCCCGATAGCCCGCATCCCGGCCACCGTTGATTAAGAAGTGGTAGCGCATGACCGCCTACAGCTGGTACTCCATCACCCCGGGTTTGGTAGATCGCATGGCCTGCTTAACGGCCAGTGCAGTGATCCGCCCGGCTGCCCGTAGTAGCTCGATTTCTTTTAGGCTCTTGATCAGTCTGAGCGTATTCAGGATTGGGTCCAGGTTTTTGAGCTCTATCTTGGGAAAGCGCTGTCGCAGCAATGAGAGGAAGTGACTGCGTCGGTCTAGCCGACCGTCCCAGGAGTCGGAGTTAATTTCCTTCTGGGCCAGCTGGAGGGTATCCCAGCTCATGGCCGGGCCCTCAGCCTGGCGCCAGGGTACATAGAGGGACTCGGCCTTTTCAAGATATTCGGCCAGGGACTCTATTCCCAGGACTTCTTCGACGCCGGTGATCGCTTGACTGATCTCGGCGTTCTCGGCGGAGATGATCTCCTCTTCCTTTTCGAGATGCTCCTGGCTCTGGTGGACCAGAAAGAGGGTCGTTTTCCCGTTTTTTCCATCCAGCAGTAGATAGGCATGAGGCACTTCGACGCCGCACAAGTAGTAGAAGTCATTGTTCTGCCGGAAGAGGTTGTGATCGGAATTTTTTGGAGAGCCTTGCAGCAGGGCAGCGGCCTCCCGGCCAATCGCCTCCAGGACCTTGCCTCTGCGGGCTTGAAGTTCGTCGGTCGAGAAATCCAACTGAAAAGTCTTGCGTAATGCGGAATAATCAGGTGCGCTCATGACATGAACCCTCGAAATCTTTTTACAGCACGTCCCGTCTGTTTGTCTCATATATTAGCCTAACCTTGTCGTTAAGACTATATGCTCCCATTTGCCATTTCTGCTGGTACGAAAGCACTAAAAAGAGAATTTTTTAAAGAAACTAGTACCGCACGATTGACAAAGAGTTAGTTAATATAGTATTACCCTCTAAGGAATTAGGACGCGAACCCGGAAACTTGCGTTCTTCTACGGTTTGCCGCTTGACTCCTCAGGCTGTGATGAAGAGGATGTAGGATCCCGACGGATCCGGGATTCGAACTGTATGATCTTGAGAAGGATCCTCTCGAAACGAATAATGTCTATCGTGATCCTGCTTATTCCGAAGATGTCAGAGAACTGAAGAGGGAGCTTCTTGCCTTAAAGGATATGTACGGCGACAAGGACGATAGATATCTTGATTTGATGGACCTTAGAAATAAGATCTGGCAGGACTGAGAATGCCTCCTGGCTGAGAACGTACGCGGCTCGGTCAGAACCTGTAAGGACGCACAACGCTTCGCGTTCAACCAGAACCACAATATCAAGGCTAACGTAACGCCGGAAAATGTCGTGGCTAAGTTGCCTGCTGTGTACTAGCCCAAGTTTGTCACTGCGGTTGATTATTTCTTTGTAGCACAGAAAATAAGTCTTTAACCATGGGCCCTACAGATTTATCGTTCCCGTTGGCGCCGACGAATCGGGCTCGGGCGTAATTCCAGCGCCCGGTAGATGTCACGGTGAAACAGCTCGGGAGTGCTTGGGGTACGCAGATATACCGTGCGTCCCTCATTGGTACTCATCGTGGTGCTGACCAGTACGTGGGTTGAGAGCCGGCGCCTGACCGTAGACCAACGCATCATAAAGCCTGAGCTGCGAAGCCGGTAGCGAATGGCGTTCAGCAAGTGGTAGGCCAACACCGTTATGAAGATATGCGCCTCGATCCGTCGCTCGGCCCGGTGATAAACAGGACGCATCCCCAATTCACTCTTCAAGGCACGAAAAGAATCTTCGATCCCAACCAAGGTCACGTACAACTCCCAGATCTCTTTCTCGCTGAGATCCGTCCGGCTGGTGCGGATGTAGTAGCGGCCCGAGTAGCGCTTCTCGACAGCTTCGCTCTTAGCTAGCGTCCAGCGCAGGTCGGTGACAATCCCCTCCTGCCTGCTGATGGAAAGCTCGTAGTATTGAGATATACCATGACAGCGCTGTTTCAGCCGTCCGATTCTCTCCAGCACCTTCTCATAGCGCTTCGTGCCGCCTTTCTTGCCCAGCGCCGCTTGAATCTCGGCAAGCCCCTCTTCGTATCGACGTTGAAAGCGGTCCTTCATGGCCTGCTCTTTGGCTCTGCGGCTGGAGCTGCCACAGATCAGCACCCATTCCTCTTGCCCCTTCACCAACCAGGCTTCCACGCGGCTATCCTTATTCTCGCGGATCGTCACCAAAGGCTGGGTTTCGTTCTCCTGATCGGGAGCAAGCGGTTTGCCTCGAGCCACACAGATGTACTGGTAGCCCTGGCTTTTCAGCCATTCCAGGTTCTCCTCAGTGGCAATCCCGGCATCCACGATCACCGTGCTACCTTCCTGCGCTTCCAGCCCCGAAAGCATCTGTTTGAGGCTCCCCGGCTCGTCCACCGCACCGGCAAAAAACTGGCTGTGTTTGGCAAACCCCCATTCATCGATCACCAGCCCCAAGGTAATCAGGGGGCGGTCATTCCGTTTATCCTTGGATTTGCCGTGCCGAAGCAACTGTCCTTCATACTGTGAGCCCTCAAAGTAGGTGTTGGTCAGATCATACAGCACGATCCGCTCGGAAAGCGCAAACAGATCTCGTTCCCGACCCCGAAGCCCCTCCTCAATCGCCTCTTTGTCCTCCCACAGCCGATCGGTCAGCCGATACAGCTTACTCTCGGAGACCTCCGCCACCGCAAGCCCCGTCAGCTCACCGAGCCCACTCACGTGCCGAGCCCACTGAAGTGTTGCCCGTTCACTCCCAGGGGCGACCAACCTGCCGATGATCAGAAGCGCCGCCACCCGAATCTGATGTTCGTTCAATCCCGCCGCTTCAAGCACTTCCTCCATCTTCAACTTTCGAAAGTACTGCCAGCCGACATACTCAGCACCGATCGTCCTCACCCTCTTGTGTTCAATCGACTTCAGATCAACGGTCTTCCACTGCCTGGGTTGCTCGGCATCGGGCTTCTCTTCGGCTTCAGCTTTCTGCTGCTTTCGCTGCAGCAACAGCGGCGCGTAGTGACGGGCCAGGCCCTCCACCTCCGGTTCTTCATCCTGTAGCGTGGTTTGTCCACAGACCAGCTGCTCGATGCGCTTTGCCAACGTACGCCACTTCGCCTTGGTACGGGACAAG
>CAYMGP010000127.1:0-5454 GCA_964390045.1 uncultured Spirochaetaceae bacterium | reverse complement strand
CACCATGAAGAGAGAATATAGTATCATCACTGTTGCCGCCCTTCTCCCTTCCTTGACTGATCTGCTGGTTTTTCCTTCGACCGTCGCGTTTTACGCTATCGTCTCTTCTTGTTGTTTTTATTCACTATCTGTTCGATTGTACATGTGTGTTTCGCAACAGACGAATACCTATCAAGCTTGGATTTTGTGAGGACACTATGCCATATTGAAAAAAATTAAGAAAATCAAGGAGGAGGAGAGAAAAAGCGCTTGACTTTCATCGTAGTGATGCGGGTTTGCTAAAACTGGCGTTTCCGCATGTTGACATTTGACTAACCGTAGTAGTACATTGTAGATACATTGGTTGACCGATTAGAGGAAAGCTCATGATAAAGAAACTGACAAAACATGGGAATAGCCTTGCGATTGTGATCGATCGGGCAGTACTCGATTTGCTAAAGATTGATGCAGATACCCCACTAGAGATTTCGACGGACGGACAAGTCCTTGTGATTTCACCAGTGCGAGATAACGAACGTCGGGATAAGTTCACGGAAGCTCTTGAATCGGCAAACAGGAAGTATGGGCGTGCGCTGAAACGCTTAGCTGAATGATCGTCGAAGATCCTGTTTTTCTTACACTGGGTGAAGTTATCGAGATTCATCGCGATCAGATCGAGCGATACGGTGGTGATCCGGGTATTCGCGATCTAGGCTTACTGCAGTCTGCTCTGGCTATACCGGCAGCTGGATTCGGCGGTCGCTATTTACACACGGATCTCTTTGAGATGGCCGCTGCATATCTTTTCCATATCACTCAGAATCATCCCTTTATCGATGGTAATAAACGGACATGTGCGGTGGCGTCTCTGGTGTTCCTATCACTCAACGGCGTAGAAGTCGAGGCCGATGAAGAGGAGTTTGAAAGAATTGTACTGGGTGTTGCTGAAGGGAAGATCGACAAAGCTTCGGTGGCAAAGTTCTTCCAGAATAACTCGCGTTTCTAGTGTTGCCAAAGGGCGGGGCGGTTTTATGAAAGTGCGGGTGGCAAAACGGAACATTCGGCGATATTTGGCCTGATACCAACGTGAATATGTAGACTCTTAGCCAAGGAGGCCCGCCCTTTTGCCGCGTAGGACGCCCGGATTTCGATTTGAAGTAATTATTCCTGCTGGTGTCAGTTTCAGCAAAAAACGCATCACGGTGAAGGTCTCGGTCTTTCCCTGGAAGAAGTCGTTCTCGGAGGTGTAGGAGATCGCCGTGGCTTCTTTATTCTTTTCGATACAGATCTTCTTCAAAGACAAAGGTGTGGGTACGGCCAGCCGGCGGGCGATGTATAGGGAGAGGGCTTCACGAGCTTGGTCAGAGAATGCAGGGATTCGAACTTTGTGATTAACAGAAAAGCCTGAGTGTCGCCGGTTGATCAAGATCGCAGAAATTCTAGATAGGTCTACCAGGGTAGGCCGACAGCTTCCGTGAGAAAGCGCATGAAAGCGGCTGCCGCCCGGCAGATCTCTGTGTAGCGGTCCAGAAAATCCGCTGCACAGGCTTGTTTCTCGCTCAGCGGGACATGGGCCACGAAATCTTTATACTTCAGATCATCGATCAGCAGATGGTCGGCATCGTAGCCCTGAGGCGGCCGCTTCAAAGATTCACCGCCCAGCTCGTACAGCGCAGCAAAATCCCGTTCTGATTTGACTCGCTGCCAGCGTTTCGGCTCCTCTACGATGGTGTCCCGGATCTTGCGCAGGGTACCCGAATCGGGGTGCCAGATGCCCACAGCGGCAAACACATTTTCCGGTTCGAGATGCAGATAGAATCCCGGCGCGTGAACGTCCCGGGCATGTTCGTGTCGGAAATGGATTCCTGCGTGGGTCTTGTAGGGGCTTTTGTCGTTCGAGAAGCGAACGTCCCTGTAGATGCGGAACAGGGAGCCGCCAACGGGCCGTGGATCGGCCCGGTAGTGGCTGCTGATGCGGTTTAGATGGGGAGCAAAGTCGGAAATAAAGCGCTGCAAAGGCTCGCGGACCTGATCCTCATAACGCTCCTTGTTGTCCAGGAACCATTCGCGCCTGTTGTTTCGCTTCAGCTCTCGTAAGAACTCGAAAAGTTTCGGGGTGATTTGGCTTTGATCCACAGCCTCACCTACTCTCCCGAGGTCCAGATCAGGGGCAGTTCTTCGGATTCGGCGGCGGCTCCCGCCCTGACCTTTGCTGTGCCGCCTTCGGCCAGGTAACTGTAGCGTTCGGCCAACTCGGGAGATGCTGCGCGTACTCTCTCAAGGTATCTTCCCGCCTCTTGTGGCTCTCCCTTGCGGTGGTGGTATATAGCCAAAAAGATGTTGAGGAGAGGAAACTCCGGGCTGCGTTCCAGTCCCCGGCGGGCCACTCCGGCCGCTTCTTCGATCTCGCCCCGCACAAACTTCAGGTTGGCCAGGTTCAGGTAGGCGGGCGGGAAATCGGGATCTTCGGAGAGGCAGCGCTTCAGGGCTGCTTCGGCCTCCACGTCCTTGCCGAAGCGGGCGTGGAGAACGCCGATCTGGTTGCGCAGCCGTACGGCCCGCGACCCGCGCTGCTGCTGCAGTTTCTTTTCCAATGTTCGCAGGCTCTCCTCGTAAAGCGTGTCTTCGATTCCCCCGATGGAAACGGAGAACAGGGCATCGATTTCTTCAGCGGCCGGCTCGAATACGCTGAGCTCCGTGCCGGGAAGCGGCAGCGGTGGGTAGCGATCGCGCTGGGCGCCCACGGGCAGAAACTCGAGCCTGTTCCTGTGTCTGCGTACCAGCCGGGAAGCGGTTTCCCAGGCGGATAAGAATCCCTTATCGAGGACCGTGGTTTCTACGGGCAGCCAGATCGTGCCCTCGTGGGCGATGGCTTCGAACTCCCCATGACGAAACAGCCAGAGATTCTCCTTGGGCTCGCCGGTTTCGAAGGCCAGGAATACGTGCCCGGGGGTGGTCATGATGGCGGTGCTGACCCCAACGGACTCGAGCAGCGAGCCAAGCAGTGCCGTGGTGTCGTCACAGTCTCCCGATTGGATCAGCAGGGTCGTTCGGGGAAAGCGCACCGTGTCGACCACGGCTGGCTTTCCGAGAACCTTAGAGATGGGGGAGTCGGGATCTTCTATATAGGCGATGCCGTAGGCGCCCAGGGCATCACAAACCCTAATGCCGCGAAACAGGCGCTTGGACAAGCGGTAGCGCCTCTGCACCGCTTCGATATCGGATACCCTGTGGGAAAACGTGCTGACGATTTCCTCGTTGGGCATGATGAAGGAGGCAAGCTTGGCCGAATCATCCCACGTCAGGGCCGTTTTCCTGAACAATCTCAGGCCTACCACCTTGGCGCTTCTCTGCTCTACCCCTGCGGTTCTGTAGGAGATTTCGATGCGGGCTTGGACGGGCAGGTCCTCCTGCAGGTCGAACACGGATGTATTGAAAACGACATTCAGATCGAGGGTAGCCCGGCCGCCCGGCCGGAGGCGGGAAAGCGGCGAGGACTCCGTGGGAAAATCCATATAGCGCTCGATGAACACGCTGGCTGTCAGGTCCCGCGCCTCCTCGTCGAGGACGTTGTGCACCGTGACCGTTCCAACGGGAGCGCTGCGGTAGTGCTGCATCATAGAGGGAAAGAGGTTCTCGATCTGGGCCGCCGTGATCGTGATGCGTTTCTGTTTTTCGGCGAACAGAAGATTGAGGTCCCGGCGCTTCTGTATCGTGTCCCTGTCGCCGGGGTCCAGGCTGAGGATTTTTTCGTAGAGCTGCATCGTCTGACTGTAGAACTGTCGGGCTGATTCCGGTCCCAAAGCCTCGATGGTAGAACGGGTCTTGTCCTCCAGATCGGAAGCCCTGTTCTTGAGCAGGGCGATCTCGAATCCGTCGACCTTGGCCTTGGCGCCGCTGTGCAGTGGATCGATCTCCAAGACCTGGTTCCACAGCGAGCGGGCCATCTCGATCGAACCGATCTGTTCGTATACCGCGGCTTTGTCCGCCAGGGCGGCCACATCGTCGGGATTTCGGGAGAGCCTCTCATTATGGCGTAGCAACGTTTCTTCCGCGGGATTACTGATCCCTCGGCTGCGGGCATAGGAACGGTCCAACAGCTTGATGATTCGCCTGCCCGTCACATCAGACAGATAGATCAGTCCCGTTTTGGAATCCCCGGCCACGTAGGCGTGGCTGAGAGAGGCGAACTCACCGGGTCCGAGCAGCTTGTCTGTGCTCCAAAGCGGCACTCCGTTGCGCCGAAAACGAGCCAGGGTTCCCTGGGAGAAAAAGATGAAGCTTCCGTCGGGATACACCTGCATTTGAGTCGGCACCAGATCCAACGGGGAAATGGGAATGATGGAATCTACGAGCTGTCCTTGCGACGTATAGATACGAATTCGCCGCTCGGCCACCGAATACACCCAGACATCACCGTCGGGACCGGCAGCCAGCGCGCTGATATAGAGGTTGGGATCGGTCAGGAAGTCTACGGGAGTGGGTTTCCTGTCTTTGAGAAGCACGGTTTTTTGTTGTCCCGCATGTACGGCCAGGGCGCTTCCGTCCGGGAACACGGCGAAAGACCCGAGATATTGGCTTCCCAACTTCCAGCTTTGCGCTCTTGTGCCGCTGCCCAGCCATTTGATTACCTTTCCATTGTTGAGATTCTTGAAGAAGATCGTTCCGGCGGGCGTCACATCCACGATGGATCCGTAACCGTACTCGCCGGCATCGTAGAGCTCCCGCCCGGGCTGATCGAGGACGCGGAAGTTTCTGTCCATCTCGAGGCAGACAGTCGCGGTGCCCACCAGAAAGGTGGAATCGTCCCGGAGGGCCAGCGACCACGGCGCCAGCATACCTGTATTTCCAAAAAGCGATCGGGAGATCAGGTCGAGGGGGACCTCGTCGATATACAGCGGAGCTTCCGTCATCTCGTCGGCCAGAAAGTCGTGAAAAGAGCTCCACTGATGAAAGATCGAGTTTGCAAGAAACACGGCACTCCTCGATGAAATCGTACCCAGCAGAGGGATTCCCGAGCCCTCGGCGCCGTCTCGAGAACGGACGAGCGTTACCTTTACTATGTCGTTCGGGTCCTGGAAAAAGGCTTCGACCCGAACGGTGAAATCCACATCTTTGCGGCTTTGATCTCCGCGGTCCTGATCTTTCCGGTCTTGATCGAAATCTACGGAAATGTAGCTTGCGAACAGGTCGTCGGCTCTGGCAGCGGCCCGCCTCACCACATCGTGAATAACGGCCCTGTTCTCCGGGTTTTCAGGATACACGGTGGGCGGAAGTACCACCAAGCGTTCCGGTACAGCAAACACTGTCACCGGCAAAGAAAGGAAAGCGAGAAGCAAGAGGATCAACCTCAGGATTTTCAAAGGGGATACACTCCTTTCTCGAGGGCTGCCCACTGAATACACACAGACAGCACTTCGATTGCGGTGCGGATCTGCTGCAGGGAGGGCAGGGTGGGTGCGATACGGATGTTGG
>CAYMGP010000126.1:0-5891 GCA_964390045.1 uncultured Spirochaetaceae bacterium | reverse complement strand
AGCCCTTGAAAAAAGCTGTCAAGACTTTTTTAAGGTCTTTTCTATCATGTTTTTTTCTTATCGACAAAATAATTACGCTCTTAACCCGGATATTTGCTATATCTGGGCTGCCGTCAAGCCGATCTGCTTTTCTCGATTCATCTGCAGCACCACTGCTGCGGGGCGGTATTACCACGTTGATACAATCAGGGAGAAACTCTATATTGAGGATGATGATAGGGCTCGAGAAGCGGATCAGCGGAGACTGGATCGATCTCCGGGAAGCGAGCAAAGACCAATTTGCGCTTATTGAACATCTTAAAATATCCTCCCAGGACATGAACAACTCGGCCCAAGACCTGCAGCATGCCGTGGAAGAGGGCCTGCTCGAATACAAGAACGTTGCCCTGCGCCGGGCCTTCATCACCCTCGAGGCGGTACAGTTTCAGTCGGTTCGCTTCGAGGAACTTCAAGCCAGAGAGAAGCCCTTGACGGAGCTTCTCTTCGTTATCCTGATCCAAAGGCTGCTCTGCTCCGGGGTCGTCCCTCTCTCCAAGAACAAGGCGGGGCAGACCCTCTCCCCTGACGATATGGAGGTGAGCGCCGTGCTGGCCGACATCAGAGAGCGCATCAAGCACAATCCCGGCTTTCAGAAACACCCCGCCGTGAAAAACGTGTTCGTTCAGCTCAGCATCTATCAGAAAGAAAAGAAGAAGATGCAGGAGCTGCTTCCCACGATAAAGGAGGACAAGCGGGCCGTGTTTCGGGCGAACTTCGGAGCCACCTTCAAGGGCATCTTCGCCAGCATCAAGAAAAACTACACGGAGATTCTCAGGGAAGAGGAATCCCAACGCAAAGACAAGGAGAGCAAGCAGGACCTGCTGTACCGAATCCCCACGCACGACCTTTCGCCCTTCCTCAGCAAGCAAGCCCAGGAGGTATCCAGGCTGCGCTCGACCCTGGCCTACGCCCGGGAGGACAAGTACAAAACCCGCAGCATTCTCGTGAACCTCTTCAAACAGCGCGATGATTATATGAAGCTGATCGAAAACGAAAACAGGGTATACAGGACCCTCTGTGCCGAGATCGGCTTGATCGGAAACGATGACTGTGCCGGGAAACTGAACAATCGATTGCGCGAAGAGCTGATACACGTTTTCGAGCGTCTGTCCAAGGTGGAGCAGGCCCCGTAGCGGCGCTAAAGCAGCTCCTGATCGTTCGAGTTTTTCAATCGCTGCACAACATCCCTGACCAGCTGAGTCCGGCCCTTCCTGCAGATCAGAAGCACTCCATTCTTCACAACCACAACCAGATCCTGAACCCCGGCAAGGGCCACCGGGATGTCTGAGAACACGAAATTGCCCTCCGCCTCGACAGACACGACCTGCTGGCCCGAACCGCTCGCCGTCTGGGACGCGAACATCTCTGCCACTACATCCCAGCTGCCCACATCGCTCCAGGCGAAGCGGGCCGGAACCACGGCACTTCGCCGGCTGTGCTCCATTACCGCGTAATCCACCGAGATAGAGGGAACGGCACGGTAAACCTGTTCGATGGCTTCGCCGGCCGGGAACGACAGGGGGTGACCCGCAGAGGCGGCAGCAGGGATCTCAGGCAGAGCCAGCGAACGAAAGCCGGCCGCCACTTCCGGGGAATGCTTGTCCAGCTCTTCGAGAAAGGTGTCGATGCGGAAGGCAAACATGCCCGAGTTCCAGTAGTGGTTGCCCTGCTCGATGAACAAGCGCGCGGTTTCGGCGTCCGGTTTTTCCTTGAACTTGCCAACCTCGAATCCGCCCGGCAGTGGTCCGGCCGATTCGACATAGCCGTAGCCTGTTTCGGGGCTCGCGGGAGGAATGCCGAAGGTCACCAGCCAGCTCTTCTCCGCCAGAACGGCTGCCCTGTCCACATCTTCTGCAAACACGGTGAGAGGAGAGATGGTGTGATCGGCGGGCATCACCAGCAGGGTATCGGCCGGAGAACCGGCTTTCTGGAGAACAGCGGCGGCGAAGGCGATGGCGGGAGCCGTGTTCCTTGACTCCGGCTCGGGCAGCACCAGTACCCGGCCGAGGGGAAAGCGTCTCTCCTTGAGAACGTTCTCGCACTCCCGAGCAATCGCCTGCGCATGATCCCGGTGGGTGACAACACAGATGAAGCCCTCGATTCCCAAGCCCACGGCTCTCTGCAGGGTCATGGCGAACAGGGATTGCCCCTGCACGAGCTCGAGTAGCTGTTTGGGATGCTTTTGGGTCGAGGCCGGCCATAGCCGGGTCCCGCTTCCCCCTGCCAGAATCACAGCATGTCTGATCATGCCCACCCCCACTGATCGATTCGTCTGGGGGTATTGTAGTACAGCTTTCAGGTTTTGGGGAGGACGGAAAGGGGCGAATCGAAAGCGCTTATTCGAGCAGCTCGATGCCCACCAGCCAGAGCTTGTTGTTCCGGAACACGTGCTTGTAGCGGTAGTCGCCCCGTCGGCTGACGAATACCAGCTCGCCCTCTTCGAGGAAAAAGTCATCCAGCTCCCGGGCGATGTCCACCGAGTAGTAGCGGGTCAGGTAGTTGAGAAGACCGTCGAGGTTGATCTGCTCGAACAGATCGATCAGCCGGTTGTAGGCCTCGGTCTTGCCGATCCGTTCCAGATAATACATCTTCTGAGCGAAAAAGAAGACGATATGATCCCTCGTGTTGTTCATTCTGATTCTATCATCGACCGATCCCGGACGATCCGATTACAATTTTTTTGTTCTCCGGATTGATATCGCCGCAGACTGTTGCCACGCGACGCACGCTCGGCTTGACCGCAGGGGCCGGCCCAGATAGTATGGTGGCAATATTGTCTGAACGAGGAGTGTCCCTATGGCCAAAGGGTTTACGCTGGAGATCTACCCCTGGGTCTATCTCGCCAACTACGGCGGCGACGATTCCTGGGAGCAGCAGTACATAGAAAAGGAGCACCTGAGCCCGGAAGAGGAGGCGGCTCTTCCTGACAATGAGAAGCAGGAGTTGCTAGCCAAACGCAATTCCTTTCCCAACCTGCCCCTGGTCAACTACACGACCCAGTACGGCCTGGGCTGCTTCGAGGGCCTCAAGGCCTTCCCCCAGAAAGACGGCTCCCTGAAGATCTTTCGCCCGGATGGAAACGCCCGGCGCATGGCCAACTCGATGAAGGGCCTGCTCATGCCGGCCTTCCCTCCCGACATGTTCATCGCCGCGGTCCGCGAGGTGGCTCGGCGCAACCAGAAGCTGGGATTCGCCCCCGCCTACGATCCTTCTTGGGAGCAGGACAACTTCGTCACGGGGCACTCCGTGTACATCCGGCCCTTCTCCTACACGGAAGGGGGAATCGGCGTCAACCTGAGCGCCCACCCCTGGGTGGTGATCATCTCCACGCCGGTCGGCTCCTACTTCAAGCCGGGCAAAGCCAAGGCGGTTACCACCGGCCGCGTACGGGCCCACAGAGGAGGAACGGGCTGGATCAAATGCGCCTCCAACTACGTATCCAGCGCCCTGGCCAAAAAGGAAGCGGAAAACAACGGCTACATGGAGGCGATCTTCCTCGATGCCGAGGAGCAGAAATACTTCGAGGAGGGCTCCTCCTGCAACCTGTTCTTCCTCCTGAAGAATGGCACCCTGGTCACCCCGTCCCTGGAAGACACGATTCTTCCCGGCATCACGCGGCTGTCGATCCTGCAGATCGCCAAAGACAAAGGCCTGGCAACCGAGGAACGCAGGATTTCCGTAGACGAGGTCTTCGCCGAAGCCGTAGAGGTATTCGCCAGCGGCACCGCCGCAGGGGTCACCTTCATCGAGTCGATCACCCACGAGGGCAAAGAGGTGGTGTTCGGCGACGGCAGGATGGGGGAATTCACGACCCACGCCCTGAAAATTCTGAAGGGTATCCAGTACGGCCTGGTCGAAGACCGCTACGGTTGGATGGTTGCTGTCTGAGACAGCTCCTCAACTCACCTTTATTTTCTATATTGGGATTAAAATCTACTGGCCTCTAAATCAATGGGCAGGCGGGTGTACACCTGGAGCTGGAACTCAGAGCTCGGGTAGAGCACACCCCGCTGGTTTAGGTAGGCGAGGTTTTTGGTAAGACCGCGCTCGGCTGTCTCGGGATCGCGGGAAAGCTGATCGAAGCGCTCCGAGGAGAAGGTCATGTCCACGAGAGCCTTTGACTCCTTTTCCGGATCGCGGCTCCTGTCGGCGAGTTGCTTCAGGGTCACCCCGAGGTTGTTGTACACCTTCATGATGTATTCGGCCAAAGCCTGGTGCTCGGGATTCTCGTAGATCTGGAGAAAGGGTATGCCCTCTTCCCGGGATTCGAGCAGATTCAACAAACGCAGGTAGTAGCCTTGAGCCGACGAATAGTAGCCCCTCAGGTACAGGCTGTTGGCCAGAGCGTAGAGGGCGTTCGGGTTGGTAGGCCTCTGATCGACAACCTTGGAGAAGCGCAGCAGCGAATCCTCATAACGATCCGCCGCATAGTGAATGTAGCCCAGCTTGTAGTCCAGCTCCGGGCTCTTGAAACGGTTCGCCTCAGCCTTGAGGTACAGATCGAGGGCCGGCTCGAGGTCATGGCTGATGTAGTAGAACAGGTCGCCATAGTTCTTGTACACCCGGCCGAACTGCTCCTGCTTGCCAAAAATCCGCCGCGCCTGGGCATCCTCGATCCTGTCCAGCGCCATTTGAAAGTGGCGTTCCGCCTCGAGATACTGCTCTGTACGCCAGTAGGTTTCCCCGCGGCGGTTGTAAGAGTCGATCAACATCTCCAGGTGGTTCTTATCAAGAGGCTGCATCCGCTCCAGCAGGCTGATCGCCGTGTTGAGCGCCTTTTCCTCTTCCCCGAGATCCTGCACGTAGCGGAAATAGCGGGCCAGCTGGTAGTGGATCTCCGGAACATCCGACTTCGTGTCCATGGCGGCAAACAGTGTATCGGTGATCCCGTCGTACCGTCCCTTGTCGATCCAGTAGCCGGCCAGCTCGGCATAGGCTGAGGCAAACAGCTCGGGCTCGGCTCGCAGGGTCTTCTTCTTCGTATCGAGGAACTCTTTCAGCTTGACGGTTTCGTCGAACTTGTCCGTGCGAACGAAGTAGCGCATCATGCGGAAAAGGACCTGCTCCTGCTCACCGTGATAATCGATGATCGAGGCATAGGCGAAGCGGGCGTCTGCATAGCGGCTGGGATCTTCCCTGGCCCACTCGAGGTAGTTGTCTCCTTTGGCCAGCAAGGTGTCGAAATCCTTCATGTCTTCAGCCAGAAGCTCGCCTAAAAATTTGTCCGCCCTTTCATAGCCGGCCAGAAAGTGGGTGAGTAGATACGAGTAGCCCAGGATGCCTTCCCGGTCCCCTGGAAAACGCGCCAGCAGTTCCTCGTACTTCTCCGCTGCCAGCTGATACTGGCGCTGTTCCTTGAACGCTTCGGCGTAGCGGTGGAACCAGCCCTTGAACGGCCAAACAGAGGTTGCCCGATCGAAGCTGTCATTGGCCATGGGGTAGCGCTCTTTTTCGATCTGGCTGTAGCCCTGGCGGTAGAGATGGTTCGCGTACAGGGGCCTGTACACATAACGGTAGCCGAGAAAGGAGAGAAGTCCAAGAAAGGCCAGGCTGAGCAGAAGCACGCGCAGAATGGGAAGGATGTTCTCCCTGAAGGCGTAGGCAAAGGTGGCTCTTCGCCGCTCGAAGGCGATCCCGGTGAGCCTGGCGAAGCTCCTGGGAAGCACGATCCGCCTGCCGCTGAGCCGCGACACCTCCTCGGCAATGGCGGAAGGCGCGGCTCCTTCTATCAGGAGAGCCAGCAGTGCGTGCAGGTCCTCTCCGGCCAGACCCTGTTCGGCGATAAGTTCCTCGATGGCTATTTTCAAGTTCCGGGGAAGGGAGGAGAGGCTGTTCCTGATCGCGGAAAACTG
>CAYMGP010000125.1:0-5939 GCA_964390045.1 uncultured Spirochaetaceae bacterium | reverse complement strand
CTTGACTCCGGATGTCCTCGCTGAGATAGGGCCGGACACCCTTGTCCTGGCCATCGGAACGACACCAGAGGCAAGGTCAATCCCGGGCCTGGCGGCCTGTCCGCATTCCCTGTACAACGAGGTGCTCGCGGGCAGCATTCCTTCCGGAGAAAAAATCTGCCTACTCGGTGGGGGGATGATCGGCATCGATGTGGCGGATTACCTCAGCAGCAAGGGCAAGAGGATTACGATCGTAGAATCCTCCAAACGGTTGGCCTCTGATCTGTATGCATTGGTGGCCAGGGAGTTGGAAAAGACGATCGAAGAGAATGGAAAAATCGAGACCTGTCTGGGCGTGGAAATCGAAGGGATTGAGAATCACACTCTCGTATGCCGGCGTGAGGGAAAACGGATCGAGGTAGCCTTCGACCATCTCGTTGTTTCCTCTCGAGGAACCTCCGGCAGCCAACTGCCTCCGTCGATCCAAGAAAGCGTGGATCGTGTCCCCGAGGTGCTTGCCGTCGGTGACTGCAAGAAAACAGGCTTGATTCTGGACGCAGTACACGGAGCGTATCGCAGCGCGATGGCGATCGGAGAGACGCAGGAGGGGCCGGCTGCGGCCGAGGACTTGGCAGAGCCGGGCTCTCGGCATGATACAGCTTCACGAGTTGCTCGCAAGATCAAACAAGGAGAGTTCGATCTCGACGATATCCCCGACTACCTGGAAGTGCTGGTCTCAGCCTGCAACGCCAACCCCAAGATCCAGAAAAAATCAAAAAGAGCCGTGCTGGGATTTCAGTTTCGAATCGATGGTGGCCACGACTTCTGGATCCGGATCGATCACGGTGCTTTTTCAGGCGGGCAGGGCTCACTGGAAACCGTCGATGTGACCATCACCATGGATCCGAAGATCGCCCCTGGAATCTTTTCTGGCGAAGTCAATGCGGCCAGCGCCTACATGGCCAAGGAGCTGTCTTTTGCGGGTGCAATGAAGCACGGCATTGCCTTCCGCAGCTGGGTCAATATCGTTCGCCAGCAACTGGGTTTGTGAGAGTCAACTCAAAAATTGAAGAGGATCCCCGCATTTATATGCAGAACCCTGAGGTTCTGATCGCCCTGGAAGAGGAACTTGTATTTGCCCTGCACAAAGATATCGAGATTGCTGACCAGGGGAAAACCGACTCCGGCCAGAACGCCGACATGCGGCGCTGTCACATTGGTTACAGCTGTAAACCCGGGCACGAAGCCTGCGTACAGATCAAAATTCGACAGAGGAACGATGAACTTGAAGGCGATCGACATATCCGTGGCGTTCTGGTCGTCGAACTTGTAGAGCTCTGAAGAGGGGGTTAAGTGAAATGTGTACACAAGGGGAATGTTCACGTAGAATCCCCAATTGAGGCTCGCTTTCCAATTTGTGCTCGATATTTTCGCCGTACTTCCCTCGGGAAAGGCTACACCGGCGGAGATCCCAAGACCCACCGATTCTCCCGCCGCCTGGCAGAGCAGCGGCGCTGACAGAGCAAAAACAACAGCTATCAATACTGCGACCTTAGCTTTGGATTTCATCTCAACCTCCCATTAAGTATCAATTTTATCAGGCAAGCGCTTGCTTTCTTTCGCCTCGTCCGATTCGTACAACCGGCAAGGATCGCAAACGCCGGCGCTTGCACACCCAATCATCCCATCATACCCAAAAACAAACATCAGGGAAAAGGTATCAGGTCATCTTGATGCAAAATATCAATTAGCTAGCTATAGCTCGAGCTGAACGAAACGGGCAACGAAATGTGATCGGGCGCGGCGGATCGACTAATTGTTATACGGCCAAAAAATGTGGAAACGTAGAGCTCCAATAATTCGGGAGAAATTTGTCGAGTTCAATGGGAATCGGAAAATATGCAGATGTTGCCAAAATGCACACAATGTATTAAGATGTATAAGTGAAACAGATTTCGTGGAACAATGAAAAAAATGCCAAATTAAAGCGGGAAAGAGGAATTGGGTTCGAGGACGTACTTGTAAAAATAAATAACGGTGATGTCTTAGATATTATGGATAATCCAAACAAACGGAAATATCCAAATCATAAAGTATTTATTTGGAGATTAACGAATATATTTACTATGTGCCGTTCGTCGAAGATGAAAATGAAGTTTTTCTTAAAACAATTATTCCCAGCCGAAAACTGGGTAAAGAATATTTGGGAGGAATGAAAAAATGAATATAGAATATACTCGGGAAGAATTGGAGTTACTGGAAAGTATAGAGAAAGGAGAATGGAAAAGTATTGAAAATTTAGAAGATGAAAAAGAACGATATCAAAAGTATGCATCTAATACGCTGAAAAAAGACAAAAGAGTAAATATTAGAATGTCGGAAAGAGACTTGAAGGAATTACAGAAAAAAGCTCTTGAAGAAGGAATACCGTATCAGACGCTTATTTCGAGCCTATTGCATAAATATATAAACGGACGCCTTGTAGATGTAGATTTAATCAAGCAATTGAAAAAAACAATATCGGGGAATTAAGGTTGTAGAACAAGCTACTGGAGACCGCATAAATGTAACTCATTACTCGCCACTTGAGAGATGCTGCTACTCAGCAGAATGTCAGACATCTGCTTGATTTTTCCTTACAACCGCTTAGAATCTTCTTAGAAGCTTATTATCGGTTAAGCTTATATCGAAAACTATACACCTGTAGAAAGTGCCTGCCGATTCAGGAGGAAGCCATGAAACAGGGCTCAGGACATATTACCACTCGAGACGGATTCGAACTGTTCTACCGCTACTCGATTCCGGAAAAGCCACTGGCGGTCATGATAATCGTTCACGGATACGCCGAGCACTCGGGACGGTATCTCGAGCTCATGCACGCACTGGGCGAGCGCAGAATCGCCGCCTTCGCCCAGAATTTGCGGGGACACGGGCAGGAGGCCAAGGTGCTGGCCGACCTGGACAGCGCAGACGCGGCATTAGAGGATATCCAGCCGCTGCAAAAGAAAGCGAGAGAGCTGGTACCCGAAGTCCCCCTCTTCATGATGGGTCACAGTTTTGGTGCAGCCCTGGCTATCCTCCACAGTTTGAAGAATCCCCAAGCCGTCCGCGGCCTGGTCGTGACGGCTCCCTTCATCCAGCTTCCGGAGTATGCCTCGCCCTTCCTGGTCAAGGTTTCGGGCCTGCTGTCCAAGCTCTTCCCCCTGCTGCCAGCCCAATCCTTCGACTACTCCCAGGCGAGCCGGGACCCAGCCGTCGTGCAAAAACTCGATCAAGACCCATTTTACTACAAGGGCAAAATTAGAATCCGCACCGGGTACGAAATGCTCCGGACTATCGACAAGGCGAGAAGCGGTATCAATCGCCTGCAGATGCCGCTGCTCATCCTCTACGGAACCGAGGACAAATTGGTCAATACTTCCGACTCGAAATACATGTTCGAGCATGCCGCCAGCAAGGACAAGACCTTGAAAGCCATGACCGGGCTCTATCACGAGATCTTGAACGAGCCTGAGAAAGAGGAGGTCAGGGATCTCATCATCGATTGGATTCTGGGGCGCAGCGGCTAGTCCGGCTAACCACTTCAATCAAAGCTTCTTGTGCGGCGGCACTCCAATATCGTAGACTAAAGGCGAGATGGCTGAGGTCAATATTCGCCGCCTTACAACCAGTAATGATCCCGAAATCACCATTCGAATCGCAGACAACAATGCAAAGACTGGGCCTGTCGTCGTCATCATCCTGGGCTGGCTGAGCGATATCGAGCGCTTCCTGCCCGTGGCTGCCCCATTCGCACGTTACGGACGCGTGATCATCTACGAACCGCGGGGGTTCGGGCGCTCCTCTGCTCCCCATAGAAAAGATATATACACGGTAGAGGCGTACAACGAGGAGATGGCCTTCGTGCTGGAATCGCTGAACGTACCCGACGGCGATTTCCTGCTCTGCGGCTTCTGTACGGGGGCCGCCATGGCCGTCACCTACCTCCTACAGGGAAAAGGGCCCAAACCTTCCCGGTTGGCCCTGGTCAGCCCGCAGGTACGCTATCGAACGCCATTCTGGTTTCCAGTGTTCGGAGCTCTTCCCGGATTCATCATGACGGGTATCACGAACCTCATCATCTTCTCCCTGGATCTCTATCTGAGGCGCAAGAGCCCGGAAGAAACGAGGAACCTTCGCTACGTGGAGGAGCAGTTTCGCAGGAGCGATCCCTGGACGCAACGACAGTTCTTGGTACAATACGTTCACCGCTACGATAGCGAAGAGCGGCTTGCCGAGATCGAAGTCCCGATGATCTGTTTCGTGGGCGAACAGGATTGGTTCGCCCGGCGGGACACGGCGGAACCGTTTCTCCGCCACCCGCTGGCCCGCGTAGAAACGCTTCCTTCGGGCGGGCACCGTATCCAGGTTGGAAATGAAGAGACGATCGCCCGAAAGATCGGCGAGTTCATCAGTCAGGATTCTTGAGGAGGGATCGTTGAGGAAGATTCTGAAGGCCAAGAACATCCCTTTGCTCGTGTTGCTGCTCGTTTCTCTGTATCCGCTTGGCGAGCGCTTTGCCAAACCACAAACGTCGGTAAAAGTCGAGCGCGCCGATTCGCTTCTGCCCGCCGCGGCCCGCGATGTGCTGCTGCTGACCGCCGATTTTTCAGGAAATCCGGGCGACGCGCTGGACTCCGCTAATTTAGCGGCCATTTCGGAAATCGACAGATCCCTCGACGAGATGCAAGGCTTGAGGAGATCCAGCTCCCTGCTGAGCGCTTCGGTAATCAAGGCGGAGCAAGACGAAATCCTCGTGATGCCTTTCATTTCGGAGCAGGTACTGCACTCGTACGACCCGGTGAAAATCAATGACCTGAAAACACACTACGGCGATTTCCCCGGGATCCGGCCGTACCTGAGCCCTGATTTCCAGTCCTGCGTATTTTACCTCGAGCCGGGCCTCACCTACTCTTCCCACAGCCTGGTCGAGCAGATCGAAGTGCTGAAGAGTGGGATCGCAGACCGCTACGGGATCGATATCGAGTTCAGCGGGCTGCGGGCCATCCGGGTGTACAGCGAACGCTTTCTCACCCAAGACATGCTCAAGATTCTGCCGATCCTCTTCCTGCTTGTTTCCCTGATCTACTTCTCTGTCTTTCGAAATTGGCGAGTTCTACTCGTGGCCTGGACCCTGAAAATCCTGGCCACCACCTTCGCCTACGGTTGCTTTCGTCTCTTCGGCGGGCGGCTCTCGCCTTTCGTGGTCCTGGTTCCCACCTTCAACTTCGGCCTGCTCAGCGATTATTTCCTGCATATGTTCTATCACCTTCGCGGCTCAAGCGGGATTCATACCCGTAAAACAGCGAGAGAGTATCTTACCGTGCCCCTCTCTCTGACAGCCTTTACCTCGATCATCGGTTTCATCAGCCTTACCTTTCTCGGGGGAGAGGGTCACATCCTGCTCGCCTCTACGATCAGTGTCAGCATTCTGGCCGTCTACCTGCTCGTGCTCTGGTGGCTGCCTGCAGTCACCTGGATGCGTCTTCCTAATTCGAACCCGAGACATTCGACACACTCGCTGACAAAGCGTCTCCATCGCGCGCTGACGATCGTATTTATGTTCGTTTTCAAGGTACGCTATTTGGTTTTCGCTCTCAGCCTGGCGGTCGTGGTGCTTGGGATCGTGTACATCAGGGGATTGACGGTGCAGCCCTATCCTCTCGAGCAATTTCCCCGTTCTTCGACTATTATCAAAGCAGAGAGTGTTTTGAACGAAAAGTTCTCGGGCACGGTACCCTTTATGCTGGAGATCGACAGCAGGCAGGCCGGCTCGTTCGTATCAAAAACCGGCCTCCGGCATTTGGAAGATGCGCATGGGATTTTGAGCTTGAATCCGGATGTCGGTTTTCAAAACTCGATTCTCACCGTGTTGAAGAGAATGCACTACTACTTCAACGATGCCGACACCCGCTACCTGG
>CAYMGP010000124.1:0-6020 GCA_964390045.1 uncultured Spirochaetaceae bacterium | reverse complement strand
GTACAGCGATACTATGAAACTTGAGAATCGGATGACGGAGAAAGTATCCAGATTCAACCAGACGGGGAGAACGGGAATACGGTCCTCCTTAACGAAGCCCAGCGAGTAGCTGCGTATAGTCCTTAACTGCTTTTCATATATTGTAGGCTATCTTGCCCGGCGATTCAACTTGAATACCAATACACTACCCGACCTGAATCAGACGGGCAGGGATATTGTGCACTTTTCTTTTTGCTTGATAGATATCTACGGCCTGCTGAGCATTAAGCCAAAACTCGGGTGAGGTTGCTAAAGCGGACCCTAGTTTTACTGCCATCTCAGCGGAAATTGATGTTCTGTTGTTCACAATTCTATTGACTACTTTCACATCACATCCCAAATGATCCGCGAGTTGTTTTTGGGTTATGTTCAAAGGCTTGAGAAATTCTTCGTTTAGAATCTCGCCAGGAGTGGTAGGCTGTCTGTCAATAGTGATCATACTCTACCTCCGTCGAGCTAGTGATAGTCTGTGATCCGAACCTCGCCCGACCCGGCATCGGTCCAGCGGAAGACTATCCGCCACTGCTCGTTGATCCTGATACTGTGCAATCCTTTTAAATCTCCGCTTAAGGACTCCAATCTATTCCCTGGTGGAGCCTTTAGATCATCGAGGCGGGCAGCGTAATGGATCATATCAAGTTTTCTCTGAGCTACCCGGCTGATATTGGCCCATCTGATCCTCTTTCCCAGCTGCCCAGAACGAAAGAACATTTCAGCATCATTATCTGAGAATGATTGGATAGCCACACTTATCTAAAATTTACCTGCATAAGGTATACCTTGTCAAGGTATTTTTGATATCTAGATGTCGGTTACTCGGAAAAGACATGTTTGCTTTGTCCCCGCCCATGGCGACGGCTTGGGGTTGCTAAATCTCATTCTTCTGCAACAGAAGTTGCAGAAGAACGAAGAGGGCAGCAGAGCCATGCCGCAATCTAACTATATACAGGACATAGAATTATCTTTAAAAAAGCGAATGGCACGGCAATTGTAATCTGAATTGGTAACGGGAGGCAGTGAAAGCATGTTAGGTGAATTGAACACCTGCCAGTTCAGTGACTCATTTTTTCCGGTCATGGACGGGGTCACCCTCACCGTCAGCAACTATCTCTCAGAGTTGAGCGCCACCTTGGGTCCTACCTGTGCCGTTGTACCCGCTTTCCCCGGGTACAGAGATTCGCGCCCTGCAGATACGTACAGGTACTTCTCCCTTCCCCTCATCTTTAGATCTCCCTATCGGCTCGGCATTCCTCAGCTCGATCTTCCTCTGAAACGGATGTTGCAGAGACAGAGATTCGACCTCGTACATGCTCACTCGCCCTTTCAAGCGGGAAGATTGGCCTTGAAACTGGCCAGACAGAGGGGCATTCCGGTTGTGGCTACTTTTCACACGAAGTACAGGGACAAGCTGGATAACGCCCTTCGCTTTTCTGCGCTGGTGGACTGGGAGGTCAGCAGAATCGTCGATTACTACGAGTCTGTCGATCAGGTCTGGGTTCCCAGCGAAGCGTCCCGGGAAACCCTAAGAGAGTATGGGTACAGCGGACCCGCCGAGGTGGTGAGACACGGAATCGACATCGGATCCCCGGCAGATGAAGAGGCGCTGCATAGGAGAGCGGAGCGATTGCTCGGTGTGTCTGCCGAGGATTTCGTATTTCTCTATGTTGGAGAGCATGCCTGGGAAAAGAACCTGGCCTTTCTGATTCGGAGCCTGGCGGCTGTCAAGCGAACGGGGGAGCGATTCAAGATGGTGTTTGTAGGTGAGGGGTACGCCGCCAGAGCCATGAAAAGGATGACGGCGAAGCTCGGTCTCGGCGATCAGACGATCTTCACGGGTGTGCTGCGGGATCGGACGATGCTTGCCGCCTGCTATTCGCGGGCCGATTGTTTTCTGTTTCCCTCTCTGTTCGATACCTGCGGTCTGGTTGTGAGAGAAGCAGCTGCCTGCGGAGTTCCGTCGGTTCTGATTGCAGGCTCGGCCGCAGCGGAGGGAGTGGTTGACAGGTTCAATGGCTTTGTTACCAAAAACTCGATAGGCGTCTATGCGGAGACTCTTCGTATGCTGATCGCGAATCCGCTGTCTGTCGCCGGGGTGGGGGGGAGTGCCCGCCTTACCCTGTGCAGGTCGTGGAAGCGGGCGGTGGAAGAGGTAAAGGACAGATACCTCTGTTTGGCAAGAAAAAGAATATCGTAAGCAGGGAGGAAACAAACAATGAATGCTTGGGTTGTGACTGTTGACATGGGTTTGGGACATCAGCGGGCGACGTATCCGCTGAGCTATCTGGCCGAGGGAGGAATCATCACGCTGGGAAGCAGTTCAGCGGGCCATCCGGCGAACCATTTGAAAGAGGCAAGGCTCTGGAAGCAGGTACAGCATACCTACGAGATGGTCTCGCGGATAAAATCCGTTCCGGTTGTCGGGAATGCCGTTTTCAACCTCATGGACACCCTGCTGCGCATACCACCGTACTACCCGAGAAGAGACCTCTCCGGGCCTACATTCCAGGTCAAATTGCTCAGCTCGTTGATCGATCGTGGGCTTTGCCGGAGCATGCTCGAAACAATACAACGTAAGCCGCTGCCGCTGCTCACCTCCTACCTGGCCCCGGCCGTCGCCGCCGACAGAGCCGGTTACCACCCCGTCTACTGTATCCTCTGCGATGCCGAGATCGCCAGAGCCTGGGTGCCTGCCGATCCGGAGGAAAGCAGGATACACTATTTGGCGCCCTGCGCGAGGACTGTGATGCGCCTCGAGAGCTACGGAGTGCCGCGGGAGAGGATTTCGTTGACTGGATTTCCCTTTCCCCGCGAGATTCTGGGGAACAGAGATTTGGATGTGCTCAGATTCGATCTGACCCGGCGATTGTACCATCTCGATCCGAAGAAAAACGGCCGGCAGAACAACCGGGCCCTGACGATCACCTTTGCCGTCGGCGGTGCCGGGGCGCAGGGAGAGATCGGACGCCAAATCGCCTGGAGCCTGAGACACAGGCTGGAACGGGGAGAGGTCCGGCTGAACCTGGTGGCCGGGGTACGCGAGGAGGTCCGTGCGGCATTCGAGCGCTTCAAGGCGGATCTGCTGCCGGGGAATCCGAACCTGCGGATTGTCTACGGCCGCAGCAAGTCGGAGTACTTCAGGAGGTTTTCTCAAATCATTCGCGGCACCGATGTTCTTTGGACAAAGCCCAGCGAGCTGTCCTTTTACTGCGGTCTTGGAATACCGATCGTCCTGTCGCCACCCATCGGTTCTCAGGAAGTGTACAACGCAAAGTGGCTGCTCGCGATGCAGGCCGCCGTCCTGCAGGAAGATCCGCAGTATACGGATCAGTGGCTTTTTGATTTTCTGAACGAGGGCAGGCTGGTCGAATGTGCCCGGCACGGATTCCTGAAAGTCGAAAAACGAGGGACGTACAACATAGAGGAGATTGTCAGTTCAACAGCCGCCGCAGAGGAACCTGCAGACGCAAGGCTCGCCATCGCTTGATTGGAATCAACCGGGTATGGACGATCGCTCCAACAGGACACTGCTGCCGCTGATCGGCCTGCACTGCAGAATCGATACAGGTTTTCCTTCGGAGCGATAGTATTGCTTCTCCAAGGCGCTGGAGACCGCTGAAACCGCCTTTTCGTGAACCAGAAGCATCATGCATCCTCCCAAACCGGCTCCGGCCAGCTGAGCGCCGAGAACTCCATCAACGGACAGCGATACATCCACCATCCTGTCGATCTCCGCAATACTGCAGTGGTAAGCGCCAGGCTGCCACTGCAGTTGGGCGGCGAGCACTCGCTGCGGATCCCCACTTTCCAGATCGTCGATCAAGCCGAGCAGGTAGCTGTTGTCGGTAGGCGAGGCGTAGGCAAGCGCCTGCCCCTCCGTGGAAAGACGAACGACCCGATCTCCGTCGTGGGAGACATTCATCAAGCGGCCGATTTCCTCGAGATCGTTGTCTTTCAAAGCATCGGCAAAACAGCGACTGCGGGCACATTCGGCCAGCCCGAACAGCACAACCCCTCGGATCGGATACACCCCGTCTTCCGGCGGTTTGTGGCTCTCAAACAGGGGCGCCAGCTGCTCGATGGGGATGAGCTGTCTCAGTTCATCCCGACTGATCTTCTCCGGAAGGTGAAGGAGGATCTTGTAGATCTGCCTGAGAGGGACCTCAAGGTTTGCCGTATTGACATCCCGAAGATGCTGGATAAACGGGGCATAACGAGGGAAGAACTTCTTGATGAGCAGAGCACCTATGCGGTAACAGGCCACTCGATGATTGAATTGATCCTTGGCATTGGTTGTTTTTTGTGCCTTGACACCGGAGTCGCACACCAGCAGGGCGTGGTCCTCGGGGAAGGGAACGATATCCTCGACGGCAAACTCGAAGAAGGTGACCTTTACCACCTTTCCCCTCTCACCGTACTTGATGGCCGCGTGATCGGCGCTTCCACCCCGGGTTCCCACGAACCATTCGCCCTCACCGCAGAGGTCGACAAACTGGGAGGGAAAGATGTTCAACCGGTTCGTCGCGACCATGGCCTCGGTCGTGGCCACGACCAGCGCCGAGGAGGAGCTCAAGCCCGCCGCAATGGGTACATTGCCGCTGAAAACCATATCCAACCCGCAGAGCCTGCGATCTGCAAATTTCTTCTGCAGACGCAGGACGGCCGCCTTGACGTATTGCGACCAATCACCCCCGGCGCTCAGGACCAGATTAGACACCTTTTCGCTGTTGATCAGGGAAATCCAATCATCCCAGGGCAGCTCCGACACCAGCTCGCCGATGGAGAACTCTCTGTCGGGGAAACGATCCCGGTCCAGATTGTACAGGTGAACCCTGTCATCCTGCCTCGGATGAACCGCCACCAGCGTCTCGTAGCCGATGGTCATCAGATTGCAGTGCCCTCCCTGGTGATCCACATGACGACCCATCATGTTGACCCGTCCGGGGGAACGGACCAGCATAACCGGTTCATCCGCTTCCAACACGGTAGCGACATGATCTAAAAGACGGATGTACGCCCGGGTCCGTTCTGGGATAAGCTCCTCGTCCCGTCCGTACAGCCGCACCAACTCCTCCTGCAGTTCCGCGGCGGCTTTTTTCCCCGCAAGCACATCTTGAAAGGCGGCGGCCCATTTCGAGATCGGCCGGATATGATCCCCTTTCGGCAGAGAGGGAACCATCCCTTGTTTCTTGCCGGCTTGAATATGGGCTTCGATCTCGAGGAGCTCGGCGGGATTGTTGAAAGCCATGACCGCATGCTCGTCCTCCACGGTCAGCGCTCTGACCGCAAAATGCCCGCCATCCGGATTTCTATCCTGGCTGAGAATGGTGATCATATCCGGCAGATACTCCTCCCCCTGGGCATTGCTGCGGTCGAGCCGTTCCAGTACGAAAGCCAGAGTCTCCGTCTTCATCAGATATACGGAGCTGTTGTACAGCGGAGCGTTTTCAACCTCTTCGGGGCTCAAGCTGAACGGCTGGCCCTGGCGATCGACAAAGTCGAAGCGGGTCAGCTCTTCCGGAATCAACCTCAGCGCTTCTTCCCTTTCGGGAGTCCTCTTCTCCTTGCTCAGTACCTGCCACAGGTCCCCGAACGCCTTTGCGGCTTTTTCATCATCGAAGCTCTCTCCAATCCGCTCTAGCATCCGGTCCCGGGAGAGAGGATTACCCTTCTCCAGTTCCGTGCGGAATTCCCTGAAGATCTGCCGCTGTCGGATATCGGCGGCCTCCACATCGGCCAGAACAGACCCGTCCGGGTACAGCAGAATCCGACCGAGATTGGACGGCCTCGTTCGCGGCAGGGCAAGAAAGGCCATATCACAATTCTCGCGATAGAACAGATCGAAAAAGCGCTCCAGCACCTGGGGCTCGATCAATCGATCCCCGGCCACAATCAGAACCTCCGCCTGGCTGCTCAAGGCTGCCAGAACCTTGGCGCCCTGGCGGGCCGCGTGAGCCGTACCCAACTGCTCGGCTTGATAGGCA
>CAYMGP010000123.1:0-6073 GCA_964390045.1 uncultured Spirochaetaceae bacterium | reverse complement strand
AAGCTCTACATGTTCAATATGGACCTTCGAATCGGTAGGAGAGAATTGATTCTAATAGGCTGTTCTGATGAGATCTGTCGCTTACTACACATTACCAAAATCGATGAGCGCATTAAGATCGCGAAAGAGCCGTTTCAAACAAGGCCTCAAAACAGCAGGTAGGCATAAGACATCTTATAACTACCTGACAGTGGAGGAAACGCGTGTAGAGAAACCACGCAGGCAAATGACCAGAGTTGTTCATTGACTTACCTGATTTGATTATTCACCAACCTCGCGATTGTAGATCTCCACCACTTCCTTTGGCCTCGGATCTGAAAGCGCGCTCCCCAGAAAATAAAAACCAGCGCCGCCGATAGTCAAGCCACTAAGGACCAGCAGGACCCTGCCTAGACTGTCCCATTCAATATCTTCGTCCCTTCCGTATTCCCCTATCGATCCCAGCGCAGCAAAATCCAATAACCCGGCTCCCGCACTGACTTTGCCTATAATTTCAAACATCTTACCTAATGCATGGGATCATCCTTTGCGGCGGTAGGCCTTGATCGCCGTATCGAGCTCTTCAGAAATATCCGGTCGCGCCTCGATTCTTTCCGCCAAATCCATATAATCCGAAAACCGGTTGTCATATATGGACCCTTGAAATACATACTTATACGTAGAAACGATATCTTCCGTGACAAGAAACTGCTCGGAGATGTTGGGTTGCGATACGATTTCATCAACGAGATGTTTGCTGTCCTCGAACAGCTCGCCGTGGGCTGAATAGCTTTTGACTATGTTCTTTATGATCTCTCCCGAACGGTTGTTATCCAGGCGAATACTGACATTATAGGATTCGTTTTCTTTGCTCAACGCGCCTGTCAAGCTTAGTTCCGGAACAAATCTCAGCACCCTGTCCCCAGCATCTACGACAGTAAGTACCCTATTTCGCCTCAAATGGTATATTAGGCTGTCAACATATTCACGTGCGTCGGCTTCCGATACATTGACCGTCTCAAAGGGCCAAACAGCAAGCTCCGGAACAGCATGGATCAGCTGCGAATTGATGGTCCACAGTAAAACAAGAAGGCATACGACCGCATATACTGTAAAAACGCGCTTGGGAGGCGAATCGCTGCATTTCCTGTCCCTGAACACACCTCTTCCGCAAAAATCAATCGATTCGTGCGTGCTGCTAAAACAAGTCTCGTTCAAACGATTGACAGGTTCAAGTTATCTATAGCCAAAGAAACAATGGCAAATCCTCTCAACAGCAATTAGAAAGCCCCTGGGTCTCCAGGGGCTTTCCTTTGTAGAACGAAATATAGCTGCAGCTAGAGTTTTTCTTTGCCCTTGGCTGTTATCTCGTACATCTTTCCGCTCGGCGTGACCAGACCGGCTTCCGACATTTCCCGCAGGCTGCTCCTGACTTTGAACAGGGGCTGGCCGATCTGCTTGGCGATCTGTTCGGGATTAGCCGGACCAGAAAGAAACTGCAATAAGGCCTTGGCTGATTCGGTAATGCTTCCATCCGGATTCACGCAAGCCATTTCAGGTTCTCCTCACTTCAACGCTTTCTTGCAGAAGTACCAATCCGTGCATTCGACGTTGACTTCTTTTACCCGCTCTTCGGCCATCTCCTGCGTGTTGGGTGGTGGTACGATCACCTTGTCACCGGGCCGCCAGTTGGCCGGCGTGGCTACTTTGTGCTTGTCGGTGGTTTGCAGAGCTTCGATCAAGCGCAGGATCTCGTCCATGTTGCGGCCCGTAGTCAAGGGATAGTAAATCATGGCGCGGATCATCTGCTTCTCATCGATGACAAACACACAGCGCGAGGTTTCCGTCTTGCTCTCCCCGGGCATGATCATTCCATACTTGCCGGCCACCTCTTTATTCAGATCGGCGATGATGGGGAAGGTGAGCTTCTGCGCCATCTTTTCCTCCACGTTCCGCGCCCAGGCAATGTGGGAGTACACGCTGTCGATGCTTAAGCCCAATAGCTCGCAGTTCATCTCCCGGAGTTTTGGGTGGATCTGAGCAAAGGCGATGAACTCGGTGGTGCACACCGGAGTAAAATCCGCCGGGTGAGAAAACAGGATCAGCCAGGAGCCGGCGAAATCGGAAAGGCGCAATGTTCCGTGAGTGGTTACGGCCTCGAACTGCGGAGCAGGCGAGCCGATGCGCGGCAGGCTTTCTACCATCTGTTCTTGTTGTTCGTTGTTGTTTTCCATTTTTTTACCTGTTATTGCATGAATTTAGATACGAAGGGAGATGTTTCTCCCCGGCGCAGGAAGTGACCCGAAGGTCCCTCACCGAGGAACTCTGAAAACCAGGACTCGTGCTCGATTTCCTCGTTGAGGATCGCCAGGGCCAGATCGTAGGTTCGGTGGTCCTTGCCAGCGGTCATGTTGCAGATCTGGGTGTAACCGCGCACAGCGCAGCGCTCCGCTTCCACCAGGACCTTCAACAGCTCCTTGGCGTTGTTGGGATCCTTCGGCAGAGAGGCGGGTGGGCAGGCCGAAATGTCGTGGAACTTCTTCATGTCGTCGGGAAGCTTGCCGCCCAGCTCGTAGATACGCGGTACCAGGGCTTCGAAGTGATTGCGATCTTCGATGCGCGCCGTCTCGGCGATCTCCTTGATTCCCTCACCTTCCAGTCCGATGAGATTGACCCTCAGAATGGTGTAGTAGTAGAAAGTCGTGAGCTCGGCCGAAGCATTCTTGACCAGAAGATCGAGAAGCTTATCGACGTCTACTCCCGCTTTCTCCACCACTTCTCTTGCTACTCGTGCCATGTTGTGGCCTCCTTGAAATTAATTTTTATAATCGGACCGATTATTAATTTATTTTGAAATAAAAAATGTCTTTTCATCTCTTCCCTTGTTTCTGACATTTATCACAGATCCCGTAGAATTCAACCCTATGGCGACTGGCTCTGAAGGGGGTGCTTTTATTCACCCGTTTATTCAGTTCCTCGTCTATGGGAAGCTCCAGATCGATGATCGCCCCGCAGCGTTCGCAAATAAAATGGTAGTGGGCACCTGTATTGGCATCGAAGCGATCAAAGGTGCTGCCAAAATCTATCTTCTTGACCAGGCCCTGCTCTCTAAGAATATTCAAGTTACGATACACAGTACCCATGCTCAAATTGGGGAACTCATCTTTCAACTGGGCGAAGATCCAATCGGCCGTGGGGTGCTGCCCGGTGCTCTGGAGCAGTTCGAGAATCCGATCCCTCTGTTTGCTTCTCTTGAACTTGCTTTGTTCTTTGATGACTGCATCCTTATAAAACAATAATCGGAACTATTATTAATTTACAATATCCCGATATAAATGTCAAGCAACAAACAATTCGACCGACTGCTTCCCGAACGCCCGCCTGGGAGAAAAATCCCTTCAAAGCTCGACTCCTGTTCCATCAGCGGCAATCAGCTCCAGCAGCTCTGCTCGTGTGGGGACATTGCGCCCTCCCCCCACCTTCTGCACAGCCGCCGCGCCCAACAGGTTGGCCAGCCGGGCACAGTCGACTGGAGAACGGCCGCGTAGGTAGGCTAAGATGTAACCTGCATCAAAGCAGTCGCCCGCGCCGGTGGTATCGCGAACGCTAACCGCCGGTCCCTGCACCTCGATCGGCCGTTCATCACGTACATGCAGCCGACAGCCTGCGGCGCCTCGCTTCACCACCACTGTATCGGGCCCGCCGGAACTGCGAATAAGTCCCTCGGATTCACCTCCGTTCAGCAGGAGCACATCACTTAGGGATAGGGCCTTTTCTTTCACCTCCCGATCCAGGTCTGCAAACACGGGGCCGGGATCGAAAAAGCAGGGTACGCCGCTGTGGCGGGCTTCCTCCAGGGATTGCAGGGTGAGCTTCCGGGCGCGCTCTTCCCTCAGGCTGTGTCCGGAAGCGAACACTGCGTCGGCGGCCGCTATCCGCCGCCTCTGTTCACGGCCGAGAACCTCCGAGGCGCCCTCGCCGTAGCGCCCTACAAGGGCGTGGCGGCCGCTATCGTCTACCAGCACCAGCGCCAGGGTACTGTCTCTCTGCCTGCGCACTAAAGAAAGATCTACGGCCTCCTCTTCCAGGATCCGGGCCACCTCGACGCCCCAGGGATCCTCACCCAGCACACCCAGGGCCACGCACTCTGCTCCCAAACGGGAAAGAGCAATCAGCAGATTTGCATTGCCGCCCGGCTCCAGGCTGATTGCCCCGGCCAGCTGAAAGTCCTCGGCACGCACCGGCAACCGGGGCAGCTCGACGACCAGGTCGGCTGCCAGGTCACCGGCTGCTACGATGCAGGGATTGCGGCGTCTCACAGATTCCTCACCACGGGCACCCCGTACGGCCCATCGCGGAGGAACAGCATCTCCGGATCTCTGCCGAGTGACCGCCGCAGATCACGCACAGCCGCAGCCAGAGCCCTTTCGAGCATTGTTTTCATGAGCCTGGCTTCGTCTTGACCCATTGCCAGTTCCTCGGCGCTAAGGAGGCTCAATCCGCAAACACCGGGTAGAATCGTATAGTCCTCCACGGGAATCTCGAGACTGCAGTAGATCAAGTTTTGCTCGCTTCCGATCGCTGCCAACACTTTGCCCCAAATCTGGGTTTCCCACTGGTCATGGGTGAAGATCCAATCGGGGGCCTGAATAATCCGAAGGAACTCCTGCCGGCCCACGCTCTTCAACATTGCCAGGGTCTTCCTGTATTCCTCGCTGCCTATCGGATCGAAATCGCTGTGCCGTGCTGCGACCACGATCATGCCCCCCGGGATTACGGCCCTGGAGGCCTCTATAGCAGCCTTGGCCGTCTGATAGTGATTCACGCCCACGAATCCCGCCGGTATCAAGACCAGGTCGTAGCGTTTTTCCAAAGCAACCACCACATACTCCCGGATTTTCTCTACCGCGGCCCGGTGGGCGGCCGAAATGTCGCCGCTGAATACTCCCGTGATGTTCATGGCAGCGTCGAGAGTCACGTTCACTGAGAAATCGCACCCGGCCAGTTCGGCCGCCTGCTCCGCTTCCTCACTGCAGGGATTGCCCTCCAGGATCAGATCGGCCGCTTTCGCCGAAGAGAGGATTTGAGGACCGTGAAATATCCTCAACGTCTCTTTCCCGGCAATGCCCGGACAGATCGCTTTACGGCCCCCGGAGGTCCCGGCCACAAAATGGCTCTCCACCAGGCCGGTGGTGATCTTGAAATCCGCTTCAACATAGAGCCTGTTGATTCGCACCTGTGAGCCCCGGCGCGTCTGGCCCACGAGCACCAGGTTATCCTCATCTTCGTACTCATGGTTGACCACCGCGACAGGAAAACCCGCAGCCCGAAGCCCAAAGGTTTCCTCGATCTCTTCAGGGGTCATGTTGCGGTGCGAGCCGTTCCCGATGAGTAGAGTTATCTTATCTTGGGAATATCCGGCCGCAATCAATGTCCTCAACAGAGGAGCGAGGATTCCCTTCTCCCCTCTGTACGGCACCGGCCTGGTGTTGTCGGAAACGACGATGACCGCTTTCGATCCGGGATTATTCTCAAGCTTGCGGCGGGCCAGCTCGGCGAGAGGCGGGCTATCGATCGGCTGCTCGTAGGAGCGGCGGATCTCCCGAACAGGATCGCCGAGCGGCTTGGTAGAGCCCATGGTTTTGACATCGCAGGATACGGGAGGTTGTACAGACAGGGTTTCCCGGCCGTATTCTATTTCAATCACCTTTAACGTCCTGTATCTCGGACCGCTACATCTTCAAAAAACGAGCGCTGCCCTGGGCCACGATCTCCCCGCCGGCATTGAAAATGCTTGCCTCGGCCTCCAGGATGCGGGACCTGACCTGCTTCACCTCCCCGGCGACCCGGATCTGTTCCCCTACATTCACCGGTTTGAGGTAGCGAACCTGCATATCCACGGTAACCCCGGAGATATTTTCGCTGATACAGGCATGGGCCATGGTCTCATCGAGAAGCATGGCTAAAAATCCGCCGTGGGTGATCTTCTTCCAACCTGTGAAATATTCGGGAATCGTGCACTCTGTCTCGGCCCTGCCTTTTTGAGGGTAGGAAAAGGCAAGCTGCAGTCCTCTGCTGTTCTTCTTCCCACAGC
>CAYMGP010000122.1:0-6075 GCA_964390045.1 uncultured Spirochaetaceae bacterium | reverse complement strand
TAGACATCTTAAAGAAGTTCGGTGAGCTGAAGAGCATGCTGCGCGGTCGGGGATTTCTTGTTCCCGATGCGGACATCTTCATAGCAGCCGTGACGTACGAAAAGGCAAACCTACTGGTGACCGGCAACATCAGGCACTTAGAAAGGTTTACGAACCTCAAAGTCGCGAATTGGATTCTCTAGCTTCTGTTGCAGACGGTTTCGATCAACGGATACTGGCCCGCCGGCGTCGCAGGAGCGGTCCAAGGACCACAACCAGGAGGTAGACCACGCCGGCCAGGATGATGATTGCGGCGCCTGCCGGCAGGTCCGGTTGATAGCTCAGGGCCAGGCCCCCGACCATGTAGAGCAGATTCAGACCGATGGCAATCAGAATCATCTGCCAGAGCTGCTTGCTGAAGAAGGCGGCCGTGGCGGCGGGCAGGGAGAGCAGGGCGATCACCATCACCATGCCCACTACCTGCAGAAGGGTAACGATGGTCAGGGCGGTCAGGCAGAGCAGCAGGATGTAGAAGAGCTCCACGGAGACACCCCGCAGACGGGCGTATTCCTCGTCGAAGCAGATCGCCTCGAGCTGGTGGTAGAACAGATAGCTCACAGCTACGATCAGAAGGTCCAGACCCACGATCAGGAACAGGTCGAACCTGCGCACCATCAGGATGTTGCCGAACAGATAGCTCATCAGGTCCTCGTTGTAGCCCGGGGTGCGGGTGATGAAAAATATGCCCACAGCCATGCCGATGGCCCAGACAGCGCTGAGCACCGTGTCTTCCCGCTCCTTGCTGTACAGGCTGACCAGACCGATGATCACGGCCGCCAGCAGGGCGGCGAACACGGCCCCGTGCATCGGGGTGATGAAACTCCAGCCCAGGTTGCGCTGCAGATAACGGGCCGCCCCCATGCCGCCGAGGGTGGAGTGGGCGATGGCCCCGGCAATGTAGCTGATGCGCCGCACCGTGACATAGCTGCCCACGATCCCGCAGGCCACCGAAGACAGAACTCCCGTTATCAGGGCGTACTGTAAAAAGGGAAAACGGAGCAGGTCATGGAAGAACTCAAGCATCGGGAGTCTCTCCTTGCGTGTGGTTGATCTGTACGCCGAGGTTATGCCGGTGCTGCACGAGGGCCATCTCGCTGCCGTACAGCTCTGCAATGACGCCGCCGTCCAGCGTGGCTGTGGGATGCAGAATGACATTACGGTTGACACAGAGGCATTGCTTGACGAATTTTATCACGAATCCCACATCGTGAGAGGCCATCAGTATGGTGAGCCTTTCGTTGAGCTGCTCGAGAAGCGAGTAGAGTCGGTGCTCGGCGGCCCGGTCTACGTTGGCCGTGGGCTCATCGAGAAGCATCAGCTCGGGCTGAGATGCCAGGGCACGGGCGATGAGCACCCTCTGCCGCTGCCCGCCGGACAGATCTGAAAAAGCCCTGCGCCGCAGATCGATCAGGCCTGCCTCTTCCAGCGCCATCAGGGCGGCCTGGCGGTCGTCGGCGCGATAGTGACCGGTGCGCAGCTTATCCAGGCGACCCATGTTGACCACATCCATTACCGATACGGGGAACTTTGGATCGTGTTTGGCGTACTGGGGCACGTAGCCGATGCGTGTGCGTGCCTTCTCCGGCGGCTGACCGAAGATGCGGATTTCCCCGCTGTCCGGTTTGAGAAGGCCGAGCAGCAGCTTGAAAAGGGTGGTCTTGCCGCCGCCGTTCGGACCGATCAGGCTGACCAGGTCCCGGGCGTATATTTTGAAATATACTTTCTGCACGGCAGGCTCTCCGTTGTAGGAAAAGCTGACATTCCTTACCGTGATTACCGGCTCTCCGCTTCGTTCAACAGAAATCATCGTACCTCGAGTCCTTTCGCTACGGCTCGGGCCATCTGTTCCAAATTCTCGACATAGTCATAAGCCAGGGGATCGATAGGAACAACCGCTCCATCGATCGCCTCGGCGATCGCCTCGGCACTCTTGCGGGAGAACTGCGGCTGGACGAATAGGATTCGAACCTCCCGTTCCTGGGCCTCCTCTATGATATGTGCCAGCTGACGGGCGCTGGGCTCGGACCCTGCGATTTCAACGGCAACCTGCGCGAGGCCGTAGTCATCGGCAAAGTAACCGAAGGCGGGATGGAACACGAAGAAGGGTTTTCCCTTCACCGGTGCGAGAATCTCGGCTATGTTTTCGTCCAGCGCCTCTAAATCTTCGATCAGGCTGCCGAAACCCTGCTCGTAGACATCCTCTCCCGCCGGATCGAGGCGGATCAGGGCAGCGCGCATGGTGCGGGAGATCTGCATGGCATTGTGAACGCTCAGCCAAACATGCGGATCCAGGCCTTCATGATCATCCCCCTGCTCGCTCTCCTGCTCGCTTTCGTGCTCGTGGCTGCCACTTTCCATATCGCGGAGCGTCAGCCCCTCACGGCAGTCCACGACCTCGAGGTGTGCGACCGCGCTTTCGATGCGCGGCATCAGAGCGTTCTCGAAATCCACTCCCATACGAAAATACAGATCCGCCTCGGCGAGGCGGGCCATCTGTTTGGGTGTCAGCTCGAGAATGTGAGGATCCTGGCCGGGCTGTACGAGAACCTCGACTTCGATCCGCCCGCCGCCGATCCGTTCAGCGAAGTAGGCTTGGGGCAGGATGCTGACGAACACACGGAAGGCGTCCTCGGTCGCTTCTTCACGGCCGCCCGCGCCGACCGGCGGCGATCCGGCAAGAAGGATCATCAGGATCAGCATGAATACCAGGGAAGCGCCGTTTTTCATTGTTCTGTTCATCATCGAAAACACTCTACGTTGCATCGCAGACCAGATGTACGGATCCGCAGCTGCTGCACTTCTCGATCTTGTGATGCTCTGTAAACTTATGCCAGTGCTGCTTCTGGTCGGGGCTCAGGATGCCCAGGCCCTGACAGAGGGGGCAGACATGGCCCAGGGCGCTTAAAACCGCAGCTCGAATGAACTGGGAGCGGTTGGGCATGAGGCGCAGTACCTCGGCCAGATCGGGATCAACCTTGAAGGTGATCACCTCGCCCTTGTGTCGTTGCCGCTGTGCCACGATAGAACCTCCAATGTAATACTTTCTATTACAATAATACAAAGAAATACAACTATGCAAGCATCAATGTGCGGACCGCAGAGCCGTCAACCGGAGTTTTTTGTCTCAAGAAAAGAACGCCGCCAGGCTGTCGGACAATCTTCTCACCCCTTCCTGCAGTTCCTCGGAGCTGTAGTAGGAGAAGCTCAGCCTGAGGCAGTTTTTCAGGCGGCCGGTTGGCGAGAACGGCGACCCCGGGAGGAATCGTACATGCCTGGCAACAGCCTTCTCGAGAAGCGAAGAGGCATCAAGATCGTCGGGAAGATTCAGCCAGAAGAAAAAGCCGCCAGAGGGCTCGCTGAAGTTGACTGCCGGCGGTAGAACCGCCCGCAGGGCGGAGCTCATAGTCAGGCGGCGCCTCCCGTACTCTTTGCGAAGCCGTGAAAGGTGCTCCTCCTGCAGGCCGAGCTCCAAGATGCTGCGTACAATCCCGGAGGTGAAGGGATTCAGGCCTCCGCCGCTGTCCAACAGCCCGCACTCCAGCAAGGGGCGCAGAAGCGTTTCATCCGCCTGGACCCAGCCGAGACGGAGGCCAGGAGCCAGGATCTTCGAAAAGGAGCCCAGGGAGATGATTTTTCCAAGGGAAATCAGGCCGGCCATCGGCGCGGGCGCCTGCCCCTCGTAGGTAAGCAGATGATACACCTCGTCGGCGACGATAAAGAACCCGTGCTTCTGACTGAGCTCGGCGAGGCGCAGGCGGCGCTCTTCGCAAAGGGAAGCTCCCGAGGGATTTTGGTGCGCAGGAATGGTGTAGAGAAAGACGGGCACCGTCTCTGCCAGTTTTTCTTCGAGGGCTTCTACGATCAAGCCCCGGCCGTCGGTCGGCAGGCTCTGCACCCGAAGCCCGTGATCGGCGAAGATGCGCAGCGCCAGGAAATAGCTGGGATCCTCGACGAATATCGTATCTCCCGGCCTGCAGTACAGGGTGCAGATCAGATCCAAAGCCTGCGAGACTCCGCCCGATACAAACAGCTGATCCGCGGATACAGGTACCCGGTAGTGCCGCTGCAGGAAATTTGCCAAGGCCAGGCGAAAATAGCCGTCTCCCTGTTCGTAACCGTACTGCAGGTAGGAAACTCCTCCCCGCCGGAGCCTGTGCTCGGCAGCCCTGCACATGATTTCCAGGGGCAGCAGTGAAGGGCTGGGATGGCCGAGGGCTAGGTCGATCATCCCGGCAGAGGTATCTGCCTGGGTGGTGCGGATAGGAATCGAGTCGCTCACATGTTCTCGACAGGGGTGGCGATCAGCTCCTGCTGACTGCCGTCGGCATTCATTCTGTGCAGCTCGAAGGAGCCGCTGCGATCTGAGGTGAAGATGATTTTCGAGCCGTCCGGAGACCAGCTTGGAGCGGCGTCCACCGAACTGTTGTCCGTCAGCTTCTTGAGCCCGCTGCCGTCGGTGTTCATTACGAAGATCTCGGGATCCCCGTCATGGGTGGAAATAAATGCGATCTTCATTCCGTTCGGGCTGTAGACGGGATCTGTTTTCACGGTCTGCTGCTGTTGGCCCATCATACCTGGAAAACAGCCGCCCAGCACTGCGGCTGCGGCAACGATCGTCAGGATCGCGATCGTTCTATGAACCGCTCTGTTTTTAGTTTGTATAGACATGCAATTCCTCCTTGAGCATCGATAATTCATGGACAGCGACGGCCGCCTGCACCCGGCGATCATCGTCGCTGCTCAGGGTAGCAAGTATTCGGATGCTGGTCAAATATTGGGGGAGCGAGGATCGCCCCGGCTGAAGATTTGCCGAAGCTTGAGGATTGCCGTACGTCAGCTATCCTGCAGAGAGCTGCGCCAGCTCCCAGCCGAGGATCGCCTGTTTTCTGACCGTTCCGTAGCGGTAGTTGCCGATGACCCCACTGCTGCGGATCACACGATGGCAGGGGATGAGGTAGGCGACCGGGTTGGCTCCCACCGCGTTTCCCACGGCGCGCGTAGCCTGCGGACTGCCTATCGAGCCGGCGATATCCCTGTAGGTGCTAACGTTTCCGCAAGGGATACGCAGCAGGGCTTCCCACACCTTGATCTGGAAGTTCGTGCCCTTGAGAAACAATGCAAAAGGATGAGCTTCCCGATCTCGCGGTTCGGCGAAGATTCGCCGGGCCACCGCCTCGGTTCGCTCCCTGCTTTCTTCGAGCTTCGCCTGAGGCCACTGGCGCTCGAGTGCTGCCACGCTTTTCCGTTGCTCCTGAGCGTCGACGAAGGACAGGGAACAGATGCCTCTGTCTGTGAGGGCAACCAAACAGGGGCCGAAGGGACTGGGGTGGAAGCCGTAGGATATCTTCAATCCCGATCCCATGATCCTGTACTGCCCCGGAGTGACCGCGTCGACGGAAACGAACAGATCGTGCAGCCGGCTGGGACTGGACAGGCCTGCCTGATAGGTGACATCGAGAGGGCCGCGCCTGTCCCTCAGCAGTTTCTTGGCGTACTCCAGGGTCAGGAATTGGAGGAAGCGCTTCGGGCTGATCCCCGCCCAGCGCTTGAACAGTCTCTGGAAGTGATAGGGGCTCAAGCCTACCTGTTCGGCCAGCGCTTCCAAACCGGGCTGTTCCTGAAAATGGTCCTGCAGATATAGAATGGCTTTTTCAATTCTTGAATAGTCGCTCGGCATCGTTCACATGTTCCTTGTTCTGTTTTCCATGGTAGGGAATCTGCGGCCGGAAAGCAATCCGAATCTTGCTGTGAATTGCCTTAATCGTACAGGTGCACAGAAAAAAAGCCCTCTTCCCCGAAGAGGGGGAGAGGGCCGGGGTGTCAAAATCGCGACTCTAGAAGAGCTTGTACACGGCTTCGTTGCACATCTCGTAGAAGGCGGTGGCGTCCTTGGCACCGGCGATGCTGGAGCCGATGATCTCCGCGGTCTCCACGCTGATCAGCTTGATGTTCAGATAGTACTGTTTGCCTACAAAGCTGATGCTGCCGATCACGATGATATCCGCACCGGAGAGCTTGCCGATCTCCACGGCGGTG
>CAYMGP010000121.1:338-7111 GCA_964390045.1 uncultured Spirochaetaceae bacterium | reverse complement strand
TGACCCTGCGTAAGCGCTTCGTGGGTAAGAAGATCGTTTCCTTTCTATATCAGTTTCCCCTGACCATACCGCATCTCGTCATTGCCGTCGGGGTTTTGCTGCTCGTCTCCCAGAGCGGGCTGCTGGCAAGGACAGCCTACCAGGTGGGTCTGATCGGCGATTCTTCTAATTTTCCCATTCTCGTGTTCGACGATCTGGGCCTGGGAATCATAATGGTGTACGTGTGGAAGGAGGTCCCTTTCATCGGTTTGATCGCCCTGGCCGTGCTGCAGTCGATCGGAGGCGATTTTGAAGAACAGGCCAGAACGTTGGGAGCGAACACATGGCAGACCTTTCGCTATGTGCTGCTGCCGCTCATAATTCCGGGGATTCTTCCGGGATCGATCATCATCTTCGCCTACGTTTTCGGCTCCTTTGAAGTCCCCTATCTTCTGGGCAAGAGCTTCCCCGCCATGCTTTCCGCCCTCTCCTACAGGTTGTACATCGACGTGGACCTCGATGCGCGGCCCCTGGCCATGGCCATGAGCATAATCATTGCCGTATTCGTGTTGATTCTTGTGCTGATCTACAACGGGATCTCCCGTCGTGTCGTGAAGAGGGTGTCGTGATGTGCAGAGTGATTCGCGTGGCGATCCTGGCGGGGATCGTTCTTGCAGTGATCGCGCCGATCATGCCTTTGGTCGTCTGGTCTTTTAGCCACAGCTGGTTTTTCCCGAACCTGCTTCCCGAGGAGCTCAGCCGGCGTGCCTGGTCGTACATCGGATCCCCGCTGTCCAAAGTAGGCGCTGCTCTGCTAAACAGCATGACGATTGCTCTGATCGTTACCATTACAGCCGTCGCTCTGGGCGTTCCGGCGGGGAGGGCTCTGGGCCTGAGGCGCTTTCGCGGCAAGACGCTGGTGGAATTCCTTATTCTCGCTCCCATCATCGTGCCCGGCCTGGCGGTGATCATGGGGATCCATGTTCTGTTCATCCGGGTGGGGCTGGTCGACACGCTGATAGGAGTCGCCCTGGTGCACCTGCTGCCCAGTCTCCCCTACATGATCATGGTCATGTCGGGGGTGTTCGCCAACTATAATGTGGATTTCGAGCAGCAGGCTCACTCGCTCGGCGCCGGGCCGCTAAGAACCTTCGCGCACGTCACCTTGCCCGCCATCCTGCCGGGGATCGTGACGGGGTCCCTCTTCGTGTTTTTGATTTCCTGGAGCCAGTATATCCTAACCGTTTTGATCGGCGGGGGCAGGGTGATTACCCTGCCCGTGCTTCTCTTTGCCTTTGCCGCTGCCGGAGACAATGCCGTTACCGCGGCTCTCTGTATCGTATTCCTGGCTCCGGCGATTGCCATTCTTCTGTTCACATCCCGATATCTTTCGGGAGAATCCGGTGCTATGGGAGGATTCGGACGTCTATGAGCACTGTTCATCTTCAAAATTTACAGTACAGGTATTCAGGGTCCCAAGAACCGGCGGTGCGGGGCATCGATTTCCAGGCACGCGACGGTGAGCTGGTATCGCTTCTCGGCCCTTCCGGATGCGGAAAGACCACAACCCTGAAGCTAATCGCAGGACTGCTGCGGCCGACAGGCGGTGCGGTGTACTTCAACAACAGAGAGGTAACGGACGTGAAACCGGAGCGGCGGGAAGCCGTGATGGTCTTTCAGAACTATCTCCTGTTTCCCTATATGACGATCGAAGAGAACGTAGGTTTCGGTCTGCGCATGCGCCGCCTGGATCGCAGGGACACAAAAAAACGTGTGGGGGAGATGCTTTCCCTCATGAAGCTCGAACAATTAGGGGACCGCAAGCCGGCTCAACTATCAGGGGGCCAGCAGCAGAGGGTAGCCCTGGCAAGAGCCTTGGTCGTCCGGCCCACGGTACTGCTCCTCGACGAGCCCCTGTCCAATCTCGATGCACATCTGCGGGACGAAATGCGAGAGCTGATACTCTCGATCCAGCGTTCTCTGCAGGTAACCACGATTTTCGTGACCCACGACCAGGAGGAAGCGGTGCTCCTGGCCGACAGAATCGCCCTGATGTTCGATGGTGAAATAAGGCAGTTTGGCGAGAGCCGGCAGTTTTACGAACAGCCGGCTAGCCGGCGCATCGCCTCGTTTTTTGGCAACAACAATGCCCTGAACGGTTACAGGAACAATGGGAGGATTCGCTGTTCTGTCGGTGAGTTCAGGGCTTCGGCGTCGGGGCCCGACGGACCGGTTACCATGGTCATCCGTCCGGAATCTGTGCTCGTGGGCGACGGAGGAAGGAATTCCTTCGCAGCCCTGGTGAAGCGCCAGATCTACATGGGCACCCACAATCGCTACCGGATCGAGGTCGAGGACGGTGAGTGGGAAGTGATCGCTCCGGCGGACTCAGCGGCCAGCCTGGAAGGCAAGCGCGTATCCTTTACCCTTCCCGAGGACAAGATCTGGGTGATTCCCGAGGCAAGGAACTGATATGCAGTCTGCGGTCAAGGCGAGCATCTCCATCATCATCCCGGTGTACAGGGAGCAGGATAACATAAATGCCTGTCTTTCCCATCTGGGGAGTTTAAGAGCAATCGAACACTGCGAGGTAATCCTCGTGGACGGGGACGGAGGATCGACCCTGAAGGCCGTGGCTCCATCTTCCTATCCCTTTCGTTTGCTGAAGATCGTATCGAGACAGGGTCGCGGGCATCAATTGGATGTCGCGGCCCGGAAAGCTTCCGGGAGGTTGCTCGTCTTCCTGCACGTCGACACCCTGCTGCCTCGCGGCGCGTTGGGAATGATCGAGAAGACATTGAGATCCTACGACGCGGGGGCCTTTTCCCTCGGCGTGATCGAGGCGAAGCCTCTCTTCAAGACCTGGTTGGCCTACACCAATGCGGTGAAACGCCTCTTGTTCAATCCCTACGGGGATCAGGCGATCTTCATGAAAAGCGACATCTACAGGAAGGTCGGTGGTTTTCCCGCATTCCCGATCATGGAAGATGCGGCCCTGATCCGGCGTCTAAAGAGGGGTTCATACAGAGTGAAGCTGCTGCATACCAGGGTTTTCACCTCGGACCGCCGCTGGAAGAAAAGGGGTTATATCTTGAATTTCATCCGCAACACTGCCCTGTATATGTTCTACAGGATGGGTGTCAGCCCTCTCAGGCTGGCTGGGTATTACAAGCCTAATTATGACAATATAAGTAAGATTAGCTGATCGCTCGACGTCAGTAAATGTAGCGTCAGTAAGTGTAACAGGAGGATAATCGTGAAAAAATATGTTGTCCGGCTGGTCATCCTCGTTTTGATCGTCGCGGCTGTCTTTGCTTTGATCAGATTCACCCCGGTCGGAGAATACCTCAATCTAAAAAACCTGCAGAGCAACAAAGAGACTCTCAAGGGCTTTGTCGAGAAGAACTATCTCGTCTCCGTGCTGGTTTACATTGGCCTGTACATCGTGGTGGTGGCCCTGTCGATTCCGGGAGCGACTTGGCTGACCTTGCTCGGTGGTTTTTTCTTCGGTGTGGTGTTCGCCACCCTGTACATCAACATCGGTGCCACCATTGGTGCCACCATCGTGTTTATGGCGGCTCGCTTCTTCCTCGGTGAGATGATTCAGAACAAGTATGGGGACAAGCTGGCCAAGTTCAACCGGGAGATCGAAGCCAACGGCAGCAACTACCTGATTTCCCTGAGGTTGATCCCCCTGTTTCCCTTCTGGATGATCAATCTCTTTGCCGGCGTGACCAAGATCAAGCCGCGCACCTTCATCTGGACGACCAGCCTGGGGATCATCCCCGGCTCCGCAGTCTATGCCTACGCCGGATATGCCTTCAACGATCTGGGCGAGGGAGGAATCCCGAAAAACATCATCTTCGCCTTTTTGCTACTCGCCGCTTTGAGCATCGTGCCCGTGGTCGTTAAAAAATTACGAGCACGCAAGGCGCGCCGCGCGGGCATCGGCGCCGGCGCCGTAGAAGGCAAGCCCCAAGAACAGGTAAACTAAAACAGATGCCGGCGGAAAGAGAGCAGGCCAGGGCTATAATCGTTTTTCTCAAGAACTTCGAGGCGGGGCGGGTGAAAACCCGCCTTGCCGCTCGTATCGGCGACAAACAGGCTCTCGAGGTCTACAAGACCATGGTCGCCCGTTTGCTTTCCAATCTGAAGCCTCTGGCGGACATCGTCGTTCCCTATATAAACTTCCTGCCCGATCGTCGATCAGAGATCTCCGCCCTGTCCCCACTTCTGTACAGACAAAGGCCGAGAGCCCAAAAAGGGAGAGACCTCGGGGAGAGAATGAGCAATGCCTTCGCCGAGGTCTTTGCCGAGGGCGTCGAATCGGCGCTCCTGATCGGCTCCGATATTCCTGATATCGATGCCTGCCTGCTCGGAAATTACTTCGAGAGACTGAAGCGCTTTCCCGTGGTGATCGGGCCCGCTGAAGACGGCGGCTATTATCTGATCGGCTTTCGGCGGCAAGCCTTTGCAGCGGAGGTTTTCACGGGCATTGCTTGGAGCACCGAAACCGTGTTGCAGCAGACTGTGGAGAAGATTCATTCCTGCGGGCTTGACCACTACCAGGGCAAGCCGCTTCAGGACATCGATACTGTGGAAGATCTGCAGTCGTTGTCGATCCCTTTCTGATTTCTCACGGCGTCGGGTTCGGAGCGGTGAATACACTTACAATGAGCCAGAGGGCTATACCCGCGGCACCAGCGGAGAAGAAGGCCAGATAGGGCATAACGGGCTTGACCTTTTTAAAATAGGTAGCTCTGATGCGGGACCGTTCTACCTCAACACGCCGATTGTCTCTCGCGAAACCGATCAGCAAATCCTCCTGCAGGACACAACGTTTCAGTTTCATCTCCGTCCCGTCGTCCAGGACGACATAAATCGTTCGCCGGGTGAGGTATACACTTTCCTCCTGAGGTGTCAGATAATGAGTGCTCATACAAGCGGATAACAAGAGCACTGATACCAGCACCAATCCGATAATCCGTTTGATCATTCCCATATTAGACTCCCAACTTGAGCAGGTCGCTTCGGATTAAAGAACGCCCATGAGTCTCAGAATTGTGAGCATCTGATCCGGCTCACTCATACCCGCCAAATAGTACTCCGGATACATCTCATCCCCCATCTGCCAGACATCCGAGAAGAAGGCACATCCTACACCCACTAATGCGCCTCCAACCCCTGCACCGATAGCCAGCGCATACTCTAAGGAGTCATCTGCGAACGCTCCTATCGTTCCACCTACAGCAATAAATCCTATCTCTGCTAAGACCAACGTAAAGGTAACCTCCGGGTAGGAATGCCTTTTGACCTTGAGCGACTCGATCTGCCACAGAGGGATCTCTTCGGGCTCCAACAGCCAGTAGGGAAAGGGTGTAATGGTAACTATACGGCCCTGTACTCTGAGTATCTTTACCTCTCGCTCCCGCCCGATGTAATCGGTAAGAATGAGCTCGGGGAACTCCTTCGCCATTATTTTTTCTTTGGATTCCAGCATGGCGGCCGCCACGGAATCCTCGACGGTGTAACAGCCCACGAGAAGGGTACACAGGAAAGAGATAAGCGCAAAAAAAACTACAATTCTCTTCACGGTTCGATCTCCGGTATAGCGGCTAAGATAAAAAATAAAACGATTTCTTACGGCTCTACTCTGAAGTATAGAGATTTATTTTCTTATTGCAAGAAAAAATAGATAGACTCAGAACTTCCATATCCGCATGGTCGAGGGTGTGGCTCAGGCTCCCGAGCCTCTCGGGGAGCCGCTGCAGCGGCCCGAAGTCAGCTACCAGATGAACTCTGAAACCCTGCGCGCCATGACCCGCGGAGAAATCACCGGCCAGGAGGCCTTTCGCAAGCGCCGGCTCAAGCTCAAAGCCTCGTTTCAGGATATCTTGAAGCTTCAATCCCTCGACAAGCTGTAGAGAGCCCGCTGCAGCGCCGAATCATGAGGAGGCTTTCAAACGAGAAGGTTCCTTCTTTGCTTTATCATTGCGATCGCCCGCTGCGCCGGTGGATCCTTCCTACAAGTACGGCTCCTGGGAAGAAAGGTCCAGGTCAAGCCGGCGGAACCCGGATTTGACAGCCTATTGAAATACTGCTTAACTGGAAGCTTCAGGAGGCAGGAATGCTCGCCGCGTTGAAAAACGCCATGAGCTCCGCCGCGGCCGCTCTGAGCGCCTGGCCGGCCGGAGAGCTTACCCTTTTCCATCACAACGACACCGACGGTCTCTGCTCGGGGGCCATCCTCCAGCGGGCGCTGACCCGCGCCGGCTACCGTGTGGAGCGCATCTGCCTGGAAAAACCGTATCCCGGAGTGCTGGAGAAAGTCTTCCGCGCCGAGGGCCGCATATACGTGTTCGCCGATTTTGCCGGGCGCATTGCGCCTCAGCTAGCCGCCCTCAACCGGAACCGCAACCTGGTTCTGGTGCTGGACCATCACGCCGCTGTCGCAGTTGGGGACCCGGAACAGCATGGAGTGTACAACCTCGATCCCGAGCTCTACGGCCTCAAGGGGGACCGCGACATCTCCGCCTCGGTTACCTGTTATCTCTTCGCCTGCCTGCTCGATGCGGCCAACGTGGAGCTGGCGGGACTGGCGGTCCTGGGTGCGGTGGGTGACCGCTTCTTCGAGCGCGGTCGGCTGGTCGGGATAAACCGCCGGGTCGTAAAAGAGGCGGCATCCGCGGAGCTGCTGAACGTGGAGGCGGATGCGCATGAGGAGCGCTACCTGCTGGCGACTCACGGCGGCGCCTCCTGCCGCGAGCTCTCCGTCTATCTCGATACTCTGGGCG
>CAYMGP010000121.1:0-328 GCA_964390045.1 uncultured Spirochaetaceae bacterium | reverse complement strand
CGACCTGGGCCTGAAGGTCGGCCTGGAAGGCCGCAGCGCGGCCACGGACCGGGAGCATGAGGAGCTGAAGCGGCTGCGGACGGAGCATTTCCGGCGCGAAACAGACAGACTCGAGCAGGAGGGCATCCGCAGGAGCGGCCATATCCAGTGGTTCGACCTGCAGAATCGTTTCGATCCCATGGGCGTCAAGATGGTGGGGATTTTCTGCGATCACCTGAAAGGAAGGTCCTTTATCCGCCAGGACCAGTACATTGCAGGATTCCAGGCCCTTCCGGAGGAAGTACCCGGCATCGGCCGGATCGGCGGCGGACAGGTGAAAGTCTCCATG
>CAYMGP010000120.1:0-7389 GCA_964390045.1 uncultured Spirochaetaceae bacterium | reverse complement strand
ACCCTCGGCGAGCAGGATCTCTCGATTTCCGGATTCGAGGCCTTCTAGCTTAAAAGTTTATTACTTCTCAATGAGCTTGAAGACCCCGTCCCAGGAGGCGGGAGGCGGCTTTTTCTTGAAGCCCTGGCAGCGTTTTATAAAAAACTCAGAAGGTCCATCGGCGGGCAGTATCTTCAAAACCTTAAGGAATTGCTTCAGGGCATCTTCCCACTGCCTGTTCTCGAACATCTTCTGACCCTGATGGAAGAGCTCGACAGCTTCCAGCGTGTCGGCATCGGTCGCGTTCTTCTCGTCGATGAGCTCGTAAAGGCGAACCGGTTCCTCGATGCCCACGACCCTTACCCTGTCCAACTGACGTACGGTGAAGCCGCTTCCCGCTGCGCGACAGGTTTCCTCGCTGATAAGGATCCAGGTCCCGTACTGCTTGTTCACGCCTTCCAGACGGGAGGCCAGATTCACCGAGTTGCCCATGATCGTGTAGTCCATCTTTCGATCGGTTCCCATGTTACCCACAACCATGATGCCAGTGTTGATCCCGATCCGGGTGTGGAGAGGGGAGGGGCTGAGATCCTCGTTTATGAAATGCTCATTGAGATGCCTTTCCATCTTTTTCATGCGCAACGCTGAAAGACAGGCCCTGGCCGGATGGTCGTCAAACGAAACCGGTGCTCCGAAGAAGGCGATGATCGCGTCCCCCTCATACTTGTCGATCGTGCCCTTCAGGTCGAGTACTATGTTGCTCATCTCGGTGAGATAGGCGTTGAGCAGCTTGACCAGATGGGTGGGATGGTACTTTTTCGTTATTTGTTCCGAGATGGTGGAGAAGCCCCGGATATCCGTGAACATTGCTGTTAGATATTTTTCCTCGCCCCCCAGGTTCAGCTTCTCCGGATCGATGATCAGCTCGTTGATGACATCGGTAGACAGGTAGTGGGAAAAGGCGTTGCGAATGAAACTCTTCTCCTGCTCGAGAATGAGGAATTTTATAAGGATGAGAGCGAACAACGAGAAGAACACGCTCAACACGGGGGTGAGTAGATTCAGATAGCGTCCGCTGAGCAGAAAGAATCCCGCGCCGGCCAGGATGATCACGATCAGAAAACCGAGGCCGATGAGGATCGAAGCGAGAGGATTGAGGCGGCGGACGATGAAGGTGACGATCAGGGCGAGCAGCGCACCCAAGACAGCGCCGTACCGCCAGGGCAGCTCGTCGAGAAAGCGCTCCTGCAGGATCGTGTTCACCAGGGCGGCATGGGTACCCACGTTCATGTACTCTTCCTCGAAAGGATTGACCCCGATATCTGTCGTGGAGGTACCGGTCCAGCCAATGATGCAGAATGCTCCCGGCAGCGAATCCCGCAGGGTAGCACGCACCTTGCTCAAGCTTTCCTGAAGGTCGCGGGTAGCGGAAAACACTTCGGGCACCTGCTGGCCGATCTCTCGATACACAGCCTTATCTTCGTCGCCGATCTCTTCGGAGGCCAGCAGCGCCTCAACCTGAGCCAGGATCTCCTGCTCCGCGGAGCCGGCCAGGTACTCACCGAGGGATTGGTAAAAGGTCTCCCGAACCTGGCTGTACTCGGCCATCTGCTCGGGGTCTGTGCCGTCCAGAACCTCGCCGAGGATGCCTTCAGCGTAGCGGTAGGCATCCATCAGCTCGAAACCGCCCTGGAAGTAGGAGAGGTAACCCACTTCGTCCATGATCTTCAAGTTGTGAATTAGACGTTCCTCCAGACGTTTGTGCAGCACCAGGTTGTAGTAACTGAGATGGCGGAAGCTTTCCAGGTAGCTGGACTTGGGCCAGTTGATGAGAAACTTGTATTCCGCGGTCAGCGGGATGACGATGTCCTTGCGGATATTTTCACCGACCGATGCGTTCCGCAAAACAATCCGCTCGTTGTCAAGCTCCACCGCCGGATTGCCCAAGCGATCCAGCAGGGGCGCAAAGGCCAGCTGAGCAAAGTAGCTCCCCTGGTATTCCATGACCAGATCGATGCGGCGGCGAACCCCGTCGTTGTCGACAATTACATTAGGAAATCCGGCGCCATGCGCGCCCTGCATAATTGGCAGGATCGCCGGACGTATGTCGGCCGCCTCAATCGACTCATCGGGCGCAAAGCGTTCTGCCGTTTGCACGGGGAGGGCGATGTTCTCCAGCACATAACTCTCCAGCTGCTCGCCCGCCGTGTCCTCCTCTTCGGGAAGCATATTCACAGTGAAATAGGCCTTGCCAAACAGCCGGGCGGCGCGCCCGAAATAGGCGTCGTTGTCGCGGGAGATCTCCCTGACTTTGTCGAGAAGGATATTCCGGGACATATCCGTCAACCCTGTCAGGTCCCCAACGTAGTCCTGGGCGTCGCGAAGGGAGATCATGCCTGACTGGATCGCAGTAAAAAGGTCCTCGATGTTCTGGTTGATTACGGAAAACTCCTGACCGAAGATCTCGGGAATCTCCTCGTTCAAGAGCGCCACATTCACGCCACGCGGGCTCTGCTCGGTGTATTCGATATCAAACACGGCATAGGAGGCCCCAAACTCCTTCAAAACGATGAGGCCGTCGGCCATGATATCCCGGCTCCAGGGAAACTGACCGACTTCGGCGATGGACGTGTCGTCGATATCGAGAAACAACAGGGACTCCTCTTGGGCAATCGCCGGTTTCACGTGCAGCAGAAGGTCGTACACACCGCGCTCGGCTCCGCTGTAGAAATCGATCAGGTTCAAACCGGCGAACAACCCTGCTACGAGCAAGGGAACGAGGATGGCAATCCAGAGTTGTCTGTCTTTCATTCGTGGCGCTCCTTTCACCGCAAACCATAGACCGATTGCGGGGAAGTATACTATAATTGCCTGCAAAATAAAACGATACAGGACATCGCCTGGATACGACTAAAAAGTAGTAGCGTGAAAGGAGATTATGCTGTATGACTAGAAGATTGTCTCTGCTGCTGGCAATTGTGTTTCTGGTTACAACGCTCCCTCTCGGAGCCCAATCCAACGAGGTGCTCGACACCCTCCTCGAGGAAGAGAGCATCTCCTTAGGACAAGCCGCCTACCTAGTGCTTACCGCTTCCAGCCTTATCCCCGATGATACGCCCCTCGACCGGGCCGCCGAAGCTTTGGCCGAGCAGGGCTGGAAGATCGAAGAGAGAGCGCCGGATGATCCTCTGAAATTGGGAGAGTACTGTTTTTTTCTCATGCAGGCCTTCGAGCTGAAAGGGGGATTGATGTACAGGCTGATTCCGGGACCCCGCTACGCCGGCCGGGAGCTCGCCTACCTGGGATTTATCAAGGGGAACACCAGTCCCTACCGGACCTTCTCCGGCGAGGAGGCGCTCGGCATCCTCGGCCGCCTCATGGAGTGGAAGGAGGAACAGTCGTGAGATTCCGACTACCCATCCTGTGTCTCTGCCTAACCATCTTATTCGCCGTCAATCTCTCTGCCTACGATTTCGGGGGCACGATCGACAATTCCACCTCTTTTAGGTACGCCGGGAGTGATTCATGGCTGCAGGAAGACAAGCTGGCGCTCTGGTTCTCATCTCCTCTCGGTGATTCCCTCAACTTCGTTGCTCAGGGAAGCTACCTCTACAACTATGAAGCGGGTCATTACCACATCCTGGACTTCGATCTTCTTCAACTCCGAGGCCAATTTATAATTGGCAAGCGACATCCGTCTCAGCTTGTTTTTCGGATTGGACGTTTTGCTATTGCTGACACTACGGAGATGGTTCTTAATGATAACATAGACGGCCTCGAAATAGGTTGGGCATCGATGATCGCCAATACGATACTCTCCGTCGGTTATACTGGACTGCAGTGGGAGCGGGTCTCTACGGTAAGTCTATCCAGGGAAGATGAGAAGGATACGGATAACTTGGCACCGCCCCGGCTTGTCGGTTCGCTTCAAGCCCAGTTCCCCGAGCTTTTTTACAGGCAGGATCTCCTCGTCTCGATACTTTTTCAACAAGACCTGCGCCCTGAAGGATCCGATTTTGAAACTTCCGGCACTGGGGGTAAGCTCAGCAGTCAGTATTTCGGTTTGGGACTCGAAGGGCCACTCTTTTCCTCACTATACTACGACACCTTTGCTTATCTCGGGACGGGCAGCACGCCTTCGATTATCGATGGAACCCCTCAGTACTCTCCCATTTTCTCGCTATTGACAGGATTTACTCTGCGCTACTATTTCGAAGAGTTTCACAATTCCAAGGCTGAATTGCACTTCTTATTCTCTAGTGGAGACAAAGACTTCATGGAGTTGATCGATGGATTCTACGAAGGCAACACAGCTGAGCGGGCTAATGTGTTCGTACCTATCTCGAGACAGCAACTGGCCGTGGCTTTCTCGCCGCGTTTGGGAAATTTAGTGGTGGCAGAGATGGGGTATTCAATCAAGCCGATAGATGTCCTACAGGCCATGCTGAAAGGGTTCATCTTCTTTCGTCCAACAATAGGACCCATTTCGGATCTTCGGATCGATTCCCTGTCAGAGTCTAAGTACCTAGGTACTGAAATTGACTGCATTTTGAATTTTCGACCTTTCTCGGATCTCGGAACAGCTCTATCCCTCGGCCTGTTTCTACCCAAGGGGGGAGCTTTCGACTCCACGTACCAGAAGGCAGAGTTTCAGGGAAAGCTCGAGATATCCTTCAGCTTTTGAGCTATATTTTATAAATGGGGTGATGGCATGAAGCAGATAACAATCATTATCATTTTAATATGTTTAATATCAACCGTTCTGACAGCTCAATCCTCGGCGGTAATCAAAGAAACCACAGGAAAGGTCGAAATCCTGGTCCCTATGGGAGGTTGGACTCGAGCTGCGGTCGGCATGACAATTTCGCGGGGAACCACTATTTCCACAGGCTTCAACTCCCGCGCCCTGCTAGATCTCGGCAATTCGGTTTTGAGAGTGCAACCCCTGACACGCCTGCGCCTCGAAGAGCTCATCGAAAAAGAGGGCAGTGTTCAGACGGATCTATTTCTGCGGGTGGGCAAGGTTAACGCGCAGGTGAAATCCGCTGCCGGGCTGAAGCAGGACTTCAAGTTGCGGGGGCCCGTTTCCACTGCGGCGGTGCGGGGCACGGATTTCGAATATGACGGCTTCGACGTCGTGGTATTCGACGGTGACGTACTCTACCTCACAATGCTCGGCCAGGGTCGCAGTTACTCATCCGGCGAAGAAGGGGGCAGCGACGGCTACAAGACACCTACCAGCGGCGGAGACTCTAAAAATTCCAACTCCGGGGTTAATCCCTACACTGCCGGAGCCGGAGGAGAATCGGGAAGCAGGCTTCCCGGTGCTGCAGGTCTGGACATGACGGCCAACATCACCATCTTCATACCTTGGTTAGATTAGGAGGCATGGCATGAAAAAGCTTTTTATTTTTACCTTTATATTCGTCGTGGCCATAGCCCTGCTCTCCTGCTACTGGGGGCCCGACACCGGAGTAGGTTCTGTCCGCTTGAGTCTTCCAGACGTTTCTTCCAAGGGTGTAGGGGATCGCTATGCACGGGTTTGGCTGCTGGCAGACAATATGATCTACCCTCTCGGCGATGACCGAGACTATTTACAGGAGTTAATTTCTGGCGGTGAGGATGTAACGATCACGCTGGCGGATATCCCCGTCGGACCGGTATACCGGGTCTGGGTGGCCATAGTGGACCAGTTTGTAGGCAGTTTTAACACCCACGCCTGGGCGGAATCTGGAGCCTTTCAAATGTTTCCGGGCGACGAGGTGGCTGTGGTTTTTTCGACCACTACTCTATCCGACTCTAAGGACAAGATATTCTCTCCCTTCGTGGACAATGATCTAGATACCCAAGACGGCGATCCTACAATGATGGACAAGGACCTTCTCGATGTGGAGGTATTCTCTAACAATATCTACGCAACTGATGCTAATAACTTGTACGGTATCAATTTTGACTTCGCTAACACATCTCTCGATTATTTTACCGAGCAATCGCCGGCTGGCAAAATCCGTTCGGCCTCCGCGGCTTTCGATCCCTTTGTGAGCGATGCATTAGTCGTGAATACCGAGCGGGGCATCTATTCCTTGAGTGAAGGCTTCGACAGTCCGGCCATCACCCTCAAACTCGGTTCGATTGACGTTCTCGAGTCCGGGGCGGACGACTATGCGAGCAGAAAGGTCTTGTTTTTCAGGAGAGCGGAGGGCTGGGGGGGTACATACGCGGATTCTGATGTGCCTGATCCCACGAAATGGACCTGGGCGAACCGCGATGCAGGAAGGGTGACCGATCTGCTGGTTGAAGCCAATTCCTTCCCAGAGGGTTATGCCTACTTCGCTACCTCAGAGGGTGCCTTTCGTTTATGGGGAGAGTACTTTGTGAAGCTCGACAGTGGAGAAACCCCGAATCTCTCTGATTACAAAGCAGGATTCCAGGCACCTGCCCCGATCCTCTCCCTAGGTATGGTCAGGCCCGAAGTGGAAATAATGCTGATAGGCACAGAGGACGGGGTCTGGAGCGCCAATCTGATCGGTGGCCCCAACGTTATCGACTCTAGCACCCTCTATTACGAAGAAAAGACCAAGGGGCACCGCATCCACCAGATTGCCACCTACTATAATTCCACCTATGCGGCCTACCTGAGCGACACACACCTGTTCGTCTGGGATGACAGCGTCGGAGAGATGAAAGTCTTTCCCTTCTGTGCCGGCCTGCCGGGACGAATTACAGGCCTGGCCTGGATCGAGCTATTTGCAGCGGGGCCGCCCATCTACTACCTGATCGTTTCGGGAGACGAGGGGCTGGTATACAAAGAGTTTAGCTCTATCTTGCCATCATAACTGCTGGCTATACGTCCTTTACCCTTCCCGACTGTCTAGTCGTCTGTTCTTTTTTTCCGGTTTTCAGAAGATCGCCTCATGACGAGTTGGGCCCTGCGCATGATAATGGACGTGCGCAGTTTTTCAGCCCAGGGAAGTCCAGCCCGGCTACGCTGCCACTCCGCCTGGCGCTCAAACATAGCCCGCAAATCATTCGCAACATCCTTCATGCTTCTATATATAGTCCAATAAGGGGTGAGAGCCAAGGGCGGTTTTCACTTCTGGAGAGACTGTTTGGGAAAGGGCTATAATCCATCCATGAGGCGAATTGCGAATAAATTTACCACCTTCGAAGAAGCGGAGCGACATGATATAGCCTACTACGTTGAGCTGTCCGTATAAGAAAGGCAAGCTGTAGCACAGGAGCTTCGAAGGCGAGCCTACGGCGACCACACACCGGATGTACGGCAATATCACAAACGGGAAGCACGAGCGAAAAGAGAGAAAACCGATCCTTAACCCGAATCCAAAAGTTTTTCAAAAGAAAACCGGAAGTGAGGAGTGAAATCCTCCGGGCTTTCCCTGAGACGATCGC
>CAYMGP010000119.1:4336-7409 GCA_964390045.1 uncultured Spirochaetaceae bacterium | reverse complement strand
GGAGTATCCTCATCCAAGCCTGGTTCCCGTGCTCAAGAAGACTCTCGGCATCCCCCTGTTCCAGGAGCAGGTTATGCGGCTGGCCATGGAGGCGGCCGATTATTCCCCCGGGGAGGCGGATCAGCTGCGCCGGGACATGGCCGCCTGGCGAGTCTGCGGGCGCATCGAGAGGCACAGGGAAAAACTCATCGGTAGGATGATGGCCAAGGGTATTGCAGAGGAGTTTGCCGAGCGGGTCTACCAGCAGATCCTCGGCTTTGGAGAGTACGGTTTTCCGGAGAGCCACGCGGCCAGCTTCGCCCTGATTGCCTACTGTACCGCCTGGATGAAGCATCACTACCCGGCGGAGTTCACCTGCGCCCTTCTCAATGCCTGGCCCATGGGTTTTTACGCCCCTTCAACGATCGTAGAGGATGCCCGGCGGCACGGTATCGAGGTACGCCCCGTGGACGTGCTGGACAGCGAGTGGGATTGCACGCTCGAGCCATTGGACACCGCGAACAGCGGCGACGGTCCGTTTGCCGTGCGAATGGGTCTGCGTTTCATCAAGGGGTTGGGGGAGGAGCAGGGCAGGCGGATTGTGAATGCACGGCAACATTCTGAGTTCGCCGGGCGCAGCTGTAGGAATCGCCAAGATCTGCAGCAGTTTGTCAGACGCACAGGTATTGACGAAGGAACACTCGTAGCTCTGGCTGAAAGCGGGGCGCTTGGTGGATTTGGAGTCGAACGCCGGGAAGCGCTGTGGGAGGTCTCGGGTGCGGCGCGTTGGCGAGGAGGCACGGCGGAGCAGAACGGCACGGAGGAGCAGCCGGAACTGGACGTGGAACAGAGGGAAAGAATGCCTGCCTTTTCAGTTCTTACCCAGCTGGAGTCTATCGGGTGGGACTATTTGAGCACCGGGCACAGTGTATACGGACATCCCCTCGAGCCCTTCAGGGAGCAGTTGCAGAGTCTCGGGCTGCCGGAGGCCCGGGAGCTGCGGGAGAGGGAGGACGGCAGCAAAGCTTCCTACGCCGGAATGGTCATCTGCCGCCAGCGGCCCATGACCGCCGGCGGGGTCGTCTTCATGACGTTGGAGGATGAGAGCGGATTCGTCAACCTGGTGGTTTGGTCAACTGTGTTCGAGAAGTATCGAACAGTGATCCTGTCCAGCTCTCTATTGGGAGTCAGCGGAACAATTCAGGCCAAAGAGGGTGTGGTTCACCTTATTGTGGAATCCTGCTGGAAACCCAATGTTTCCCCTCTGTCGGCCGCCAAGAACAGCCGGGATTTTCATTAGTTGTATGTGTATTCGTCCTGCCATAGGCGCTCAAGGAACCGACCAATGTATTATCGCAATCTCGCAACGATATTGCGGAAAAACCGTAAATTTCAGCAATATAGTTGCGGAAATTTGTTAATCGATCCGGATAGCGGCTTCCATGACGATGCCCGGGCTCGGCCGATCCCAAAGGTTTGTACCCACCTCCCGGGTGAAGACAGCCGCGTTCAGATCGAGTACCCACAGCTGCACCCCAAAGCCGAAGGTCGGGTAACTATCGTTGAGCCCGGCCCAGAGCTTGAGAAATCGAAACAGCTCGATCTCCGTGCCGAGATGTAACAATTCTAGTGGAGGACGCCGTTCCCGTATCGTGGAGATCACGTCATTGACGGAGAGGTGCAGGGAGAGGCTATTGAGCAATCGCGTTTTTCGAAAACGCAATCGATACGCGGCGCCTACGTTGAAGTCCAAGGGGATGCGGTAATCATTTACGGGGGTGCCCCCCACCGGAAAACCGCCGCTGTCGCGCAGGGAAGCGATAATGTCCCCGAAGGGATCCTGCGTATATTTGAAGCGAGAACCGAGTATGTTTCGCATAGAGAAGCCCAGCCTGAAGCCGCCGCGTTCCAGAATACCTCCCGCGTCCAGCCCGATTGCATACCCGTGAAGCGCATCAGCGGAGTTCAAATTCGCGAGAGGATTTCCACCCGACTGCAGGGCGCCGAGGAAGTCGAGCATCACCTGATGATCTATGGGGGCGCGTATGCGGATCATGGGGCGAATGTCTGCACCGAGCATGATCTTGGTTCGTGATATTTCCAGCGGGACAGCGTAGCCGGCGATGTAGGCCATTGTGATGCAGAGGATTCCCGCGGCTGCAGGCAGGGTCGAACCCCAAAGATAGGCGTCGATGTTGATGAGAGCACTAATGCCAATCCCGTTTCCCACGTAGCCGATACCATCCGCACTGCCGAAGCCGAAGCCTCCCCCGGTGATTTCCTCTTCGACGAAGTTCACCAGGGCGGCAGAATCAGGATCCGTCACCGCCAGTAGTGCCCGGGTGGGATTGGCGTACAGCCAGGCGCTGGAACTGTATAGCGTGGTGGAGCCTTCCTTGGAAGCAAACGCCGCTGGATTGGTGAACAGGGCGGGGAAGCCCCGGGCATTGGCCGTGAAAGAGCTTCCCTGAGCCAGTACCTCGGGGCAGGCCGGAACAAAGGGTTCATCGATCCGGTAATCCGCCGCTAGGAGCGCTGCGGATATCGAGAGCAAAAACAGAGTGATGATGGCACGCCGTTTTTGTTTTACCATCGCTATCACCCGGCCAGCGGGATAGGTACCAACTGCACCGGTTCCTCTTAGAACATCGGTACAATGTACTATAGTGCAAAGATAAGTAAGAGTTCAAAAAAACATAGTCTCCGAGCAGCGAGCGTGTTTCGGTGACTTGACCGGCTACCCGATACACGGGATACTCGGGACCATGTTGAGCTTACGAGTTTGGCGGATCCTGACCGCCGTCATCGCCGCCTGTATATTGGTACTCTCGCTCATTCCGAATCCCCGCTACATTCCCAGTGGATTGCGGTTCGCAGACAAGATCGCCCACTTGGTCGCTTATGCCGTGCTCGGTTTCATGCTTGTTGTCTCTTTAGGCAAGGGCCGGAAAATCCCGATCCTGTTGGTCGAACTTGCCGCCTGCCTCGTGTTCGGAGCCCTGATTGAGTTGCTGCAGTCCTTTACCTACCGTGATCCGGAGCTGCTGGACCTGGTGGCGGACTTGATCGGGTCGGTCTGCGGTGTCGGGCTCGG
>CAYMGP010000119.1:0-4236 GCA_964390045.1 uncultured Spirochaetaceae bacterium | reverse complement strand
CTGATAATCATCCTGGTGCTGGCCGGACTGCTCGTGTATCTGCTGATCCGGGGAAAAAGATTGCGGAGGGAATTGTCCCACACCTTTGACGAGGTTTACTACCATTTGCTGCCCGCCCTGTCCCTCGATAGAAACGACCATGAGATCATAAAAAGCATGGCGATGTTCCTGCCGTATTCTCAGCAGAGATATCGCGTTCTGTTGGATCCTCAGGCTTTCGATGACTGTGCCGGGCAGATGATACGACGGGGGCAGGCCGACAAAGCTGAACTGAAAAAACTTCGCGACAAGCTTGGCTTTCTGGACCTGCGGAAAGACATCATTCCGGCTTCGACATCGGACATATCCCCTGGAATGCCATTGATGATCCGGCCCAAAGGCGCGCCGGCGATCCGGGGAAAAATCAGCGGTTCCACTCCCGAAGCACTGCTTGTGAATATGCGGGAAAAATTGTCTTCTATGCTAACCGGCATCCCAGCGACTGGCATCCCGGTGACCGTCTACTTTCAAAACCGCGCCGGTTTCTTTTCCTTCGTGTCCACCGTCAATACACAGGACGAGCAGACGCTGGCCTTGCGGCACTCTGAGACGATCAAGCGTTATCAGCGACGTAGAGACTCTCGAAAACGGATGCGACTGCCGATTTTTGTTCGACTGGATCGAAGCGACAAGAAACCTCTGGAATCAACACTGGTCGATTTGAGCGCCGGCGGGGCCAGACTGCGCAACCCGCTGAAAATGTTCAAAGCTCTGGATCGCCTCTGGTTGTCCTTCGCCTCTGATGTCAACAGCTTCTCCGTAGCTGCCCACGTGGTGTGGACTTCCAAAAACGGGGAAATGATCCACGTACAGTTCGAATCTGTGAACGATTCGCTGCGGCAGCGCATCGTCGATTTGTTGAGTCGCGCCCCAGGACAGCAGCGCGAATGACGATCGGAGCCGAGCTTCACGACGCTATATACGTATGGAGTGTTGCTCTGCAGCAAACGCAGGATGTGGTGAGCCGCCTCGCCTCGACGTTGAGCATTGACGAAAAGCAGCGCTCCGAACGATTTCATTTTGACGGGGACCGTCGGCGCTACACAATGGCACGAGGCTCCCTGCGCATGATTCTGTCCGGATACCTCGATGTGTCCTCAAGGGATCTCCGATTCGAGCAGGGCCGCTACGGCAAGCCCTACCTTGTCAGTCCGTCGAGAGATCCGTACCTAAACTTCAATCTATCTCATTGTGAGGATCTCGCCTTGATCGCTGTCACCGTCGGAGGAGCAGTGGGAGTGGATGTGGAAAGGGTGCGGGAACTGTCCGACCTTTCACTGATCATCAAACGTTATTTCAACGCGGAAGAGAAGATTTTTCTAAATGGTTTTCCCGCCCGAGAGCGCACCGCGGCTTTTCTGGCCCTGTGGGCTCGCCGGGAGGCAACGGCCAAGGCGCTGGGGCTGGATCTGTCCGCCGCGCTGTCCAAGATCAGCCTCCCTGTATTTTCACGAAACGGCGGCGCCGTGCTCGACCACCTGAGCAGCCTCCGGACCGACAGGGGAAAGGTGAGCACCCGCTGGTCGCTGCAGGATCTCGAGTTGGATGCGGAGCACGTCGGGGCGGTGTGTGTGGAAGGCTCACCTCGGCCGATCCAGATCCGAAATTTCAAATTGTAAGACAAATCCCGAAAACAGCCCACAGATAAAAGTTATAGCGATTTTTATAGAGCCCTGCACCGATACAGGAGGTATGGGTGCAGATCAAGCTTTGAATCGAGGCCGCCGAGTGGGAGCCGCCATTGGTCTCCCGGAGAGCCAGGCACGGAGTAACGTGGAAGCTGCCCGGTTCGAGCCTTTCGGGCTCAAGTGGCGCAGCCTGTCCACCAAAGAACGGATTAAGAAAGCGATTTTTGTTTTTTCTTTGGCCGCGGCTATCGGCTACTACCTGTTTCTCGGGGCCATGATCGTTATCGGGTAAACGACCGGCAGGCCAACACCGGCTGACGCCGCTAATCCCTTACTCCCTCCGCACGATATAAAACACGATCCCAAACATCCCGCTGTTGCCCAATCCCGTTTGTAGGGTGGAAGTGAATTTCTTATCTGAGGACACCGATCCCGCTGTGCTGATCCTGTCGATATTCAAGCCCAGGGCGAGCGCTGCCTGGTACTCCACGAAGACGGATAGAAATTCAAATATGTAGACTTCGACCCCGAACACCGCTCCGACCGTCAACAGGGGCAGGGCCATATCTTGGGTCCAGTTGTCCTCATCGAACTTGTTTGTGCTGATCGTTACACCCGTTTCCAGGGATGGGCCCCAATACACGGACAGAGGACCGGGCAGAAAGTGTCTCTCTAAGACACCCCCCAGACTGAGAGAGAAGGCAGACGGATTAATCCCGGTGCTGAGCAGGATGTCAGCCGCTGCCCTGATTACCCATTTGTCCAGGCTGATTTTGACACCCAATCCCTGCTGATAGCCTTCGATATCGAACAGGATGTCGTTCGTGCTGAAGAGTATTCCGATATCCCGCGCGCCGGCAGCGGGTGTTATTCCCTTCCAGATGCTCCGTTGCTCCGCGGGGAGCAGGGTAGCACTACAGAGAACGAGCAACGCAAAAACTACACGACTTTTTTTTATCATTGCACAAATCCTCCTCGTGTCCAGTTTATTCCGTGTTCACCCAGAACACGTACCACCCGCAAACCGGGTCCGCACTGCTGTCCAGGGAACTATGAAGCAGAGAAGCCTGCCCGCTCTGCGTGATCGCCCGGATGGCGAAGTCGTACTGACCATCGCCCAAAAGCCTATGCTCCACTGTGTATTCCGGATGAGGGGAAGCGGGCGCCTCGCCGAGAAACCTCCAGTCCAATGTTCCATGCTCCCGGTAGTAGACCTGATACTTTTCAACCTCGGTAGGCCGGTTGGGGATATCGGCAAGGGGCGGGTCCCAGGCCAGAGTCAATTCGGAGGATTTATGAAGAATCTCCATCGACTCGCCGAAGGTAAGGCGTTTCAGCCAGTTGCATGCCGACAGGCCGAACAATAAAGCGAGGAAGATGACCGCTAGAAACGCTTTGTTCCGTTTCGTTGGGAGGCTCCTCTTCAGGCTAGCGAAGGTCAGCGTTCAGGGTTTTACACACCTTTTCAAAGCGCAGAAGCGTATCGTTCATGATCTGCGTTTTGAGCTCTGAACTATGCTCTGCGAGATACTGTGCCGGTTTGGTTCTGTCGAATGCTATTCCTTCTTGGTGGCCGATCGATTCTATGTGCTCCTCGATTTGCTCGACGATTTTCCGACCTCTTCCCGCTAGATGTTTCTTCGTCAAGGGACGATCGAGGACGGCCGAGTACACGGAGTTCACAAGAGCGATGTAGAACTCGGGATCGAACAGGTCCTCGATACCGGCTTCGCTGGTTTCGCTGAACTCGGCGTAGGAGTAGATTCGTTTGTTCCGCAGAAGACGGCTTCCCGTGTCCACATCCTTGTCCAGCAGACAGGCAATCCTCTTGTCTCCGTCGCCCATCAAAGCCAAAAACACCCCGAGGTTTTGAGAGCCTCCCGCTGGAGAAATAGCCCAGCTGGGATCGAGTCCTGTTCTGCCGCTTTCCGATAACAACTGCGATATTGTGTGCAGATAGATGAGGTCCGGTACTCCTTCGACCACCAAAACATTTGGACTCGGGAAGAGGTCGTGGGACAATGCGTATCCCATTGCGCCCTCAATAGGTAGAATACTTTCTTTTTTTCCTTGAGTAGCATCGGCAAACACCTGCGTTCCCTCTCTGGAAGCGGGAGAGAATTCTTCTCGTTCCGTGCTGATGTCCTCGACAATCCGCACACGATCCAGTCGATGCGGATCGACCATGTAGGGGGATTGGGTGCTGTAAATAACCTGAAGTCCTTCCGCGCATTCGTCCTCCAGAAAGCGGAGCAGGTCTTTTTGGGCGCTGCCGTGCAGGAAGAGAGAGGGCTCGTCCAACAGCAGGATCAACGGAATGTCCTTCCTTTTTTGCTGGCTGAACCAGGCTAGAAACGATAAGAACCAGACAAACCCCTTGGATCTGCGCCCTAAAAGGGTACTGACCCTTTGCTTGGAGTTGTAGACATGGCCCCAGAGATTGGTACCGCTCTGCATCCCTTCGGGATCTTCGATCAGCCCGGGACGAATATCGAAACGCAGCTCGAGATCTCTGTTTTGAGACCAGTACTTCATGATGCTCCGGGTCAGGTGGTTGGAGGCTCCCTCC
>CAYMGP010000118.1:0-7560 GCA_964390045.1 uncultured Spirochaetaceae bacterium | reverse complement strand
GGCTCGCCGGGGCGCACTTCGACGCCCTCCTCGGCGGTCAGCTGTATCGACTCGCCCTCCGCCTCGACCTCAACCTGGCCTGAGTCCACCACGATGAGGGAGGAACCGTCGGCGGCGGCGAAAACGGAGAACTCCGTTCCCCTGACTCCGGCCACGCAGCTTCCCGTCTGTACGAAGGGTTCCTTGCCGAGGATGCGATCGAAGCGGTATTTGATTGAACCGAGCACGAGGGAAAACACTCCCGTTTTCTTGCCTGTCTCCTCTTTCTCCTGCAGCGCAAACACTGTGTCGGGATTGATTTTTACCACGATGCCGGCCTGGTCCAGCTCGACGAATCCGTCGAATCCTGTTGTCACTGTATCTCCGATGTCGTACACATCCCCGACGTACACAGGATCGACATCGCCCTGCTTGTACCTGACGGTGGCTTCCCCCTCCGAATAGACAACATCATTGGGAACGGCGAATCCGGAGGCCAGAACGGTCAGGGAGAAACAAAATAGTAGAAGCGCTTTTTTCATGCTAAAACGGTCCTTTGAAGCCGTGAATGGTGCGGCTGAAATACGTGTCCGTGACGAGGAGCAGGATTTTCTGATCCGTGTTCGTCTTGAGCTCCAGTATCCTTGTTTTTTTATTGAGATATTTCTTGAAAAATGTTTGTACCTCCATGGAGTCGTAGAACTCCTTGTAGCTCTCCGGGGTTATCCGAGAGCCCCGCTCCAGTATCGGCTCCTCGACCTTGAAGCCCACCTCGACGATCGTGCTCCAGAAGGTCCGGACATCCTTTTCCAACAGAATGATCTCCTGATCGAGGAGGAAGGGAAGCTCGCTCATTTCGGCGAGCTTTTCCGATTGGCCCTCGTTGATCAGTTTCGAGATGCGCTCGATATTTCCCTCATCCCGCGAGCGCTGGATTGAAGCGCATGAGGAAAGGAGAAGGGCGATCAGTAATAATAAGCTGAGTTTTTTCATCTCTACACCTACTGTGTTCAAATGTAGCTCCAATTTCGCAAATTTCAATTGAAGAGTCTCAGTATTACTATCGGAGATGTTTTTTGCTGTCGAAAGTATTTACCAGCGTTGGTGGACGTCTGCCATGACGTAGCGCTCGTATATCTTGCGGACCTGATCGATCACCTCCGCAGACAGCGGGGGCAGATCAGAGGCCCGGCAGTTGTCCTCAACCTGAGAGGGACGTTTGGCTCCCGGTATCGTACACGAGATCACATCGTGCATCAGTATCCATTTGAGGGCGAATTGAGCCATGGTCATACCCTTGGGGAGAACTTTCTTTACTTCCTCTACAGCCTTAAGACCTTTTTCGTAGTCCACACCTGCGAAGGTCTCGCCCCTGTCGAAAGACTGCCCCTCTCGATTGAAATTGCGGTGGTCGTCTTTTTCAAACTTTGTTTCCCGGGTCATCTTCCCCGTCAACAGACCGCTGGCCAGAGGTACCCGCACGATGACGCCGATCTTCCTGGCTTTAGCCTCCCGAAAGAACAGCTCGGCGGGGCGCTGGCGGAACATATTGAAGATGATTTGAACCGTCTTCACCCCGGGGTATTGAATCGCCTTGAGCGCTTCTTCGACTTTTTCGACGCTCACTCCGTAGTTCTTCAGAATCCCCTCTTTGACCATGTCCTCGAGAGCGCCGAAGAGCTCCGGATTGTAGTACACGGGAGTCGGCGGGCAGTGCAGCTGCAGCAGATCGAGGGCTTCGACCTCGAGATTCTTGAGGCTGTCTTCGATGAAAGCTCGGATGTTCTGCGGCGTGTACTTCTCCGCTACGTGGGGAGAGAGCTTGCGACCCGCTTTGGTGGCTACGAAGATCTGTTCCGAACGCTCCTTACGAAGCCGGGCGATAAGCTTCTCGCTCCTTCCCATACCGTACACATCGGCCGTGTCTATGAAATTGATACCCAAATCCACCGCCTTGTGGAGCGCGGCAAGAGAGTCTTTGTCATCTACCGTTCCCCAACCGGCACCTATGGCCCAGGAGCCGAAGCTCACCTCCGAGATCTTCATCCCAGTATTACCTAAATCCCTGTACTTCATATCCTTTGTCCTCCTGAATCTCCCTTTTTACTTCGATGCAGCCATGGCTGCGATCTCCTTGAGCCGCTTGATGATCGGCAGGTGTTGTGTGCAGGCTTCCTCGCACTGTCCGCACTCCGTACATCTGGCCGCTTCGCTGGGTGGAATATTCCAGTGCCATTTCAAACGATCGAGAGCCGCTTCCTTTTTCCCGTACAACATCATGTGATTATAGGCATCCATCAGCTTGGGAATCTGTATCTTTTCCGGGCAGTGATCGCAGTACTGACAACCGGTGCAGAGGTCTAAAAATGTATCCTTTATAGAATCCCTGATCTTATTGAGATGCACGGTATCGACACGCCGGAAGGATTCCGCTGCCCGCAGCGCCTCTCTCACCTCCTCTACGTTGCCGAAGCCCACCAGGGCGGTGGTTATACGCTCATGATTGAAGAGAAAGTGCAGGGCGGCTTCCACGATGCTTTGATCTTCTCCGGTTTTAATGAAATCAAAAATATCAGGATTCTGGGGAATGATTCCACCTCCGAGGGGATTCATGATTACGCAGCCAAGGTTTCGCTGGCTGATGGTTTCGAAAGCCTTTTCCCGGGCAGAAAAGTTGTAGGCGGAATAACCGAAAAGAACACCTTCGAACACCTCTTCTTCGAGCAGCTCCTTGATCTGATCGCCGATCAGATGGCTGGACACCGAGATATGCCGGATCAATCCTTCGTCTTTCAGTTTCCTGAATGTCTTGATGATGCCGTTTTTCTTTCGCTCCCGCCAGTTTTGCAGCTCGGTGATGCACCATACATGGTAGAAATCGATCGCTTCGAGGCCAAGGCGTTTGAGCTGGGCGTCAATTTCTTTTCGGATCTCCCTCTCGGTGGACTTGGACGTCTTGGTCGAGGCGTAGAAGGGAAGACCGAGGCGCCGCATTTCAGCAAAGCCTGCCCCGAAGACCTGTTCGCTCTTTACACCGAAATAGCCGGGAGCCGTATCGAAGTAGTTTACGCCGCCTTGAGCCGCTTCCACCATCATCTGTACACCGGCATCCATGTTGTCGATATCCTTGAAGCGCATGCCTCCGAAGCCGAGAACAGAGCATTGCTTGCCTGTCTTGCCGTAGTTCCTGTAGATCACTCGCTTTCCTTTCTATGCTGTCCGTAATAGGCGTTTTTTCCGTGTTTGCGCAGGAAGTGCTTGTCGAGCAGCTTCTGTTTGATCCCTGTCAGGCTAGGATTTATAGACAGAGCGATCGTACTCATCTCGGCAATATACTCAAGAATCAGGCTATGGTAAACAGCATCTGCAGGCGTCGAGCCCCAGGCGAAGGGTCCATGACAGGCCACCAGGACCCCGGGGATCTCCCTGTAGTTGTAATGGGCAAAGGTCTCGAGTATCTGCACCGCTGTTTCCTCTTCGTAATCCCGGAGGATTTGATCGTCGCGCATTACGGCGGTGCAGGGGATTTCCCCGTAGAAGGTATCGGCGTGGGTGGTGCCGAAGCAGGGGATGGGCTTCATGGCCTGGGCCCAGCTGGTGGCGTATTTGGAGTGGGTATGAACCACGCCTCCGATTTCCTCGAACTTTTTGTAGAGCATCACATGGGTTTTTGTATCCGAGGAGGGATTTAGATTTCCCTCCACAATGTTGTAGTCGAGGTCTACAAGCACCATGGTTTTCGGGGACAGCTCCTCGTAGGAAACACCGCTCGGCTTAATGGCCACGATCCCGCTGTCCCTGTCGATTCCCGAGACATTGCCGAATGTGGCCGTCACCAGTCCCAGTGCTTTCAGCTCCATATTGGCCCGGTAGACCTGTTCCTGAAGCCCGGTAATAACGTTACGCTTCATCGTTTTTTATATATCCCGCAGCTGCTGCTCCAGTGTCGTTCCCAGTTTCAGATACTTTTCGAAGAGCTTGTCGTACACCCTGGCGTTCGCCGGATCGGGTGAGTAGGTCTCACTGTATCCGCTGCTCATGGCATCCTGAGCAGCGCCGACCGATTTGTAGATTCCCGCGGCCACGGCCCCGAACATGGCGGCACCCAGCGCGCAGGATTGCTCCGAAGCGGCAACCTTGATCGGCATATTCATTACATCCGCCGTGACCTGCATGACGAAGGGAGCTTTCTTGGCGATTCCGCCCAGAGCGGCGACCTGGCTGATGGCCACTCCCTCTTTGCGGAAGCGCTCAACGATCGCCCGTGATCCGTAGGCTGTAGCTTCCACAAGAGCTCTGAACACCCTTGGGGCATCCGTACCCAGGGTCAGGCCGATGATCGCTCCCTTGAGGCTCTGATCCGCGTCGGGCGTACGGCGGCCGTTGAGCCAGTCCAGAGCCAGAAGTCCCGACTGCCCCGGTGGTATCTTTGCCGCTTCTTCTGTCAGGTTCTGCAGTATCTTGTCTTTGATTTCCTGTTTGAGCTTCTCCCTCTGGTCCGGATCTCGAGGAGCCGACTCGGCATACTGCAGCGGCCAATACAGAAGATCTACCAACCAGGCGTACACGTCGCCGAAGGCAGACTGGCCGGCCTCCAGACCTGTCATGCCGGGAATGATGGAACCGTCCACCTGCCCGCATATACCGGCAACCTGTTTTTCGCCGGCCCCGGTTTTTGGAGCCACGATCATGTCGCAGGTGGAAGTGCCCATGATCTTTGTCAGAGTGCCGTCCGAGATCCCGCCGCCCACCGCGCCGATATGGGCATCGAACGAGCCCACGGCCACGGCGATACCCGGACGAAGACCGAGCCTCTGCGCCCATTCCTCGGTGAGCTCTCCCGCTTTCCCGTCCGAGGTATAGGTATCTGAGTAGAGTCTGTCCCTCAAGCCCTTCAGAAGGGGATCGAGTCGGGTCAGAAACTCCTCGGCGGGCAATCCTTCCCACTCGCTGTGCCACATCGCCTTGTGACCGGCGGCGCAGCGGCTGCGTTTCATCTTCAGGGGATCCGTGTTGCCTGTCAGAAGGGCGGGCATCCAATCGCTGTGCTCCACCCAGGAAAAGCCCCCCGCCGCCACAGCGCTGTCCTCTCGTAAGACATGCAGGATCTTAGCCCAGAACCACTCGGAGGAGTAGACGCCGCCCTCGTACTTCGTGTAATCCACTCCGCCCCAGCTGCGGGCCAGGGAGTTGATCTCTGCCGCTTCTTTTACAGCTGTGTGGTCCTTCCAGAGAACAAACATGGCGTTGGGATTGTCCTTGAATTCCTTCTTCAGGGCCAGGGTCGACCCCTCTTTATCCACGGCGCAGGGAGTGGAACCGGTGGTATCGATGCCGATCCCCGCCACGTTTTGACCGGCATCTGCGGAAAGTTGGGCCAGCGCTCCTTTGACCGCCTCTTCCATGGACTCTATGTAATCCAGCGGATGCTGGCGGAATCGGTTCGCTGCAGGATCGCAGAAAAGGCCTTTCAGCCAGCGTTTGTAGCCGGCAACCTGATTGGCCTCCTCCTTGCCGCTCTCGGCGTTCACGATCACGGCCCTGACAGAATCGGTGCCGAAGTCCAGCCCCAGGATTGTTTGTTCACTCATGATGATAGTACACCTGCCAGCCGAGATACTTGCTCGTGGCCTCGTAGACCGCGGCGGCGACCTTGGTGGGATTGACGGCGACGTGATGTTCGAAGCCGTTCTCGCAGATGAAGCGCAGCAGTTTCTGGAATCCGGGGATGTGCACCGCTGAATAGCCGCCGAAGGTGTCTACTTTGTCATCGGTGATTCGTCCCTCGCCCACGTAGGCGCGCACAATACCGCATTTGTCGTCGGTGGACACCCGGAAAAACGTGAAGGGATTGGGCTTGATCTTGCCGACGATCGTGCCGTATGTGTTTTCCAGGCCGACGGATTCGGCGATGATATCCTGAGCAGACATTTTTGCTTCCCCCCCGAATATGTCCTGAGGCAGATTGCTGCAGTGAAAAACAACACCCTTGTCAGGATCATCGCCGTAGTTGTTGTTCCAGTCCAGGAGTGCGCTGGGACGTCCCGAAGCCAGCACCATGGCGTACATCCCGACGAGACCCGTAATGTCGGCTTCGCAGGCGCTTGGTTTGAGGGCATTGCTGAGCATGCTCATGACGGCACAGGGAACGATTCCGAAATACTCCTCCATAGAAGTCCAGCACTGCACGGCGGTTCCCACCAGCTCGTTTTCCTCCATGAACCTGTCCATGACCACGGCGAAGCGGGCCATCTTGTCCAACGACTGAGCCGGCACGCCGGTCGTATCAGCGTAGGATTTCAGTGCTTCGATCTTGGGCTTTACCGCGGAATCGCCGCTTTTCAGGGCTTCGGCCCGGCCGAAGGCCTCTGATAGGTCGAGGCTCTCTATGCTGATTCCGTAGCTTTCCAGGATCTTCTCGCTGTAGCGTACCGTAAGAAAGGCGGCGGGGCGGGCTCCGACTTGACCGAAGCGGGCGCTGCGCAGTCCCCGGACCACCCGGCAGACTGCGGCAAACTCCGTCAGGTCCCGACGGAAGTCCTCCGTATCGGGATGGATCGTGTGCAGGGAGGTCAGGCTGTAGCGGATGCCGTACTGCCAGAGGTTGTTGCAGGCTGACATCTTTCCGCAGAAGCTGTCGCGCCGGTTTTCCAGGTTCATCTTGTTTAATTCATCGGGAAATGCCTGGATCAGAACGGGAACGTTCAATCCTGCCAGCCGGATCGTGTCGGCCACTCCCCGTTCATCCCCGAAGTTCGGCAGGCTGACCAGGATGCCGTCGATTTCTTCTCTGTGCTTTTTGAACAGCTCGGCGCACTGCTTGGCCTGGGCGTATGTCTCCACAGAACCGTAGGGTGTATCCTTGCTGTCGAGAGCCACGACGCCGATTCCCTGCTCTTTGAGTACCTTCAGCAGCGTGCTTCGGCCCTCTTCGCAGAGCTTGGACGGGAAAAAGCCCCGGTTTCCGATGATCACACCAAGAGTTGTCTGCATGGTTTCTTCCTTTCTATCGATATATCTATTACCTATTACTTTACTTATTACTTGCGTAAATGGCTGGTAAAGTCAAGATTGTCGTTTTTTGAGTTCGGTGTTTGGATTGGTGAACGGAACGCGGAGACGAAACTCCGTTGGGATTTAGTCACGCCGGCGGCGAAAACTTGAAGTTATAATACCGGGCATACTGGATGAAGGGATTGACTGGATACTGTACACGCCGCCCCGGGTGATGGCTGCAGCGGCTCTGAGCCCGCTCTCCACTGCCGGGCCGATGCCCTCTCCCATATCCCGTGTGGCCAAACCGGCTGAGTCGCCGACGAGAAAGACGCGGTCCAGCTGAACGGTGATACGTTTTTGCCTCAGGTAGTAATTGTACCCCTTGGGATGAAAGCGATAATTCCTGACCAGGGAGAGTCTGTCCAGTTTCTGGATGAAAAAGCTCCAATACTGCCCGATACTCGTTTTTCGGGATTTCAATGCGGCGAGTTTGCCGCCGATGCCGATGTTCAGATAGCCATCGCCCTTGGGTACATACCAGGCATATCCGGGCAGCTTGCGGTCAAAAAACCACAGGTAGCAGTT
>CAYMGP010000117.1:0-7719 GCA_964390045.1 uncultured Spirochaetaceae bacterium | reverse complement strand
GGCGCATATCCGACGTAGCGCAGCGAGCTTCCATACTGCTTGCTCCAGAAAAAGGGGACCTCCCGGTATGGGTCGCGGCCGCCGAGCAGGCAACGGGCTGCATGGCGGCCCTGCCTCTCGGCTTCCACCCAGTGCTCGACCCTGCGCGGTTCGCCCGTTCTCCCGTCCGGAACCAGGGCGATATCGCCGGCCGCAAAGATCCCCGGCGCCTCTGTCTGCAGCTGCGCATTCACCGGGACCGCCCCGTCAGCGACCAGCCCGCTTCCCTCGAGAAAATCTACAGCCGGCCGGATACCCACTCCGATCACCACGCAGTCGGCCTCAATCGCGCTGCCGTCGGCCAGCTTGACCCCGGCGACCGCTTCCGCGCCTGTAATCTCTCCGACAGTGGTTTCCAGATGAAAGACCACACCGTGCTGCTCGTGGCTCCTCTTTATTCGGCCGCCCACCTGCTCGCCGAAGATCCTTGCCAGGGGAAGAGGTTCGGGGCCCACCACGTGCACCTCGAGCTTTCTGGAGCGCAGCGCGGAAGCCACCTCGAGCCCGATGAAGCTCGCGCCCACGACCACAACACGCTGCGCACCCTCGAGAGCGTCGAGCAAGGCTTCAGCGTCAGCGCGGGAACGCAGCAGGAAACAACCCTTTTTCTCCGCCCCGGGAACCTCGAGCCTGCGGGGCACACCCCCGGTTGCCAGGAGAATGCCGTCCGCCTTCATCGAGGTACCGTCGGTAAAAGTGACGCTGAGCTTATTCGGATCGAGCGCAGTTACCTCATGATTGGTAAGTACCTCGATCTTCAGGCGATCGAAGAACTTGCTTCCCCGTAGGGGCAGCCATTTGGCCGGCGCCTCACCTGAAATAATATCTTTGGATAGCATGGTTCTGTCGTACGGTCCATACTCCTCACCTGTCACCATAACGATTCGACCGCTGAATCCCTCTCTGCGCAGCGTCTCGGCCGCCGTGTTGCCGGCCGCCCCGGCTCCCACGATGAGAAAGGTGCGCTCATCCATCCCCTCGGGCATTGGGATCGTACCCTTGCTCACCTGGCGGAGCAAAACCCCGCCTCCTTCGATCTTGGCTTCGTAGGAGGAGAGGTCGTTCAGCCCCGGCGGAGAATCCAGACCGCCGTGGAGCACATCGAAACGGGCATTGTGCCAGGGACAGGTAATGATATGGCCTGTAAGCAATCCATCGCTGAGCGGTGCATGATAGTGACTGCATTCATTCCCGCAGGCGTAAATTTTGCCTTCCACCAGCACAACGAGCACCTTCTTCCCGTCGACTTCCACGGTTACAGGCACTCCTTCTTTCAGCGCCGTTTCCGGAAGGACATTTGTCCATTCGTTGCCGTCCATGACACCTCCTTACCCTTTGTGGATATTTTCCTTTATATATGTGAAGAGCTTGGCATCGAGGATCCGCCGCTCGCCTTCACAATCCGCCAGGAATCCGGCGAGCTCCGCGGGCTTCAACTTCAAGACTCGAATACTCTCCGAACCCTCGAGCCGGGGCTTCTGGGCAGGCTCCTCGCCGACACGCATGTACACCATTTGAACGGTTTCTGTAGAGAGACCCGCCGTGCTGCAAACCTCCGGTCCGACATCGATCACTTCCCCCTTGAAGCCCGTTTCCTCTGCAAGCTCTCTACAGGCGGCCTGCCCGGCCGACTCCCCCGGATCGATCAGACCTGCGGGGAACTCGTAGATGCTCTGCTCAAAAGGAATCCGGAACTGTTCGATGATTACCAGGGAGCCGCTTTTCTCGGTGACAGCCACAATGACGGCGGCCCGACGCCTGCCCCGACGTTCTATATAGGTCCAGCGCTTCTCCCTGCCTTCGGTATCGAGGTACCTCTTCTCCTTGAGAAGCGTCCACCTCTCGTCATGCAGGACACGCTCTCCGATGACCCGCATTTGCTGCAGCTACCCTACATGCTCGACGAGCCCCTCGAAAGATCGAAAGACCAGTCTGTAAATTTCCTGAAACGCATCGGCGGCTCTCTGGGCGTGTTCCAGGGTGAAGTAATCGTACGGCGCTCCGTCGGGGAGCGCATAAGGGTAGCGCGTCGGCACGTACAGAACATCGAGCTCGTTGCAGTGCGTGGCCAGGCTTTGGAAGCTGCCGTCGAAGCCGGCGCAAGTTTCGGCGAGCTTGCCGGTACAATGACCTGCCACATTGCGTTCCCCCTTAAGGATCAGGTAGGCCTTGAGGATCTTTTCGGCGGCCTGCTGAAAGAGGAAACAGGAAACCTCGAAGTCCCCGTTGCGGGCATTCTTCTCCGCCGTCTTGCTGTCTTTGGCCCCCTGGAGGTACCATCGTAAAGCTTCCCTTTCATTGCCGTTCATACAACACCCTCCCCTCCTCGGCGATCTGCCGTATGAAGGGGTGCTCTTTCCCCTTCAGCTTTTCGAACTCTTCTTCCGTGAACAGGTGCGGGTCAAGGCAAACAAATCCCGGACCCACCGCCTGCTTGAGGGCACAGGCCCTGTATATCCACTGAGTCGAAGGCCAGGAGCTATCTTTTACATCCGCATCGGAAGCGACGATAATACAGAGGTTGAGATCACTTTCCCGGTTGGCATCACCGCGGGCATAGGAGCCGAAGAGCAGTATCTTTTGAGCCGGGATCGCCTTCTGTATTTTCGAGATTAGGTCCTGGATCTGCTGTTCACTAATCATCGGCCCTGTCCTGCAGTGTAGCCGTTATCGTGAAAGGTGTCAAAAGATAGGATCAGCTCTCCTCACCCGGGCTGTCCGGTTTGATATCCAGTGATTTCGTTGAGACTCCAATCGTACTTGTAACCTATTCTTCCTGAAAACGACTCGAGCCTGCGAGCCAAATCGGGAGCCGCGTAGCGCCGCAGATGCCGGAGCACACCATCTTCCGACCCGCCGAAATCTTCCTGAAACCAGTCGTAGATGCTCGATAAAACCAGCTTATTTTCACTCAGCGAGGCGCCCCTCGAATGGTTGATATACTCCCTGGCTCCCTTCTCCAACAAAACCTCGCTGTTCTGGACTGTATACGCCCTGTCTTGAAGATTCGGGCAGCCCAAACTGGCGCAGTTGACAGCATAGTGAATCCTTGGATCTTTCCAAATCGGCCGCAGAATGCGGTGCTCGACATCGTTGAGGGATACCTCTTGCCCCTCGATGCGGAAGATCTTGGCCTCCCAGGGCCCGCGGCTGAAGAGCCCGGAAGACAGGTTGATCTTGGTGATGCTCGATACTGGGTAATGATCTAAAACGAGCTTGATGGTGCCTGCATTGTAGAGGTTTATCCAGTAGGCCTTCTGCTCTTCCCTGCTCAATCGGGAAACAGGAGTCTTCTGCAGCTCCTGCAAATAGGCAGCCAACCTCTGCCTGTCCTCCCTGCTCACCTCTGCGTAGCGAAAACGATTTACTCCGGAGGGGCGGCCCGTTGCCAGGTATTTCTGCAGGAAGCGGTCCCAGGCCGAGTGATCGACCACGATCCGGCTGTCCGGTTCATTTCCGAGCCAGTGCTCCCAGAGGTCGGCCTGGGGAGCGGCTGCCAGCCCCGTGGGCAGAATCGAGAGGGCGAGCAGAGCGAACAAAATCATGGCCGCGATCCTGAAGTGTCTCGTCAAATCCATTTATCGTTCCACGTTGCCGGCAAGGAACACGGTCCGGGGCACCTGGTGATCCAGAATATTGTTGAGCGGATAACGGCCATTGGCCACGATGGCGGTAATGCCTTCTGAGTTGACCATCTTGACGGCCTGAATCTTCGAAGCCATACCTCCCAGGCCAAGGGGGTTCGTCTCCTTGGCAGCCATCTTTTCGATGTCCGAATCGATTTGCCGCACCTCCTCGATGAGCTCGACCCGGTCGTTACTCTTGGGGTTGCCCTGATAAAGGCCGTCGACATCGGTGAGGATGAAAAGCAGTTCCGCCCGCACCCGCACGGCAACCAGAGCCGCCAGGATGTCGTTGTCTGAGAATACGGGACGGAACTCCACCTCCTCCTTGTTAATCATGTCGTTCTCGTTGACGATGGGGATCACGCCTTGATGAAAATAGGCCTCCATGATCCCCCGAATCGTGCTCTCTTCGTTTTTCGAGGCGAAGTTGTGATGGGTAAGTAGAATCTGGGCTACGTGAATACCGTCGAGCTTGAAGTAGTCTTTGTAGTACTTCATCAGCTTGATCTGGCCCAGGCCGGACATGAGCTGCAGCTCGAGGGTTTCCGTGGGGCGCTCGCTGAGCTCGGCGATCTCCATGCCTGCGGCAACCGCTCCGGAGCTGACGATCACGATCTCGTGCCCCTCCTTGCTCAGAGCTGCGATCTCCCGCACCTTGCCTCTGAGCCAGCGGTAGTTCAGGCGGTTTCCCCTGCTGATCAGGGCGGTGCCGATTTTGATGCAGATCCTCATTCCAGGTCCCTATGATCGAAGCTTTTCCTGCCCTCAACATAGTCGGCTACGACGTGGCCTTTTCCTTCCAGGAGATATTTACTGCTCGTTAAACCCTCCAGCCCTACAGGTCCCCTGGCATGGATCTTTCCCGTGGAGATCCCCACTTCGGCGCCCAGGCCGTAACGAAATCCGTCGGCAAATCGGGTCGAACAGTTCCACATTACCGAGCTGGAATCCACCTCGTCTAGAAAACAGCGCGCCGCAGTCTCGTCCTCTGTAACGATGCTGTCTGTGTGATGGCTGCTGTAGGTGTTGATGTGATCGACAGCCTCTTGCAGGGAATCGACCACCCGGATCGAGAGAATCAGATCCGTATACTCGCTGCGCCAGTCTGTTTCTTCGGCGGCAGCCGCCTCGACGACGGCACGGGCCCGCTCGTCCCCGCGCAGCTGAACACCCTGCAGGCGTTCGGCCAATCGCGGCAGGTAGGAATCGGCGATGTCGCGGTGCACGAGCAGCGTCTCCACGGCATTGCAGACGGCCGGGTATTGACACTTGGCATCAAAAGCCACGTTCACAGCCATTTCCAGGTCGGCCCGGCGATCCACGTAGAGATGGCAGATCCCTTCGGCATGTCCGAGAACCGGAATCTTGGTGCTCTCCTGGATCCGGCGCACCAACTCGTTGGAACCCCTCGGAATCATCAGATCGATCCAGCGGTCGAGCTCCAGCAGCTCGCCGATCTGCTCCCTGGTTTCCACAAGGTGCAGGGCGCCGCGAAACACGGGATCTGTGGCCTCCGCCGCCCGCCGGACCAAATCGAAGAGCACGCGGTTGGAGTAAAGGGCTTCGGAGCCCCCTTTTAGGATCACGACGTTGCCCGATTTCAGGCAGAGGCTGGAGATCTGCACCAGGACGTCCGGCCGGGATTCGAAGATCACCCCGATTACTCCGATCGGCACCGTGACCTTTCTCAACACCAGCCCGGCGTCCAACTCCCGGGCAAACAGTGTCTTTCCGACGGGGTCTTCGAGACGCTCAACGTCCTGAACGCTTTCCACTATCTGATCGATCTTTTTGTCTGTGAGAACCAGCCTCTTGAACAGGGAATCCTTGAGCTCGCTCTCTTTTCCCCGCCGCTGATCCTTCGCGTTTTCTTCGAGGATCCGATCGCGGCCCTTGTTCAGGGCTGCAGCGATCGCCGCCAGAGCTTTATCTTTCAAATCTGCCTGAGCGCTGGCCAGCCGAAAGCTTGCCTTTTTGGCCGCCTGGGCCTGTTCCAATACAGTCATTTTCCCAACTCCTCGCTGCGTCTTGCCGCCGCTTTGATTGTAGCGGCGATAACGGAAGCGCAATCGGAGGATTCGAGTATCTCCCGTCCCGCCACTGTGGTTCCCTTCGGAGAGCTTACCATCTCGACGAGATCCTGCGGCTGCATCCCTGTCTCGGCCAGCAGCCGAGCCGTGCCCAGAAATGTATGTATGGCGAGCTCTCTGGAAATCCGCGGATCGAGATCGAGCTCTACCCCCGCCTTTATGAATGCTTCGATCAACCTGGCTACGAAAGCCGGTCCGGACCCGCTCAGACCCGTCACGGCGTCGAGCAGCCTCTCTTCGACCTCGCAGGCGAAGCCGGCCGCTCCGAGAAGCCGGCGGACCGATTCCCGATCCTGCGGCCGTATCCGAGCGCCGAAGGCATACCCGGCAGCCATAGCGCCTACGAGGCAGGGCGTATTGGGCATCACCCGCACGATCCGAGCTCCGCCCAGAACCGACTCCAGCCGTTTGAGGTTGATTCCGGCGGCGATCGAGATCACCAGCCGATCCGTATTCCTGATCGCCTCCAGAACGGACTGGATGTCCTGAGGTTTGACCGCTATGAACACCACCTCCGCCCCCTCGGCCAGCTCGGCCGGACCGCGTTCAGCCCGGGCTCCGGGCACCTCCTGTTGAAACAGGGCTACCCGTTGGGGGCGGATATCGCATACGTGGATCACGGACTCGGGAAAACGCGACCGGATCGCTTTGGCCAAGGCGAGTCCCATGCTCCCTCCGCCGATGAAGCCGATGCTGTCGATGTTCCGAAGCTTACTGTCCATTTTGTGCAAATGGAGTGTAGTACAAGCAGGGGGAAAAGTAAATCTATTGTAGATAATCCTGCATAGAAAGCAACAGACTCCTCATCGAGGCCAGCGCAACCATAACTACAAGTCCGATTCCTGTTGAAATCTTTTGCTCTCAGAATTATTTTAAACCACAGTCAGGGAGGCTATATGCTGAAATTGTACATCTTCGATATGGGTGGGGTTGTAACCCGCAATACCAACATAGCGCCTCAGATTTCGGATCGCCTCGAGCTCGATGAGGCTGCCCTGAAAGAGGTTGCCGGCGACGATTTCAAGGCTCTCACGATCGGGGAAATCTCTGCGAAGGAATTCTCGAAGCGCTTCTCACTGAAAATCGGGCGTACGATCGAGGAAGACCTTTTAATTCTCATCTTCCACCCGAAAGTCGACCGGGATGTCTCGAAAACGATCGCTACTCTGAGAAAGAACGCCCGCGTCGTCGTCGGGACCAACACGATTGCCCCGCACTACGACGTTCATCTTCGAAAAGGGCATTATGAGCCTTTTGACGCGGTGTACGCCTCACACCTGATGGGACTGGCCAAGCCGCATCCGGCGTTTTATACATATATTCTGGATCGCGAACATTGTCTGCCTCAGGAAGCTGTATTCGTAGACGATCTCCCGGCCAACGTGGAGGCGGCACGGGAGCTCGGGATTCATTCGTTTGTCTTCAACGATGCTGACACTCTGAACAACGAGCTTGCAGCATTCAATAGTTGAACAGCTTCTGCCTGTAGGTTTGACGTCCGTCTGTTAGGCAATTGGCATACCGGCAAATAGTGAACTATAATTCCATCCAGAATCACTATTTCACAAGGAGGAGGGCATGAAAAAAAGGCTGTTCGTACTGATGATCGGCATGATGGCTCTGCTAGGCACCGTGCTGGTTTCGGCCGATGGAAAGGTGGTACTCTACAACGCCGGCCCCCCTGAAATGGGGGAAGATCTGGTTCGGGCCTTCAAGGCCAAGCATCGCGACATCGACGTTGGGCTGATTCGCATCGGCTCAGGAGAGATCATTACCCGCGTCCAAGCGGAGGCTAAAAGACCCCAGGGCGACGTCATTATAGCCATGGCCAAAGAGAATCTGGAGGTTATCTACGACCTTTTGGATTCTTACAGGGTCCGAGAAGCGAATGCCTTTCCCGACAATGTGAAGGACACCAGAGGGAATAAGTACTTTGGATTCAGCTTCAACATCCAGGCCTTCAT
>CAYMGP010000116.1:6389-8081 GCA_964390045.1 uncultured Spirochaetaceae bacterium | reverse complement strand
AGGAGGATTTCATGGGAAAGGGCAGCGGTTTCGGCAAGACAATCCTGATCGGCGACAGTTTCCTGCTCTACGGCGTACCGGCGGTGCTGTCCTCTTTGCCCTACAGGACGGAGGTGGAGGTTGTTCGTGCTCCCGGCGCGGGCTGGGAGCTGACGGACAACCGGCCCGAGGTTCCGGGCTACAAGGAAAGCAAGTTGGCACAGCGGGATGATTCGGTGAAGATCATCCTCGAGGAAGCGGGCATAGACGTGCGCTCGCAGCGGCTGCAGATCAAGGTGGGGGGCGATCTCCTGGCAGGCAGCGGGGTGGGCGCCAGCGCAGCGATCTGCGTGGGCCTGGCCCGGGCCCTGAACGATGAGTTCGATCTTGGCCTGGATGACGCAGGCGTCAATCATCTCGCCTGGCGGGGCGAGTTCGCCTATCACGGCCGGCCCAGCGGGGTAGACAATACAGCTTCCTGCTACGGCGGACTGATCCAGTTCCAGGTGGAAGAGGGAAAGCCGCGTTTCGAGCCCCTGCCCATCGGAAAACCGCTGGATATCGTGCTGGGCAACACCGGTATCTCGGCGGATACCTCCCGCCTAAGGAAGATCACAGAAGCGGAACGGGAGCGGGACCCGGAGAGTTTTTCCCATATGCTCGGCGTCATCGGCGAACAGGTCGTGCAGGTCAGGGAGGGATTGGAACGGGGAGATTTCCGCGAAGTAGGCCGCATCATGACGGAAAACCACAAGATTCTTATTGAGCTGGGGATATCCCACGAGGTCTTGATCCGCCTCTGCGACCTGGCCCTCCGTCACGGCGCGCTGGGCGCCAAGCTCACCGGCGGCGGCATGGGCGGCTTCATGATCGCTCTGACTCCGGGCAGGGCGTTGCAGGAGAAAGTCGCCGGAGCGCTGGAAGCTCTGGGTTACCACACAATCCTGGCAACCATCGGCGCGGAGAAAGGGTAATCCCTCTATCTCAGGATCCGCCGCTCAGACGGCGATACCCTCTTTCCTGACAACACTTCGGTATCACAGGTTAATGTATACCATCTGACGGCTGTATAGAATGTATTTTGAAACCTGGCCGGGGGAGTAGTACGGGCTTTTCCTTACCTGGAAAGATGAGAAATCAAATTGCAGAGAGATGTATGAGCGGTTATCCTTACTGCACCAAGGATAAGGAGGAGGCCGTCATGTCCAATGGGAAACTGTTCGCTGCGGTGCTTTTTTTCTGTTTATTGATTCTCGCAGCCCCGCTGTTCGCCGACATCGATAAGAGCGTGTTGACGATGCTTACAGGGCTTTCCAGAGACTACGTCGAGTATCGAGAAGAGGTGTTTTTCAAAAGCCCACTGGCCGTGGTGCCCTTCATCAATGCCGGCCCGCTCGCCGCCGAGCATGAGATCGGAGCTTTAGTGGACGAGCTGATCCGCAGTGAAATCTCCAACTCGACCTATTTCATCCTTACAGAGAGGAAAAACCTCGAAAAAATTCTCGAAGAGATCGAGCTCTCCCTCTCCGATGTGGCCGATACGAGCGAGGCCGTGGAGGTGGGGCAGCTGACCAGCGCCACGGTCCTGCTTGCCGGCAGCGTCACCGAGGCAGGATCCAACTTTCTGCTCAATGGAAGGCTGATCGACGTGGAAACGGGCGTGGTGATCGGCGCCCGATCCGTTCCGGTTCCCAAAGATGAGCTTATCAGCGA
>CAYMGP010000116.1:0-6289 GCA_964390045.1 uncultured Spirochaetaceae bacterium | reverse complement strand
TGACTATAAAAACACTAGTTGGCTGACCACCTATTATTTGATTCCCCCTTCGAGTGCAGGTTGGCCAGGCTATACCATTGAGTACTCGCAGAAGTATCTGGATCTCCAGGCATTCTATGTTCTGCAGCCCATGCAAAAGCTCACCCTTTCGCTGGGAGGGGGTGGTTGTTTTGGATTGTATACGAACAAAATTGAGCTCAAGAATTTTCCCGTGTATATTGGAGACCTCACAGCCGGACCGCCGACTTTGCCGATCGATCCGACAGAATGGATCGATAAAAGTGTCACAATACATTCAGGGAATGCCATGCTGTACGGACTGCTGGCCGGCTTCAAGGTCGAATATTTTCTCTCCCCCAGGGTTGAGCTTGTATTTAAACCTTCAGTATCGAAAAGTGTTTGGATCATTGGCGTTCGACTACTTCTACGGTGGGGATTCCTTCACAGAAGACGAGCAGATCCTCCAGCTCAGCGGTTGGATTCCGGGGATCACTCCGTACGGGGACGATCTGGATATAAGTTTTCACAGCCTCGGACTGTACCTGGGGATCTCGGGGTCGTTCTGATAGCGACAAATCGGCAGCAATTTGAATTAGTTTTTTTAGCGCCGCTCTCCGTGCGTTTCAATGCTTCGCATCATGACTTGCTGTGCGTGCAGGGTCATGGTTTCGATGACCTCACGCATTTTCAGTCCCGGTGCTTTGAATGCCTGCGGATCGATCGGTTTTTCGATCACCGCCTTCAAACGAAACAGATTGCGGCTGAGGATTGCCCGGCCGACCCGCAGGGGACACAGAACCAGGGTGATGGGCACGATCGGCCTGTTGAAACGAGCTGCCAGATAAAAGACCCCTCCGTAGAAAGGCTCGATCTTCTGGCTGTGATAGTGAAGATCGCGCTCGGGAAAGAAGTGGATCCACCATCCCTTTTCCAGCGCCGTCTGCACAGGCTTGAATATCGCCCTGATACCGTAATTATCCGGAATAGGAAACGCACCGAGGTAACGAATGTAGTTCCCCAGATACGGAACCTCGAAGGTCTGCTGAAGAGCGCTGAAAAAAGTGCGCTTGGGCATAATGGTGTGGGCGATGACTCCCGGATCGAGATAGAGCGTGTGGTTGGAGATGAGAAAACATCCCCGGTGTCGTACTTTCCTGAGATTTCCCCTGCCGATCACCTTCAATCTGAACACGAAAGTATCGACGGACACGACCAGGAGCATGGTCATCCAGAACACAACGCCGGAAAGCAAGCGATAGAGGGGTGAAAAATCCAGTATCTTTATTCCGCGGGAGAATACCTCGGCAGGCACGGTATCAATTTAGGCGCTGATCATGGAATTGTCAATATCCACGGTGGCTTGACAAATCGGGGGGCAGCCTTTACAAAGAGCAAACGGGGGGAACCGTTTCAGGGGAGGTTCACAATGACGGCTTTCATTCTTCTCTTGGGAATATTCTTAGTAATCGGGACAGTGATCTCACTCTTGGTGATGCGAAGAAAGCAGACCCAGGAGGATTATTTTATAGGCGGCAGAAAAATTGGCGGATTTGTTTCCGCCTTGACCTATTCCTCCACAACCTACTCCGCCTTCATGATGGTAGGATTGGTGGGTCTGGCCTATAGCACCGGTGTCGGAGCCCTTATCTTCGAGCTGGCCTACCTGCTGGGCACGATTATTCTTCTCAGCTTTTATGGACGCCGGATCTGGAGCCTGAGCCGGGAGCAGGGGCTGATCTCCCCCATGGAGATATTCAGCCACCGCTACGGCCGTCCGGCCGGCACGCTGGGCACATTGATTTGCTTCGTGGCACTGGTCCCCTACACCTCGGTACAGGTTATCGGCCTGGGCTTGATCCTCCAGGCATACGGGGGATTCGGATACGGTGTCGGGGTGATTCTGGCTTCCGCCATCATTTGCCTCTGGGCCTTCATCGGCGGCTTAAGAGGGGTGGCTCTCACGGATGCCGTGCAGGGCGTGTTCATGCTGGGTATCGCCGTGGTGGGTGTTTTTTGGGTGGGAAGGAAATTCACAGGTTTTGAGCTTCAAACCTTTCCCAATGAATTCTGGACGCCTGTGCGTTTCATTAATCTGACCTTGCCCTGGTTCTTCTTTGCTCTCACCAATCCCCAGGTTCTCCAGAGGCTATTCATTCCCAAGGACAAAAGCTCCCTGAGACGGATGATCGTTCTGTTCGCCGTCTTCGGGCTCCTCTACACATTGATCGTGACCTTTATCGGCTTCGGTGCTCGCTACGGCAGCGGCGTTGGTCTGCTCCCGGTGGTGGCCGACCGGGACAAGGTGATCCTCGAGGTCTTCGCCCTCATGGCACGGGTTTTGGCCCTTCCTCTGGCGTTGAGCATCATTTTCGCCTCGGTTTCCACTGCCAACTCGATCATTCTCACCCTTTCCTCGATGTTGGCCCGGGATGTGCTGCGGGAGCAGCGTCGGGTCTGGGTGGGCAGGATCTTCATTATCGTTTTAACCGTGCTGATCTGCGTCTTTTCCCTCCGGCGTCCCAACTACATCGTAGAGCTTTCGGTAACATCCTCGGCCATCCTGCTCTGCTTTGTGCCCCTGCTGTTCGGAGTTTTTCACTACAAGAGGGGAGGGATGCTCACAGGTGTTCTCACCTGTCTGAGCGGTGCCGGTACGGCGGTCGTTCTGGGAATCTTGAAGGTCCCTCTCAGCTCGGTCTACACTCTGCTGGCTGCTTTCTGCGTGTTTTTTATAGTAAGCCTGGCGGAGCGGAACAAGAGGAAAAAAATCAGCGGATCTTGATTCGTGATTCGGGCGCGTCGCTAAAGCCGGGGCTCAATTGCGAACGCCTCGGCAATGAAGCCGCAGGCGAAGCGGATAGCCCGTTTGGACAGGTCTTCGCAAATGTGGGGCGGGTTGTCCGGGCGAAAACCCTCCGGCCGCAGCTCCTTGCAGGTCAGGCTGCCGAAGCGCTGTTCGAACTGCTCGGCGTATCGTTTGCAGAGTGAGGAAACATCATCTCGATTCTTTCCCAACTGGGACCCCAGCAGGCCGATGAACATCAGCGCCCCCTCTACCAGACCGCATTGGGCCCGGTAGCCTCCGGCTCCCCACATGCCCAACGCCGATTCGAGAACCTGCGGCCGCAGAGAAACCTCGAACAGGTCCGCGGCGATCATCAGGGTTGTCACGGCGCAGGTGTCGTCGTGGTCCCAGTAGTGCCTGTGCACCTCGTTGTCTATATGCGTTGCGGTATCCATGATCCTAAGATGTATCATGAGAGTCGCCGGCTTGTACACCGCTCGACGGGAGGCTATAATACACAAAGAGACACGAAATAATAGGGTTATGACCTAGGCTCTTGAGGAAGCCATCCAGACCCGAGCGAAGGATCTGGGTGGTTTTTTTATTTGTTGCCCCGGAAGGCAGGCCCATTTTTAAAAGAGAGGAATAGGATATGGCGCCGCGGTTGAGCATTATCCTGGCTTATCTGGCCGTGACTCTGGTGATAGGCCTCGTTTTTCGAAAGAGGGCGTCTGCCAACAAAGTGGAGTTCTTCCTCGCCGGTAGAAGGGTCGGCAGGATTCTTCTCTTCTTCACGATGGCGGCTACCAACTTCAGTGCCTTTACGATTTTCGGGCTCTCCGGAGCCGGATACAGGATCGGCTACTCCTTTTATCCTGTAATGGGTTTCGGAACGGGATTCATGGCTCTGTCGTTCATCATCATCGGAAGAAGGATTCTCGTGTTGTCGAAACAGCACGGCTACATCACGCCGTCGGACTTCATCGCCGATCGCTACGGTGCCCCCTGGCTGAAGAAGATCTTCTCCGCCGTGATGATCGTCTTCACCCTGCCGTATATCGCCATACAGTCGATTGCCAGCGGTAAGTCCCTAAATGCCCTGGTCGGCATCCCCTATCTTAGCGGCGCCCTGCTGATCACCGCCTTCATCGTGCTGTACGTAGCCCTCGGGGGCCTGCGTTCGATCGTCTGGACGGATCTGATTCAAGCCGGGATGATGATCGTTTTCACGTTGGTGGCTTTTTTCATCATCGCCGGCAAGAGCGGCGGCTTTGTGCGGACCCACGAAAGTATCTATGCCTCGTTTCCCTCGCTTTTTTCCCGTCCCGGCCAGGACGGCTCGATGCTTTTCGGGGTTTGGTTCGGTTACCTTTTTCTCTGGTTCTTCGCCGATCCTATGTTTCCCCAATTGTTCCAGCGTTTCATAGCGGCCAAGGACGAGAAATCGCTGGACACAACGACTGTGCTCTATCCGCTGATCACGACCTTTCTGTTTTTTCTCACCGTATCGATCGGGGTGATGGGCAGACAGGCGTTTCCCGACCTCTCCCCAGCGGAAACGGACGCGGTGTTTCCCCTGCTGCTTCAGCGCCACACGGGTGTATTCCTGAGCACGTTGCTGCTGACGGGAAGCCTTGCCGCCCTGATGTCAACGATGGATTCGCAGCTCCTTACCCTGACCTCTTTGATAACCGTGGATTTTTTCAAGATCAGGAAGCGGGAGATGCTCAAGGAGAAAATGGTTATCGTCATCCTCGGTGCGCTCGGCTTTCTGATCGCCGTTAAACCGCCTGAGACGATACTCGCCTTTATCAGCAAGACCACCTTCAACGGACTGGCCGTCCTTGCCCCGACGGTGATCGGCGGCCTGTACTGGAGGCGGGCCAACCGCTACGGCGCTGCAGCCAGTATCGTTGTAGGGGAGGGGATGGTCCTGGCCTTCTACTTCAAGATGATTAGTATCGAGGCGGTCCTGCCGATCGTCGTCATAATGGCCGTTACGGCGGCGGTCTTTGTGGTAGTCAGCCTGCTGACCCGCGGCACGGGAGAAAATAAAAACCTGGTAGCAGCGGTCGGCTCCCATGCCTGGCCGTGGGTTCTTGTATTTGCAGGGATCTTTGTTCTGGGCAATGACTTCTGGGCTTGGAACAGGACAGCGCTGCTGGTGGGCGGGCTGCCTCTCTGGGTCTGGTACTACATGGCGCTGGGCGTCGTTCTCAGTCTGATTTTTAAATTTTATGTAAAAAACAGATAATCACTTGAGGAAACTTCTGTCGAGAGGCGGTAGACCGATATCTCGCACGAGGTTCCCTGGAACCACCGGCGCTACCGGCTTGGTCCGGCCTAGTTTGTTGCGAATCGAACGGAGAAATCCCACCATCCCGAAGGCTCGAGCCCGAGCTTGATACTGGGCCAATCTTGCTAGTGCTCGTTGTGATGAATAACCCGATTCCGGCAGAGCCTGGTGAAGTTGGAGGGCTGTATCGAGCAGTTCGGTTGTTTCTTCGATATTCGGCAGCGTGCCGGCGCGGATTTCTGCCCACACTTCATTCAAACGAGGCGGAAAGAAAGCGATTTCGTAGCTGAGCTGGAGTTTCTCTCGCGGGGTCATTGCTTGGTATTCCAGAGTTCGATGTCCTGTTTCAATAACGCGAGGTTCTCGAGCAATAGTGGGTCTCGACAAAAGGGATCAGGAAGCCGCCGAACCGCTGTTTGGATATCTTTGTATCGAATCGGATGTTGTGTAACCAGGTATTGAATATCGCTCTGGTCAAATTCATCATAGCGAATGAGTTTACTGGCGATCAAATCGGGTGTAGAAACTGTCTTAACTGTGAGAAAACGACCACGCCATAGCAGGATTTCGGAATCCGGTTGCGGTACAGCGAGACACAGGCGAAGGCCGGATATCCATTCGATATGGTTGTTCTGAGAAGATTCCTCGGGATTGAACGGTAGCCCCGCTGCCTCAGCAGCTCGGCGCAGCTCTCCCATGTCAGTCTGAGAGTACGGTCCCGCTACATCGATATCAAGGCTGGTTCTATCCGGTTCATCGAGCAGGATAAACGCAGCGCTGCCGTATATGCACAGCGAAGATGGATTCTGGAGCGCCTGGTCGATTTGTTCCAAATAAGAAACCAGTTCCTTTTTATCCATCGAAGTGACTATACCGATCTTACAGTTGTCTTACAAGGGATGAAGAAGTGATGGGAGTTATATGTCTTACCGTATCCGCCTAAATGAAGTCTCCGGCTCCGGTCAGGGTGCTTGGTCAGGCTGCTCCCGAACGAGCACTTTCGTGTTTCCCGCAGCGTCGTTGAACCAGAAGATGACCTTGGAGTTCTCGGTGGTGAAGCACTCCTCCAGGCTGTCCCGCGAGCAGGTCGGTGCGATTCTCCCGTGAAGCAACCGAGCTTCTCTGAGAAGTTGCTCTTTGATGCTGTCCATGTTCCCCTCCCAAGGGCTGGTGGAATTAAGGTATCAGATGGGAGGGCGCTTGTAAAG
>CAYMGP010000115.1:0-8141 GCA_964390045.1 uncultured Spirochaetaceae bacterium | reverse complement strand
CGCTAGACACGGGGTAGTGCAAACCGGCAGCTTGAGGTATGCATTGCTACCAATCCTTCACTCCCAAACCGTTATTTTTAGTAACTATGTCGATGAATTTCACTTAGTTGAGGAACTTCTGGCGAGGCGAGCTCGGACCAGGATAAATGCTTTAAGGGCACGGGTTTGCAGACCGAACATTGCTTTGAGGAGCGAAACGACCGTGTTGGTGATGTATCCGGAGATCGAACGGAAGGAGTTCGTCGATCACGACAACGAGACTCTTCTGCCGACGATCCGCAAGATCAAGCAGGTGTTCGAAGAGCACTTCGACAGGACTTGGTTCTCGATAATCATAGACGGCCTTCCCATCGATTTCACGACCATGCGCATGATCCGCGAGGTTGTGTCCCTGCAGTCGATTCATCTCGGGGATGAGTGGTTCATCTATCAGGCCGCTGTCGAGTTGAATCGCTTCATCCTGCTGATCCGCAAATTTCTTCTGCCCGTGCTCAAGGAACGGCTGGGGGTGTCGGGCTTGTTTCCGGACAAGATCGTACGGGACAAGACCCAGTACATCCTGCGCAGATTCGTCGCCTACACCTTCCCCTTCAACCTCGAGCGGCTCGAAGCTCTGACCGCGGAACTTCAGTGCCAGCTTCGCTGTTCCTATCCGGCCCTCGAATCCTGAAAGCGTAGCCAAATTCCGGCGAACCTGATAAGCTACTCTGCGACTGTGGCCGCTAAATCCGTTTCCAGTAACAAGCGTTTCCAATCGGAGGTGCGAAAGGCTCATGCTCTGACCGTTCGCCTGCTCGACGGCATGGAGCGGGTGATCCGGGGCAAGCGCAAGGTGTCCGAGCATCTGCTCGCCGGGCTACTCGCCGGGGGCCACGTGTTGATCGAGGACGTTCCCGGACTGGGCAAGACAACCCTGGCAAAAACAGCGGCGCGCCTGATCGCCCGCGACAGTGCGGGCCGGGCGGTGACCTTTCGCCGCATCCAGTTCACGCCGGATCTCCTTCCCTACGATATAACGGGGGTGGACATCTTCGATCCCGAGCACCGCCGCTTCGTGTTCAAAGCCGGCCCGGTGTTCGCCCATATCGTTCTGGCGGACGAGATCAACCGCACCACCCCGAAGGTGCAGTCCGCCCTGCTCGAGGTGATGGCGGAGAACCAGGTCACCGTCGGCAACAAGACCCACGCCATGGATCCCCTGTTTTTCGTGATCGCCACCCAGAATCCTGTGGAAACCGACGGAACCTATCCCCTGCCTCTGGCCCAGTTGGACCGCTTTCTCATGAGGATAACGATCGGGTACCCCGAGGCGGAGGTGGAGATCGGGATCGTGCGCGATGATCCTTCGGCCCGGATCATGCCCAAGCTGAAGCCTGTTTGCTCGAAAGCGGAAGTTCTGGCGGCCCGTAATACCGTGGAGAAGATCTTCTGCGACGAAGCCCTGCTCGAGGTGGCGGTGGCGGTCAGCGCATCTACCAGGCATCACCGGGGCATAGAGCTGGGCTGCTCTCCGCGGGCCAGCCTGATGCTCGTCAAGGCGGCCCGGGCCTACGCCCTGATCCAGGGCAGAAGCTACTGCATCGACCAGGATTTTGTAGAGCTTGCTCCGCTGGTACTCGCTCATCGCATCCGCTTGAAGGATATCCGCATCGATCTGGCAGCCCTGATCCGGGAGATGACCCTGCATGAGCTTTCGAGGATTGCCTATTAGACAGCGCCTCGGCAGGTTCTTTCCTTTGACCCTCCGGGGTGCTCTCTATTTTTCCCTCTCCCTGCTCATCTTAGCCGTGGGTGTGCTGCGCATGGAGCTGGCTACCCTGCTCTGGGGAAGCTCTTTCGTGCTCCTGGCCCTCTACTGCCTGACGGCCAACCTGCTCTACCTGTCGATCCTGCGCAGGCATATCGCTGGGACTCCGGATCCTGTGGATTGTACCCTTCCGGGAAGCGGGATGTTTCCCGGTACCTGCGGGAGCGCGGAGATCTCCGCCGAGCTGCCCCGGCGTATTGTTCCCGGGCTGCGGAGCGCCTTCGAGATGCGTCTCCGCTGGCACGGGCGAGCTCCCCTGGTGATTCGCGCCGCCCTCTCCCCCGGCAGGAATCGAACTACGGCAGAGGTCGAGGCTCGGCACCGCGGTTGTTTCAGAGCCGAGCAGGCGCGCATCGTCGTGGAGGACCTGTTGGGCTTTACCCGCTCGTATCTGAGCATTCCTCTTGCCGAGAAGCTGCGGGTCTTTCCGGCGCTGAAACCCGCGCAGGAAAGCAGGCCTACCAGTCTCGAAGGCGGGGGGCAGCAAAAACGACAGCAGAGGAAAAGGAGAAGCGAGGAGCTGCTCGAGGTGCGCAAGTACTTTCCCGGCGATGACATAAGAAAGATACACTGGAAAGTGTTCGCTCACACGGACGAGCTGTTTTTAAGGATCGGAGAGCAGACCCCGCCGCCGCAGTGGCGCTTTCTCGTGCTCATCGATCCGGCCCGCAGCCGCTGGGTCCCCGAACCGTTGAGCGCCGATTATCTGGACGGAATGGTGTCAGCCTGCGCCTCCACAGCATTGCAGCTTGCGAGCGCCGGATTTCAGGTACTGTTCGCCTCCTGCCACGGCAGCCCCCCTCGCCAGGTCACCGTGGAGAAATCGGCAGAGCTGCTCGCGGCGCTCGCCGAGCTCTGGTACAGCGACCGCTATGCCATGGAGCTTCCCAGGTTGGAGAGCTGCCAGGTGCTGTTGTACTCCTCGCCGGGATCGAAGAACCTTTCCCGGCTGTTGAGAGAAGCGGAAACGCGGCGGTGGAGCGTGCAGCTGTACCTGAAAGACCTGTGCCCTGCCGAAAGGGTTCCGAAAACCACCACTCTGCGCGATGTTTTTTTGCGGCCCCGGTACGAGAAGATCCCTGAGCAGCCGCCTGTGGGAAACGAAGAGATGGAGGCTTTCCAGCGAGCGCTGAGCCGGGAGATCGGCCGTCTCGGAGGCAGGGGGAGGAGGAAGGTGCTCGTTGACAAGATCTAAGACGGGCTTGTTACTCTTCCTCATCAGGAATCTTCTGCTCTATTTTCTGTTCTTCCACGCCTATCTGTACTTCCGCGGCGACCTGGATCTCATATTCCTCAGCGCCGGTTTCGTGCTCGCCGTGGGCCTCGCCCTGTGGGTGGAGCGCTCTCGCCTGCGCCTCTGGCTGGCCGCCGTTGTTTTTGTCGCTATCGCCGTTGGGCTGCGTTTTCTCTTTTTCCTCGTGTTCCGTCTGCAGAGCGCACTTTCTCCCGGCCCGCATACAGACTTCCTGTTTTTTTCCTTCGACAAGAACTTCTTTCCCAGCCTCTTTCCCTGGGCTGTTGTCTGGCTGTTCAATGTGCTGTATCTCCGCAGCGAGAGTTTCGTGTACCTGGAGGTGGGTCTGAATGCGTTCCTGCTTCTCGCCGTGTACTGGACACAGGCCAGCTACAGGATCACCCTTTATTCGCATCCCTCTCTGCTCGCCTACGGGCTGTTTGTCTTTCTGCTTCTGGAGATCGTTCTACTGGTGCTGGCCGGGGCGCACACAGGTGCTCCCAGGAGGACGGTCCGGCTGCGCTCCTTCCTGTCCTTTGTATGGATCCTTGTTCCCCTGCTGCTGATCCTGCTCCTGTTTGTTCTCGGACGCTACAATCAGGGGGCTGTGCGTTTGGGAGGGGGTTTGATGAAGCCCACTCTGTTCCGCTTCGATTTCTCCCAATACATCAAGCTGGAGAGCGAAATCGAGATGTCGGATGACCTGGTTCTGCTTTTCCGAAAACAGGGACCGGCGAAAAGGATCCTGCTGAGACGCTACATCCTCTCCGGCTACGATACGAGGCGGGGCTTTTTTCATGTTCCCGAGGCAAAGGGCGAAGCGGACCAGCTGCCCGTAACCGTTCCGGACTCATCGGAAGATTTCTTCGATCCGGCTTATCTGAGCAGGAACGACGTGGTGCAGGAGTATTTTTTCGTGAATTTCGATCCCACCTCCCTGATCGGTATGAACTATCCGGTGCGGGTTGTTCCCCTCACCAACTGGGATTCCTCTTCCTTCCTGAGAATCTACAGGGTGATTTCCCGGGTCAGCGCCGCATCCGAGGCCGAGCTGGCCGCCGCCTCGGGGCGGGAGCTGACGCGCGAAAGCTACCAGCGCTACACGGACTACGGCGAGGATGAGCGCATCCGCGAGCTGGCCGAGGAGATCACGGGCGTCGCGGATGGGCAGTCCGACACGCTAAGGGCCGGCACGCTGAGCAAAGTGATAAAGATCCATGACTACCTCAAGAGCAACTACTACTATTCCCTCAAACCCGGCCTGGCGGCGGACGGGGATCAGCTTTCCCACTTTCTGTATTCGAGCAAAAAGGGTTACTGCTCGTATTTCGCTTTCTCCATGGCCCTGCTCTGCCGCAGCCTCGGGATTCCGGCCCGGGTTGCCGTAGGCTTCTACGTGAATCCCGAAACGGCGGTGCTCAACTTCTACGAGGTGCGGGCCTACCAGGCCCATGCCTGGGTGGAGGTGTACTTCGGTCCCTACGGCTGGATCGAGTTCGATCCCTCTTCGGAGACCATCGCACCGGGGGAGGAGTACACGATCCAGTTCGGCTTCGATCTGGATACCTTGGCCCGCCTGCTCGAAGAGATCCTGAAAAACCAGCACAAGCTGCGCGAGCAGTCGGCGGAGTCGATCGAGGTCGAGGACAGGGTTCGCCTGTTCGGAGAAGAGCTGGTGCGGGGCCTGCGGATCATCGCCGGCCTGTGGTACATCGTGCTTCCCCTTTTGTACCTGCTCGTTCTGGGGAGCATAAAAGCTTTGCCCCTGCTCAGCGCTCGCCTGAACTCAAATCCCAGGAAAAAGGTAAAAATGCTGTTCGCCGCCACCCAGGTACGCCTGCAGGGTCTGGGATTGTTGAAGTCCGGGGAGGAGTCCTTCCTGGAGTACGCGCGGCGGCTGGAGGCGGACCGTCCCCTGAACCTCGTGCTCTGGGCCGAGTCCTATTTGATGGCCGTTTTCTCGGATTCCTTCGTTCAGGAGGAGCTCACGGAGGCCTTGCAGCGGCACCGCTTGTTTCTCGCTTCCTGGCGCCGCTGTTTTTCCCTGCCCCGCCGGATCCTTGGGTTTCTCAACCCTCTCAATGCTGCACGAGGCAGGCCGTGATCGTTTTGCTTTTCTGTCTGCTGCTCGTATCTTCCCAGGCCTGTGCCCAGGAGCCGCAGAGCTTGGACTGGTACTACGAGAGAGCTCAGGAAGCGATGGAGGCTGAAAACTACGAGACGGCGGTGCGAATCATCGAGGAGGGCAAAGAGCGCTACCCCGAAACGGCCAAGCTCAATCTGCTGCTTGCCGATCTTTACTACGACAGGGAGCTGTACAAGCTGGCCCTGGAGGAGTACCTGAGGGCCGGCGAGAAAGAGGGGGAGGATTACCTGACCCTGGTCCAGGTTTCCCGCTGCTACGGGAAGCTGAACCGGGAACAGGAGTCGATTGCCACCCTGGAGCAGATACTCGAGCTGTATCCGGAAAGCGTTTCTTCGATCGACGATCTCGGTTGGATGTACTTCAAGACCCATCAGCTGGAAAAAGGCGAACAGCTGCTGCTTGAGGCACTGGAAAGCTATGGTCCCGATCGAGGCATGTACATGACCCTAGGCACGCTGTACTCGGGGCTGTACGACTACAACAACTCGAAGCGATTCTATCTGAAAGCGATCGGAGACGCCCTGGAGTCCGACGATCCGTACTTTGCTTCCGTGGCGTACTACAATCTATCTCTACTCGAGCACAGCTTCTATCATTTCAACTCCGCCCTGCGCTATACAGAGGAGTCGATACGAAGCTCGGACAGAGCCCCCGGCCATCTGGCCCGCGGCGAGCTGTTCCAGTCCCGCCTGGATTTTCAGAGGGCCCTCGGCGAATACCAGCAGGCCATGATCAAGGATACCACCCCCCTGAGCAAGGTGAATCTGGCCATGCTGTATCAGAAGTTCGGCCGCCTCGAGCTTGCCAGGCGCTACGTGGAGGAGGTGCTCGGCTCCCAGGATCTGGCCTGGATCTATTACTACGGTACGGATATCGAGAGACACCTCAAAGACGTGCACGAGATCCTCGCCGACGTCTATCGAGGATTGGCCCGCTGGGAGCGGGCGATGCCGGGGAATGGATTCTTTGCGGATCTGCGTTCTCTGCTGCTCCGCCTGCGCTACCGTCTCTTTGCCTACTACCACAGGCAGAAGTTCAGGCTGTACTCCCTGCAGGTGGGACGATCCTATCTCGAGGAAAACAACTACCTCGATGCCTACTGGGAGTTCTACAAGGGAAACGAAGGCTACCGCCGGGTGGCTCTCAAATATCTTAGACTGGCCCGGGACATGGAGGTGCAGGTGTCGGCCCACGCCGCGGCCTACTACGAGCAGGAGGAGGGAAAGATCCGCGGCAGCCCGGAGCTTCTCCAGCGTTCCCTCGAGTCCTTCGACGCTTTTTGGGAGAAAGAGGCCCTCTACGACTCCCTGAGATACCTCATTCCCCTATTGGACAGGCGCAGTGTAGAGCGCAGGCAGGCGATCACCAGGCTTTATCGACTAAACCCGGGCGGAATGCTGCAGAACGGCTTCGCCCTGCCCATGACTTTGGAGCTCCAAGCCGGCAGGGACGGCAGCCGCAGGCGGCTGCTTCGAAGAACGGCGAGAATGCTAAGAGCCACGGGCTCGGAGATCGCCGGGAATGCCGCCGGCAACGGGTTCGCCTACCGGCTTTCCCTCACCATGGACAGCGATGAAAGCTGCACGGTGCTGTTCGTCGATGCGGAGCAGGGGCGCACCGTGTTTACTGAAAGCGTATCCGTAGAGCCAGGCAGATCCCGGGTGCGCGCTGCGAACCTTTGCCGGAGTATCCTGGAGCTGCTCTACTCAGTGCCCTAACTTGATGATCTCATCGCGGCTGTAGCGGGGAAGCGGGCGGCTCGCGCCCTCTTCGATCAGATCGACATTCCCCGCTTGATCCGTGATCTCTCCGATCACGGCTGCGGGAACGCCCTGATCGACGAGCAGCCTGCAGGCCTCTTCCGCTTCACCCGGAGAGGCGGTGAACAGGAACACGCCGGAGCTAAGAGCGCCAAGAGGATCGAGACCGAAGTGATCGCAGAGAGTCTTTGTCTCCCGGCGAACCGGGATCTTTTCCCCGTACACCCGCACGCCGACGGCCGAGCGCTCGGCGATTTCGAATATACCGGTGGCGATGCCCCCCTCCGTGGGATCGTGGGCTGCGCTCAGCGGACGGCCCGCCAGCAGAGCCCCCTCCTTCCGGATCGATATCCCGGGATCGAGGAGCCAGTTCAAAACCTCCCTGTAGCTGTCCTCTCCCAGCAGTTTCTTGCATACTTCCGGCTTTTCTCTGGCGATCAGAGTGGTCGCCTCGAGGGCCGCCCATTTGCTCATCGCCAACAGCTCGCCCGGCCGAGCGGATGATGTTTGCGTCGGTTTTCCATCGAGAAAGCCGATCGCTTGAGCCGAGACAACGATGCGTTTTACCGCCGAGGTAACCTCCGTGTGGCCGCCGATCCAGAGCACGCCTGCCTGCTTGGCAGCCTCCTCCAGCTCCTTGAATATCGTCTCGAGGCGCCCTGCTTCGGTTCCCGGGGGAAGAAGGATCGTGGTGGTCAGGTACACAGGCCGGCCCCCCATGGCCACGATGTCATTGCAGTTTACGGCAACCGTGTAGGTGCCGATATTTTGTTCCGTGAATGTGATCGGGTCGGCTGTGACGATCAGTTGCTTCGCACCCAGCACCACGGCGGCGTCCTCACCGGCTTCCGCCCCCACCAGTATCTCGGCTCGTTCGTGGGCCGTATGGGAGAGGAGGGTTTGAAGCTTTTTTGAGGGCAGTTTGCCCTCTGCGAGTGGTTCCGACCCGGGTTTCATGGCTAGGAGCATAGCGACGCTTGACTTCTTTGTCCAGGTAAATACAATAATTGGGTATGGCGACCAGGATCGAGGACTACAAAGAGAAATATTCCGATCAGATGATCCGCTTCAATCCCTACGCGGTAAAGAAGATGGGCCTTCAGCAGTCGCAGACATTGTTGAAGTTGGAAGACTACATGCTGATCTGCGCCCCCTATCAGCTGTCCATGCAGCGGGTCATCCTCCTGGTTATCC
>CAYMGP010000114.1:0-8144 GCA_964390045.1 uncultured Spirochaetaceae bacterium | reverse complement strand
TTACCCGCAGGTCATGATGCGCATCAATCGTCTTCTTGCCGGCCGACTACGATCGATATATTCCCAGCAGCGGCTCACAACGCATTCGGTGATCACTATAGCGCTCATCCCTACTGGACCGGATATGCCATTGGCCGATTTCGTACGCCTGTTCACACAGGTGTTGAACACCTACGCTCCGACTCTTCGTCTAAACAGGACACACGTGGACGCCGAATTGGGACCAGGAGCGGCTCGAATCACGGCCGATAATTCAGAAAATGCCCGCCTAGCTGACTGGCTGAGCGCGCAAGAGGCCAAGTACCGATACATAATCTACGAGGCGGATCCCAAGCCATCCGCCTGGACCGTCCGCTGTATACGTCAAGCGGATCGCGTGCTGCTTGTCACTCGGGCTGGAACGAGTCCCACTCCTCGAACAATCGAGCGGCATATCGGAGAACTGAGCGCATGGGGGCGCACAGAGTTGGTGCTCGTCCATGAACCAGGCACTGTTCGGCCTTCTGGAACAAGGCTCTGGCTTAAATCAAGACCCGTACGAAGACATCATCACCTACGGCTAGGAAATACGGATGATCTCCATCGTCTTGGACGTTGGCTTACTAATCAGGCGCAAGGGCTAGTGCTGAGCGGTGGCGCTGCCCGTGGGTTCGCCCACATCGGCGTATGGAAGGCGTTGGAGGAAGCCGGCTTCCAGATCGATGCTGTGGGTGGAACGAGTATGGGTTCGATTATTGCATCGGCCCTTGCCATGGGTTATGATCCGGATTCGCTTGTAGAGATATGTAAGGAACTATTCGGTAAGTACCGACCTTTTCAGGAATACACCCTGCCATTTTTTTCAATTCTCAGAAGCAAAAGACTCGACCAGATGTTGCGCACCCAATTGGGGGGAGTAGAGATCGAAGATCTGTGGATCAACTATTTTTGTGTATCGGCGAACCTTACGGAAGCAGAACCGAAGATACATAGAGAAGGATCGCTTTTCAAGGCAGTCCGCTCCAGCATAGCCATTCCGGGAATCACGCTGCCTGTCATTGAAGGAAACAACCTTTTTGTCGACGGCGGTGTGGTAAACAGCCTGCCATTTGATGTAATGAGGGAAATCTGTCAGGGAAAAGTCATCGCCGTGGATACAACGCCATCGAGGGATGTAGAGATCGATTGTGGTTATTCGCAGTTCCCCTCTCCCTGGGCGGCACTGTTGAGCCGGATCAATCCATTTCAGAAACCCAAGAAGGTGCCGAACATCCTCCAAATCATGGCCCGAGCCACAATGATAAACAGTATCCGGCGACGAAACGATGTTAGACGGGACGTAAATTACTACCTGCGACCTCCCGTCGAAGGCTTCGGCATGCTCGAGTTTGAAGCCATCGATGCCATCGTGGAGGCCGGGTATCTCTATGCTAAAGAAGAAATCGAAAAATCGAAGGCACTACCGCAAGTTAGTCGAAGCTAATCCTTTGGACCGACCACTGAGATTTCCAGCTGAAATGCCCGGCCATCAAAATCGACGAGGATCTGTGCTTCGGATAATTTCAACGGTACCCATCGTGTCCCGCCCTCGCTCTTGATTTTCACCAATGCCGGCAAGCCAACGGAAGCCAGATCCGGTGTTATTTGGTGTACCCAGACTTTCAACTCCTTCGCGCCAGTAGCCGGCAGTCGGATTGTAACTACACGGAGTAAAGGAAAGTTTACGAGCTCCGCTCTGGTCGTATGGTGCCGTTCTTTGAAATCGCCGTAATCCAGTGACACCTCTGTTTCCAGCGATCGCCCGCATGCAGTGATATTGAGAACATTGATTCCACCGGGACTCAAGTCTTCTCGCAGTTCAACAACAACTCGTGTATTGAGTATTTTGCGGCGTAGGATTGCAATGGTCATCGTGAATATGACCGTACCGAGGGCTATACTGACCACACGCTCGAGCAGATTCTCCCAGATGAATATCCCGTATAAAAACACGCTTCCCAGGAAAATTAAATACAGCCCCACGAGAACTGCCGGATGACCGATGAATTTCAGTACCGTGCCGGGAACGAAGTCACCTTTCCGTCGACTGGCAGCCAGCAGAAACAGAGGGAAAATGCCGCCCAGAACGGGAAGCGCAAGGCCTCCCACGATACTAAGAAGTTTGGCAAATGAGCCCAAACCTGAGAATGTCATCCACTCAGAGATCAGAAAAATTGCGACTACCGGACTGATACAAATGAAGAAGTGAACCTTTTTACCGACTTGACTTGTAGGCGCTTTCGGCAAACGTTCCCGTACAAGGAACAATAATCCCAGAGAAATATGAATACAGGCCAGGCCGACACTTAGGATTACGAAAATGGCTCCCAGCCAACTTATTATCGGTCCCACGTAGCGCGCGAGCGCGGTCACGGCGGTTCCAGCTTCCTGGGCCAGGGTTTTAGCAGGAATAGCGCCATTGAACGTGATGATCCATAGGCAGCTGACAAGCATTGTTAATCCTATTGCAGCAACGCTTCCCCATATCCAAGAACGGGCGCTGGGATCGCGGCGTATAACCACCCGTCCATAGTTGGCGACCGCTAAATGAGAGCAATAATTTGCCAGCATGACACCAAAAACTAACTGTAGAACGGAAGGATTGAAGGGCTGCATAGCGCTAAAAGGTAGTTCCATATGTTGTAAGTTGGCCGGATGAATATAGGGAAGGCTTGATACAGAGATTGAAATAACCAGTGCCAGCTTGATAAATGTGATAATTATGGCCGAAGCCACTGTTATGTTTAGTGACTTGCGGCTAAGAAAGTACACAACTGTAATAAAAAGAAGAGCTATCCACACTGTCGACGGTATACCGGTTACCTGTGCAAGTGTACCCGCTACACCAAGATAATATGCGATTAGGACCAAGACACTGTTTATAGCGAGTGTGACTGTGAGTAAGAACGAGCCTGCCTTTCCTATATATTCGGATACTAGTTGGCCGATATAGCCGATGCCAAAACGGGTCGTTCCAGAACGTGCTACAGTCTCTGCTAGAGAAGCCACGGTGAACGCATTAATAATCCCGAAAAAAACGGTAAGCGCGATTCCCGGTATCGCTCCTATTTCGGCAACCGCAATGGGTATTGCCAGTAGACTGGGACCAATTGGAAGCGTCAAGGCAAAAGCAATCCAGAACGGTGGAAGAGCTTCCAGTGCTTTGGCAAGACCTGCTTGCAGCCACCGCAACCGGGAAACAGGATACGGTTTCACCACGTAGAGAGCAGAAAGATCATCGCCGAATAAGCGACGATACTCTTGCTTCACGATCTCCTCATCTAGACCTAACGCTTTTCGAATTCCGGGAACTGCCGAATAGTTGAATTTGTACTTTTGGCCTAAAACACGAGCCAAGCCTGCTCGTAGATTCGCATTCAAGTCAGATACAAGAGACGACCAATAAAGCACGTAGCGCTCAACGTCTTGGATCGTTGGGAGAAGGGTCGGATGACGTCCTGTGCCGAGAGCTTCGAGAAACACTTCCTCCCGCTCTTCATCGGTTCTGGGCGAAAGATACGAGGATGAAAAACGTCCCGATTTCTCCTTCAAGTGAGCAGTTCGGCTTTCTATGGCAAAAAGTATCACTCTTGCCCGGCGGGTTGGAGCCGGACCATCACTCAGCAATTCCTCGCGACTATACAAATTTGATTCATCAGATACCGTCATAATGGATACCGCTGCCTTCCGGAGCTTGCATTCGTTGTTTCTTTCATTTTAATGCAATTTAGAATCGGTTCTCTCAGCCGGCCGGCAGGCAAGTTATACCGATGTCCCCGGCGCACGATCGTAGGGTTTCGTCAAACGTTGCCAGTGCCGTCCCTTCCTCATAAGCAGAGTAGAGGATTGCGGCGTCCACCCAGACGATGCCTTTGCCGGCCAGCGACCGGTTTTTTATAAATCGGTAGATCTCAGTAGTTGGGGGTAACTGAATTGTAGACAGAGTTAGAAGCAGCGATTCGTTTTGCGCGGATAATCCCCCCAGCAGCAGCTCGCCGAAGACAAGCGGGTGCAGCAGCGCCGCGTTTTCCCGAACCGTCTCGCCGGCAAACTTGGCCTCCTGTGATCCCTTGAAGAAGCGCACCCAAACGCTGGTATCGATAAGGATCACCGCCTTCTCCTGGGTTCGGTCAAATTCGGCTGTGAGCCGAAAGCCTCCGCGAGACGAGATCTCTTCTTCGCCTTGATCAACTCTTCGAGGCCCATCTCGATGATCCGAGTTTTTGTCGCCACTCCGTATAGATGCATAGCTTCTCTAACCAGAGATTCATCAACATTAAGCGTAGTTTTCATATGTATAATTTAAGAAATCTATACATACTTTTCAAGGCTAGAAATATTTATAGACAAGGTGTTAGAAGAAGTACGTGGCGCCCAGTTCGAGGATGTGCTTGAGCGGCGAGAGCCGGGCCTCATCGTATTGATCGTCTTTCAGGGAGATCAACGCCATGTAGCTTGCCCGCAGGCTCAGGTTTCCGGAAATCTCGAAATCAAAGGCCGGCATGATCCCGAGAGCCCAGGAATCGGGGGAGTAGTAGGCCGAAAGCTCGACGTTGCTGTTCCAGCTGAAGATCGGGTAGCCGAGGTTGACAAGCAGGTACTGCCTCGAGAAGTAGCCGGGCCTGTACATCGACAGGTAGGGGCCGAGAAGTTCGCTTCCCAGGATGAGCGGATCTTCGAGATTCTGTGCGTACAGCCTGCGCTCGGCCAGGGAGTATCCCTCGCCGTTGTAGAAGTATTCGGCGATCAGTCTCAGTTCCGAGGCAAAGGTGTACTCCAGCCCGAGAAGCCCGGACAGCAGCCGCTTTTCCTTTCTTTCCGGCGCGGCCGCCGCCATCGGAAACAGGGTCCGGCTGCCCCACAGCAGCGCCCCTTCCCCGTAGACACCCACTCCGGCCAGGTCGAGCATGAACCCGGCCCCGAGGGCGGGCACAAAGGCGTCTTCGCTATGATTCCCGTCGTATTCGTAGAAGCCGCTCAGCTTCACTTCCAGGTTGGGAAAGAAAGCGGTCAGCTCCGCCGCCCCCTGAAGCTCGTCGAAGTCCCCGGCTCCTGTGAAGGCTTGGAAGCGAAATAAACCGGCCAGCTTGAGCGCAAACAGATTTCCCAGGTAGAGCTGAAGGCTCAGGGCATCCACACCGCGCAGCTCCGCCTCCGGATCGAAGGGATCTTTCGCCGCGCCGGCGAAATCCATGGGATTCCAACCGTAACCGTATCCTGTCAGCATGCTCTGCCTTCCCAGCCGCAGCACCAACCATGAACCGGCGTACCAGGCGACGTTGGCCCTGAGAATCGAGAGGGCCGCCGGGTCCCGGGCCGGCAAGCCCTCGGCCACCGCCGCCTCCTGGACGGGATCTCCCGAGGCGGCGGTCAGCAGCAGTTGAGCCAGCTCGTAGGGGCCCGCGGCCAGCCACAGGGTAGCGGTGGCCGCCTCCTCGCCGGCCTCGAGCTTGAAGGTGAGATCGGTATCGAAGGCGACATCGTGGAGCTGGTAGATGTTCCCCGGATTGACCGGGCTTTCGAAGCGACCCCCATCATAGGGAAAAGTGGGAAACAGATTCAGCGAGCTCTCGGCCTCACCCGAAAGGGTGATCTGCGCCGACAGAGCCCGGCAGACCAAGGTCGCAAAAAAAATCAACAGCGACAGGCGCCTCATCATTTAATCCTCCTGAGATAGGTCAAAGAGAACAGCTCCTCCTCGACCCGGGGGCTGTCGAACTCGATCTCCTTGATTGTCACCTCGGTGCGGGAGGGGCGCGTGTGGCTCTCCATTTCGTAGGCGAAGGGATAGTTGCGTCCGTCTACCTGACGATAGTCGGACAAGCTCAACGTTTTGATCCGGGCCCCGTCCTCGTAGTAGTCGAACAGCAGGTAGCGGTAGTCCTGCTTCGTTATGTAGCAGACCACGCGCTCGTAGGGAATATCGGATCCCGCCTTGGGCTCGAGAACGATCCGGTAACAGCGCTCTCCCCGGATCGTGACGTTTTCCGCTTCGAGATCCATCGTATACTGATCGGCGAATCCCTGGCCGCTGTCCGCCATGTCGTAGTACGAGAAGTCTGATCCTCCGGCCGAGTTCTTCTTGGCCGAAGAGCTCAGTTTGCGCACCCTACCCGTCGAAGAAAAGCGAATCCAGAGATCGTTTTCGATCATCAGGTAGGCTGTACCTTTCATTCGAGCCGGACCGAGATACAAAGACAGGGAGTGGTCCTTGTTGTCCTTGCGCATCACGTAGCTTTCCAGCTCCAGGGTCGGGCGCGCCTTGCCCGAGGCATACACCGTCATGTCACTGAGGCTGTAGATCTTGGCGCCTTGCAGTGGTGCGTCCGCCTTCTCGACAATATCCCGGGCGCTCTCCGCTGTGATCAGAGGATTGCTCCATGCCAGGATGATGATGAATAGAATCGAGTGTTTCATTTTCTCCTCCGTTTGAACGGGTCGAGGGACAAATTTAGCTTCTCCGCCATGATGACCAATACCGACGGATAGAAGAGGATCGAGAACAGAAAGGCCAGGGCCATGGCTATGGAGAGAACGATTCCGGTACTGCGCATCGCCCGCATGATCGAGGGGATGAACGAGGCAAAGCCGATGATGGTGGTGAGGGAAGTCAGAAGCACGGCCCGACCTGTCTTGGCGACCACCAGATCCATTCGATCCCTTCCCTCCAGCAGATAGCGGTGGCTGATATGCACGGCGTCGTCGATGCCGATGCCGATCAGCAGCGGGATGGCGATGATGTTGATGAAATCGAACTTGATCCCGGTGATCGCCATGATCCCCAGAAGCGAGCCCATCGAAAGGGCGAGGGGAAACAGGGTGATGAGGGAAAGCTTCAGGTTTCTGAAGTCGATCAGCAGCAAGAGAAAAATGGTGATCAATGCGGCGACGGCTGCCCTGACACCATCGATGCGGGCGATCTGCGTCATCTGATCGGCGACCAGAACCATTCCCGTGGCCCGATCCGTAATCGTGGAAAGTTGACCGGTCAGCACGGTACGATAGTCCTGGTCCCAGGGGTTGCGGGTGGGCACGACGTTGAGCAGATACTCACTTCCGTCTTCGGAGCGATACGAATCGAGTATCAACTTGGGTAGCATTTCCTCGGTTACTCTCTCCGTGCCGGCCATGGTAAGCAGTGTCTCTTTGAGCAGAGGAACGAGCTTCTGTTGGAAATCGATCAGCCCTTCACGGGCGATCTCCGGCTCGGCTTCGAGCTGCTCGACGATACCGTCGAGATGGCTGACCGCGATCTTTTCAGCCTCTTCGTTTCGGCCGGTAAGGCGGCCGAGGCGGTTGAGCATCTTTTCCATTCCGGCCAGATAGGCCAGGTCGGACATTTCCAACAGATTGTCTTCGAGGCGGTACATCTGATCGAGAAGGGCTTCGACCTCCACATCCGGATCCGTTTCATGGGCAAGGAGCCGGGAGCGGAACAGCTCGATCTCCGGGATCCGAACGATCTGCTCCTTTTCGGAAGGGTAGTAGGGAAAAAGTGAGTCCACGCGTTTCACCGAGGCCAGATCCTCGATCTGATCCTTCATGCCTCGCAACCTCTCCCGCTCGCTGCCGAGAACGGACATTAGATCGGGAGCCATGCCGAACTGCTCGACCATCACGTCCTGCAGCTCGACCGACTCCAGGCCTTTGGCTTCCATATTCATGATGTTGCCCTCGATCGCGACCTTCGGAGCCTGGAGAGTGAAGATCACGGCCAGGCAGAGGCAAACAGCGGCGAACAGGCCGGGCAGGCGATTGATGCGCCGGCCGAGGCCTTCCATGAAGCGATAGCGGAATCCCAGACTGTGGAGCAGCTTCGACTCGCTTCGGCCTCGCCTGCTCAGGCGCCGGTTGCGCAGACCGAGCAGGGCGGGGACGAGGATGAACATGGCGGCCAGCTCGCAGAGAATCCCGAGACCGGCGATCACGCCGAGCTCCTTGACCACCTGGGACTCGGCCACCAGGAGGGCGAAGAAGGCGATGGCCGTGGTGAGGGCACCTGTCAGGACTCCGGAACCGCTCTTGCGCATCGCTTCCTGGATCGATTCGAGGAAGCCCTTTTCATCCTCCCGTTCCTGAATGTAGGTGGTCAGCAGGTGAATGGCGTAGTCGATGCCCAGGCCGAC
>CAYMGP010000113.1:0-8207 GCA_964390045.1 uncultured Spirochaetaceae bacterium | reverse complement strand
TGTAGAACCTAGCCGTTTCGAGCCGTTGATCAGGGACCGGAACAGCTATACCACTCACTTTCATACCAGTGCGAAACTGAAGCTTTTGATGTGCAGCCTTACCAATTGCGATGTTGAATTCTCCGCTTTTATCTCCACATTTACCGTCAATGCAGAGTATATAGCCCAGGTAGCTGTGATGCCGCTCATCGAAAGAGCGCATGAGGCGGATGCGGGGCTGGACCGAGACAACTCGGCCCGACTACGTGACCTTATCCATGCCTGCTTTAGTCCTTGTCATTTTTCCTTTTTTTGAATCGCCCTTGTGTCATTTATCATCGCAGATGTTGGCCTTCATCAGGCGTTGAATCAGCGCCTTGCGCCTCGTGTGGGCTGCCATAAATTTCCTCAACTCTTCTTGAAAGCACTTTCGGCTTGCTTTAAGCGCATAGGCTTCGGACAGGTCGACCAAGGCGCGGCAAACCTCGTCATAGGCCAGGCCCGATCCCCGTTCACCTGTATGCTCTGCGGGTCGAATCCGGTGGAGTACCTGACGGAGCTCGAACGGCATGCTTCGGAGCTCGCTGAAAATCCCGACAAATGGCTGCCCTGGAACTACCAGGACCACCTCCCTGCCAACCGGGCTGTCCTCCGTTGAATTACCCACGCTTGCCGAAAGGACACCGTGTTTTAGAGGATCCGGCTGGGATGTGCACCGAAACGTCGACACTGAATCCGGAGTGCGTCCAATTGATCAAGCTGGTGGCGATCAGGTGCGTACTGCCGACGTGATCGTCTTTGCAGGTACGGTGGCCGATCGCCAGCTCTCGTGGAAATGGAGGCAGTTCTTCGACCGCAGCTTCTTCAACACCCACACCCCCTCCCTGGCCGGAAAGCAGATTGCCTTCCTGGTGGCCGGTCCGCTGAGCCAACTCCCGGACATGAGAGAACAGTTTATGAGGCTTGGGTGGAATTTCAGCACGCCAATCTGGTGGGTTTTGTCTCTGATGAGAGCAGCGCCGGAGAGCTGGAAGCCCAGCTCGACACCCTCGCCGAGCGGATGGTCCGCCTCTCCCATGATGGGTACGTGCGGCCTCAGACATTCCTCGGCGTGGGAGGGATGAAGGTTTTCCGGGATGATATCTGGGGCGGTCTTCGGATCGTATTCCGCGCGGATCACAGGGCGTACAAGAGGATGGGCGTCTACGATTTTCCCCAGAGCCGGCTGGGTTGGAGGCTGCTGGTGCCGCTGGCTTCCCTGTTCACAGCCCTGGCGCTGGTGAAAAAGAGATTCCAGGCAGTCTTAATACACAGGATGATCCAGCCCTATCGCCGGGTCCTCGACCGGATCGGGCAGTCTGGTTAGACGTCTATCGCTTACTCTCGAGGATTCCCAGCACATATCCGATGACCAGGGGCTCTCACCCTTGGAAGCTCAAGACCATCCATTCTACGAACAACTTGGGCTGGAGGCGAGTGATGTCAACAAAGGCTCTTACGGTTTTACTGATCGCGCTGAGCTTCGCCGTCGCAGCCGCCGCTGATGAGAGGGATGCGGCTGCCGAAGAAAATGCGAGGTTAATCGAGATGGCCCGCAAGGGAATTTTCAGTGAGGCGGGATATGCCCTCGAATCCGGAGCCGATCCGAACTTCCGGTATGAGAGCGGTACCACACCCCTGCTCGAGGCAGTCATCGGCCGATACTACCCCGTCGTCCAGCTCCTCCTGGAGTCACGCGGCGATCCGAACGTTCGAGACAAACGTAACAATCCCGTCATAACCTTTGCCGCCCGGCAGGGAGACCTGGATGTGATTCAGGCGCTGATTCGAGCCGGCGCCGACGTGGATGCCCGCGACACCGACGGCATCGAGCAGCTGTCCAACCAGAGCGGGGTCACCGCGCTGTGGATCACCGCTCGCTGGGGAATGATCGACGCGGCGCGGGCGCTTCTTGAGGCCGGAGCGGATCCGAACACGAAGGACGCCGACGGCGTTCCCGCCTGGAACGTCGCCAAGGCATACGAACACAAAGAGATCTACCAGATGCTCCTGGATGCCGGGGCAGAGGGACCGCATCCCGAGCCGAGCGGCAGGCCCGAGATAGGGAAGTAAGCTCCCGCGGCACGCGGGGTTAGCTCAGCCGTGGAAGTGCCGAGCTCAGCCTGAAGTACCGAAAGATTCGAAAGAAAACCGCTCTCCCTTTCGTGCCGCCCAATTGAAAAAAACCGACAGGAAAGCGGACAGCAGAAGAGCGGCTGCAAAGCTGTAGAGGGTGTTGGCGGGAAGGCCGCTCCAACTCGTATAGCTGGGAGTGGGGAAGAAAAGCGCCCCGGCGACGAGACCCGCGGCAGAGGCGACCATCGCTCCCGTTCCTGTTATGCGGGATGCATAGAGACCGAACAGCGCCGGGAACATCACCGCCGAGCAAACGAGGTCCGCCACCAGAAAAAGATAAAGCACACTGTATCCCTGGGAGGCGATGACAACAGCCAGAGCGGCAATGAGCAACGTGAAAATCCTCGCCCAGAGCAGGGTTCTCGTATCCGTCGTCTCCTTTTGCCCCGGCTTTCCTCCAACCCTCGCTCCAACGCGCGCTCTCCTCTGAGTCACTAGGATGCTTACGATGCCGTTTATGGCCGTATCGGCGCTGCTCATGACGAGCACCAGTCCGAAAAGCAGGGCGATCAGTATAACCCAGGAAGGAAGCTCCATCAGCAGGGAAAACAGTGCGGTCGAGGACTCTCCTTCCGCCACCAGCCCCCTCTCTGCGGCGAAGATGCCGAACAGGCCCATGAGGGCGATAATCGGGATCGTTATCAGCCCCGCTATGAAAAAGGACCGTTTCATGACTCCCGAATCCCTGCACGTGTAGACCCGCTGCCAGAAGCCCTGGTGAAAGATATTCGCCGCCGTTATGGCAATGACAAGGGCAACGGCGAACTCCACCCCCGGCCTGAAAACCGGATTCCACAGCTCGGAAGACCCACCGACACCGCTCTCCACCGCCGCACCGGAGCCCGCCATATAAACGAGGACCGATACGAAAATGACGATGAGAAGGGGAATGATGAAGATGAACTGGAGAAAATCAGTGAATATGGAGGACCGCAATCCGCCGTAAACGGTGTAGACGAGCGTGAGGGCCATGATCCCGGCAGCGGTGACTAGCAGCGGTATCCTGGTTGTGAGGGAGAATGCCTCCGCAATGCCGGTCAGCTCTGCGGTTAGAAAGGTGAACATGTAGAAAACCATGAGAATGGCGGTAAACCGCCCCATGACCGGGCCGTAGCGGCTGTTCAGGAACTCGGAGAACGAATAGCCTCTCGGCATGATTTTTCTTAGCCGTGCCCCGAAGATCATGAGCACCAGGATGGGCATGCCCTGCCCAACCCCGTATCCGATCACCCCGCTGATCCCCGCCCATGTACCGGTTTCCGCCGGGCTGAAGAGAATCCATGCGCCGGCGATCGAGGCGACAATACTTGCCACCGCAATCCCCGTGCCCGTGGAATTTCGATAGGCGATAAAGGTTTCGAAATCGATCTTTCCCCTACGGGAGTGGAGTATACCCAGGGCGGCAAAGGCCACCCCCAAAGCAGCCGACAAAACAACCGTTAAAGTGACGTTCAATTCCAATTTTTTTTTCCTCCTACGAATAATCAAACATCGAGCCTGGGGCGATTTCTTCCGCCGCAGAGCTCTCGCAAATCCTCACTGCTACCAAATCCCATGAAAATGGTGGACCGGGCCGTGGCCGGAGCCCAGCCTGAAAGAGGCACCTTGCCTGATGGTTTCGGAGAGGTACCGCTTTGCCATGCCGGCCGCCTCCTGCAGGCGCTCACCACGGGCCAGAAAAGCGCAGATCGCCGACGAAAAGGTACAGCCCGTGCCGTGCGTGTTCCGTGTCTCCACGTGCTCCGCGCCAAGCCACCGGATCTCCGTCTGTCCGCCGGCGATCCTCACGGCCAGGCAGTCGGGGCTCTCTTTACCTTGCAGGTGGCCGCCCTTGACAATAACGGCCTGTGGCCCGAGCTCGAGAAGGGCCCGTGCCGCCTCCTCCATCCGGGCCCTACCGCCGACCTCCCTGCCGAGCAGGGTCGCTGCCTCGGGCAGATTCGGCGTGATCACCTGTGCCAGGGGAATGAGGCTGTTCTTGAGCTCCCCGATCGCCTCATCCTGGAGGAGCCTGTCCCCGCTTTTGGCAACCATGACGGGGTCCAGCACGATCTTTTTTATCCCGTACTGCTTCAGCTTTTTTGCAACCGACAGGATCACCTCGGGGCTGTGGAGCATCCCGATCTTCACCGCGTCAACTCCGATGTCCTCCAGAACCGCGTCCATCTGATGTTCGATGAAGACGGCCGGAACGGGATGGATTGCCCTGACGGAAATGGTGTTCTGGGCGGTGAGGGCGGTTATGACGGACATGCCGTAGCAGCCGAGCGCGGAAAACGTCTTCAGATCCGCCTGTATCCCCGCGCCGCCGCCCGAATCCGATCCCGCTATCGTTAGAGCCCTGGAGTACGTATCCTTACCGTTCATATCTATCTTCCTCTCTCCTGAAGTGATCGAAACCTCGGGCATCCAGACGAACTTCCTTCCCATCGTGAAAGTAACGTATCCGATTCGGAGCTTCCGATACACGCCCAATTTCGACCAGGGTCTGCCCGAAGCGTTCGTGGAAACGTTCGCACACATCCCGAAGCCCTGCCGGATCGATCGTTACGAGAAGACAGTAGTCCTCTCCGGCTGCCGCCGCTATTTCGAAGAGATTCCAGCCGTTTTTCGCAGCCACCCTCTGCAGAGGACCGGAGATGGGCAGCGACTCCAACCGGATATCGACTCCGCACCGGGACCTTTCGGCGATTCTCCGGCAGTCGGAATCTATTCCGTCGGAAACGTCCATCATCGCGTGCACCGGCTCCTGCTCTGCGAGCCACATCCCCTCCTGAAGGTGCGGCCGCGGCCTGTGATGCCGGCCGATCAGATAGGCGTTGTCCGGATCCTCCTTAGACAGCTTCCGAAGCAGAACGTTCAGGCCTCCTCCGGAATCCCCGAGACACCCCGTCACGCATACCGCGTCAAGCGGACGGGCCATCGATCGGAGCCGGACGCGCCCGGGAGGCGCCGTACCGATAACGTTGACATTGATGAAGAGTGGTCCCGGAGATCCCGTGGTGTCTCCTCCCAAAAGGCCTGTCCCCGTTTCGTCGCAAAGCTCGTGGAAACCCTCCAAGAACTGGTCGAGGAAGCTAACTTCCGTATCCTTTCCCACTCCCATCGAAAGAAAGGCCTCACCGGGAGTCCCGCCCATGGCCGCTATATCGCTAAGGTTGACAGCCAGGCTCTTGTAGCCGAGGTCGCGGGGCGATATCGCGGAACGAAGAAAGTGCACCCCTTCTATCAAAGAGTCGGTTGTCACCAGCACGGACGTTTCTTTCTTTCCCGGAATCACGGCACAATCATCGCCTATTCCAAGCACGTCGTCCGGCAGATGGGAGGAAAAGAGGTTCGCCACCCGCTCTATGAATCCGAACTCGCCGAGCTCTCGAAGCCTCCCGTTCATCGCCTTCCTCCTCCCCGCCTGCCTTGTTTGTTCCGTTCACTCTTTCCGGTTACGGAGTTGACAACCCGAAGGATACGGTGGGCTTCTTCCTTCGGATCGGAAGAAGCGCAGATAGCGGAAACCACCGCCACTCCGTCCGCGCCGGCTTCGATTATCGGACCGGCATTCTCCGCCTTGATCCCGCCGATCGCGACGAGTACGTGACGGCTTACCTTCCTTAGCTCCCTCAAGCCCTCCAGTCCCCAGACGCTCTTGGTGTCTGTCTTCGTCGGTGTGGGATAGATGGGGCTGACTCCGAGGTAGGCAACCTCCCACTCCTCCGCCTCGCGGGCCTGATCGATCGTCTCCACGGAAAGACCGATGATTGCTACAGGCCCCAGGATCCGTCTCGCCTCTCCATAGGGCATGTCCTCTTGGCCCAGATGAACACCGTCGGCCCGGACGGCCAGAGCCACGTCTATCCGATCGTTAATGATAAGGGGAATCCCCAGCGGAGAAAGCATGGCCTTCAGCCGCGTCCCCAGCCGCACTAACTCCCTGGTTGAGCACTCCTTCTCTCTGAGCTGGCAAACCGTGATGCCGCCTGCCGCCGCCTGCCGCACGACGATCTCGATGTCTCGTTCGCCCATATAGCCCCGGTCCGTTACGAGATAGAGCCGGGGATCGATCTCAGCGTGTTTCATTCTTAACCTTCAGTCGTTTCTCGATTTGTCCCTCTTCGAGCCCGTAAAGGGCATCGAGAAATCGGAGCTGCATGCTCCCCGGCCCCCGGGCTTCCTCCTCCGCGATCTCGCCGCAGATGCCCATCACCGCCATTGCGTGAGCCGCTGCGGAAAGGGCACAAGAGCGGACGGCCAGAAAGGCTCCTGTCAACGCCGATGCTGCACAACCCATCCCGGTGACCCTTCCCATCAGGGGGGAGCCGTTCGAAACGGCTATCGTTTCATCGGCGGAAACGAGGTAGTCCGTCTTCCCGCTGATCGAAACGGCGCATCCGTATTTCCCGGACAGATAGCGTCCTGCCTCCAGGGCGGATTCGGACCTGGCCGTGCTGTCGACTCCCTTCGTGTTCCCCTCCGAAGAGTGCAGTGAGATGATTTCCGAGGCGTTTCCCCGTATGACCGAAGGTGCTGCTACCGCGAGGAGCCTCAGGACCGTATCGGTTCGGTAGCTTGTGGCCCCCGCGCCTACGGGATCGAGGACGATCGGAATCTTTTTTTCGCTTGCGGCTCGCATTGCTATTTCCATACCGGTGATCCAATGGGAGCTCAGAGTTCCGATATTCACTACGAGCGCCGAGGCCAGTTTCGTCATCTCCGCAGTCTCCTCCTCCGCATGGGCCATGACCGGGGAGGCCCCGATCGCCAGAAGCGCGTTTGCGGTCGAGTTCATGACAACGTAGTTCGTTATGTTGTGTATCATCGGTGAGGTATCCCGGATCCTTTTCAGATCGGTCCAGATGGTCTCTGCACTTACCATAGTCGTTCCTCCCTTCCTACGGCTGTCACCGTGCATAAGCATACTTCCACGGCGCACAAGCATCCCTCGGCGGAGAGATCCGTTATGCGCCGCCATTGCACCGGGGAGAAAGCTGGTTTTTGAGTTTGAACGGATTCGGGTGATACGAAGGAGCTCCCTACGCTGGTATTAACCAGATCAGGTTCCCAGGGTATTATCTCAGCCGCGCAAAGCCGCAGCACCCCCGCTGCAATAAAACTCTATTACTTTTGTATTAGTTTATCAAATAATCGCATTTCTGTCAAAACGTTAACGAGGTAATCCACTTTTTATCACGAAGCGGACTGTTTTGAGGGGCAATTTTTCGACAATTATCTTACTCTACATTAGTGACGATTTGGGATAACAAGCGGATTCCCAAATCCGCAACTACTTTAATCGTTAGAATTGTATGTGCTGATTCAATATATTCGCAAACCTTCACCCACTGTGCCACTTGCAGCCGCGGATGTTTGCAGGGAGCACGCCGGCATGGATTAATGATGATTCCTCATTCCTACTTCAAGACCGGATTATCCCAAGATCAGACAGCCCGCAAGGCAAACATGTCTCTGAGCACCTACTTGAAGGTGGAGAACGGCGTTACGCCCAATCCATCTATCCAGACGCTTCTGAACATCGCGGAGGCCCTGGAGATCTCCCTCGACGAGCTGGTTGGCAGGAAACCGCCAGGATCCGCGTAGGGGCGAAATATGGGTTTTCCGCAAAGGTACCCCAGCCTAGAGCTACATAAAGCCCGCTTATGTAACAGTTCTTCTCTATCAGGCTTGTTGCAGATGTTGGCGCCAGGCAAGCACAGTAGTAACGTTGGATTTATCCACCTGATATGTGTTTTTTTGTTAATATAATCCATTGCACCCTCCACCTTCTAATACCAGGTTGCGAGTGCAGATATCATCTAATATATTGTATTCCTTCACATTCAACGCCAACATAAAATCATCATCAATAATCCACATGTCCAGATTCCCGTCATAAACAAGGTGATCTCTCACAGTCTCAAGTATTAGTTTAATTATCTTCCTTTCGTTCATCTTCAAAAATCTTTTACTCTACCCTTTTCATCGGGAAAGAACACTATTGATTTTTTCTTTTAGTACTTTGGCACTAAAAGGTTTCAGTAGGGTATCGATCGCACCAAGCA
>CAYMGP010000112.1:0-8364 GCA_964390045.1 uncultured Spirochaetaceae bacterium | reverse complement strand
TTGGTGATTACATCATAACGGTGGACAATGTCTGTAAAACATTCCCGGGAGGCGTACAGGCTGTAAAGGACTTTTCCACAGATATTCGTCGCAGCGAGGTGCTTGTGATCATGGGTCCATCAGGTTCCGGAAAATCAACTCTGCTTCGATGTCTCAACGGGTTGGAACAGCCGGACAGCGGTACCGTCATCGTGGACGGGATTCCCCTCGACGACAATAAAAGGCACCGCCTGGAAATCCGAAAAGAGGTCGGCATGGTTTTCCAGTCCTTCAACCTCTTTCCCCATTTAACGGCACTGCAGAACGTGAACCTCGCCCAGACACGGGTCCGCAAGAAGAGCAAGACAGAGGCTACCGGGATGACCATGGAGATGCTCAGGAAAGTAGGAATAGCCGAAAAGGCCAACAGTTACCCGGCTCAGCTCTCGGGCGGGCAGCAGCAGCGTGTTGCCATTGCCAGGGCCCTGGCAATGATGCCCAAAGTGATGCTTTTTGACGAACCCACCAGCGCATTGGACCCCGAGATGATCAACGAGGTTCTGGACGTTATGAAAAACCTGGCCAGGGAAGGAATGACCATGGTTGTAGTAACCCACGAAATGGGCTTTGCCCGGGAGGTAAGCGACTGGGTGATCTTCATGGACGAAGGGCAGATCGTTGAGACCGGTACAGTAGAACACTTCTTTAAGAATCCGACAGAAGATCGGACCAAGCTTTTCCTGAGTCAAATTCTATAGAAATAGAGAAGCGGTGTGGAAAAATATAAGAATCAACTATTGGATCACTTAGCAAAAATTGTTCACAGCAGAAAGAAAATTTTTCTCTTCCGCCCGCCTTGGAAAGACATTCTTCAATTTATCCTGCTCGTTGTTGTATTGGTCTGGTTCATGAGTTGGAGCACTGCCCGGCTGGGCTATATTTGGCACTGGCATCGGGTGCCTCGCTTCCTTTTCATTCTGAAAGACGGAAAACTGGCAGTGGGCCAGCTGATCGAGGGCTTGTCACTGACCTTGAAAATATCTGGGGTAAGCCTTGTTGTGGCCTTTACCCTGGGGCTTGTAACCGCACTGCTGAGGCTGTCGAGTTCCATGATGGGAACCGTCGTGGCCCGGGGGTATGTCGAATTAATTCGCAACACCCCCCTCCTTGTCCAGCTCTTTGTGGTTTATTTCATCCTCGGGCCCATCCTCGGCCTGGAGCGTTTTGTTGCAGCGGTTCTGGCGTTGAGTTTATTCGAAGGCGCATACGCTTCGGAAATATTCAGGGCCGGGATCGTATCGATCCACAAGGGCCAGTGGGAGGCCTCCCACTCTCTAGGTCTCAGCGGGGTGGATACCTACCGCTTTGTTGTGCTGCCTCAAGCGATTCGCCGCATTCTGCCCCCACTCACCAGCCAGGCGATCAGCTTGATAAAGGATTCCGCTTTGGTAAGTCTCGTAGCCCTGGCAGATTTGACGCAGGCGGCCCGGGTTATCGTTGCCAAGACCTTCCTGGCATTTGAAATCTGGTTTACCACCGCCGCCATCTATCTGGTAATTACAGTGATCCTTTCAACGTTCGTAAACTACCTGGAAAAGAGATTTCAGATCCAGACCTGAAAAAAATAAAAGGAGGGTATGAAAATGCAGTGAAAAACAATAAGAGCATTACCAAAAAAAATTTATTTAAGAAAGGGAATTGTATGAAGAGTTTAGGTAATGTGCTAAAAGGTTTGATGGTGCTGGTATTGGTAATCGGCATCGTAGGGTTTCTTTCCTCCTGCGTGCCAAAAGCAGGCGAGCAAGAGGCTGAACAAGCGGAGAAGGAGGATTTACTAACCCAAATCACCAAGCGCGGCATGATGAGAGTCGGCTTGAGCGTATTTGTGCCGTGGTCCTTCAAAGACAAAGACGGTGAATTGAGGGGATTTGAGATCGATGTGGCCAAGAAGTTGGCCGCGGATATCGGGGTCGATGTAGAGTTTGTACCCACCGAATGGTCCGGCTTAATCCCCTCACTGCTCACGGGGAAGTTCGACGTGATCATCGCCGGGATGGGCATCGTGCCGGAACGAGCCCTCAAAGTAAACTTCACCACACCGTATGATTATTCCGGGATGTCGATGCACGCCAACAAAGATCTCTGTGCGGGCTGGGAATTCGAGGATTTCAACAGCTCCGATGTGATTATTTCTGTCAGGCTGGGAACAACGGCCGTCGATGCGGCTGAAAAACAGTTCCCCAACGCGACTCTGCACCAGTTTGACAATGAAGCGGAATGCAACCAGGAAGTGCTGAACGGTAGGGCGCACGCCCTCGTCGCTTCAGCCCCGGAGCCGGAGAGATGGGTCAACCAATATCCGGACAAGCTCTATCTGCCTCTCAAGGGCAAAACCTTCACCCAGGAGCCGATCTCCTTTGCGCTCAGAAAAGGCGATCCGGATGCCCTGGCCTTCTTCAATGCCTGGATTACGCTTCATCTGTGGGAGCAATGGCTTGAGGAAACGCATCAGTACTGGTTTGTTGGAAACGAGTGGGAGAAGTACCTGGAGGAGTAGCTCGGAAGCTTTGTACTAAAGCCTATGTCCACCTGCCGTATGTTCAAGGCAGGTGGACTGGTTTGTTTTTCTACGGGGAGGCGGGTTTTTGATTGGAACGACCGGCAGGAAAATTAAGTTTCGATTTCTCGATGTAATTATTATAGCGGGTATTGTGGCCTTGGCTTTCTATATAGGCTACAGGATGAAAGTACGGCTCCAGTATCATTGGAACTGGCAGATCATTCCTCGTTATTTACTGCGCAGAGACTCAGAAACTCAAGCTATTGTTCCCAACTACCTGCTTCAGGGTCTTCTCACCACAATCAAGTTGAGTATCTGGTCCAGCATCCTGGCAATAATCATCGGAACCATTATGGGCCTATTCCGCACCAGTGCCAGTCTCTTCAAAAGGATGGTGGGCAGGGCGTACGTAGAGTTGATACGCAATCTTCCGCCCCTTGTTTTGATATTCATCTTCTATTTCTTCGTAAGCGATCAGATCATGCCCCTGCTGGGAGTGGATAACTTCATCCGAAGTCGTACAGGGACCTCAAAGGAGATCCTGGAGTTTCTCTTTGCCCCCACTTCTCTTTTCACCCAATTTATATCGGCGATTGTAACCATGTCGATTTTCGAAGGCGCTTACATAACAGAAATCATCCGGGCAGGAATCGAATCTATAGAGCGGGGGCAGCGGGAGGCGGCTTACTCCCTGGGATTGTCCTGGATCGATCAGATGCGCTTCGTTATCCTCCCCCAGGCGCTGAAACGGATACTTCCTCCCCTGGCAAATCAGTTCATTTCCACGATCAAAGACTCTTCCATAGTGGCGGCTATATCCATCCAGGAATTGACCTTTGAGGGTCTGCAGCTGTCAACCAGCACCCACTCGATTTTTGAGGTATGGATCTCCGTAACGATTATGTACCTCATCCTTACCTTAAGCTTATCTATCGTCGTAAGCAGGCTTGAAAAAAGAATGAAGAGAAGCGACTGATTATTCGAGTAATGATACTTGATATACATTCAGATAGCTATTATAATAAGTAATAGCGATAGGTATTATTATGAGGACAATCCAACTGACCATCGATGATGATCTGGTGATCAAAGTAGACCGAGTTGTAAAATCAAAGGGTACAACGCGGTCAGCTTTTATACGTCAACTGCTTCGTAATGTTCTTCGGGAAATTCGAGAAGCTGAACTGGACCGAAAACACCGAGAGGGATATGAAAAGTTTCCCGTGAGTCCTGACGAATTCAGTATCCCGGAGTTGGACCAGGCTTGGGGTGAGCAGTGAAGCGCGGGGAGATCCGGTGGTATAGATTTCAGGTTCCAGATAAACGACGGCCGGTTCTCATTTTGACGAGAAATCCGGCGATTGAGTTTTTGGGTGAGCTGACCGTTGCGCCGATAACTACGACGGTTCGCGACATCCCGTCCGAGGTTGTTCTGGATGCGGAGGATGGGATGCCAAAGAGTTGCGCGGCTAATTTAGATCATCTTCAGACAATACCGAAGGGGAAAGTCGGCTCCCTGATTACGACGGTGGGACAAACCAAAATGACTCAGGTCTTCACGGCACTGTGCTTTGCCTTGGGATTTCCAGCTGAAACAGATCCGAATATCGAATAAATCCAGCGTATTTTCTATGATCCACCGCCTTCGGCTTGCACTCGTTCGAGACGTACAGGTACGGAGGTGAGCAGGGGAAAGCCGCTGATCGAATCGGTGATGCCGTCGAAGGTGAGCCGGTTTACATTTCCTTGCCCTTCCCAACCGTGGGTTATCTGCACCAGTCCCGGTAGGATCCCCTCCTCCCCCAGGATCTTCGCCGGCAGGAGGATCGATCCGATCTCGGTTCTTACCCGTACCTGATCGCCCTCCCGGACACCCAGGCCGGCTGCATCGGCAGGGTGCATTTCGATCTCCGCCCGCGGGTGGAGGCGCCGAAAGCGGGGGATGTTCCGGTAGCGGGAATGCAGATAGACTCGCTTACGGGCACCACTGATCAGGAGGTATGGGAACTCTCTCAATCGCTTACGACGGTAATAGGGCTCTTCGTAGATGGGGAGAGCCGGATAGCCGCGATCGCTCAGGTACCGGGAGCTGAACTCGAACTTCCCTGAAGGGGTATCCAGAGGTTGTTCGCGGTGCTTTTGGTAGCGGATCGGTTTGTACTGCATACCTTCGGGACTTTGCTCCAGCTGCTCCGGAGCAATCCCGGTCGGCTCGATAAGCCAGCGGTTCACCTCTTCTTCGCTTCTCCAGGGGAAGTACTTCTCGCCGAAGCCCAGCCTGTGAGCCAGGTCCCGCCAGAAGGAGTATTCGTCGAGGACCCCGGGGATCTGTAGTACTCTTCGCGACAGGGAGACCCACTGGTAGTGGGCGTAGATGTGCAGCTCGGAACGTTCGATGAAGGAAGCCGCCGGTAGCACGTAGTCGGCCAGGGCGGCGGTTTCTGTAAGAAAGAGCTCCCGGACCACGAGCAGGTCCAGTCCGCTGAAGGCTTCCGAGACTTTTGTAACGTTGGGATTGGTATTCACGGGATTTCCGCCGGCAACGACAAGTGCACGCAGAGGATACGGTCCGTTCCCCAGCATGGCGTCCACCGCCTTCATAGTGTTGCACTCTTTGTAGAAGTCGTAGAGTACCGGGTAGTCTGTCGCTCCGATCGGTTCCTGATCTAGCAACGGGAGCTCTTCGTAGAGGGTGAGGGAGCGCTCTCCAAAAGCCTCGGGCCAGGGATCCCCACCCTCACGGTCCAGCGCCCCTGTCAACGCCCCGAGACAGGCGATGGCCCGCACCGCGTTCGTCCCGTTTTCCTGGTGCTCGAGGGATACTCCCACGTAGTTGATCGTTTGCGGCAAACCGGTGCAGAGGAGGCCTCCGCATTCTTCGATCTGTTCGGGGGATAGCCCGGTTATCCCCGCCACCGCCTCGGTCGTGAATTTACCGGCATAGGCCGCCGCCTCGTCGAAGCCGACGCTGTACCGGGATACGAATTCCCTGTCGTAGTGATCGGTTTCGATGAGCTGCCGCATCAAGCTCCAGGCCAGGGCTCCGTCGGTACCGGGCCAAGGCCGGAGATGCAGATCCGCCTTTCGAGAGATTTCGGTGATCAGCGGGTCGATAACGACAAGTTTCGCTCCCCGTCGCTTCGCCTCGTTGAGCGGACCCATGAAGGTGAAGTGGGATTCAGGCGGGTTTGTTCCCCAGAAAATGATGCAGCGGGCATTGCGGAAATCAGGGCAGGGATTCCAGTATCCCTGGACGAGCCTGTAGGCGATGTAGCGGCTTACATAGCAGAGAGAGTTCACAGAGAGAAAATTCGGGCTGCCCAGAGCGTGGAGAAAGCGCCGGGGGTACATCTCCTGCTGGGCAAAACCGAGGGCTTCCCCGTGCCAGGCAGCGATGGAGCGCTTGCCGTACTTGTTCCCGATATCGATCAGCCTGCCGGCGATCTCCTCCATAGCCTGCTCGAGGGAGATCTCAGCGAATGAACCGTCGGCCGTTTTTTTAAGTGGTTTGAGCAGGCGTTTCGGGTGGTAGACCGTATCGATTGCAGCGGGGCCTTTGGGACAGAGCCGGCCCCGGTTTTGGGGATGGGCTTTCAGGCCGGTGATCTTTACGATCCGGTTTTTCTCCACGACCGCATGTATCCCGCAGCGCATGTCGCACTGTCTGCAGATTGTAGGAATCGTACCGTTTTCGATCACGGTGCGCCCCGTCATGGGCTCCTCCCGTTTGCCACTCGACCTGTCAGCCTAAGATAGCATAGATTTTCTGCTTGATCTTCCCATCCAGCGGTTCAGGAGTGTGGCTTTTCAGAATCTCGTTCACCTTTATGGCATTCCTCTCGACGACAACAAGAGGCATCGGCTGGAGATCCGCAAAGAAGTCGGCATGGTCTTCCAGTCTTTCAATCTCTTTCCCCATATATCAGCGCTGGAGAATATCAATTTGGCCCAGATACGAATGCGTAAAAAGACGAAGAGAGAAGCCACAGAAATGACCATGGAGATACTGTGCAAGTGAGGATCGCACCAAGCTTTTTCTGAGCCAGATCCTCTAGCCGCCTTTCGATTCCTCGCGGGCAAACGCTCGCCGCCGGCAGATGCTCGCCGCCGGCAAACGCGATTCTGTTATTTAACCCTCGATAAGCCCGGAATCAGAGTCTGAGTGCTGAGAATGCCCGGAATATGCCTTATCTTGTCCTGCACGAAGAGGGTGACTACCTCGGCATCCGAGGAGACCAGGTCCCGGGTCAGCACGATCTTCGCGATGAGGTCTATGCTCCCGTGGACAGAGTGAACCTCCCGCACCTCCTCCAGGGCCATCAGTTTGTCTATGATCGGCAGCTCTTTCTTTGTGGTGATATTTATCAGCACGAACACCGTGATCTCCTGCCGCATCTCCGGATACTCGGATTCGGGTTTGTTCTTCATGGAGTCTCGAAACTCCTCCATGTTTTTAGTAATCACCCTGTCTATTGCCGATCCATACGACTGGGGATGGCCTCTCTCCCACTGGTGAGTGGCTATGTAGGCGTACAGATCTGCGACGGTTCTACCCGGAAAAGCAGAAGCCAAGCCTGCGTTGGCGATCATTCTGGAGAGAGGGCGATAGATCGTCGTTTGCCAATCGTCGACCGCTTCCGCCAAGGACAATGTTCGCCCTTCCTGCTGCTCCAGGTGTTTCCTGTGTTTTTCGATCTGGCGGAGCAGCTGGCCGTACTGATTAGGCTCTGTGAGCACGATCGAATCGGGCAAGCCCGTCTTTTCGAGGAATTCGCTTCTCTTCCTGTACAGCACGTTCTCCGGCGTTTCGTGGCAGGGAAGGAATTCCACCACCCGGGCGTTGATGTCTTCGAATGCATGTTCCTTGGCTACGGCAACGCGGTGATTCCCGTCGAGGACGAAGTAATTTTCCTTTATCTTGAAAAGGTCCACCGGGGGGAGGGGTTTGGCCTGGCCCACCGCCTCCCGGATCGCTTTCAGTCGTTCCTGAGGCTTGTCCTTCTTCAGGCGGAACTCGCCGTCGAAATCGAGGTAGCGGTTGACGCTGCCCACGATCTGCTTCAGCGCTACCGTACGCAGGCCTCTGTCCGCGTAGTCGTAGGCGCACTCCCGGCGCTGCTCGTCGCGAAAGCGCTTGATAGTTCTGTGTTTCTTCACTCACCGACCTCGATTAGGTACGATCCCGTACAGTTCACCACGGTGGTCCGCTGCACCCTGGTGAGGCGTTCTTTCGGGGATGCGAAGCGCCCGTGGACGTGCCCGTGGAGAAAATACTGCGGCCGGTAGCGATCGATCAAGCGGCGAAAACAAACGAAGCCCCTGTGGCAGAGATCTTCCCTGTCGTTTATGTGACGGGGTGCTGCATGACTGATCACGATATCGAGGTGGTTTTGCGGGCGAAGCCCAGGCCGAACGTTGCGGATGACAGCCCTCATCTGGGCTTCGGTGTACTGAAAAGGTCCCCCATTGTACCAGTGCGCTCCTTCGAGTCCCAAGAGGGTTATCCCGCTGAACGTCACGATGCGTCCGTGGATGTTGGTGCAACCATTTCCAATTTCGGATTTCAGGCGCAGGTCGTGATTTCCTCGGACGTAGAACAGCGGCGCTTGAAAAGTTTCCACGAGGCAGCGTAGATATTCGGGGGGCAAATCTCCGCACGAGACGAGCAGCTCGACATCGGAAAGAGCCGGATCTCGGGGCAGCTCGCAGAACAGAGGCTTTATGTAATCGGAAACGGCAAGAATCTTCATGACCCGCGATGTTAGCCCGACGGCTGGCCATTATATCGGAATTTATAAGGATTGAATACCGAGCTGCTCGGTGCC
>CAYMGP010000111.1:0-8467 GCA_964390045.1 uncultured Spirochaetaceae bacterium | reverse complement strand
GGGTCAACCTGTACGGCTCCTCTCCGATATGAGGAAAGCGGTTCAAGCTGAAGACCTCCTTGGGCACACAGGTTGAGTAGGAGCCGAGGTCGAGCTCTACTACCTGGTGAAAGCGGGAAAGATTAGACACAATCAGGATTGTCTGTTCCTCATAGCTGCGGGTGAAAGCCAGTACCCGAGGATTGTCGGGAAAGAGAAACTCCATATCGCCACGGCTGAGACAGGCGTAGTTTTTACGGACCGAGATCAAGCGCTTCATCCACCACAACAGGCTCGATGAGTTTTTGTTCTGAGTTTCCACGTTCAGGGCTTCGAAGTGGTATTCCGGATCGATGATCACCGGGAGGTAGAGTTGATGTGGACCGGTGCGGGAAAAGCCGGCGTTCCTGTCGGCACTCCACTGCATGGGTGTGCGCACGCCGTCCCTGTCACCGAGGTAGTAATTATCGCCCATACCGATCTCATCCCCATAGTAGATAATCGGAGCTCCGGGCAGAGAGAAGAGCAGGATGTTCATAAGCTCAATCTTCGTGCGGTCATTGCCGAGCAGCGGCGCCAGGCGCCTGCGGATTCCCAGGTTGAGACGGGCCCGCGGATCCCGAGCGTAGACCCGGTACATGTGATCTCTCTCCTCGTCCGTGACCATCTCGAGAGTGAGCTCGTCGTGATTGCGGAGAAACATGGCCCATTGACAGCTCTCCGGTATGGGCGGGGTTTGCTCCATGATGTCCACCACCGGGAAGCGGTCCTCCATGGTGAGAGACATGTACAACCTGGGCATTACGGGAAAATGGTAGCAGAGGTGACACTCATCTTCCTGACCGAAGTAGGCCACGGCGTCTTCGGGCCACTGGTTGGCCTCGGCCAGAAGCATCCTGTCCGGGTATTTGTCGTCCACGTAGGCCCGCAGGCTCTTGAGGAAGGCGTGGGTTTCCTCGAGATTCTCGCAGTTCGTGCCCTCTCGTTCGTAGAGGTAGGGGATCGCATCGAGACGCATCCCGTCCACGCCCATTCCGAACCAGAAGTCCAGCACCCGAAGGATCTCCCTGCGTACCCGGGGATTGTCGAAGTTGAGGTCCGGCTGATGGGAGTAGAAGCGGTGCCAGTAGTAAGCGCCGGCCTCGGAATCCCAACTCCAGTTGGAGGATTCGTAGTCCTTGAAGATGACGCGGGCCTGCGGGTAGCGTTCCGGATCGCTGCTCCACACGTAGAAATCCCTGTGCGCCGAGCCCGGGGGCGCGCCGCGGGAGCGCTGAAACCAGCCATGCTGGTCTGAGGTGTGATTGATGACCAGCTCGGTGATTACCCGGATATCACGCTTGTGCGCCTCTTTCAGGAAGCGCCGAAAGTCCTGAAGGGTTCCATAGTTTGAGTGCACGCGGTAGTAGTCTGAGATATCGTAACCGTCATCCCGCAGGGGCGAGGGATAAAAGGGCAGCAGCCAGACGCTGGAAACGCCCAAATCGGCAAGATAATCTACCTTGGCCGTCAGACCGCGAAAATCACCGTAACCGTCATCGTTGCTGTCGAAGAAGCTCTTAACGTGCAGTTCGTAGATGATCGCGTCTTTATACCACATCAGGTTTTCACTCTGAATGCTGCTAGAAGTTTTTCGACCTGGTAGTCGCTCTGTTTCTTGGCAGCCTGAATCCGCTCGATAACCGTTTTACGCTGCAGGACGAGGTGCTCTCGCTGTTCGGGGCTCGTCCCCGGTTGCGCCAAAGCGTCGAGCGCCGCAATCAGCAGCAGCCCTTCCAGGAGCTCGTCCAGAGATTCGGAGTGAAACCAGAGCGCACCCCTGTATCGATTGAAGGCAAGGTACTCCTGGACTTCGGAATCGGAGAGCAGGGTCTCGAGCACAGCTTCGGCACCGGGAGCCTTCGGGCTTCGCGCGACATCCGCCTCGAACCACCTCTGATGGCTGGTAAGGATCTTGATCAGGGCCAGGGCGCGCCGCGTCTCATCACCGTTCAAACCGAGCTCCCGCAGGCAAGCGGCCAGTAGCTTGCCGAGCATCCAGTCGTCGATCCGGCTGCGGCTCAGCTGGGCGGGCCCCATCCAGTGGACGAACAGCCAGCCGAGAAGGACGGCCCAGGTGCGCTGCGCCGGTTGCGGTGCGGGCTGCAGAGCCACCACGGAGGACAGATCGAGAAACGCGCTCAGCTTGCCCGCGATTCCCGCAGACAGATCTTGGCTGTTCTCCGCCGAGCCTGTAAAGGCAGCAACGCTGCTGCAGAGCTCTTCTATCTTGGCTCGGACTTCGGGTTCGAGGCGCCGGATCTCGGACAGCCGCCTGAACATATCCGCGTTGACCAGCTCGGCAAAGGGCTGGTGTATAGGTTTGAGCAGAATCTCCCTCAGGGCTTGCTCGACGTTGGGTACTCCCCGGCCGGCCAGGTACTCACAGAGGGCTGCATAGGGCTGACCGGGACTGTCCTGCACCTCCCGGAAGTCGAGAAAAACCTGGGCCTGATAGGCCCGCAGCTCGACGTACAAACCCTGTCTGTGCAGCGCCTGGCAGCTGCGCAGATACTGCAGGCCGCTGAGCAGGTCCCTGAAGATGCAGTAGTGATTCTGCGCCTCCGACAATCCGAGTCCCTCGGCGACGCTGTGCTGCACGGCTGCTCGCTTCTGCCCGCCCTCCGCTTTTGCAGAGCTGAGGTGTATCCAGCCGGCGGCTTCGGCGAAGCGGTTGTTGTAGACGATCAGGGCCCGCTCGCCGTCGCGGCGGTTGGAGTAGGCGAATACATCTTCGTTTACAGGTCCGCTGCTGCCGGCGGAGGTGTAAAAATCGTAAAGCTGGAAGTGCTTGGAATCCGCGAACAGATAGCGCCTGGCCAGTAGAGGAAAGATCTCCCGTTCGTGCCTGTCCACCAGTTCCTCGTCCGCCTTCTCGTCCCAGTACGCTCTTCGGTACTCCATGCCGTATTTTTCGCTGAAGCCCTCGATCTGCCCATGCCCGAACATCGGCAGACCAGGAAGAGTGGCCATGAGTGTGCAAACGCCGAAATACTTGTCCCCTTTGCCGAATTGAGCCACGGCGGTTTCCTCGTCGGGATTGTTCATGAAGTTGACGAAACGCTTTAGGATCTCCGGGTTGAAAGCCAGGGTTTTTTTGATGACCTGACGGTACTCGGAGTTTTCCTCGTTTTTGAGCATATTCATGAAGGCGCTGTTGTAAACCCTGTGCATTCCCAGGGTGCGTACGAAGTATCCTTCGAGCAGCCAGAAAGCTTCGGCCAGCAGCAGGGTGTCCGGCACCTCGCGGGCGACCCGTTCCACCACTTCCCGCCAGAACTCCCTGGGCATGCGCGCGTTAAACTCCTGACTGCTCATTCCATGATCGGAGCGGGAGGAAATGTCCCCGCCGCTTCCCGGCTCGGGAAACCAGAGCCGCTGGTAGTGTTTCTTTGTCAGAGTCATGGCGGCGTCGAAGCGGATGATGGGAAAAGATTTGGCCACGTGAAGAATCGTCTGAATCACACCCTCGCGGACCTCGGGGTTGAGGAAATTCAGCTGGGCCGTATCGTTCCAAGGCATGCTGGTGCCGTCGTTGCCGTGGTAGATGAAGCGCTGCTCGCCGCTGGCCGTGTCTACACGCTTGAAGACCACGGCGGCGTCGCTGCGGCTGTAGTAGTGATCCTCCAGATACACGCCGGCCCGCGGGTCATCGGACAGGTCGGGACCGCCGAAGGTGTAGGAAGGGAAGGGGCTGTAGGGCAGGGAGACGAACCAGTCCGGATGCTCGATTACCCACCGGGAATCGATTCCCATGTGGTTGGGGACCATGTCTCCGGCCATGCGGATACCCCGCTGCCAGGCTCTGTTTTTGAGGTTATTAAACGCTTCCCAGCCCCCCAGGTCGGGAGATATCTCATAGCCGAGCAGGCTGTAGGCCGAGGCCTCGGCCTCGGGATTGCCGCATCTCTGTTTTACCAGCCGGGAAGCCTTGCTTCTCTCCCATAGTCCGATCAGCCAAAGAGCGGTGATGCCCCAGCGGGACAGCCTGTCGAGCTCTTCATCGGGGATCTCGTCGAGGCGTCTGAGCTGTCTCTGATATCGTTTTGAAAGTTGGTCGAGCCAGACGTAGGAGTTTTTTGCAATCATCACAACTCTGGGCATCCAATCGAGATCGGGGCTGAAGCGCTCGGCTTCCAAATCGAGGCCCTTGAAATCCACGATCCGGGAGGGCCCGGGACCGAGAAAACGCAGCTTCATCTCCTCCCCAATGAAATCCAGGCTGCTCAGCAGCCTGTACAGATAATCCCCCAGCAAGCCTCCCCAGCGCTGCCTGATGTATTCCAGCTGTCCGCTGAGCGAGTGGGGGTGGGCAAGAGCCGGCGCCCGCAGCATGGCGATCAAGCTCTGATCATCCGGCCCGAAACAGGGCTCGGCTTCAAAGAACTCGGTCAGCGCTTCCAGAGCCTGCCTGTAGACCGTGTTTTTTTCCAGGCCGGAGTCATCGAACAGCTCCAGATAAACCGCAAAGGCCGGATTCTGGTTGGCCAGCCAGAGCATGAGCAGCTCTTCGAGGGCTTCTTCACTCTTGCCTTTGAGCCAGGTGGCAGCCTGAGATTTCCCGCGATACACCTCGACCGGGGGAAAGTTGTCGGTAAACTCGAGCAGCATACGCTGAAGCTCTGCTTTGCCTATCCGACGCCGCAGGTGAAGCAGGGCTCGGCCCATGGCTCCGCTTGCCACCCGCTCCTGAAAAAGACGTACCACCAGGTGCATGATTTCGTCGATCAAGCCCATGGCGTTGATCTGCCCCGCTTTGACCGCGGTCTCGGGAAAACGTATCAGATCCCGACGGTCGTTCATTCTCTGCGTGAAAACCCTGGCGGCGTGGAAATCGGCGAAGATCACGTTGCCGTTGAGGGAGAAAAGATTTTCATCGAAGCCGTAGCAGTCGCGGGCTTCCCTGCAGATGTGAAACTCCATCAGAGCAACTCTCGCAACAGCCGGCGTAGATGCCCTGGGGATTCGACGTAGAAGCGGGCTTCGGAGATGCCCATTCCCACCTTTATCGAATAGGAGGAGGCGGACAGCTGGGTGAAAACCTCCTCGTCGGTGCTGTCATCCCCGGCGGCCAGAACGAACTGCCACTTTTTATCGGCGAGCCACTGACCGACGGCCTGACTCTTGTTTATATTTGCCTGTTTGACCTCCAGTACTGTGTTGATCTCCAAGACGTCGAGATTCAAATCACCTGTCATGCTGAATAGAATATCCTTGAGCTCACTGGCCCGCATGCCGGCCAGCTCATGCTCCGCCTTGCGAACGTCCCAGGCCAGTGAGTATTCCTTTTCTTCGATGATGGATCCCGGCGTTCTGTCCTTGAATAGCTCGAAGATCGGTCGCAGCTGGTCTTTCCATTCATTGCTCAACGGTTCGATCAAACGCCAGCGCTCCGCCTTACGCTTCAGCCAGATACCATGCTCGGCTATCAGGCTGATTTTCAAATCCCCCAGCCAGCTGCTCATCGTGCTCCGGCTTCGTCCGCTGGCCACGACGATCTCATTTTTGGGGTCCTTAGCCAGCCGGCTGAGCAGTTCGATAAGCCGGGCATCGGGAAACGCTTTTCTCGGCCTGTCGGCGAAGGGAACCAGAGTGCCGTCGTAGTCGAGAACGATGAGCCGGGTTTCAGCCTTTTTGTAGGCCCCCGCGATTTCGGCTCGCAGCGCATCGCTCACTTTTTTCACAAGGTACCCTCGCTGCACCTCTTCGACCCGCCTGAGTTTGTCGAGGAAGTCCTCGGTCCAGGTTGACACATCGTAGCGGCTCAGGCGTTCGTTCAAGACGGCGTTTCTTTCTATCTGTTCTTTCTCTTCCATCTCGAGAGCTGTTTTCAGCGCGGCGGTGATCTCTTCGCTGTTGTTCGGATTGATCAACAGGGCTTCGCTCATCTCCCGGGCCGACCCCGTGGTCTCGCTGAGGATAAGCACGCCCGTCCTGTCTTTGTGGACGGCTACGTATTCCTTGGCCACCAGGTTCATGCCGTCGCGCAGGGGCGTCACCAGCAGCACCTCGGCCAAGCCGTACATGGCGCTGAGTTTTTCGAAGGGAAATCCCCTGTAGAAATAGTGAATGGGCACCCAGCCTATAGTTCCGTATTTGCCATTGATGTCGCTGATCAGCTCCTCGATTTCCCGCTTCAACGCTCGGTAGAGCTGCACTTTTGTACGCGAGGGCACAGCGATGAGCAGCAGCACCACCTTTTCCCGGTACTGAGGATTGCTCTCCAGCAGCTGTTCGTAAGCCCTGAGGCGTTGGGGAATCCCCTTCGTGTAGTCCAGCCTGTCGACGGAGAGAATGATCCTGAATCCCTTGAACTGGGCAGCGGCCCTCTCCATCTCCCGTACGACGCTGTTGTTGGCCAGCGCATTTGCGTATCTGCCGTAGTCGATACCCATAGGAAATACATCGACTCTGCTCAACCTGTCCTCGAACTGGAGGTAGCCCATGTTGTTTTCCAATCCCAGCAAACGGCGTACGCTGCTTATGAAATGGCGGGCATAATCGTAGGAGTGGAAGCCTATCAAATCCGAACCGAGCAGACCTCTGAGGATCTCGGCCCTCCAGGGCAGCAGGCGGAACACCTCGAAAGAGGGAAAGGGGATATGCAGGAAAAATCCGATTTGTATCTCTTTGAGATGCCGCCGGATCATTGACGGCAGCAGCATGAGCTGATAGTCATGGACCCAGATCGTATCTCCCGCCTGCGCCACCTCCAACACCTTGTCCAGATACAGTAAGTTCACCCTTTTGTAGGATTCCCACAGCGAGTTGTCGTAGCGGGCATAGCTTGGGAAGTAATGGAAAAGGGGCCAGATCACGTTGTTGCAGAACCCGTAATAGAAGCTTTTCAGCTCCTCGCTGCTCAGGGCTACGGGCAGGCTGCGATAGCGATCGGAAAGAGCGTGAGAGATCTCTGCTTTTTCCTGTTCGCTGAGATCGTCCGCCGGAAGGCCTGGCCAACCGATCCAGAGGATTTCATCGTCGCTGTCGAGCGAGCTCAGTCCCGTGGCCAGGCCGCCCATGCTGGCCTTGAACTCCAACGTCTGTTTTTTTCTCCTCACGGACACGGACAGCCGGTTGGATACTAGAATCAGTTTTGCCATCTCTTGAGTTCAAAGTTTATTGGGATTCCGGGTTCCGTCAAGGTCGCCCCGTCAAACCACGTACAAATCGATGCCCAGGTTGCGGATAATTTCCCTGTATTCCGGAGAGATGCCCGAATCGGTAACCACCGCTGTGAACTCGTTGAGCTCTGCGAAATAGGCCGCTTGGATTTTGCCGAACTTGCTCGAATCGGCGAGTAGCACGCGCTCTAGGGAAGACTGGATGGTGGCTTTTTTGACCTCGATCTCGTAGCGGTTGGTACAGGTGACGCCCAGCTTGTCGCTGACTCCGCTGGCGGAGAGGAAAGCCCTGTTGGCCCGAAAGCGTTTGATCAGCTCAACCCCTTCCGGGCTTTCGACCACGAGACTGTTTTCGTGCAGTGTGCCGCCGGCGAGCAGTAATGAGCATTTGTTGCGGCGATGCATCTCGAGCAGCACGTTCAAGGCGAAGCAGAGCACGGTCAAAGAAACGTTTTCCTGTATGTTTTTTGCCAGGCACTCGGTAGTGGAACCGGAATCGATGATCACGATGTCCCCGTCCTCTATCAGGGAAGCGGCTTTACGGCCGATGGCCATCTTCGCTTCGACCCGCAAGGTGCCGGCTTCGGCGAGGGAATAGCGAGGCTGGTAGCTTCCCAGGCTTCCCGGATTTAGAACCGCACCGGAATGTACCAAGCGTATGATGTTGTCCTGGACCAGCAGGTTCAGATCGCGGCGTATCGTCATGTCGGAAACATCGAGCTGCCCGGCCAGTTCCCGGATGGTGGCTGCGTTTTGTACCTGAAGGGTCTGAATGATGGCGGCGATGCGCTCCCGGCGCTTGCTCATGAGAACATCATAACATTTTTTTTATAAAAATCAAGACAATTTGTCTTGACAAATTTAATATTTTTAACATAATTAGACTTATAAAGAAAAATAAATAACAATATTATGGAATATTGTTACGATATTAACAGTATAGGAACTTATTTGTTCAGGAGGAAACATGGCTGAGGTATTTTCAAACGCTCTGGGTATGATCGAGTGTCGCGGTTTTGCTGCGATGGTGGAGGCCTCCGACGCGATGGTCAAGGCGGCCAAAGTGGAGCTGATGCGCTACGAGAAGACCGGCGGAGGGTACGTCACCGCCATCATCCGGGGAGATGTAGCAGCTGTGCGGGCCGCGTTGGATGCCGGCGGACGGGCCGCCGAACGAGTGGGAGAAGTGATCTCGATACACATCATCCCGCGCCCCCACGGTAATGTAGATTCGGCCCTGCCCCTCGGTTTTCAGCAGGAAGGCTAAAACATGGCGGATGAACGCATCGATTTACGAACCTATGTCTTTCTCGACTCCCTTCAGT
>CAYMGP010000110.1:0-8597 GCA_964390045.1 uncultured Spirochaetaceae bacterium | reverse complement strand
CTCCCGGAGAGCCTTTCCCGATGCAAGCCGCTTTTCCAGCTCGACGAGGGATTGGTTGATCCCTTCTATCACGGCTCCCTGAAGCTCTTTCAACCCCCCATGGTGGTCGATGGTGTAGCCGATGCGGGAAATTACTTCGTTGCCGTAGGCGATCTGGGGATTCTTGCTCGCCATCGCCGTGCCCACATTTTTGCCGTCTTCCAGGTCAACCACCTGAACAACCAGCGTGGTTGTGCCGACGTCGATCGCCAGCCCGAGAATGCGTCCATCATAAGGACCCAGGTCTTCACCGTTTATATGCATCACCCGGCCGTTGTCCCGTACCACGCAGGGATCGTGCAGTGCGTCGGTGTGGACATAATCGGAAAGGACGGTGTATTTACCGAAGTTGGGAATATACACGGTGATGTCCCGCCCGACATCGGCAATTCGGGCTTGGCAGGCCAGGCGCTGACCGTGCTTGAGCGCGCCCTGTTTCCGAAAGCGTTGTTCCGCTTCTGTCGGGGCGGTTAGAGACCCGGCGCCCTTCTCCAGGCGGATGACATCTTTACCGCAAACACCCTGTCCGCCGCACTCGGAGTCGATTTCAACACCGCCCAGTCTGCGAATGTGCTGCAAGACCGTTTTCCCGGCCTGCAGGTCAACCCCTTCTCTGCCGCGGGCGTACTGGGGAAAGTACATTTTGGCCGCCGATTTTCCTCGATTCACTTCTTCTCTACCTCTGCCTTGATTCTTTCTCTATACTCTTTGACAAGTTCTTTACAGACCGGATCTCCGGAACCTTCGTGCAGAAAGCAGCGAAACTCGTTCAATAGATCGGCACGCTCCGCTGCGAACTTCTCGGCGAATGCCAAAAAACATACGAAGCGCTCCATCGCCTCCCTGTCCACAGCATGCTCCAGCTCACCGGCGATATACTCTGCCCTCGTCGGATCAAGGGCGAGTACGCTTTGCAGGAAATGACTAATGACATGGTGATTCATAGCAATCGTGCGCGCTTTATCCCTTCCTTTTGGCGTCAACACAATCAGCTCGTAGGGCTCGTACTCCACGAGATCCTTGCTGGCCAGGCTCTTCAGAGCGGCACTCACTGTGGATTTTGTTACGCCCACATATTGAGAGATGTCTCGAACCCGGGCGGTTCGTTTTTTCTTTTCAAGGTAAAAAACCGCCTTTAAATAATCCTCGAGCGTTGAACTGAGCTCTTTTGCCATGATCAGGCTCCTCTCTACAGCGCTCCGGCTTCTTCCTCCAGGAAATCGGCTATCTTTCCGATACCTTCGAGCTTGAAATCCAACTCGCTACCCTGCAGCCCGTAGAGGGAAATTCTTTTATCAATCGGTATGGATGATATAACCATATCTTGCTGTAGAGAATCCAACACTGCCCTTTCGGTTTCATCATCTGTCTTGTTCAGGATGTAGTAGACCTCTTTCCCAAGGTCCTCGACCATGGTGGTTACTCTCTTCGCCAGCTCAATTGATTCTCTGGAAGGTTCAACAACTACAAGAAGGACATCGCACCCTCTCTCCACCCCCCGTCCCAAATGCTCCACCCCTGCATCCGTATCCGCAATCAACAGCTCGTCTTTTCCCAGTTCCACATTCTCGAGAAATTTCGAAGAGAGGGCATTGATTGGGCAGGCGCACCCTTCTCCAAAGTCGTATATTTTCCCGACTGACAGCAGTTTGATCGATCCTTTCTCGGAGAAATAGCCGGAAGGGAGTCCGTCTGTTTTCAGCCCCGTTTCAAGGGTTTTTACTCGTTCGAAAAGGACCTTCTTCCCGCCGAGATACTCCATGAAATCTCTGGGCTTTTCCATTCCCAAAAGACCGGACAAGCCGAAATTTGATTCGTCGCTGTCCACTATCAGCACGTTTTTACCTCTGCCGGCCAACTCTTTACTCAGAAGAGCCGTGAGGGTGCTCTTCCCTGTTCCGCCTTTTCCGCAGATCAGGATCTTCATTGCGCCGCCTCTTCCATCTTTTCAAAGAGAATAGTGGAGTTTAGGAAATCGATCTCCTTGATGATTGCTTTAATCCTCTTCTGCTCGCCGAAAAGAGGTTTCAGAATCATACTATCCCCTTTCGGTTGTAAAAAGGCTACCTCTTGCAAAATAACTTCTTTGCCGGATCCGCGCTTCATGTATGCTGTTGCCATGCACATCGACTTTCTCCTCAAACGATCACGTCACTGCCTGCTGGACCTGCAGGGCACACTCGGTGAGAAGCTTCTCGAACCGGGAGAGAGATATTTTGTGGGGACGGATAGGGATACCCATCCAGTCGGAAAAATCGAGTATCTTCTCAGGATGCCTTGCGGAATAGTCCTCCCAGAATCCCACGGCATCCAGGATGACGGCTCCTCCCGTATTTTGCGGGAAGGTTTCGTTGGCTTTACCCCTGTCCCAATCCTGGAATACGTAATCTCTATACAGTACCCATCCCGGAGTCAGCCAGAAGACTTTTTCGCCGTTGCGAATCGCTTCCCTCTCTTGAGCATCGGCAAGCATGTCGACGCAGTGCGTGGCGTTGATCCTGGAAATGGCCTGTCCCTGCTCCTCGATGACATCGTCTATGATCCTGCTAGGATCGTTCATGTCTATAAAACAGAACTTCCCCCCATACACGACGATAACGGATTCAGCATAGCTTTTTGCTTTCCCGATTTTATCCACCAGCTGGCTTTCCAGCTCCCTCGGAACTTCGTGCCGGCCCGGTTTTGTGTATTCGATCCTGGGGACGTCCAGGAAACCGTTTTTCCTCAGATGGTTCAATTCAAGGGTAAGGGTGCCGCAAGCCACGATCGCACAGTCTTGAAAAGAGATTCCTGTTTCAGATGACATAGTTCAGCTCCACTTGTTGATTATTAGGCGCTTCAATAGTCTGCCTGATTAATGCTAGATCTTTGTTTTAGCGTCAGTATAATGTTCGACTACTCGAACGTCAATCCCGGCTGACTCTAAATAGAGCTGGGCTGAATGTATCTGTTTACGTGTCAGATCAGATGTTTAACGTCTGCTATCCTTTGACCAGGGAAGATTTGCATTGCGGGCAGGTCATATTGAAGCACGGTGTTCCTCTTTGGTGAGAAACCCTTGCACCGCAGTTCGGGCAAACACAGAATCCGCCCGGTCCTGAGCCCGGCTGGGTTCCTCCCATCCGACCCCGGCCGCGGCCACCACCGCCACCACCACCTCCCTGTCCCCCTCCAGGAGGTCCTGTTCCGTTTCCTCTAGGCATAGTAATTCCTTTTAGCAGGGGCTGCCTACTTATGAGACAGCCCCTTCCAGTTTATTTTTTCTCCTTCGAGGCCTCTGTCTCGATCTCCTCGATCCGTTCCCGCATGGCCGCGACCTGCTCTTCCATAACCTTCAGCTGGTTTTGGAGAGCCTCCTTCTCCTGTTCTCCGGAGTAGGGTGCGGCGTATGGAAACGGGCCGTACGGGACGCTCCCAAAGGGTGCAGGTCGAGCGTACCCCTGGGCGTATCCCCACCCGCGTCCGCGACCCCAGCCGAAGCCGCCGCCCATGCGGCCTCCGTAAGGATTCATGTACCCCGGCATGCCGTAGCCGGCGCAGTATCCGGCCGCCCTGCCGGTCATCGAGCCCATGCCTCCGGGCCCTGTTCCGTCTCCTCTAGGCATCTTGTACCTCCTGCAAAAATAGACTCGTCATAATTTTATTGAACTTACCATCGTCCCCGACGGCCTCGCCCAAATCCAAAACCGAACGGGCGTCCCCTACCCCGGAAGAATCCAGGGTAGGCCGGATAACCGCCCCAACCGTAGTACGGATTTGTATAACCACCGGGGATTCCTACGGCCGGGTAGCCGAAGCCGCCGCCCATGCGGCCTCCGTAAGGATTCATGTACCCCGGCATGCCGTAGCCGGCGCAGTATCCGGCCGCCCTGCCGGTCATCGGGCCCATGCCTCCGGGCCCTGTTCCGTCTCCTCTAGGCATCTTCTCTCACCTCCTCACATCATCGATCAGTGCCACGGCCCCTTTCCGCGGCCATGGGGTCCGTGTGGTCCGCCCCGCCAGCGGCGGCCGTGAGGCGGATTGAATCTCACTACCCCGCCTTCGATACCGATACTCTTGCCGTGTACCAGGGCAGCGGCCACTTTGCTGCGCGCCCGGGCCACGATTCTGCCGAAGGTGGCTCTGGAAACGTTCATTTCGCCGGCCGCCGCCTCATGGCTCAACCCGTTGAGATCGGCGAGTCGGAGCGCTTCCAACTCATCTACGGTAAGAAGAACTTGAGCGACCGAACGGGCAGGCAGAACCTGCGGTACGAAATAAATGTTCGGCGGCTCGAAGTTGATCCAGCGCGGCTTAAGGGGACGCGGCATGACACAACAATCCGGATATTATTATGGGCATATGCTCATAACTAATATAGTAATATGTCACCCGCCTGTCAAGCGGGAAAAAACAGAAAAAAACAGAAATTCATAAGAAGGCGGTGGAATGATTAATTTTTTCCCTTGATCTACGGCTTACCCTGTTCCTCGAGGTTGGAGAGGGCTTCAAGAACCGTTCCCTTGGATTTGCAGGCTCGCAGGCCTCGCTGCTCAAGAGCAGCAGTCATCTTCTGCCCGAAATCACCGGCTACGGCCACGGATACCTTTCTGTCGGCCAACATCTTAGCCACTCCAAAGCCGGCACCCCCTCCCCCGCGGCTGAAGGGATTCTTCAATGTCTCGAGTAGAGTTTCGTTCTCATCGAAAATAAGATAGAAAGGAGCCCTGCCGGCTTGTTCGGCGATCTCCGAGCTCTTTTTTTTCCCCAAGGCTGCCACAGCAATTCTCATTGTTTTTTCCTCCGTCCTGTGACGATTCGCTCTACAAGGTAACCGTTGAGAACTGAAAAGATAATCATATATATAGTCAGTATCACGACGGTTTTTACACCGAAGTACAGGATCATCATCGGTATCATCGGTACCTTTACAGCTCGATTGTACAGAAAAACAGCGATCAGGCCTTCCCGCATCCCCTTGTCCTTCAAATCGCTCAACAGAGGATACCACAGGTAAATTGGACCCGCCGAAATGATCCCGGCGATGATGGCGACGAGCCATCCAACCTTGCCGGCCTGCCTGCCCAGATAGCGAACCACGGTTTGAGAGTCGATGGCCAGATTTGATATAAAGAGAAGGACAAACACAATGCCCAGCACCGGGGCAATCCCCGCCAATAACTCGAGAAAGGCTGTAAATCCGGCCCTCGCCGTCTCCCAATGCACAGCAGCCAATACGATGTACAGAATGCAGACGGCAAGGAGGAAAAGGTAGTTGCCTCCGATTTTTCGAATGATTTTTCTCAACATACCGCCTCCAGGGTCAAGACGGTCAGGACCGCGATCAGAACCGCCATCAGAAAGCTGACAGCGTTGCGCAGCAGCGCAAAGCGCCTTCCGAGCATCAGGCTCTCGGCAGGCAACTGAATGGTTCCGACAGTAACCCAGCTGACGATGAAGGCCAGCACCGCGACCAAGCTGATTCCTCTGCTCAAAAGTTCCCCGCCGATGATGTAGCTGGTCAACGGATTTCCGGCGGCCACACCGCCGAAGAGGGCTCCGATGAACGGATCGAGGATCATGTGTCCTGAAAAAAATCTTGAAAAGAAGTCCTTCGGAACCGCAGTGTTAACCAAGCCGACAAGGAGCAGTACTCCGAGCAGGATCGGGAGGCTCATTTTCAGGTTGTTGACGAGGCTTCTGGCCGCTTGTTTCAGTTTCGAAGGTTTCATCTGCACTTACTTGCTAATTCAAAAGCAGTAGCTTTGGCTTGGAGGTAGTGAATTGCTATGAATACGGAGCCGCTTGCCTTTGAGATCACTTCACATATTTATCACAGATTCATGAAGTGATCCGGTAGCACTGTGCATAATTGTGTCTTCGTTCATGGCTTCACGGTTGAGCAGTGCCGTCATCTTTCCTTCGTGCATGACCACGACCCGGTCTGTGATCGAAACGATTTCCGGCAGCTCGGAAGATATTAGAATTATTCCCATGCCGCGCTCGGCCAAATCGCGCATGATCTTGTAGATCTCCGCCTTGGCACCTACGTCAATCCCATGGGTAGGCTCGTCCAGAATCAGGATTTTTGGCTCCGTTGCCAGCCAGCGGGCGAGGGTGGTTTTTTGCTGGTTTCCTCCACTCAGGCTAGATACCGGGTATTCCGGAGAGGCAATCTTGATATTGAGGCTGCGAATAAATTTTTCTACGAGCTCGTTGACTCTGTTTTTGGCGATCAGTCCACCGGGGCTTAGACCCGGCAACCTGCTTATCGCTATGTTGAGCCAAATCGGAAGCCCCATGAACAGAGAAAGCTCTTTACGATCCTCCTGAAGCATGGCCAGTCCGCTCTGTATCGCTTGTTTTGTTGATTGAAAACGAACCGGCCGGCCCTCGAGCAGGATCTCTCCGGAATCGAATGGATCGACTCCAAAGATGGCCCTTGCTATCTCGCTTCGCCCGGCCCCTACCAGGCCGGCGAAACCCAGTATCTCGCCCCGATGGAGTTGAAAGGAAATATCATGGAAACGACGACCGCTAAAATTCCTGACTTCCAGCAGCACTTCTCCCGTCGCATGCGCCTTATGTTCCATTTCCCTCTGTAATTCCCTGCCAACCATCATCTGCACGATTTTTTCCTGGCTGGCCTCGGAGCTTTCTATCGTGCCTATATATTTGCCGTCCCGCAATACAGTAATGCGATCCGAAATCTGAAGAACCTCTTCGATCTTGTGCGAAACATAGATAATAGAGATGCCCTGTTTTTTTAATCCTTTGATTACTTGGAACAGCTGTTGGGTTTCTGTTTGAGTCAAAGAGGAGTTGGGTTCGTCCATAATGATCAGGCTGGCATTGATGGACAAAGCCTTGGCGATTTCGATCAGCTGCCTTTGGGAAATGCTGAGATGATGTACCAGGATGTAGGGATCGATATTCAACCCAACCCGGCGCATGACCTCCGCGGTTTCATTCTCGAGTTTTTTCCACAAGACTTTTCCGAAGCGGTTTTCCATACGGCCCATGTAGATGTTTTCGATAACATTCAATGTCGGCAGCATGGAAAGTTCCTGATGGATTACAGCGATTCCGGCTGCGATGGATTCGATAGGACTGGAAAAATCAACCTGCTTTTGCTGGTAGATGACCTCCCCGCTATCCCTGTTGATTATACCCCCTAGGATCCGCATCAGGGTGGATTTACCGGCCCCGTTTTCCCCTACAACCGCGTGGACCTCACCGTAGCGAACATCGAGGTGTACCTTGTCGAGGGCCAGCAGGCCGCCAAAACTCTTGCTGATTTCCTTAGCGGACAGGATCAAGTGTTCTCTCACGCCATGTTCCCTTAAAAAAACTGAGAGCAGGGCTGCACGAAGAACGTGCAGCCCTGTTGTACTCATTTGCTCCAGAATTCGTCGATATTCTCCTTGGTCACGAAATCTGCCCGGGTAAGCAGGCGGGCGGCAGGTGGCTTCTCGCCGGCTACCAGGTAATTGAACAGCCGCACTGCGGGATCGTGCCCTTGGGCGAAGGGCTGCTGCCCGATGGTCCCGGTGATCACTCCTTTTTGTACGAACTCCATGGTTTCATCAACGAAATCGTAGCTGACCATTTTTATTTTTCCTGTCTGGCCGGCATCTTCCACAGCGGCAGCCGCTCCGAATGGTCCCCCGGCGGTCACATAGATGCCTGCTAAATCAGGATTCGCTGTCATGAAGTCCTGGGCCTGGTTGTAGGCGATATCGGCCTTGTCCTGATTCTCGACGCGGTCCACGATCTCGATTCCGGGAGCATTGGCCTCGATGTATTCTTCGAATCCGAGCCTTCTCAGCTCATGGGCTTCCACAGCGAAGAACCCGGTGATGATGGCCACCTTGCCTTTGCCACCGAGAACCTCTGCCATACGCTCCCCCGCGGTCTGGCCCTGTTTGTAGAGATCAGCACCCACGAAGAAACATCTGTTGTTTTCGGTTTCGGTTTCTGAGTTAAAGGTGGCCACTGGAATCCCGGAATCTACTGCCCGGTTGATATAGGGAACGATCCCGCTGTCTCCCGCAATCGTTGCGATGGCATCGTATTCCTGGGCGATGGCTCCTTCAACCGCCTTGCTGAAAACATCTGTTGTGTGCTGCGCTCCGGCGTTGATCCAGTCTACGGTGCAGTTAAGCGCCTTGAGCTCCTTGGCTGCAGCCTCGCAGCCTTCTTTGACAGGAATCCAGAAAGGATTGTTTTCCAGTCCCAGTACGGCAATCCGGAGAGGCTCCGCCGCCTTTTTGTTGACAGGTTTCACCGCGCCGCTGTCGTCGGGGATTACCGCCGAGGTGAACTCCGGGCAGGCGGGAAGCTCCTTCATCGCTTCCTGCGTTCCTGCAGACCATAGAACAACGATAGAGGCCGCAAAGAACAACACCACGAGAACTGCGATTCTGTTGGTAGATCTGTTCATATCTACCCTCCTTTAAGTTTTTTTTTCCGAACAAACTGTTCGGGTTGACCCACGAAACCGTAGGATACTTGGATCCTTATCATCAACTTTTACCGGGATGCTTACGCAGATTGTCCGCCGCCACAGCGAGGATAA
>CAYMGP010000109.1:0-8738 GCA_964390045.1 uncultured Spirochaetaceae bacterium | reverse complement strand
ATCCAGGGTCTCGTAGGTGATCAGCGGCATCATGATGTTCAGCTCGAGCGGTGCCGAGGCTGCGGCCAGACCCACGGAAGCACACTTGCCCTTTACATACACGGCCGCCTGGATCACCATCTCCGGAATCACGGGATTGACCTTGCCCGGCATGATCGAGCTGCCCGGTTGCAGCGAGGGAAGCTCGATCTCCCCGAAACCCGCCCGGGGACCGCTGGAAAGCAGGCGCAGGTCGTTTCCGATCTTCAGCAGGCTGCCCGCCAGCACATTGAGAGCGCCCATCAGCTCCGCCTGGGCATCGCGACAGGCAAGGGCTTCGAAGAGGTTGTCCGCCTGACGAAAGGGAATTTTAGTGTTTTGGGCGAGCTTCTCGATCACCCGGGGAGCAAACTGGGGATGAGCATTGAGTCCGGTCCCAACAGCGGTACCGCCGAGGGCCAGCTCTTCGAGGTGCGCAAGCGTGTTGTCGAGTCTCCGCCCGCCCTTGCGGATCTGATCGGCATACCCGGCGAACTCCTGACCCAGGGTTACCGGCACCGCATCCTGGAGGTGGGTACGCCCGATCTTTATCACCTCGCTGAACGCCTCGGCCTTGGCCGCCAGTCCCTGTTCCAGCTCCTCCAGGGATGCCCGTAACTGCCCGGCGGCCAGCCTGTCGGCGATGTGAATGGCAGACGGGATCACGTCGTTGGAGGACTGTCCGCGGTTGACGTGATCGTTGGGATGGACAGGGCTCTTGGCGCCCAGAGGCGAGCCGAGTAGCTCGTTGGCCCGATTGGCGATCACCTCATTGGCATTCATGTTCCAGGATGTGCCGCTGCCCGTTTGAAACACATCGATGGGGAAATGCTCGTTCCAGCGGCCGTCTCTGACCTCCTCGGCCGCTTTTATGATAGCCTCAGCCAGCTCTTTTGGGATTATTCCCAACTCCGAGTTGACCTCGGCGGCAAAGCCTTTTATAGAGCCGATCGCTCGGATCATCGGAGAAGGGATGCGCTTTTCCGAAACTCCGAAGTTCTCAACCGCTCGTTGAGTCTGAGCTCCCCAGTAGGCCCAGGCGGGAACAGCCACCTGACCCATGGTGTCGGACTCCTTGCGAATGCCTTCCGCGCTCTTGTCCATGTCTCAACCTCCTGCCATTTTGCGCAACACGGTGTGTAGGATTCCGCCGTTGCGGTAGTACTCCATTTCCACCTGGGTGTCGAGGCGCACTCGAACCTGAAAACGCCTCTGCCCCGCACCCGTTCCCCCGGCCGTTACCATGATCTCCTGTCCGGGTTTTTCAACGGGTGGCAGCGTATAGATCTCCTCCCCGCTCAGCCCCAATGATTCCGCACTCTCGCCCTCTAGAAACTGCAGGGGCAGCACGCCCATTCCTATGAGATTCGAACGGTGGATCCGCTCGAAGCTCCTGGCGATTACAGCTTTTACACCGAGCAGGACGGTTCCCTTGGCGGCCCAGTCCCGCGAGCTGCCCGATCCGTACTCCTTGCCGGCGATCACCAACAGGGGCGTCCCCTCCTCCCTGTACTTCATCGCCGCGTCATAGATAAACATCTGCTTGCCCGAGGGCAGGTGGCGGGTGTAGCCGCCCTCCACGCCCGGAACCAGCTGGTTGCGGATACGGATGTTGCCGAAGGTCCCCCGGATCATCACCTCGTGGTTTCCCCGGCGGGAGCCGAGGGTGTTGAACTGTTCCTTGCTCACTCCCTGGGCGATCAGCCACTTCCCCGCCGGGCTGTCCTCGGGAATGGCCCCGGCGGGAGAGATATGATCTGTGGTAACCGAATCTCCGAGCAGGGCCAGGACCCGCGCCTTGTGAATCTCAGGCTGTGGCGGCGGCTGCAGCGTCAAGCCTTCGAAAAAGGTGGGTTTGCGGATATAGGTGGATTTGGCATTCCAATCGTAAAGGCGGCTTTTGCTCACCTTGACCGCGTTCCAGGTTTCATTGCCACTGAACACGTTGGCGTACTGCTCGCTGAACATCGCCGGTGTTACATGTGCCGCTACGGCCTCGTCGATTTCCGCGGCGCTCGGCCAGATGTCGCTCAGATAGACGGGGTTCTCATTGCGGTCCCTGCCGATCGGATCTGATCCGAGATCGATCTCCATGGTACCGGCCAGGGCGTAGGCCACTACCAGCGGCGGCGAGGTGAGATAGTTGGCTTTGACCTCGGAGTGGATTCGGCCCTCGAAGTTGCGGTTTCCGGACAGCACGGCGGCCACCGTGAGATCGTTTTCGCGGATAGCCCGGCTCACGGCCGGATGCAGCGGCCCGGAGTTCCCTATGCAGGTGGTGCAGCCGTAGCCCACCAGGTGGAATCCCAGAGCCTGCAGGTAAGGGGTTAGCCCTGCATCGTCGAGGTAGCGGCTCACCACCCTGGAACCCGGAGCCAAACTGGTCTTCGTGTAGACAGGAACCTGGAGACCCAGGCTCACAGCTTTCTTCGCCAGGAGCCCGGCGGCGAGCATGACCGACGGGTTGGAGGTGTTGGTGCAGCTGGTGATGGCGGCGATCACCACCGAGCCATGTCCGATGTGCGCTTGCCTGCCGGCAACGAGCACCTCCGCCTGTCCCGTTTTGTCGCCGGGGCCTATGTTTCGCCGCACCTCGAGCCAAGCTCTCTTCGCTTTTGAGAGGGAAATCCGGTCCTGAGGGCGTTTGGGACCGGCCAGGGAAGGTTCCACAGTGCTCAGATCGAGCTCCAGGACATCGCTGTACTCGGGCTCTGCAGCCTCCTCACCCCGGAAAAGCCCTTGGATTTTCGTATAGCGTTCCACCAACTCAACCTGCTCGGGATCCCGTCCTGTGAAAGCGAGATAACGCAGGGTTTCGCCATCGACAGGAAAGAAGCCCGCTGTGGCGCCGTACTCCGGCGACATATTGCTGATCGTGGCTCTGTCGGCCACGCTGAGCGAGCTCACTCCCCGGCCGAAGTACTCCACGATCTTCCCGACCACTCCATAGCTGCGAAGCATCTCGGTGACCGTGAGCACCAGGTCCGTGGCGGTGACTCCCTCAGGCAGATTTCCCTTCAACCTGAGGCCGATCACCTCGGGGATGAGCATGTACAGAGGCTGGCCCAGGATGGCCGCTTCGGCCTCTATACCGCCCACGCCCCAACCGAGGATGCCGATGCCGTTGATCATGGGAGTGTGGGAATCCGTGCCTACCAGGGTGTCAGGGAAAACCGTCCACTGCCCGGCAACCTTTCTTTTCTCCACCACCCGGCCCAGATATTCCAGATTGACCTGGTGCACGATCCCCGTGGCCGGCGGCACAACACGGAAGTGCTCGAAGCTGCTCGCACCCCAACGGAGGAACTCGTAGCGTTCGCGGTTGCGCTTGAACTCCATGTCGGCGTTGGCCTGCAGAGCAGCGATCGTAGCGTAGCGATCCACCTGGACAGAATGATCGATCACCATTTCGATGGGGATGATGGGGTTGATTTTTTCGGGATCTCCACCGAAATCGGCCAGGGCCGAGCGCATCGCCGCCAGGTCCACGATCGCCGGCACGCCCGTGAAATCCTGCATCACCACGCGGGCCGGCTTGAACGGTATTTCTCTCTGCTGCGACTTAGGGTCCCTCCACGCACAGAGAGCCTCGAGGTCATCCTCGGTGACGGTGAAACCGTCGATCTGGCGCAGCACAGCTTCGAGGAGGATCTTGACGGCGAAGGGCAGGCGCGAGATCTCGCCCAGTCCCTGCCGTTCCAGCTCGTTCAAATCGTAGTAGATCAGCTCACCGCCTGCGGTTGAAAGGATACTTCGCGTTCCGAAAGGATTTCCGGACGCCGCTCCACCTGGGTCTGCTTCTTTTGACATGTTCCCGCTCCTCGCTCTGGATCGCTGCAGGCTCTGAATAATATACCCAATAACCACACTCTGGTTCAACGAAGCGAAGAGTTACCGGTTTGTCCGGCTACAGGCCAAGCAGATTTCGCAGGGTCTCTGCGTTGCGAACCGCATGGCCCCCTATATCGTTGTTGAAGTACACCAGAACGTCGCGGCCCTCGGCGGCCCAGGATCGAACACGCTCCGCCCATTTCCCCAGCTCGGAATCCGGATACGAGCCTGAGTAGCGGCCGGCGTAGCCGTGGAAACGCAGGTAAAGGAGGGGGGCGGTAGCGAGCAGCGGTGTTTCCGATCCCTGCAGGTCATGGATACAGAAGCTGATCCCGAGCTTCTCGAGAAGCTCGGGCAGGGCGCCCGAGTAGGCCTGCGGATTTCTCAGCTCGAGCACGTAGCGGTTCTCTCGGGGCAGAAGGGAGAAGAAGCTCTCCAGGCGTTCAGGCTCCGGTAGAAACGAGGGCGGCAGCTGCAGCAGAAAGGCGGCTATTTTGTGTTGGAGCGGCTTCAACTCCCGAAAGAACCACTCCACCGTCTGCTCGCAGCCGACAAGCTTGTGCACGTGGGTGATCAGACGGCTTACCTTGACGGAGAAGCGGAAATCCGCTGAGGTCCGCTCGGCCCACCCTTGAGCAGTGCTCGCCTTGGGAATGTGATAAAAAGAGGCGTTCAGCTCAACCGTATCGAAGTGCTCGGCATAGTATTCAAGCCAGCGCCTCTGGGGAACATCCTGGGGGTAGAAATCCCCTTTCCAGTGTTTGTAGGTCCAGCCGGAGGTTCCGATGCGGATCAAGAAACCGTCAGTACCTCAGCGATACGAGATTCAAACCGACGCGAAGCCCTGCCTGATCCTCCGGATCGATCCAGAGCTGTGGTGCGGCGAGGGACGTCCGGGAACGTTCCTTGTGCAGAGATGCTTTGTCTACATGCAGCGCCTCGCGCAGGGCTTTATTGCGGCGGGCGACGAACCAGAAAGGCTCCACCAGGCCGAACACGGGGGAGGCGCCCATGATCACGATCCCGATCCAGCCGCCTGCATTCACCGGATAGGGCACCTCGTAATACCCGGTCCGCCGTTCGACGACCCGCGTGTCGCTGTTCATATCGAAAAGCAACCCGCCGCCCACCATCAAGGCAATGGTCTGCAGATAGCCGATTAGGGCTCCAAAGGTGTCTTTCTGGTTCCAGCTGCCCAAATAGAGAAACGGTATCAGGTTCAGGGCGAATCCCCGAAGAGGATCCCTCAGCTTGAAGGCCTCGTAGAGCAACAGCCGCTCCTCCGGCGACAGTTTTTCGGCCTGAGAAGAGATCTGGTGCCAGTAGAATGATTTCCACCAGCGCGTGCTGCTCAACATGTTCGTTATATATGCGTGTGTCTGCTGTCCTTCGGCCAGCACCCTTATCTGTTCCTCGGTTGGCAGTTTTTCGAGAGTCTGGTTGACGACATCACCGAGCACTGCCCTCAACTGTTCTTCTGTCTGCTCGCTGGATTTATCGCTACCCGGGACAGTCTCGAAGCTCTGCGCTTCGGCAGAATCTCCGAACCAGGAGAGGGCGATGATATGTAGAGGAACCGGATCGGGGCCGTCGACAGCGAATGTACCGGCCCGAGCCGTGCTTTCCTCCTCAGCGGAAAGCTGTTCGCACTCCTGCAATTCATTGAAAAGCCCGTCGAGCTGATCTTCGATTTCACGATAAAGCGTTTCGATCTCCTCTCTTTCCACGTTTCGCCGTTCGTCGAACACCTCCTGCTCGGCCTGCTCCTGTTCCTCTTCCAGAGCCGCGATTTCCTCTTTCATGCGATCTATCTCTTCATCAAGTTCCGGGATGGCTTCCTCCTCTTCCTTGGTCTCCCGCTCTCGCTTTTTGACCTTGTCATCGACAAGCTCGATATGCAGCCGGATCCGGGCTCCTTGCCTCTCCCTCTCCGCTTTTTCCTCCTGCTCCGGCTCCGGTGTGCCCAGGAGATGCTTCTGTTTGCCTATCTTCCATATATCTTCTACTGGATAAGTGAGCTCTACGCCATTGTCCATCCGCAACACGACCGACTGCTCAGGTCGCTGTTCTATGATCGTACCGTTGAAGATCACTCCATCCTTTAGGAAAATCGTATCCGTGTAGTAGATGGGGAGCGCCTCTTTGGTTTTTCTCTTTTCGATCCGCTCGATCTCGTTGTTCTCCAGCGTATACACGACGAAATCCTCTGTTGCCAGTTTCACGGAGATCCCCGCATTTTGTTCGATGATCACCCCCTGAAGGGTTTTTGCGTCCTTGAGATACACCACGTCTATGAATTGCTGATCCGCTAAAACAGACAGGCCGCCGGCCAACAAAAAAATCGTTGCCAGGATGATAGTCGTTTTTTTCATCTCGATCCTTCCTTTGTTTTCCTGCGGTCTCATTTCGGTACACCGAGGGCTTCGGATAGCTGAAGGTTGCTGCGGGCGACAAAAATGAACGGTTCTACGAGCGAGAAAACGTACCCGGCAGCCATCAACCCGATGCCTATATAACTTGCAGCGCCAAAGGTGAACATAGATTCACTAAACCAGTTCAATTCGGTTCCAGCGGTAAAGACCACCAGCCCGCCTATGGTCGAGGCCATGGCGATCGATGCCCCCAGGTAGTCCTGCTGTTTCCAGCTTCCCCAAGCGACAAAGGGCGCCAAATTGCGCAAGGTGGGACCCAGCACATCCGTTCTTCTGGCCTCACGATACACATCGCGCCTCTGCTTTTCAGTAAGAGTGGCGCAGCGCTCCTCGAATTCATCCTTGAATTCCGCTTTGTTCCAAAGCCTGTTCTCCGCGAGAGCAATGAGCTCCGTCCTATTCTTCTCAGCTTCGATTTCCTGTATCCGCGGGTCCGGTTGTTCCACCAGACTGACCAGCTCGATCCGCTGCATCAGCTCGGCCACTTTGCTTTGGATTTCCGCATACCTGCCGCTCATGCTTTGCCTCAGCTGCGGAGAGCTGCAGGCTTCGATCATCTCCTCGATTTCAGCGGCTCTTTCGAGCAGCTGTCCCTGGACCTCCCCGAGCTCTTCGCCAACGCGGGCGATCTGGGCCTGCTCTTCGACGGCTTCTTCCTCGATTCTTTGCTGCTCCTGCTCGAGCGCTTCCATCTCTTCCTTCAGCCTGTCGACCTCTTCCTCCAGCTTCTGCTCCTCTTCCGATCCATCTTCCTGCTCTTCCGCCCGGCTGCGAGCCTGGGCGAGCCTGTCCTGCATGATCTGAACGCTGATGTCTATCTTTTCTTTCTCGCTTTTCTTAGGGGTCAGAGGTGCTCGTTTCACGATCCCGCCGGACACCTGTTCCTTGCTGATTTTGACGATCTCTTTCAGCTGGAAATCGAGTAGTAATCCGCTTTCCAGCTCCAAGCGGATCGATTCCCCCGGAACCTGGCCCACGACCATACCCTTGAACACCACGCCGTCTTTGAGGTATACGATGTCCCGGTTCTGGATAAGAGCCTCCCGCTCGATATCTTCTATCCTCTTCTCGATGCGTTCGATATCCTTTTCTTTGTATTTAAAAAGCTGCCGGTCCTCGGTCTCGATCGTCACCGTTTTTCCAGGTTCGATCTCCATGATCACACCGGTCACCGCGGTTCCGTCTGCAAGGTACAGAGTGTCCACCAGCTCGATACCCATCAAGCCAGCGCAGGGGATCACTACAAACAGGACAAACAATACAATAGGCCTGAAACTCTTCGTCATTTTGACCTCCGCTTGGCTGTTACTCGAGAGGGAACTCTACGGTTCCGGAAAGGATATCTACAAAAACTACGGCATTTGGATTCGTATCCCCCCCCGCATCGGTAACGCTGCCGTTGCCGGAACGAATAGGGCTATTATCCATTGTTAAATCTGTCCAATCATTGTAAAGGGTGAAAAACCGGGACCTGAACGATGACGAGAAATCGGATAGCTCGGGGAGGAAGGAGTGTGTATAGAAGGTGATCGTGTTGCCGTCGATATAGGCATCTGCGATATTGTAGGTGATCTCAAATTGCGAGCCGTTCCACTCGTAGGTGGTCGGCCCGATATACTGATAGGTATCATCATCCCCGCCCAAAAGCTCTTCTAGCGTGCCGGTTGCTGCCGGATCTCCAGCAGCACCCGGTGTATTGTAAATAAGAGCTATTCGTACGTCGAATCCGAATCCACTAACTTGTTCGCCCGTGTTCGAGTTGCCATCGATGTCGATCTCCACGCCCCAGCCGTATTCATCCGTGTTTGTTAAATATCCACTTTGATTGAGAGTGAGCTTAGGGGATAGATCGGCGAGCGTCATCGTTACTTTTACGTCGCCGAGGCCCATGCCTAACAAGGCCAGAAAAAAATCACACCCAGAAACGAGTGTTAGGATAGAAACACAAACCAAGACTGGCAGCAGATACTTCTTCATGTTTTTCTCGCGCTCCCTTCGTCGGCATGGTTGTGTTCTCAGCGGCAAGTAGGCAGCACGACCGACAGGCAGATATCAGGGTACCTAAAAACCGATGTGACAGCTTGATGTAATACTTTGTTTATTATTATAGATGCAGCGAATATATATTACAAGGAAAAATTCGTTGAGGGGCTAGCGAACCATAGTCACAACCACTTCTTGCGCTTGAAGAAGATCACCATCCCGACAAACACCAGGAGCATCACGCCCCACACCGCGGGATAGCTCCAGCGCCAGGCGAGCTCCGGCATGTGCTGGAAGTTCATCCCATACACGCCCGCAATGAAGGTCAGGGGAATGAATATCGTGGCAATGATGGTGAGAACCTTCATGATATTGTTCATGCGGTTGCTGATGCTGGTCAGATAGACGTCCAATAGACAGGAGATGATCTCCTGGAACGATTCGAGGATCTCGATAACCTGGATGGTGTGATCA
>CAYMGP010000108.1:0-8951 GCA_964390045.1 uncultured Spirochaetaceae bacterium | reverse complement strand
ACCTCGCCGATCATCTGCTGGCGGGTTTTCAGCGCCGCATTTTCGTCCAGCTCTGCACAGGCGGTTTCTATCCTCTGCATGGTCCGCAGGTTGGCTGCGATCGAGTCGAACCCGTAGCCCACCGGCTTGTAGCCCTCCCCTTCCCAGGGCACCAGCCTGTAGAAGTCAGGGTTTACGTAGTTGAACTCGGTGCCGCCGGGACCGAGCCCGTCCAGATAACTGTGGCTCACGCCCCGGAACTGGTCATTGTGCTTGATCAACCCGCCTTTTCCCTTGCCCTCGCAGAACATGGTCAGGCATTGCTCGTTGGATCCCGCCCCGTCGTCCGGATAGCCCAGCCCGTCGGTCACGGTCAGCAGAGCACCGTTTTCGAAGCGCACCCTGCCGGTGGCCCACATGTACCCCTCCTTGCCGTTGGGGAAGGTGTCCCTGACCCCGGCCACCGAAACCTCAACCGGCCGCAGGCCGGTTATGAAGTAGACCAGGTCTACGTAGTGACAGCCCACATAGACGAAAGGATCCGTATTCTCGCAGGTGAACCAGTTCTGAAAATTCGAATGGCGGTACAGGTAGGGCTCGATCATCTTGGCCTCTCCCATCCGGAACTCCCCGAAGTTTCCGAGCTGATACTGGCGCCGGGCCATGAGGGAGCGGCGGTCGAACCGTTTGTGATACTCCACGCCCACGAACAGCCCCTGATCATAGGCGGTATCCCGCACCTCCTCGGCATGATCGTAGCTGAGCACCAGCGGTTTCACACAAAGAACGTGCTGCTGCGCCTTCAACGCCTCCATGACCGCCCCGTAGTGAAGGGGATCGGGCAGAGCCACGATCACCGCCTGACGCGGCCCCAGGCCGCCGATCACCTCCTTGAACAGGTCGGGGAAATTCTGCTCAGGAGGCGCGGAAAGATCCGGATGGGGGATGAAGTCCCGGCCAGGAAAAGCCTGCCGCATCTCGGCGCTTTCCTTGAGCGCCCGTAAAGGCTGAGTGTTCAGGGCGCAGACGTTGATCTGCCCCAGAACTTCTTCGCGCTGAAGATGATAGACCGAGGGCAGGATCAGGTCGTTGGTTATCATGCCCCCGCCTACTATGGTTACATCAAGTTTCCTGTTCATCTCTTTCCTCTTACGATCAATATACGTTCTCGATATAAATCACATAAACTGTTATTAAATAGTTTAGGAGGTCCAAAATATATTGTCAAGGTCCGCCCTTTTTGCTCATCCCAACCTTTCTGCGCACAGGCTGAATCGAGTAGGATGGACGGGAATCTGGACGAAGGGAGTGCCGCATGGTCAGAATCGAATTTGAGGAAATGCTGACGATTCTGGAGAATTTGTTTCTCGAGCACCGACTGCCCGGTGCCCGCGCGCGTTTGTGCGCGGAACGCATTACGGAGAACAGTTTCGACGGGATCATATCCCACGGTGTTTTCATGGTACCGTGGTTGATCGAACAGGTTTCCCAAGGATCAATAGATCCGTTCGTGGAGCCGAAGCCTGTCGCTTCCTTGGGAGTTATCGAGCAGTGGGACGGAGGCGGAGGGCTGGGCATCTATAACGCCGTCCGGGCTACAGACAGAGTCCTGGAAATCGCCGCAGAGTCCGGGATGGGCTGCCTGGCGCTGAAGAACACCAACCACTGGTTCCGGGCCGGTTCCTATGGCTGGCAGGCGGCCCGTGATGGAGCCGGGCTGATCGCCTGGACCAACACAGTCTCCAACATGCCGGCCTGGGGCGCGGCCTCGAAGTCCGTCGGCAACAATCCCCTGGTAGTGGCCATCCCCCACCCCGAAACGCCCATAGTGCTCGATATCTCCATGTCGCAGTTCGCCCTGGGCAAATGGAAACTCCACGCGCAGCGCAATGTCGGATTGCCCGTCCCAGGAGGCTACGGCGCCGACGGCGAGCTGAGCAGCGACCCGAAAGAGATACTGGAGAGCGGTCGTATCCTGCCTATCGGTTTCTGGAAGGGCTCCGGCCTGGCTCTGGCATTAGACGCCCTGGCCGCCCTGCTGAGCGGCGGTCTGGCTACCGCGCAGCTGGACAGCCAGGTTGAGGAGCGCAACGTCAGCCAGGTGTTCATCGCTTTTCGCTTCCCCAAGCTCGATCAATCGGCCGCCGGGCAGCGGGTTGACGAGATCCTCGAGCACCTGCACGCCGCCGCACCTCTCGACCGGCAGGAGGGAATCAGGCATCCGGGCCAGAGGATCCTGGAGCTGCGCGAGAAAAACCGCAGAGAAGGACTGCTGCTCGATGAGTACATCTGGAACCAAGTGCTTCGCCTGTAGACTCAGCCTCCAGGATTCTCATCAGTTAGTGGTAGCGAGTCACCAGCAGTTCCTTCAAGCGGGCTCGGAAGAAGGGGTAGGAGCTTCCGAAGCTGCAGCCTGAAAAACCGCCCCGTACAATTTCCAGTCGGATGTGCTCCCGCTCGGATTCGAATAAAGAACTCTCAAATCCTTCCTTCAGCCGCCGGAAAATCTCGGCGTTTTCCGTGAACGGACCCACGAAGAGGATTCTATCCGGAGAAAGCAGCCGCTGAACATTAACGACCCCGAGCGTCACGAATCGCAGCGCCCGTGATATAGCTGGTAGTCGAGCGACTTCGGGCTTTTGCAGCAGCTCGAAGTACTGCTCCTCGTGCTCTTCCAGATCGGGGTTGCTCTCTCTTATCTCAGGCAGCAGAGCCCAGAGGGCCGCCTCGGTTTCCAGACACCCGAAGCGGCCGCACTGGCAGCGCTTCTGCGAATCGGGATTGATAATCGTGTGTCCGATCTCCCCGAACTCACCGGTGCTGGATATCAGCAGTCGGCCCATATGCGAGTAGGAAATCCCGATCCCGAAGCCCCAGTGGAACAGGACGATGCTGCAGCGCTTGTAGGCCTTGTTTTTCTCGATGAGGTACTGCAGCTCCGATTCGTGGATCCTGTTCAGGGCGAACGGCAGTTTCAGCCGCCGCTCCAGCCGGTGGAAATCGAGGGCGTGTATCCTCGGCCAGCGGGCTGCGAAAGAAAAAATCTTGGTACGCGGATTGACGGTTCCCACCAAAGAGAGTCCCACCCCGAGCAGCTCGGAACCCTCGGCAACTCCGGCCGATAACTGTTCCACGATCGACCGACAGGTGTCGAGAAAGGTGGCGCCGTCGGCCTGCTCTTCGATCAGCCGGGTTTGCTCGGCCAGAACCTGGTCGCCCATGTTTACAAGGACGCCGCGCAGCTCCCGGGACTGGACGTATATTGAGATCACGACGAAGCGGTCGAGGTTGGGCAGCAATGTCAGCTCCGGCCGCCCGGGCTTGCCGGGAGTCCTGTTACGGCCCTCCTTCACCAGGCGATCGTGGATGAGCTCCTGCACGACAAAAGAGACCGTGGTGGGACGCAACTCAAACTTTTCTGAGATAGATTTTCTTGACGAGCCGGGTTTGACGCAAATCTCCTGATAGATGCGCGCCTTCTCCAAGTCCTTGACCCGGTAGCGGGTTCCCGCGTGAATCGAGGCAATGTCCGAAAGCATGACAATCTCTAACCAGTCGTTTAATTTCTAACATGTATGGTTATTAAAGGTCAAGGAAAAAGATACTCTCTTGACAATCCCAAAATAGCTGTTAATATCATGTTAGGTTATTTATATGGAACAGGACGGTAGACTCGAACGCCCGCTGCGGCGCGAGAAAAGTGAGGAGGAAAAAAATGAACGTATTTGAAAGTTATCACGACAGCGTATCGGGGATCCTCAAGGCGATCTCCGAAAACGAGCAGGAGAGCATCACTCGGGCGGCAGAATTGGCCGCGGAAATGGTAGAGGAGGACCGGCTGATCCACGTATTCGGTACAGGCGGGCATTCGATCATGGGCGCCATGGAGGTATTCTGGCGAGCGGGGGGGCTGGCAAACACAAATCCTCTCTTTCCCGCCGGACTCTCGCTTGTCGACAGTCATCCCAATATCGAGCGAACCACCGGACTGGCGAAAAGCGTACTCAAATACTACGGGGTCGGCTCCGGAGACCTGCTGATCGTCATCAACGTAAACGGCATCAATGCACTCACCATCGACGCGGCGTTGTTCGGCAAGGAAATGGGGGCGACGATCGTGGCGGTAACCTCCCCGCAGTTCGCCAGCAATGTTCCCCCGGGGATCGCGGCCAGGCACCCCAGCAACAAGAACCTCCACGAGCTGGCCGACATCGTAGTGGATGTTCATGTTCCGGCCGGAGACGCGGTACTATCGATCGAGGGGTTGGAGCAGAAGGTGGGGGCCAGCAGTACCTATGCCGTGTGCTTCGCCTCCAACCTGATCGTGGCCAAGACGGTGGAGATCCTGCTCGCCAAGGGCATCCAGCCGCCCGTTTGGACCAGCGCCAATATCAAGGGGGGAGACGAGGCCAATAAGAAGTATCTGGAACAGTACCTGCCTCGGATTCACCATCTCTACCCGATGTTTTGAAAGCCGGCTGTATGAAAGAGACCATACGCGCCGGCAGGGCCGTTACACGAATCACCCCACCGCTGGGAATACGCCTGCAGGGTTCGATCACTCGGGATCAGCCGGCCTGTCGGGTTATGGATGACCTGTATGCCAAGACACTGCTGCTCGAGTCAGCAGGGCAGAGGTTCGCTCTCGTCACCTGCGATCTGCTCGAGTTCAGCGGCGAGTTCGTGGGGCAACTGCGCGCGGAGATCGAGGCCAGGTATTCGATAGCGGCGGCCCATCTCATGCTCTGTCCGTCGCATACGCACACCGGCCCGCCCACGATCCGCCTGGGTAGCGTTCTTCCTGATCCAGACTACCTTTCCCAGCTGCGCAAGCACATAGTGGGATCGTTTCTCAGTGCCGAGAGGACAATGGCCGAAGTCACCGTCTCCGCCGGACGGGGACAAACAAACGGAGTGGGCGTGAATCGTCGCCTTCCCACGGAAAGGGGCATTCGCCAGCTTCCCAACCCGGACGGAACTACAGATCCGGAGGTACAGGTCCTCAGGCTCGACAGACTCGACGGCCGCCCCTTCGCCTTCCTCGTCAACTTCGCCACCCATCCAACCACCCTGGGTGTTCACGTGTACCAGGTATCGGCCGACTATCCGGGACGGATGCAACGGATCGTGGAGCAGGCGTACGGCGGCGCGGCCCCTGTGTATTTCATCCAGGGCGCCTGCGGGGATGTCAAGGCGGCGGCCATCGGAGAAGATGGAAACTTCAAAGAGGGAGAAGAGGAAGACATCGACCGGCTGGGAAGAATCCTGGCAGGGGAGGTCATCAAGACCCTGGAAAATTGCCGGCGGCTGGTCGATCCACAAATCCGGACTGCCCTGAAAACCGTTCGTTTCCCCTACCTGAAGATGCCCGGAGAACAGGAGCTCGCCCGCCTGGTCGAGTTCCACCGTCGGGAGGTAGAGCGTTGGCAGAACCCGGATGAGCAGACGCTCAGCGGGATCGATTGGGAGGACAAGCATATCAACCGCGTAGCCATGCACCAGGACATGGTCGATTGGGCTGCTTACATGCTGGAAGCCGCCCGCGGCGGAACACTGAAAGACCACGCCCTGGGAGATCTCCAGGTGCTGCGCATCGGTGAGGAGGCGGCACTTGTGGGAGTGCCGGGAGAGCTTTTCTCGGAGATCGGGCTCGAGCTCAAGCGCCGCAGCCCCCTGCCGAACACCATGATCTGCGGGTACAGCAATGGAACCCTGGGCTACATCCCCTCCCGCAAGGCCGTACAGGAGGGAGGATACGAGGTCTCGGACGCCTACAAACTGTACGGTTTCCCCGCCTGCCTGCACGGAGATACAGAAGCCCTGCTCTACCGGGAGATATCCTCCCTGATCGAGGAGACGGAAAGCGGCCGGAAATAATAGTAGGAGTATAATATGACACGAATGGGAATAGTTGGAACCGGGACGTACGGGACCATCCACCTGGACGCAATTTCCCAGCGCCAAAGGATATCCGGCGACGTGGAGCTCGTCGGTTTCGCGGAAATCGACGAGAAGCGGCGCCGGGAAACGGAGAGCCGCTACGGTGTAGCGGGCTACGCCAGCCACGGCGAGCTGATCGAGCGAGGGCGGCCGGATGCCGTTACAGTGGTGACTCCCGACCACCTGCACTACGGGGTGGTAATGGATTGCCTGGAAGAGGGTCTGGCCGTTCTGGTGGAGAAACCCTTCGCCACGGATGTCGAGGAAGCTGTAACCATGGCCAGAAAAGCTCGGGAAAAGGGTGTTCTCTGTCAGGTGGACTTTCACAAGCGCTTCGATCCCTACCATATCGATCTGAAGCTGCGTATCGAGGCTGGAGAGCTCGGTACCGTGCAGTACGGTTACTGCTGGATGGAGGACGTGCTTCAGGTGGGAACTTCCATGATCGGAAAGAAAAGCTGGGAGGATCAGGGCTCTCCGGCCTGGTTCCTCGGCATTCACATGATCGATCTCACCTATTGGCTGATGGGGCTGCCCAAGCCGCGGCGGGTTCACGCCACGGGATTCAAAGGCAAGCTGAGCTCCCTCGGTATCGACATCTACGACTCTGTCAAAGCGGAGGTGGCCTATGCCAACGGAGCGGTCATCACCTATGACACATCGGTAATCCTCCCGGAGAGCCATGAATCGATCGTCCGGCAGGGAGTCAAGATCGTCGGTACCGAGGGTTTCATGGAAGTCAACAGCCAATACAGGGGGGCGAGGGGTTGTACCACTGCGAAAGGCATGGAAACCCCCAACCTCGGCATGATGTACAGAAAGGCTTCGAAATCGGGAGAAACTCTGAAGCTCGGGTACCTGAACGACTCGATCTACGATTTTTTGGAAAATGTGCAGTACCTGCAGAACGGAGGAGACCTGCAGCAGCTGGAGGGCGGCTACGCATCTCCGGAGCAGGGTGTGGAGACCACGAAGATCGGGGTAGCTATTCACGAATCCGCCAGAAGCGGAAAAATATACGATATCAAATAGGAGAAACACGATGAACAAGAACTTTCAAAAACTATACGAAGTGGTCGATGGGGCCTTCAAGAAGATTCTGGAGACCGAGGAAACGTCGATCGACAGGGCGGCGGAGCTCGTGGCGACGAGCATCGAGCAGGACAAGCTTGTGCACATCATCGGCACGGGCGGCCACTCGCAGATGGGTGCCATGGAGATGTTCTGGCGGGCGGGATGTTTGGCTCCAATAAATCCTCTGCTCGACCCGTCGCTGCTGCCCAGCATGGGCGCCAAGCATTCCAACTGGATGGAGCGAACCGCGTGTCTGGCCCCCTCGATCTTGAGCGCCTACGAGGTCGCCGCCGGCGAGACGATCATCATCGTCAATGCCTACGGGATCAATCCGGTCACGATCGAAACGGCCTTGGAATGCAAAAAGCGGGGCCTGAACACGATCGGGGTAACCTCGACCTCCTTCGCCGAGAACGTGCCGGCCGGCGTTGCCTCCCGCCACTCCTCGGCCAAGAATCTGCACGAGATCGTGGACGTATTCATCAACTGCTACATGCCCCTTGGAGATGCCAGCGTAGAAGTCGAAGGCTGCTCTCAGGCCGTGGCTCCTGTTTCGACGATCCTCAACAGCTTCTGCCTGCATCTTCTCGTCATCGCCACGGTTGAGAAGCTCGTCAAGGCGGGAATCGAGCCGCCGCTGTGGATGAGCACCAACCTTCCGAAGGGAGACGAGACCAACAAGCGCTGGCACGCGAAGTACAATCCCCGCGTCAAGCATCTCAGGTAAACGGATCATGAGGATTGAAGGAATATCTGTCTTTTCTGGAAAACCTGTAGCCGTTGAGTGGGACGGAGAGCGGATCACGGAGATCTCCGATCTCGAGTCCCCTGCCCACCTTCCCTTCCTCTCCCCCGGATTTCTCGACATGCAGGTCAACGGCTACAACGGCAGCGACTACAGCCTCGCGGATTTCGACGCCGGACACCTGGCAAACATCATCGGCAGCGTGAGCAAATCTGGCACGACGCAGCACGTGCCCACCATCGTCTCCAGTCCGCAGGAGCGCATCACGGCAAACCTGCGCGTCATCGCAGCCGAGATGGAACGCTCCCGGGAAATCGAGAGCGCCATCGCCGGCATCCATATCGAGGGGCCGTTCATCTCCGCGGAGGACGGGCCCCGGGGAGCGCACGATCCGGAATACATACGGGATCCCAGCTTCTCGGATTTCGAGGAGTGGCAGGAAGCGGCCGGCGGGCGGATCTCAATCGTCACGGTCGGCCCGGAACGTAAGGGCGCGCTCGAGTTCATCGCCAAAATAAAAGAGGCCGGCGTGACCGTGGCCATCGGCCACACGGGAGCCGAGCCGGAACAGATAGCCGAGGCGGTGGCGGCCGGGGCTACCCTGTCCACGCACCTGGGCAACGGGAGCTACACCCATATTCCCAGGTTGAAAAACTACATCTGGGAGCAGCTGGCCGCCGACCAGCTCACCGCCGGAATCATCTCAGACGGTTTTCACCTTCCCGGCTCGGTGGTAAAAGTGTTTACCCGCGCCAAAGGCCTCGACCGCCTCGTGCTGGTCAGCGACGTGGCCCTGCTCGGCGGATTCAGCCCCGGGGTTTACAAGTGGGGAAACCTCGACGCCGAGGTGTTCGAAGACGGGCATCTGGGTCTGCCCGGCACCAGCATCCTGGCCGGAGCGGCCCATCTGCTCGACTGGGATTTGGCCCACTTTCTGCGCTTTACCGGGCTGGAGCTGGCCCAGGCGATCCCACTGTGCACGATCAATCCGGCCCGGGTGCTGGGACTTCCGTCATCCTACGGCCGGCTCGAAGCGGGCGCCCCGGCCAACCTGGCAACCTTCCACTGGCAGCCCGGGGACGAGCGCCTGCGGATCGAGAAAACGATCCAGGCGGGCCGCGAGGTTTATTCCGCCAAAGGTTCCGCCAAAGGCGACGGCTGATCCATGGCGGGATTCAAGGACATCCGCGATTGGCTGAACGAACAGATCGCG
>CAYMGP010000107.1:595-9152 GCA_964390045.1 uncultured Spirochaetaceae bacterium | reverse complement strand
GATGGCACTCATGTTGTGGTTGATGATCATTCAATCCTCCTTGATTGAATATTTTTCCCGAACGTCCCTGTTCAGGATCCCCCAGGCGTGCCGACCTGAAGTAGACCCGGTTTATCTTTGAAGCCGTGGTCCTGCTATACTGATCGGAAGAATTAAAAAATTTCAAAGAAGTTTATTGTTCAACAAGAAGTTTTTATTGAAAATTCGGCTTAAAGAAGTTAAGATGACAGCCAGCATGAGCGAGGGTGTCGGCCTGCTGTTTATAGGCGGGGAAGGTCCGGAACGCCGGATTCTCGAGCCGATTCTCACCACCGTCTCCTATTCGATAGCGGCCGACTCCGGATTCGATCTCGCTGTCAGATTGGGAATCGAACCGGATTTACTGGTCGGGGATTTCGATTCGATAGCCTCATCCGCGGCGTTGAAAAACTTTCCAGCTGCCAGAATCCGGAGATACCCCCAGGAAAAAGACGAGACAGATGCCGAGATCGGCCTGCGTCTGTTATGGGAAGCAGGCTGTGAGCAGGTGATAGTCGTGGGCGGCGGCGGCGGTAGGTTGGATCATTTGTTGGGGATTGTCTCCCTGTTTGAACGGGGAAAAACCCCCCGCGCGTGGTACACTTCAAGAGAGCATATACAAGTTGTGGATGGGGAGCTAACAATTACGAATTGCAGAGGCCAGACTGTTTCGTTCTTTCCCTTGGGAGGGGGAGCGGGCAGAATGTCCTCCCGGGGATTGAAGTGGCCGTTGGACGGACTGCACTGGGAGCGCGGAGAAATGGGAATCAGCAATGTTTTTATAAAGGATCGCTCGACCGTCTCCGTACGGGAGGGTCGGATCCTGATGGTGCGAACACTGGTAGAGTAGTCAGATGCTCGAAAAGACGAAGCTGGAAGAGATTTCTTCAGAGCTGCCGGAGCGAGAGCGCCGGGAGCTTCTGGCAAAAATTACGCGTTCACTCGATAAAGAGGGCCGCGATGAGTTCAGCAGGATCGAGCTCAAGCTGGAAGAGCGGGAAAGGCTCATGGCCGAGGAGATGCAGGGGATGTCTCTCTGGGCCAGATTCGTGCTCTGGTTGAGACGGCTGTTCAGCGGCAAGAATAAAAGGGAGGTTTTCGTAGATCACAAGATCAAACAGATAAAGCGCGGGATCCGCCAGAAAAGCTCCGGGATCACCGGATTCGAAACGCGGAATCTCACTCCCAAATTCGCCCGCCATTTCTTCGATGTGTATTATGCGTCCTTTCCCCTGCGTGCCGTGTTTCAGGATTTCCATTCGAATCAAGAGTTCCGGGCTTTCTGTGTGACGCACCTCTTCGACATCAAGCTGCCCGATGCCAAGAAAAAGTTGGAAGACTTCATTCCAATACCGGACATGGAGGGAATCTTTCATGATACGGGCAGCGAGGAGGCTGTACGGAAGCAGCTGCTGCGAAAGTTCAACGAATACGTCAAGAAAATTCCTGCTAAAATGATCCGTCAGATCGAGGAGGGTTTGAAGCCCCTGCTGTACCTGAAAAATCTGGTGCTGTTCCCCTACGCGAATGTTTTTCGGCATTTCAACTATCAGCCTTCCCTTGGAGCCCTGGATGACAAGTATCCATACTTCAACAATGCTCCGGCAATGTTGATGCTGGAGCAGTTGGAGCGTCTTTGGCATGCTGTAAGTCTTGCCGCCAATCTCGGAGTGGAGTGGTTCTGCCACGAAGAGCTGTTCGCCTACTATCTTGAGTATAAACTGCGCGCTGAGATGGAGGAGGACTTGGAGATTCGACAAGAGGAAGTAGAGGAGGAGATGTTCGAGCTGACCAACGCCTTGGTGGAGCTGGTCGATTCGACAAAAGAGTTCGGCAGCAAAGTACCCCTTCTCGATCTGATACGTTACTTCCGCAAGGATCCATACTACAGGCTTGTGTTCTCCACACTTCGTTTCCAGGCAAAACCCCTGTACATCGCGGGTTTACGAGAGAGAATACTCGAACAGCTTGACGAAAGAATCGTGCAGGTGAAAAAGAGCGTCATCGAGAGAAAGATTAAGGAAATTTTCAAGTCAAATCAGCTTTTCGAAATGTTTTACTATCTCGAGGAACCAAGCTTCGACTACGCGTCGCTCGACCTACCCTATTTCAGCTACGCGAAATCGTTGAAGATCTTGTATAACTACCTTTCTAGAATATACAAGGGACACATCCAGGAGGCGCTGCAGATCGTCAATGCCTATGTCGTTGCCGGGAACCGTATCCTTCAGACACGGCTCAATCAATATGCCGCCGGCTTGGAGGAGCTGGAGGCCAAGGCCGTGCTCTTCGACCGCTCATTGTCTCCGGACGAGGATGATGGCAAGACGCTGCTGCGCTTGCGTCACCGCTTATCAACCGATCTCACCCAGCAGAAACAGTACCGCAGTTTTGTCGGTCAGAAGGACAGAGAAGCGAGAGAGCTTATCGATCAGGGAATCGAATATCTTGGAGGCATCAAGCGGACTTTTGACGACCTTATCTCCAGTCCAGTGGAAAACGTCAAGTCGGCACTGAAAACGCTACATTTTTTCAAAGGAAAAAGCCAGACGCTTTCCTCGGTTCTACGCGCCACATCGGATGTTATCGCAGAGTTTCAGGATCTTCTCAATCAGCTGTTGGCGCTCGAGAAGGGAAACTGAGCGATCGCCTCCCTGATGCGCCGGGCTGTTTCCCAGGGCTCTTCCACCAAAACCCTTTTTCCGGCAATGAGGTCTGCGATCCCCGTCTCGTGGGGGTAGCGGGGAATCAAATGCAGATGAAGGTGATCGATAGAGGCGCCGGCGGAATGGCCCATACTGTAGCCGATATTGTAGCCTACAGGGTGGTGGGTTCTGTCGTCGATATCGAGAAAGTAGCGGATCAGCTCGTCTAAACGCTGTTCCTCCCGGCGGCTGTACTCCCGGATATCCACAATGTGTCGCGCGGGAAAGATGAGCAGGTGTCCGGGATTGTAGGGGTAGAGGTTGACTGTAACTATGAAAAGCTCATCCCTGTATACGGAGAGATCCACCACCGAGCGGTGCCTGTCGCGGATAAGGCAGAGAATGCACCCTTCAGGCTTAGGCCCCTTTATGTAGGCGTACTTGCTGAAGTTCAAGAAATAATCGCGTTTCAAAGGCTATTCTGTCTCGGGGGATTGGAAAAGTTCGTTCAACTCGAACTCCGGTATGCTCCACACCTTCTCCCCGGAGAGCTGCTGCACAGCCAACGCTTTCAGAAGGATCGGGTATTCATCGAGAAGTTTTCCGTATTCCCGCATCACCTCGAGGGAGGCTGTATCCTGTGCCTGCAGATTTTCCGCCCGTACCTGTTCTTCGGCCAGCCTGGCAACCGCCTCATTTCTGGATTGATCTCTCGCAGCGACAAGCTCCCCGTAGGAATCTTTCGCCAACTGGTAGAGGTCGAGATCGGGCAACTCGGTGACCCGAATGCTCAGGCTGAGCACGTCCAGGTAGGGGAACCGGCCTTCAATCTCCCGCTCGAGATCCCGATCCAGTCCGGCACTACCGGGAAGATTTCCCCGGTTTTCTGCGAGATTCTCCATGACCTGATCGGCGACGTTGTCCACGGTGCGTCTGTAGAAGCCGTCGAGATCGTCGGGAAGCAGCTTTTCCTCGGCAACGAGAGAGGGCAGGCTTTCCGGTTTGACTGTTAGGTTCACTATCACCGTCCCGCGGATCGAGAAATCGGGATTCTCAGGCAGGACGGATGAGTAAAGATCGGCAGAGGGGAGAGTACTCTCGAACGAAGCTTCCACGATTCGGGGATGAAGATCGAAGGTATAGACTGTCATGTTTGTAGGAATCAGCCGTTCCCAGCGCCAGCTAAACTCTCCCGGACGAACTACCGTCTCGTCGTAGCCGCCTGTTTTCGTGAAGATCACCGCGTAGTTTTCGGCGGGAAGCAGGATCTGCAGCCAACCGAAGTAGAAAGCCGCGCCGGCAAGAACAACCAGTATGATCAACGTGATCAGGAATGCTTTCATTGTCTTTCCTTCCCTAACCATATTACGTAAAATATTGGAAAATGCAAGCAGCGTTCAGATGCGCTGTGTGGTGGAGTGTTCATCTTGAAACGAAGCAGGGGAAGCATATTTATACTCTCGTCCTTGTTCTGGCTGTCATCCAGGGCTGTGGTGTTCTTTTTTATTTTCTCGCTGTTGCTTTTCATGCTCTATCTGTTGGGAAACTTCCAGGATTTTTTGGACGCGACGCAGATACTCCTGCTCCAGCTGTTGAAGGCAAGTCTTCTCTCAGAGGTATTCCTCGGCGTTCTGTACATAGTGCTTGTCTTCTTCCTGCGCCGGCAGCGCCGACACCTGCGGCGTCTTATACTTTGCTCGCTGTCCGTGGTGTTCTGCTACGCGCTGCTGCTGGCCTTCTCCTTTCTCTCGGCTTGGTTTCAGATCTGAGCGATGCTTTTCATTGACAGGTTTTCTCAGACGTTGCTATACTCAAAGCGCGCAGTTGCGATTGGCGTAGCCGCGACAGGCGCAGTCGCGACAGGAAGGTAAGAATGCCAAAAAGCTTCGTATTGGAAACACCCCAAGCCATTCATTTCGGCCCGGGTGTGCGCGGGAACCTTGGGGAGTTGCTGCCTCGGTTCGGGAAAAAGGTGCTCCTCTGCAGCGGGCAAAAATGGTTTTCCGAATCCGGATGGAAAGACAGGTTCCTCGAGCTGCTTGCTCCTTTCCAGCTGCTCGAACTGCACTGTCCCTCCGGCGAGCCCGAGGTTGAGGGGCTGAACCGGCTTTTGCTGGAAGCCCGCAGGTTCAAGCCCGATGTGATCGTTGCTGTGGGCGGCGGCTCTGTGATGGATACAGGCAAAGCGCTGTCCGGACTGCTGTCCGTCAACGAAAAAGTGGAAGATTTTCTTGAGGGAATCGGGCGGGGACTGAAGATTTCGGTACCTGGTATTCCTTGGATAGCGGTGCCCACTACCTCCGGTACGGGGGCCGAGGTTACAAAGAACGCTGTTCTGAAATCCAAGGCACTTGGAGCCAAGAAGAGCCTGCGTTCGCCTTTTCTGCTGGCCGCCTGCGCTCTTGTCGATCCGGAGCTCACGGTGGATGCACCTCTTGCCCTTTCGGGAATGGCGGGTCTGGACGCCCTGACCCAGCTGGTGGAATCCTACGAATCGAAGAAATCCGCTCCGATCCCCCGGGCCCTGGCCTGTCAGGCTTTCCCGATCATGTTGCAGGCACTGCATTCGATTCCGGAGGACCCGGCCGACATCGAGGCGCGCAGCGGCGCCGCCTACGGAGCCCTGTGCAGCGGGATCGCTCTGGCGAATTCGGGTCTCGGGGCCGCTCACGGCTTCGCCTCGGGGCTGGGAGGCATGTACGACATCCCCCATGGATTGATCTGCGCTCTTTTTATCCGTCCCGTGTTGAGGGCCAATTCCGATCTGATTCGTGCCGACTGTGCTGCTCTGCAGGCGGCGGCCCGCGAGCAGGGGCTCGTCAATCGCAGTGAAGCCAAGGCAACTTCTGCGGACCCGGTGCAGTGGCTGATCGAGGAATTCGATTCCCTCTTGTCACTGTACGAGCTGCCTGAGAATCTGAAAGGATTCGCCGTGGATTCCTCCCAGGTTTCAGAGATAGCCCGCCGCTCCTCCGGATCGAGCATGTCCGGGAATCCCAAGGAGCTTTCCCAATCCGAAAGAGAAACGATACTCTGCGAGCTTTTGTGAGAGCGAGTGCCGTGACCAGAGCTGTACGGGGTGCTGTCGGGGTGAAGGAGAATGAAAAAGAAGCGATCCACGGCGCGGCGATCGAGCTTATGGAAACACTCCTGCAGCGCAACGGCATCACGGAGGACAGGATCGTCAGCATTCTCTTCTCGATGACCAAAGACCTGACAAAGGCAAATCCGGCCGCCTCGATACGCACCGTTGGATTCACCGAGACACCACTTTTCTGTGTTCAGGAGGCGGACATCGAAGCGGCGATGCCCAGAGTCATTCGCGTACTGGTGACGTACAGGAGCGAAAACGGCAAGCCGCCTATTCCCGTGTATCTGGGCGGGGCTCAAGCCTTGCGGCCTGATCTGACCAAGGACGATGGAGGAGCGGGGCGTTGAGCCTGGAAAAGGGAGTATGGCACGTCAGTCGGGAGTGTGAGGGAATCGCCGAAGCCGGAGGGCTGAAGGACGTGGTCGACGGTCTGGCAGCCGCCCTTTACAGGGAGGGTATCGGCAGCGCTGTGGTCGTTCCCCGCTACGGCTTCATCGATCTTGAAACCCTGTCTGCCGAGAAATTGCCGCTCGCCTTCGATCTCATGCTTCCCTGCCGCAGCGAGGCCTCCGAACCGGCTGTGGAAACCGTGCAAGTCTACCGCTGCCTGAGAAACGGCGTTCCCGTCTACCTTGTCGACAACGAGCGTACCAGAAACAAGCGGGCCATCTATACCTATACGGGCGAGGACGAACGTGAAGATCCGAGGAAAAAAAAGGGATCGGGGCATTGGGACGCCCACCATATCAATCTGATTCTGCAGCGCGGCGCCCTGGAGCTGGCCCTGGCTCTGGGTCCTCCCGACGTATTTCATTGCCACGATGGGCACGCAGGCTTCCTTCCCGCCATCATGCGGAATCATGGCCGCTATAGGAACGCCCTGGCTTCCTCCCGCGCCCTGATTACGATCCACAACGCGGGCAGCGGGTACCACCAGGAGATTCACGACCTCGAATACGCTTGCCAGCTGACCGGTTTGCCTGTGGAAATCTTGAAGAGGGGAATCCTCGACGATGCGGTGGACCCTCTGCTCCTTGGCGCGCTGTACGCTGTAGTGAATACGGTCTCCGAAGGGTATGCCCAAGAAGTCGCCTCGGAGAAGTTGGACGATTTGACCGGTGGACTGGGTGCTGCCTATCGGAGAGCAGGTGTCGATCTGTTGGGGATTACCAATGGAATCGCCCCCGAAACCTACGATCCCCGTTTCCCGGAACAGACAGGGCTTCCTTTCCGTTTCGATCCTCCGCAGGGGGAGTTGGAGGGCAAAGATAGGCTTCGCGAGACGCTGGTGGAGAAGATCGCCGCTGTCCGGGCAGAGCGACACTCCGGGGCTTCAGATCAAGGCGAACAAGATCCTGTCCTGGCGGGCCTCGAAATCCACGGATTCCTTGATAGATCGTACGAGGCGCCCCTCTATACGTTCATCGGCCGTCTGACGGGACAGAAGGGCGTGGACGTGCTTGCAGGTGCGATCTCACATCTTCTGGAAACAAAGACAGATCTGCAGTTTCTCATCCTCGGTCAGGGGGAGAGGGCTGTGGAAGAACAGCTACTTTGCCTAACCGCTGGTCCTCAGACCGCTGGCAGGCTGTGCCTGCTCAATGGCTTCAACAGCCTGGCTGCCAGGTACCTATACGCCTGCGGAGATTTTTTTCTCGTGCCCTCTCGGTATGAGCCCTGCGGGCTGACGGATCTATATGCTCAGATGATGGCCAACCTGCCTATCGTGCATGCGGTGGGCGGGCTGACCAAGGTCAGGCACGGATACAGCGGCTACAGTTACCGGGACCATACTGTCGCAGCTCTTGTCTCGGCGATCGAGCAGAGCCTCTCGGATTATCACAGCAGGCGGAAGCAGCTGCGACGAATGCAGCGGCAGGCCTTTTTTACGGTGTATGAGCACTACACCTGGGAAAAGGTGTTGGGGGAGCGCTACCTTCCCCTCTACAGAGCGAGCAATTTGTGATTCCCGATATCCCCCTGAAAACCTCTGACGAGGTCGCGCACATTCACAAGAGCTGCCGGATCGCTGCGGCTGTGCTGAGATCCACAGGCTCCCATGTGCAGGAAGGAGTCTCCACCCGCGCATTGGATCGCATCGCCGCCGGACTGATGCGCCACTACGGAGCTGAGTCCGGCGTTGCTCCCGGATTTCCCGGCTCGATCTGCACTTCGGTGAACGAGGTGGCAGCCCATGGGGTGCCCACCGGGCTCACGCTTCGTCGGGGTGATATCATCACCATCGATGTCGCCGTGCTCCACAATGGCTGGCATGGCGATGCAGCCGCGACTTTCGCGGTAGGCGAGGTCTCACCGCTGAGGGCTCGGTTGGTTGAAGCGGCCGGACAGGCTCTGATCGCCGCTGTGCGGGCGGTGCGAGCCGGGGTTCGTATAGGAGACGTGGGAGCGGCAGTTCAGGCCGTATCCGAGGAAAACGGATTCGTCGTGCTTTCAGAGTTCCACGGGCACGGAATCGGCAGGAAGCTCCACGAAGAACCCGCTGTACCGCATACGGGAACCGAGGGTGTGGGTTTGCCGATCGTCCCCGGCATGGTATTCACCGTGGAGCCGGCCCTGAGCCCGGGTTCTGAAAAGGTAGTCAAGGGCAAAGACGGCTGGAGCCTGCACAGCGCCGACGGCTCGGTCGTAGCCCAATTTGAGCATACCGTGGCGGTCTTTGCCGGCCGAACCGAGGTGCTGACAGTCGCAGATGGAGGATTTGACTGAATCTTTCCAAGTCTTCCGCTAGTACGAGGATTAGGGCTCGCCAGACTGATTCCCGGACCCGGTTGGACGCAGAATC
>CAYMGP010000107.1:0-585 GCA_964390045.1 uncultured Spirochaetaceae bacterium | reverse complement strand
CGAGAGGCCAGGGTCTGCCGATCGTGGCGGGGATGGTCTTTACCCTCGAGCCTGTCCTCGGGCTGGGGGGAGTGCAGGTCCGGAAGGAGGCCGACGGCTGGAGCCTGCGCAGCCTGGATCGGTCACCGGTTGCCCAATTCGAGCACACCGTCGCCGTGTTCGCCAATCGCACAGAAGTGTTGACCCTGCCATAGGTCGCGTCGAAGGGCGCGTGGTTGAGGACATTGCAATCTTCCTTTCAGTTGCGAAGCGAAGATTGCGATATGCTGAATCGGATCTCGTTACCAGAGGAAAACTAGAAAATTAGAACCTGAACGGATAATTTTCCAGTTTCCCAATGGTAGATGTAGGTTGTTTTCTCGAGTGGGTTAACCCTTCCCTGCCGATCACTAAGTATGCACCGCTGTAGACAAAACCACACGGAATTAATAAATTAAACGGGAAGTATAGGTAGGTCGGCGCAAAAAGTGTCGGCAAGTCTATATTGTGTATAAAATTAGTGCCACCTTAGCTCAGCTGGCAGAGCACGTGACTTGTAATCTCGGGGTCCCCGGTTCGAATCCGGGAGGTGGCTTTTTAATTTAT
>CAYMGP010000106.1:0-9351 GCA_964390045.1 uncultured Spirochaetaceae bacterium | reverse complement strand
CAAGAGGTGCAAGGGCAACCATAGAGATCCCGAAGGGCAGTGCAATCTTCCATTGGATGAGCTTGTGACGACTGTAGGTGAAGGCGGCAGAGGAGGAGTTCACTACGTTTAGAAGCATTCCCAGAGGTATCGCTTGTGTTTTGAAATCCATTCCCAGCCAGAACAGAACAGGAATGTATAATTGGGATCCGCCCATCCCAAGCATCGAAAAAACAAAGGCGATTGAAAAAAACAGGGGTGCAATGATGAAAATCGGTTCCATATTCTCTTATGGGGATAGAGGAGCCTGGCCCGGGGGGGCCAGGCTCCTTATGCTCTGCACACTGCGGTTCGCAGTAACTGCGGATTATTTGGAGCGATCTACTTGGGCACGTCTCCCACTACATTTTCAACGTAATAGTCGATGCTGAGCAGCTCTCCCTTGGAGGCCTTCGCGCCGTCGGCGATCCGAACCTCGCCCTTGTTGTCGGCAATTGGTCCGACGAAGGGATCGAAAACATCGGTGCCCTGCTTCATCTGCTCGTAGCGCTTCATAATCAGATCGTATACGTTCATCGTACCCAGATCCCGGGTGCTCACCGATACCGCTTTGAGGGGCTCCACGAACTTGGGATTGATAGAATGATCCAGGCTGCCGCCCAACAGCGCTCCTTTTTCTTTAGCCAGCCACCAGAGATCTTCTTTGCTCCAGGTGCCATTGTAGATGTCGTTGAGAATCCTCTCGTACATCACGCCCCAGTCAACCAACTGTCCCGAGACGGCGGAATCCGGTCCGAAGGCCTCCATCGGGCTGTAGTGGCTGAAGGTGTAGACCTTTTCACCCTTCTCCATGTGCTCCTGTCCGACCTCGATTACGCTGGGAGAGTCCTCTGTGAAGGCGAGGGCATCGCAGCCGTCGGCCACCAGGGCCTCGGCCGCTTCTCTGGCCTTTGCAGGATCGTACCAGGAGAAGATCCAGCGCACGTGAACTCTCGCCTCGGGATTGGCGTCCTTGACGCCCAAGGCGTAGGCATTGATATGGCGCACCACCTCCGGAATGGGAAAGGCGCCGACATAGCCTACCTTGTTGCTCTGCGTGAGCGCTCCAGCCATCAACCCGTTGAGGTAATACATCTGGTACAGCTCGGCGAAATAGGTGCCCACGTTTTCGGCATTCTTGAAGCCTGAGCAGTGCATGAAAAGCGAGTCGAGATACTTGGCTCCGGCGGCCACTGTATCGTCCATGTAGCCGAAGCTGGTAGTGAACACCACATCGCACTTCTCCTCCACAACCAGGCGGTCGATGATCCGGGCGGCGTCTCCTTCGGGAACAGCCTCCACGTACACAGTTTCCAGCCAGGGGAGTTTTCCCTCCACGTACTTCCGACCCACGTCGTGTGCATGGGACCAGCCGTAGTCACCCACCGGCCCGACATAGATGAACCCGGCTTTGATCGTCTTCGCTTCCTCTACCCCTTCCATTTCTTGCTGCCCACCTGCAAAAACGTTGTAGGCCAGCAGGAATACCACGAAGACCACAAGTGCCGTTTTCAGCGCTTTCATAATTCCCTCCATGTAAATTGTGATAGCATTTCCCTCCCGGAGAGGAGATGGATACCATAGTACATTACCTGCATGGCGTGTCAAGGACAGGCGAGAGACTTCCGCGACCCGGTAAGCTTGTCCAACAGCTGCCGATTCGCTACACTTCACTTCCAGCGGAGGAAAACGAGCACCATGGCAGAAGGAAAAAAGATAACAATGGACAGGGGAGTTCTTCGGGTTCCGGAGAAGCCGATTCTCCCCTTCATCGAGGGCGACGGCATCGGTCCCGACATCTGGGCCGCTTCGGCGCGGGTGTTTGACGCCGCTGTTGAAGCAAGCTACGGTAGTGCCCGCAGAATCGTCTGGAAGGAAATCCTTGCAGGAGAAAAGGCTCACAAGGCAACGGGTTCCTGGCTTCCGGAGGAAACCGTGACAGCTTTCAGGGAGCACCTCGTCGGCATCAAGGGTCCCCTGACAACGCCCGTCGGCGGCGGAATCCGCAGCCTCAACGTGGCGCTGCGCCGCATCCTAGATCTGTACGCCTGTGTCCGCCCCGTTCGCTGGTTCGAGGGAGTACCCAGTCCCGTGGTTCATCCGGAGCGAGTCGACATGATCATCTTTCGGGAAAACACGGAAGATGTGTACGCGGGGCTCGAACTGGAGCAGGGCTCCGAAGAGGCGAACAGACTGATCTCCTTCTGCAGAGACCAGTTCGGCTGGGAAATTCGCTCCGATTCCGGGGTGGGGCTGAAACCGATCAGCACCACAGGCTCCAAGCGATTGATTCGGGCGGCGATCAACTACGCCCTGGAGAACGATCGCAAGAGTGTTACGCTGGTACACAAGGGGAACATCCAAAAATACACGGAAGGAGCCTTCCTGAAGTGGGGATACGAGATCGCAAAAGAGGAGTACCCCGAGCAGTGTGTAACCTGGGATGAAGCAGACGGAGAGATTCCGGAAGGCAAGGTGCTGATAAAGGACGCGATCACCGACATCTTTCTGCAGCAGGTGCTCACCCGGCCCACCGAGTTCGATGTGATCGCCACCACCAACCTCAACGGCGACTACGCTTCCGATGCTCTCGCAGCCCAGGTAGGCGGGATCGGGATCGCTCCCGGGGCAAACATCAACTATTCAAGCGGCCACGCTTTGTTTGAAGCCACCCATGGAACCGCGCCGAAATACGCCGGTCTGGACAAGGTAAATCCCGGCTCGTTGATCCTCTCCGGCGAAATGATGCTCCGCTACATTGGCTGGAGAGAGGCTGCCGATCTGATCGTAGGAGGGCTGGAGCGAACGATCGCGAACAAGACGGTCACCTACGACTTCGCCCGTCTGATGCAGGGGGCCACCCTCCTCAAATGCTCGGAGTTCGCCTCAGAGATAATCGCAAATATGCGCCCGTAGGCCAAGCAGTCAGAACACATCCTGTGATCGGCTCAGCATCCGGCCGTATAGCTTCAGCCGTTTGTCGACGATCGATTTCCACGAGTATTTCCGTGCCCTCTCGTGAGCCCTGTCACAGAGACGGCTGTACTCCGGCTCGGACAGCTCGAGAATTTCAAGTATCTTCTCTGCTATCTGTCTGTAGTCCCCGATCGGCGCCAGCCCGCCGACGATAAGATCGCTGAGACCTCCGGTGCGGGTGGCCACTACGGGTACTCTGCAGCCCATGGCTTCGAGTGCCGCTATCCCGAATCCCTCCGAGCGTGAGGGCAAAACGCTCAACCTCGCCAGATTGTGAAAGCCTGCAAGCACATCAGGGGTTTGATGTCCCATCATGATCACGTTCTTCCACTCATAGCTGTCTTTGCAGTCCGGTTCCAAAACATCCTCCGGATCCCCGGCTCCGAAAACGACCACGGCCACTTCTCTTTGTTTCTGAATGATCTTGTTGGCCATCAGCAGGCAATCGAAGCCCTTGGTACGCGAGATCTTGCCTGCAAAAGTGACTAAAGGGATTTCAAGGTAACGCTCGAGCCCGAATCGCTGCAGCAGGGCTTCTCGATCCACCTCCCGGGGATGGAAAACGTCGTGGTCGTATCCGTTCGGCAACACCTCTACCCGCTCGCTTTCAACGGGATAGAGCTCGAGAACTTCTTCTCTGACGCTGTCCGAGATGGCAAAGATGTGTGAAGCGTTCGCCGCAGCCCGGCGGGCGTAGGCACGCATCCTTTCGTCGTAGCGGAAGCCGAGCTGGTCGCTGTGATGAGCAACAGAGATATAGGAATGCCCCTTGCTTTCTATAACATAGTCCATGATCCAGATGTGCTGGCATTCGATGATGTCCGGCCGGAACTCCTCGACGATCCTGTCTGCTAAATCTGAAAAATAGCTCATATAGGCTTCGAGCTGAGCTTCGCTAAGATCCTTGAACGTCCAGGCGTGACGATAGTTGCGCGGGTGCGGATCGGTAATGATGAGCGGAAAGGTGTATAGATGCTGCCCCTGATAGGTTACGGGAAATCTCAGGATCCCGAAGGTGTCGGGGTGTTCGTAGTACTTGCTGAAATCCGGAGATGCAAAACCGCTGTCGGGAAAGATGACCCGGGCATGATGGCCCCTGCGCACGAGCTCCTTCATCACACCGTCGACGACGGTTGCGCTGCCCGTACCCCAGGGTCCCGTATTTGTGAACAGCACCTTCAAGACTGACCCTCGGAAAGACCGTGACGGTACTGTGAAATATAGCGCTCGGCCACGCTGTCCCAGCCGAAATGATCGAGGGTCAGTTGCCTGAACTTCCGCTTCAGCTCTTCATTGCGTAAATTTCCGCCTTCTATGTTGTGAACGATGTTCGCCGCGATGCTGAAGATCATTTCCTCGTTGATATTGACCCGGGGATTGTCATTGACAGCCGATACATTTTTCGAGATAAGATCCACGATCTCTTTGAACCCTGTCTGGTTGGAGATGATCGGCAGCACACCGCAGGCCAGCGCTTCGATGGAGACCATCCCGAAGGCCTCGGGGCACACGGATGCGGCCACGAACCCATCGGCGCAGGGAAGCAGATATCCCAGCTCCACGTGACTGAGCGCACCGAGAAAATGAACATGTTTTGAGATGTTGTGTTTCGCCGCAGCCTCGAAGTAGCTCTTGACCTCTTTTCTCCGTGCAAGAGCGTCGAGGAACTTGAAGGGCTCTTCGATGCAGGGGTCGTCGCCGGGTCTCATCTCGGCAATACTCCTCTCTATCAGATAGCGAAGCAGCTCGCGACGGCCGGAAGCGAGGGAGTAGACCAGAGCCTCGAGCTCCTCGCGATAGCTGCCGAATCCGACAAGCAGAAGATGCAGATCTGGAATTCTTTCCAGCACCATGGGCAGGGCGCTGATCACCATCTGGATGCCCTTGGTCCACAGGTACTTCCCTACGAAAAGAAGGATCCAGCTTTGTTTCCAATCGATTCCGGATAGGATCTGCACGATGTCCCGGTCCGGGTGCCCCTGGGAATACTCCGCATTGTGCTTTACCACCAGGGCGTCGACCTCTTCCGCCGAGGAGGTTTCGTCGAGATCGGAAAGGAAGCTCTGCTTTTGAGCAGGGGTTTTCCCATTGGGCAGAAGCCGGATTTTCTGTTCCAGCATCGTCTGCAGCGCTGCTATCGATTTCTGTTTCGAGTTGTCCAATATACGAAAAAGATCCGTATCCACACCGGCAGGGACCACGGCAAACTTTTCCTCGATCCTGGCTGCGATCCTTTTAAAAAAGGTAACGGCTTCGAGACGGTTGTGGTTGCTCACGGCGAAAATCTTCTTTGCGCCGAGCAGCGCCGCCGCAGCATACGGTCTGAGGCGGAGATCGTTCTTCACGCTGAAGTTCAAAGCGCTTCCATGGCGGGTGATGTAGTAGGGAACCTCATACCTCTTCCATACCGACCTGGCGATATAGGGAGAGATGATTACGTGATTGGTCTGGATAAGATCGAACTTGGCTTCCCTATAGATCGTTTCCACGGCCCGAACATTTTGTCGGATATGGTCCTCGATCTCCCGTACCCTCATCTTGGGAAAAGTCTTAACTGAAAAGCCTTCGTATTCATCGTACACGTAGACGGGCAGCAAGCCTTTGATATGGGGATTGTACAGGCAGCATTTCCCGGCAAAGGCTGTATCCCGCCTGAACACGGTTTTGTAGCTGCTGTTCCCGCTCTCGAATACGGCGTACTGGGATACAAAATCAATCGGCTCGGCGTTTCGCTCCTGACAGAACAGGTGCACTTCATGGCCCTGCCGGCAGAAGCTGCGCACCAGATTACTGACGAAGATGTTGCTCCCCGTACCGCTGAGCAGATATCCGTGGATCATGCAGATCTTCATCTTCGTAGACACGCTGCCTCCCTTTCACGTATTTGCTGCAGGCTACAGGAATTCCAGAAACGGGGAAAGCACCCGCCGCGACTGTTGAACAACCCGCCGCACCTCTCCTGCCGGCTCGGGCAGGCCGCTGCTGGACTCCGCCGCTTCGCCGGCAAGGACACCCAGCACAGAGGCCGTACTGTCTGCCAAGGCCTTCAGATTGTAGCCACCCTCCAGAGTGAAGACTATCCTGCCCCCGCAGCATTCCGCAGCCAGATCGTGGAGTATTGCGGCAAGCAAGCCGTAGCCCTTACTGGTTGTCGTCATTCCTGCGAGAGGATCGTCACGATGGGCGTCGAAACCGGCGGAAACCAGGATCAGCTGCGGGTTGTACCCCCGAGCGAGCGGCGCCAGGATCTCCTCGAACACAAACAGGTAGGCCTCATCTCCCTGACCGGCACTCAACGGGATATTCACGGTATAACCCCGTCCCTCTCCGCCTCCGATCTCCTCAACTCTACCGGTACCCGGATAGTGCGGGTATTGATGGACGGAAAAATAAAGGACCTCGGGGCTGTTGTAGAAAGAGTGCATACTGCCGTTGCCGTGATGGACGTCCCAATCCACGATCAACACGCGTTTGCACTCGTGCCGCCGCAGGGCGTACATGGCGGCGATCGCTGCGTTGTTGAACAGACAGAAACCCATCGCCCTGCCCGCTTCGGCATGGTGGCCGGGTGGGCGCACCAATGCAAAAGCACTCCGGCAGCATCCGCTGAAAACAGCTTCAACAGCTTCCAACACGCCGCCCGCCGCCCGCAGAGCCGCCGCGTAGGAGTCAGCCGAAGCCGAGGTATCGGGATCGAGAACCGTGAACCTGTTTTCGCTCGTTCTTTCGATACGCCGGATATAGCTCTCCTCGTGGATCCAGGCCAGCTCTTCCAGGGTCGCATCCCTGGCGGGGATATCCTCGATTCTGTCTTTTAAAGGAAAATTTGAAAGCATTTCGTCAATCGCCGTGAGCCGCTGCGGGGCTTCGGGGTGCAGCGGACCATTGGAATGCTTCAAGTACAGAGGATCGCGCACGATAGCTATCTTGTTCATACGGATCCAGTTTAGGGGAGCCTGCCTATATTTTCAATCTACGGCGCGAAGGAAAACAGGCGCGATCAGGTTCTCCACGGGAGCGTAATCGTCGGTCAGCTGCGTATCCCCGTTTTTCTCTCTCAGATCGACAAGCAGCTCGTCTTCGAGATGCCGTCCTACAACATTTCCCGCCTCGTCGTAGAGGTACGGTTCCCGGCCGTGAATCTCGGCACAGCCGGCCAAGATCACGAAGGTCGCCCGCCTGCGGGACGAGAACCCGGAATCCGTGTATACCTGCACGTTTTCGAACACGCTTCTCAGTGTATTCAGATAGGCATTGAGGAAGCCGCCGAGAGTCAGGGTGCGCGGTTTGCAGCTGGCTGGCAGCCCTTCAACGATCCTGCGTGTGAGCGCGGCGAAGATCTGCTCATATTCGTAGAGCAGGTCATCGGGAGCGGAAGGATCGTAGCGGTTGTGGATCAGGGCATCCTGGATCAGGATTCGCTCGCTCCTGCCTGCACGTTCCAGCTCCCGCACTTCTATATGCGAGTAGCGCGAATCGCTTCTGTAGAGAAGGGAGCTGCCCTCATGTTCCGGATACAACCAGGAATCGTTCGAATCTGCCTGCCCGACAGGAACGTGCCCACGATGCTGCCGATCGCCGACACGGCGTAGATGCTACCGACTGTGTTTCCCACACGATCGCTCGACTGCAGCGCTACCTTGGCCATATAACAGGCGAAATCGTTCCCAAGGCTGTGGAGGGCAGCAAGAATAGAAAGGTGATGAAAACGAGGGAACGAATCAACATGCCGGAGTTGACCGAGGCAAAAGCGGCTCTGTCCATGATCCTGTAGAGAACCACGTCGAGCAGGAGAATGAGAAAACAGAGCAGCGAGGCGCTGAGAAGCAGAATCGCAATGATCTTGCGGGCAGCGAAACGGTCGGCGAGGCGGCCGCCTAAATAGTTACCCAGGCTGATGCCGCCCAGCACCACGCCGATGATGCCTGTCCAGGTATACAGCGAGCTTCCGAAATACTTCGAGACCAGCCGGCTGGCGACCAGCCCGATGATCATCACCCCCATGATAGCGTCGTACCGACTTCATTCACTCCAGTCCAGGATCACCTTGCCCGACATGCCTGAACGCATTACCTCGAAGCCCTTTTCGTACTCGCTGTAGTGGAAACGGTGGGTGATGACCGGGGTGATGTCGAGACCCGTCTGGATCATCATGGTCATCTTGTACCAGGTTTCGTACATCTCCCGGCCGTAGATGCCCTTGATTGTCAGTCCGTTGAATACCACCAGGTCCCAATCCACCCCTGTATGGGGAGGAAGTATGCCGAGCAGGGCGATCTTGCCGCCGTGCGCCATGTTCTGAAGCATCTCGTTGAAGGCATCCGCGGATCCTGACATCTCCAGGCCGATATCGTAGCCCTCCTTCATGCCCAGTTCCTGTTGGGTCTCGGCGATGGTCTGCTCGGGAACTTGGACGGTCTTGGTCGCTCCCATACGCGCGGCAAGCTCGAGCCGGTAGGGATTGAGATCGCTAACCGTTACAAAGCGGGCACCTGCGTGTCTCACTATGGCGGTGGCCATGATCCCGATGGGACCGCCACCGGTGATCAGCACGTCTTCTCCGAGCACGTCGAAGGACAGAGCCGAATGGGTGGCGTTGCCGAGGGGATCGAAACAGGAAAGCACTTCGAGAGAAATGCGGGGATCGGCGTGCCAGACGTTTGTTTGCGGTATGCTGAGATACTCGGCGAAGCACCCCGGCCTGTTGATCCCCACACCGCTGGTGCTGGCGCACAGATGCCGGCGGCCGGCGAGACAGTTCCTGCAGTGACCGCAGACCAGATGTCCCTCTCCGCTGACGATGTCTCCGGGCGAGAAGTCTTTGACCAGCTCACCCACCCTGGCAACGGTACCTGCGAACTCATGGCCGGTGACCATTGGAACGGGGATGTGCTTCTGAGCCCATTCGTCCCAGTTGTATATGTGAACATCGGTTCCACAGATCGCGCTCTTGTGTATCTTTATCAAAACGTCGGTAAGGCCGACCTCCGGCTCGGGAACCTCCTCGAGCCAGAGTCCCTCTTTTGCTTTCTTTTTTACAAGTGCCTTCACTCTTTTCCTCACAAAATCAAGTTAGGTTTTCGCGCTTCTCTTGTAGGGACGGGCATCAATACAGAGCGAACTCGGAATTTCTCAGATCCTCCGGCTCTACGCTTTTCCCAGCCTCGAGCAGCTGCCCCAGACGAATTATATCCCGTGCCGTGCCCACACCGGCAGCCGCCTTGAGCACTCCGGCTTTATAATAGCCGGCCACGAAGGCATCGCCATCCACATCGCCCCGAATTGCGACCTCATCGAATCCGGGCGCATATCCGACGTAGCGCAGCGAGCTTCCATACTGCTTGCTCCAGAAAAAGG
>CAYMGP010000105.1:0-9362 GCA_964390045.1 uncultured Spirochaetaceae bacterium | reverse complement strand
CGACCAACTACACCTTCATCTGGGGCATGGTCGGCGAGAACCAGACCTTCACCGATATGGACGGTGTACCGATGGAGCAATTGAAATAGGGGGAGACCATGATTCTCGATCAGTTCAAGTTGGACGGCAAAGTAGCCGTCGTGACCGGTTCGGCAACCGGCCTGGGTCAGGGAATCGCCGTCGGTTTGGCGGAAGCCGGTGCCGATATCGCAGGTGTCTATAACAGGCGCACACCGGAACAGACGCAGGCCCGTGTTCAAAAGCTGGGCCGCAAGTTTCTCGGCATCCAAGCCGACCTGATAACCATCGAACCGGTAGCGCAAATCATTGAGAAGACAGTTTCGCACTTCGGCCGGCTCGACATTCTTGTCAACGACGCCGGCATCATTCGTCGGGCCCCATCCGTCGAGTACACGGAGAAAGATTGGGACGATGTGATGAACGTTAACCTGAAGAGCGTGTTCTTTCTCTGCCAGGCAGCGGCCAGACAGTTCATGAAGCAGGGAAGCGGCGGCAAGATCATCAACATCGCCTCGCTGCTCTCCTTTCAAGGAGGTATTCTCATTCCTCCTTATACGGCGAGCAAGAGCGGCCTCAGCGGCATCACCAAGCTGCTGGCCAACGAGTGGGCCAAGGACAATATCAATATCAACGCCATCGCTCCGGGATACATGGAGACGGACGCCGCCATGCCTCTGCTCAAGGACCCGGTGCGCAGCAAGAGTCTGATGGCGCGTATCCCGGCGGCTCGTTGGGGGCAGCCGGAAGATCTTCAGGGTTTGGCAGTTTTCCTGGCCTCCGATGCCTCGAGCTACGTCAACGGTTTTACCATCGCCGTGGACGGCGGCTGGCTCGGGCGGTAGAGGGCAGGCGCCTCGATGAAAGGCGTGGAGGTCGTCTCCTACGGCGAACCTCTTATCGGCATCTATCCGCCTGAGGGTCATTCGATCGCAGAAGATCAGCCGCTGACGAAAACCTGGGGTGGTGATACCTCCAACTTCTCGCTGGCACTGAGCAAGCTGGGCCACCGGACCGCCTATCTGACCCGTATCGGCTCGGAGGACTTCGGGTTGAGCTTCGTCAAGATCTGGGAGCAGGGCGGGGTCGACCTGTCCCTGCTGCAGCGGGATGAGGAAAATCCGACAGGATTGTACTTCATCTCCTTCGAAGGCAAGAAGCACAACTTCACGTACTACAGAAAAAACTCGGCCGCCTGTTTCGTAGACGCCGACCGTATCGATTGGCAGCTGGTACGCAGGGTTAGGATTTTACACCTGAGCGGCATCAGCCAGGGCATCAGCCGCAACGCCCTCGAGGTTTCCTTCAAACTGATGCAGTTCGCCAGGGAAAACGGCATCTCTGTCTCCTACGACGTCAACTTTCGTCCCCCTCTATGGCATCGGGACATTGCCCGCGCCGTGATTCGGCATACCATCGAGCACTACGTGGATATCCTGCAGGTGACAGAGGACGAGCTCGAGCTGCTGGGCTGGGAACCCGATCCCCAACCATTTCTGAGCACTCTGACCCGGGTTCCGGCTCTGGTGGCGCTCAAGCGAGGAGCTAAAGGCTGCCTCCTGATTCAGAACGACAAACGGTTGGAGATAGCCCCCTTCGGGGTCGAGGTTGCTGATACTGTCGGCGCCGGAGATGCCTTCGATGCAGGCCTGATCGCCGGAGTGCTCGAAGGCCTCGACCTGGAATCCATGGGCCGCAAGGCCAACGCCGTGGCAGCCCTGACATGCCGGGGCGTAGGGCCTCTGCGCGCTCAGCCCGATGCCTCAGAAGTAGAGGCTCTGCTCGATCGGGCAGCGGAAGATTGAACAGAGACGACTATCTGCCATTCCGATGATCCGGTCTTCGAAGCACAGAGGCCTGTTCGGCGTTTTCATTTCCACCGTACTTTTTTCAACAGGCGGGCTTCTCATAAAATGGGTAGACTGGAATCCTCTCGCCATCGCAGCGGCCCGCAGCCTTATCGCCCTGCCCGTGCTTCTGCTTTTCTTGGGGAAACCCAGATTTCGAGCTACCCTGCCCCAATTGGGAGGAGCCGTTGCCTACGCCTGCACGGGCTTGAGCTCCGCCTTCCTCCTCGTGCTCCTCAGAAAGCAGAGATACGAATCCACCTTGGAAACGATCGTGCTGGGGAATATCCTGACGGTGTTTGTCGGCCTGCCGTTCGCCTTCAATTCCATACCCGGTCTCGACGGCTGGATCGGTCTCTCCCTGCTCGGTGTGTTGCAGCTCGGCGTTCCCTTCGTGATCTGCGCGGCGGCCGTCAAATCCGTCACCTCGATGGAAGCCGTTTTTGTAAAGGGAATCGAACCGATCCTCAATCCTCTTCTTGTCTACCTGGTCGTTGGAGAACCCCCGGGTTCCTTTGCCACAGCCGGGGCGCTGGTCGTGATCTCCGTGGTCACCGCCAAAAGCTTTTTTACTGCCAGAGCTGGCAGCTGATGCCGCCGGCCTGTCGAACCAGACAGATCACGGTTTAATCAACACAAATCAGAATAATCCCGGGATCAGCCGCCAGCGTACCCGTGCCTGATAGTCACCGTACTGCTCGGGAAAGTTTCCGAGCAGGAAGCGCTCCTCCCAAACACAGGTGAGCGCGGCGAGAGCAGAAAAAACAAGGGCCAAGGCGAGCGTCCACACAACGCCGAAGGCTAGGGCGATTCCCAGGTCGATGGCGATCACGCTCAGGTAGAGGGGGTGGCGGATCTTTGCGTACATCCCCCGATCCACGATTCGGCTGATTTCCGTAGAATGTTTGTGCGCCTCCCTGTGGCTGCGGCCCACCCAGACGTGAAAGGCGAATCCTCCCAAAATCAGGAGCCCACCTGCAATGTTGAGGTAGGGCGACAGGGGCAGCCTCAGCCTGCCGAGGATCAGTCCCGCAATCCCGGAGGCTAAGAGAATGCCCCACTCCAACCACCCGCGGGTGCTTGGCTTGGCCAGTAGATAGGCGTCGATAAGTTTTTTCATCGTTCTCTCCTAAAACATGAACTTTAATTCGTGTTTAATATATGAATCATAGTTCAGGTTTGTCAAGTAAAATATGAAAAAAAGTTCATAATTTTTGATTGACCAGGATATGCTTGGATGGATACACTGATCCGGGAGTACAGTGATGAATGAGGAAAACCAGCGAGTGCGGATCCCGCAACAGCAGCGCAGCCGGAGCACCAAGGATCGAATCCTCGATGCCGGGCAGAGGTTGTTCTGTCTTAAGGGCTTGCACGGCACCAACTCGAAAGAGATCGCCGTCGAAGCGGGAGTGGCGATCGGCAGCTTTTACGCATACTTCAAAGACAAGAAAGATCTGTTTATCTCCGTTTTAAATCGCTACACGGATAGGATCTTTGCCGACATTCCGGATCTTCCGCTGCAGAGCCTGACCCGAGAGAACGCCTCAGATCTTATCTACAAATATGTCCGGCGAGTGGTAAGAGCCCACGACCTGCCGGAGCTTCATCGTCAGCTGTTCGTCGTTATGCAAAACGATCCGCAGCTCCAGAGGCTGATCGAGAGCTGGCAACAGGAGTCAGTCCGCCGGATCGAGGCCTCTCTGCAAACGGCATCCGAGCATCTGCGCGTGCGGGACATAAAGACGGCAGCTGTGCTGCTGCACGCCACTCTGGAAGCCGTCATTCAAAGGCTTACCCTCCACCGGGTAGAGGTCGAGGAGCGGCAGCTGGTAAAGGAATTGGCTGACATGTTTTGCCGCTACCTATTGAACGGCGGTAAGTAACATAGATTCATGCAAGCTTCAATCAAACCTCCTGCAGAAAGGATACCCTCCCGGGAAAGCCTCGATGAGGCCGCCATGGCTGAGGCGTACGATCGGATTTCGAAGCTGCCGCCAATGATGTTTCTGCGGCGTTTCGCCGCCCGCCGAGCTCTGGCCTTGGTGTCCCAGGGCAGAGCCGTGGACATCGGCTGTGGACCGGGGTATCTGGTATTGGAGCTGGCACGAAGGGCGCCGAATTTGACGATCACGGGCGTTGATCTGTCCGACGAGATGCTGATCACGGCCAGGCAGACATCGGAGCAGCGGAGACTCAGTGAACAGGTTACCTTTTGCTATGGAAATGCGAGCAAACTCCCCTTCGCTGATCAATCCGTCGATCTAATCGTCAGTTCTCTATCCCTGCACCATTGGAGCGATCCTACCTCTGTCCTGAACGAAATCCGTCGGGTAGTGCGGCCCGGAGGAGGTTTCATGATTTTCGATTTGCGCCGGGACATGGCATTGCCTGTTTCGTTTCTGCTCTATGTGGTTACGAGGGTGATTGTTCCCTCAATCTTGCGAGAGAACAACGAGCCGCTGGGCAGCCGCAACGCCGCCTACACACCCGTCGAGGCAGAGGAGCTTCTGCAGCGCTCCCGGCTTGACGGGGGCCGGATCACCAGCGGCCCTTTTTGGCTCAGCATTGAGGGGTACGTTCGAGAAAGAGATGATTGAGCACCGTCGAGGGGACCCGTGTTGTCGCGCTCAGGAGAGACAAGTGCCAGTCGTGCCATCGAGACGCTTCCTGCGATATTCCTGCTTTCTGATCGTGATCCCCATCTTCACCTTCTGTCGGCTCGGCGGTTGGGCCCGCGCGACGGTCGAGCCGCAGGCCCCGCTGGCTGACTTTGCGTCGTATCTCGATCAACGGATGCCCGTCCTGATGGCGAAATACGATATTTCGGGGTCGAGTATTGCGCTGATACAAGAGAATGAGCTCCGCTGGTATAGAAGCTACGGGTACGCTGACAGAGCCCGGGCACAGCCGGTGAGGCCGGAGACAGTTTTTGAGGTAGGCTCGATTTCCAAACCTGTAACGGCTTGGGGCGTGATGCGCCTGGCGGAAGTTGGGAAAATCGACCTAGACGCCCCATTCGATCGCTATTTAACGCGCTGGCATCTACCCCGCTCGGAGTTCAATACAGCCGCTGTCACAGCACGCCGGCTTCTCAGTCACAGCAGTGGAATGGCGGCAGGGATCCTGCCCCGCTTTTCCCCAGGAGGGCAGGCGCCGACGATTGAAGCGCTGCTGGCGGGATATGGACAAGAAGGGGCTGGCGTTCAGTTGATCGACAAGCCCGGCTCCACCTTCCTGTACTCCAACTACGGATACTTGGTCCTGCAGCTGCTGATCGAAGAGGTTACGGGTCGCGCGTTCGCCGATTATATGGAGAGCGAGATTCTGAAGCCCCTGGGAATGGAGAGCTCGGTTTTTTCCAGGCACGCTGTTCACAGCTCCAGGCTGGCCACCGGATATCTGTATAACGGTGAACCGGCCTCTGATTCCTGTTATATAGCCCAGGCGTGCGGCGGATTGTACACAACGGCTATCGATCTGGCGCGCTTGGCCGCGGTGGAGATGGCCGGCTACAATGGCAGATCACCGGAACACGTTGTTTTGAATCCCGCCGTCGAGACAAGCGGTTTGATGTGGAGTTTTTCAACCGATGCCTATGGCTTGGGACATGCCCTCGAGTTTCCCTCCGATGGGCCTCTTATTGTGAGTCACGGAGGACAGAATGCCGGCTGGATTTCATACTACGCCTTCGCGCCGGAAACCGGGGACGGTATAGTGATGCTGACAAATAGCGAGCGCAGTTTTGCTCTCATCGCTCAAATCCTGGCCGACTGGGCTCACTGGCGTGGACTCGGAGCGTTGAAGATGAGCCGGGCTCTGCTTACGGCGGCGGCAGCGGTTCGGATCTTCGTGGTATGCCTGTTCCTGTTATCGTCGGTGTTCGCGGGTCAACTGATCGGGGGCCTTGCTGCAAGGAAACGCCGTTTTTCTCTGAAAGCCCAGGGGTCTCGTCTCCTACACATTGTACGAAAAATCCCGTCTATCATTCTGTTGGTCGTGTGGTGGGGATTCGCCCGCAGCAGCCTCAGGGAACTGATTGCGGGGCTCTCCGTTTGGTTGTCGGCGTCACTGCTGACCTGCGCTCTGGTGCTGCTTTCGATCACGGTTTTCCCCCGCACTGCACCGATGAACCGTTCGGTCAACCCTCGCTGAACTTCTTACCCGTGGCCAGCTCGACGCAGCGGTAAGCCCCATCGTACACGCCGATGCTCTTGTTCTTGACGATGCAGCGGCAATACATGCGCAGAAGGTCGTGCTGATCGACCAGCAGATCGATCGCCTGCAGGGTCTCGGGAATTGTGCGGGTTTCCACGGTTCCATCCCCGAGCTCGGCGCTGCGAATAGCCCCCCATTTTTCGTGCCCGCCGACCCGCGCGTTGAAGATCTTAGGGATGGGGTAGAAGGCGAGCTCGCTCGGCTTGGTGATCATGACGTCGCAGACGCGCATCATGTAGTTGGTTGCGTAGACCGCGTGGAAGGTGTTGTCGAAGAGAAAGACGTGCAGTCCTTGCACAGGCTTGGTTCGAATCTCATCCACCAGAGTCTTGGTCTGTTCCCAGGTGAAATAAGATTGGACGAGCTGCTCGTGGGATTTGAGCTCACCTTGGAGCCAGTCCCAGTTGTCCCTGTGGTCCCCCAAATTGACGAACAGCGCCACCTTCTCCTCTTTGATCAGAGGTATGCAGTGTTCGATGATGGCTCGAAACAGTTCCCGCTGCGCTCCCGCACCCCCCATGGTTAAAAGCAAACGCCGTGGCTCGCCGTTTTCCAGGCGCCGGAGACGGCTACGGCAGTCGGCTTCGATGTTGTAGACCAGCTCGTGATCCACGTGGTGGCCCGTGAAGTGCAGAGCATCCTCGGGAACGGGTTTGAGAATCCTGCCCTTCTCGTCGAAACCACGCATCGTTCTGAAGCCGTAGTATCCGGAGGGCGATTGAACTCCGTGCTTGGCTCCTTCGGTGAGCTGAAAGGCCATCGGCCAGTTGTCGAACATCAGATCCACGACATTGGTCATCCCCCCGGCTACGGCGCCCATGCAGTTCCACATGTGCGAGGTCAGCACCGGGATATGGGGCGGGAGCGCCTGGTGCAGGTTGCGAAACAGCTCGCTCATCGCGTAGTCCTTGACATTGGTCTTCATGAAGCGCCAGGGCCAGCCTTCGATCCACCTGTTCAGGAACCACCACAGCAGCGGGAGCGTGCGCTCTCCGGTGGTCTCGGACTCCCATACGTAGCGATTGAAGAAAAGGCTGCGCTGAGACAAGCGAGAAAAGCGGCTGTAGTTGGTATTGCACCAGTTGATCACATCCGTTGTGATTCCGGGGATGGCCAGGAAATCCAGCCAGTAGGGGGTGAAGCCCATGGCCCGGGCGCAGGAGGCGGCGGCCATGGCGATCCGATAGTGGCCGAAGCCCATGCGGATCGTGCTGCAGATCACAGTGTTTTCGGTGTCGATTTTCTCTCCCCGATCGTCTCTCAGGATGTCTTTGACGGCGAAGATCGGTCCCAGGTAGGGATTTTCGTGGACGCTGAGCGTGTAGCTCTCCGTCGGATTGTAGTGGAACTTGCGCATGAACCAGCGCTGGCGCCGTGCAATCGCCCGCGAATGAGATTTCTTGAGCTTGTTTCCGTACAGCAGGAATCGGCCGTTTTCGCGTTTCATGAATCGACAGTCACCAAGCTATTTGCTTGAGCCGAGGGTCAAGCCCTCGATGAAGTAGCGCTGCAGGAAAATGAACACGATGATCGTGGGAATTGCGGCCAGCAGGGCTCCGGAAACGATCACCGTCCAGTCCATGATGAACTGCCCCTGCAGTGAAGCCAGACCCGCGGTCACGGGCATGTGTTCTTCGCTGCGAACCAGCACGATGGCCAGCAGGTAGTCGTTGAAGATCCAGGTGAACTCGAGCGTGGCGATGGCCGCCAGGGCCGGGATCGTCAGGGGCATCATGATCTGCCACCAGATGCGAAACTCGTTGCAGCCGTCGATACGGGCAGCCTCGAAGATCTGGATGGGAACGGTAACCATGTAGTTCCGCAGCACAAACGTACAGAATCCCATCTGAAACGCGGTGTGGAAGGCGATCAAACCCCAGTAGGTATCGTACAGCCCGAGAAAATCGGTCAGCCGGAATACGGGCAGGAGCAGCACCTGAAAGGGCAGCATCATGCCGCCTACGAAGAGAAAGTAGATCCAGCGGTTAGCGCGGAATCGGAAACGGGCCAGGGCATAGGCCGAAAGGGAGGAGAAAAACAGAGTTAACACCAAAGAGGGAATGGTTATGATGAAACTGTTTGGCAGAAACTTGCTCAAACCTCCCCGCTGCCAGGCTGTCCGGAAGTTGCTGAACACCAGCTCCTCGGGCAGCGCCCAAAAACCACGCGAGAGAATATCGTCGTTGGTTCTCAGGGAAGTGACAACCGTGGTAATAATGGGGATCAGCCAGAGCAGAGCCAGGAGAACAAGGATGAAAAAGAGCACCACCTTCCAGGGGGAGCGAAAAAAACTTCGTGCCGTCATCATTGTCCCCCTAAGCTTCTTCTGTTTTCAGCACCCGCCGCAGGTAGATGCCGATAAAGACCAGGCTGATGAGAAACAGGACCACCGAGACGGCCGCGCCGTATCCCATCTTGTAGTTATTGAAGGATTCGATGTACATGAAGTTCGCCAGCACGCTGGAGGAGTTGTACGGTCCGCCCCGGGTCATGACCGAAACCAGATCGAACGCCCGCAGAGAGTCGATGATCGAAATGGTGATCACGATGACGGTGATCGGTGCCAGCTGGGGCATGATCACATGACGGAAAACCTGCCAGGAGTTGGCTCCATCGACTCTGCTGGCATCCACCAGCCAGGAATCGACATTCTTCAAACCGGCCAGGTAGAGAACCATGACATAGCCGACCTGTCGCCAGACTGCCACGGCGATTACCGCCCACATGACCAGGCTTTGATCGCTCAACCAGCCTCTGGTCAGAGATTCCAGTCCCAGCCCCCGAAAGACCGCGTTGATCAGGCCATTTTCAGGGTGATACATCCACGACCAGATCAAACCGCAAACCACGAGGGACAGCACCATCGGGGCGTAGAAGCTTGCTTTGAAAAACCTGTCTCCCGGTAGGGATTTGTTCAGAGCCATGGCCAGCACCAGGCCACTGACTACCGGTACTGTGATGAAGGTGAGAATCCATCTGAGGTTATTCTTCAGGGAGATAAAAAACACAGGGTCCTGAAATAGACGAGCGTAGTTCCTAAATCGAACAAAACCCGGTGCAGACAGTCCGTCCCAGTTGGTCAGGCTGAGGTAGAAGGTGTAGAACATCGGACCGATTACCCAGATCAGGTAGATGATCAACGGGATTCCCAGGAACAACCAGGGCGTCAGCCGCGAGCTGGCCCTCTCCATTGGCATAGCAACGACCTCCTGTATACTGAACAGAGATGAGCCCCCGGCTGAGGAGCCGGGGGCTGGGTGAGGAAAAATCTCGTTACTA
>CAYMGP010000104.1:0-9588 GCA_964390045.1 uncultured Spirochaetaceae bacterium | reverse complement strand
CGAAGGCTCTCCAGTAGGCCCGCGATGCGGCGGGCCGCCTTGCCTCGATGGGAAAGCTCATCCTTCTCCGCGTCGCTGAGCTGGGCTACGGTCCTTTCCTTCTCGGGGATATATACCACCGGATCGTAGCCGAAGCCCCCCGAGCCGGAAGGCTCGTGCGCCAAAACCCCTGGGAAGGTTTCCTGGACGGCGAAGAAACGCTTCCGGTCGAAAACGAGCACCATGCAGCATATGAACGAGCAACTTCTGTCCCGGATTCCCTGCGCCCGCCGAAGCAGGTACGCATTGCGCTCCCCGTCATCCAGCTTGGTCTCACCATCCGTCGAACCGTAGCGGGAGGAGTAGATCCCTGGTTCTCCGTCTAAAGCGGGAACCTCGAGACCGGAATCGTCGGCTACAACAGGCCGCTCGAGGAGATCGTACAGGTGCATGGCCTTTCCCAGGGCGTTGCCCAGATAGGTATTCGCCGACTCCTCGTAGTGGAACGAGCAGCCGATATCGGCGGGTGAGAGAAGTTCGCAACCGGGAAACAGTCGCGAGAGCTCCCGAACCTTATGGGCGTTGTTGGTGGCCGCGACCAGCACGAGTTTCTTCGATTCAGCCATATCCGCGCACTCTATTGTATAGAGAATGGGCCCGCCGTCAACGCCCGTCCGGGCAGCGGCCCCCGCTGACCAGCCGGGGCTGGACGGTGAGACTGGGCCGAACAGTGAGCCGGAATCAGGCGGCAAGCCGGCCGGCATTCCAGCGGTTGCGCAGCCAATAGAGAGAGGTGTCCACGGTTCCCTTGGGGACCTCGAGCAGCTCGGCGATCTCCCGATTGCTGGGACGCAGGTTGACACGCCGGATCTTGCTCTGGGTCGAATGCAGCCGCGTTTGCAGTCCGGCCAGCTTCACTGCGGTTTCCGCCCTTTGCCCCGCATCGGTCTGCCCCAGGAGGTCCCGCTGAAGAGCCAGAATCCTACAGAAGGTCCGGTTTCGCCGCAGGTAGAGCTTGTGCAGCCGGACTTCCTTTGTACAAAGCTTCTCCTGAAGCTTTTCTACCATTTCTATGAGCTTTTCCTCGTGTACACCGGTCAGCCTGCTGACCAAGGGTACCATAGAATCATTCAGGCTCCTGGCATTTTTGAGAGCGAGAAACAGTATCCGTTTGCGGTCTGTTTTCTTCAAGCGGGCAGTCTTGAACTTGTCGCTCTGAAAGGTAGCTCCCAGCAGAGGAGGAGCGTAGTCGGAGAGCAGCCAGAAACAAGGGCTGCGGGACAGCTCCCATCGGGCTTCGCTTTTCAGCTTTCTCTGGCAGTACTCCCTGTAGTGCCAGCGCATCACCGAGTTGAAGTACCAATCGAAGGGCTTGCCCTGATCCCGGAACCTGCTCAGCGTACGCAGCAGCCGGGGATAGAAATAGAGGTAGAACTCCCCGCAGTCGTCTTCGCTGCTGCGGTATTTGCTCTTCGGATAGTTGTATATCCGGGGGGAAAGGATTTTCAGAATCTCGGCCAAGCCTAAACCTGTGTTTTGATAGTACAGCACAAGCGAATTAATGGAAGGCGCCTCCATCTCCTGCCTCCTCGAAGCATTTGCTACAGACAATGAATGCAACAGGCGTGCCAGAAAATGGGAGATGAAGCTGATTTTTTGAGGGTTGTTTTACATTGATTTACAATTAGTCGGAGTTGCTCCGGCCTTTCAACACTTTGGCAAGGGCCGCCACGAGCTGTTTGCGGGTTGCGGCGATGCTGCCCGTGGCTGTGTACCCTGCCGCCTGGTCATGCCCCCCGCCGCCCATAGAGCGAGCCAAGGCCCCCACGTTGCAATAACTGTTGGAGCGCAGGCCCACCGAGCAGCGTCCGTTTTCTTCCTCCTGGAGAAGAGCCACCACTTCGACGCCTTTAACCGCTAAAAGGATCCTGTATACCTCGTCAGAGCCGCGGGAAGCGGGCGATCCGGCAAATCGAAGATCCTCGAGGTTCTGATAGGTGATCAAAGCATCGCCTCCGAGAACCCGCTCGGAGCGCTGCAGCGCTGCAGCCAGCAGTTTGACCTTACCGAGCTCCCATCCGTAGTGACACATTCTGTAGGCCATCCGGGGCGATGCCCCGGCTGTCACCAGGCGGGCCACCGCTTCGAAAACATCCCGACTGTTCTCGTCGAGATGGCGGAAATAACCGGTGTCCCTAGCCAGGCCGAACAGAATCAGCTCTGCCTCCTGCCCCGTCGGTTCGTCCGGGAACTCTTCGATAAGACGCTGAATCATGAAGCTTACTGACGGAGCCCGGGCAGTGACCCAGCGCACCTCACCGTAGTGCTCTCCAGAGGAGTGGTGGTCGATAACCAGAGTCGGCAGGCCGGCGATCGTCTGGCCCATTCTTCCGATCCGCTCGACTGTCGAACAGTCCAGAATCACGGCGCCGGGATTGTCTGTCAGGTCCCCTTCGCCGACTCGCTCGCGAAAACGGTGCTTGAAGGAAAAAATCTCCGGACGATCGAAGGGTCCCTCGGAAAAGAGCAGGGCCTGTTTCCCGCAGCGGCTCAAAAAACTCGCCAGTACGAGCTGGGAAGCCACGCAGTCTCCGTCCGGCTCCACATGACCAAACACGAGAAACTTCTCGTATCTTTTTATAAAATCGAGCACCGAATCGGGAACGGGCAAAGACACGATAGAAATCCTCTTTCAGAAGGCGAGAAGCTCGCGCTGAGGTTGCCGTCCGGAAACCTCGGCTTTTGCGTCTGCTATATAAACATCGATCTCTGTGCGCACGCCGAAATTCGAAAGGTAGACTCCCGGCTCGACGGAGAAGCAGGAACCCTCCACGAGAAGGCGCGGGTCGGGGAACTCCACACTGTCGAGGTTCACGCCCAGGCCGTGCACGTCCTCGTCGATACCATGTCCCGTGCGATGCTTGAGATACTCACCGTAGCCCCGGTCGATCAGAAAGGCCCGTACCCGGCTGTCCACCTGCTGTCCTGAAATGCTGCGGCCCGACGAAAGAGATTCATCGATCAGACGCACAGCCCGATCACGGGCTTCGACAACGGCGGCAAACGCCCTTTGCACCTTTGCAGGAATGCGGGTGCCGAGGATCCCGACCCAGGAGATATCCGCGTATATTGATCCTTCCGCCCTCTCCTTGGCCCAAAGATCGAGCTGGAGAACTGAATCGGACTGTAATAACGCTCCCCTGTCAGAGCTCCTCAATCCGGGGCTGTAGTGGGGATCCGCCGAATTCACTCCGGCAGCCACGATCGGAGGGGAATCTGTGCGCAGATCCGTTTCGTTAAACAGGTCCAAGATCCAGCCCTGAATCGTGGTTTCCCACAGTGGAGCTTCGCAGCGCATCTCGCGCCGCAGCCGCTTCCAGACCTCCTCCACAACCGCGTACAGCTTGTCCGCCGCTCGGCAGTGGCTTTCAATTGCTCTGCGGTCGAGCACGCCGAGAACCCGCTGGATCAAAGAAGAGGCCGGGCAAAGCCGGAAGCCGCAGCTTTCCAGCAGCTGGGCGGCGCCGTGATCCAAGAAAGAGAGCGCGGGAAGCTCGCAGGAAAACTGGCAGGCTACCTCCTGCAGATTCCCGGCCAACTGGCTCAAGTCCTGCTTGAGCTTTTCCCGGGAAGAGTAGATTCGCTTCTCCCCGGGCAGATGATCGAGGATCTTCTGCTCTACGGCATGCACGAGCTTCACGGCCGAGCCGTCGCTGCGCAGCAGGTAGAGCCAGGGGCGGGAATTGACGGCCTCCCGGGAAACCTCGAGGAATCTGTCGGCAACGGGATCCCGGTGATGATGACTATAAAAAAGCCATGCGCTGAGGTTTTCCTCATGCATGGCGGCTGAGGCTTTCGCTATGTCGGGCATGGAATTTAATACTCTAGGTCGAGAGTCTCTAAATCGAACTTGCTGCTGTCTCCTTCCTGTCGTTTAAGCCTGCCCCAGGACAGATGACCGATATTCTCATGAGCATAGAGCTTGATGTGGTCGAACTCACCGTCTCTATAATAGACGGAGAAGTAGGGGTAGGCACGGGTTGTGCCCAGAATAAGCTCCGCTTTGCCTCCCGCCTTGAACCAGGAGTGAGGCACGTAGAACTCTCCTACATCCATCGAGCTCTTCAGATACAAGACCTTGTAGCCCAGAGCATGGTTGAGGATCGACATGATCGGCACTGTCTTGACGAATATCTTGGGATCCTGCTCTTGGGCGGAAACGGCCATGATTCCCCCCAGGAGAAATACGAGCACTAATACCAGAGTTGCCCGTTTCATCGTCTTGGCCTCCTTGGGTTGGTTCTCTATGATAATCATAGTTTAAACCCCTCGATTTTCAAGTTATTTTTATTAGATCGTAGCCAGCATGACGGCCTTGATCGTATGCTTGCGATTCTCCGCCTCGTCCCACACTTTCGAGGCGGCGCTCTCGATGACATCGAAAGTGACCTCATTGCCCTTGACCGCCGGCAGGCAGTGCATGAAGATCGTTTCGCGCTTTCCTGTGGCGGCCATCATCTTATCGTTGACCTGGTAGGGCCGAAGCAGATCGAGACGTTCCTTGGATTTCTCTTCTTCCCCCATGGAAACCCATACATCGGTGTAAATTACCTCGGCCCCCTTCACGCCCGTCGATACGTCCCCGGTGATTTCGAGTCGGGATCCGCTCTGCTCAGCGAAGGCTTCACAGGCTTTCACGGTCTCGGCATCCGGCTGCAGCGACTCGGGACACACCACGGTATAGTTCGCGCCCAGCTTGGAGCAGCCGATCAGAAGAGAACGGGCCACATTGTTGCGCCCATCGCCAACGAAAACGAGCTTGACACCCTTCAGGTCGCCGAAGACCTCCTGCACGGTCATTAGATCGGCCAGCACCTGGGTCGGATGGTACAGATCTGTCAGCCCGTTGTACACGGGAACGCCCGAATAATCTGCCAAAGCCTGCACCATTTCCTGCTTGAATCCTCGGAACTGGATGGCGTCAAACATGCGCCCGAGAACTCTGGCGGTATCCTCGATCGATTCCTTGACTCCCAGCTGGATGTCGGCGGAAGAGAGAAACACAGCGTGCCCGCCCTCTTCTCCAAACGCTGTTTCAAAGGCGCAGCGGGTGCGCGTCGAACGTTTTTCGAACAGCAGTGCCAGGGTTTTGCCTAAAAACCGCTGGCCTATATTTCCCGCCCGGCGCTCCTGTTTGACCTGGTGAGCCAGCTCCAGCAGGAAGGTAATCTCTTCCGGTGTGTACTCCTTTAATGTCAGCAGAGATCGACCCTTCAGATTGAACGCCATCTTTTCTCCTTTGCTCTAATGATCGGGTTCATGCTTTGAAAACTCAAAGACCAAGGTGCTTTTTCAAGACATCGCCGAGATCCGGTTTTCCGATCTCCTGCAGCTCGTAATCGACCTTGAGCATGGGCTTGTCGATGGAAATGATACGCGTCAGATCCACGGGAGTGGCAATGATTACCAGATCGCAGGGTACGTTGTTGATCGTAGCCTCCAAGTCCTTGATCTGCTGCTCCCCGTAGCCGACTGCCGGTAGCACAGCACCGATATCAGGATAGGTCTCGTAGGTGTTGCCGATCGAGCCACTGGTAAATGAACGAGGATCTACGATTTCTGAAGCACCGTACTTCTCGGCCGCAACCACTCCGGCCCCGTACTTCATTTCGCCGTGGGTCAGGGTGGGTCCATCCTCAACTACGAGCACGCGCTTTCCAGAAATTCTTTCTCCCCCGTCGAGTAAAATCGGCGAGGCTGCTTCCACGACCACGGCCCGGGGATTGAGCCTGTCGATATTGTCCCGCAGTGCTTCTACGGCATCGGCGCGAGCGGTATCGATCTTGTTGATCACGACCACATCCGCCATCAACAGGTTGATCCTGCCGGGGAAGTAGGACAGCTCGTGCCCCTGCCGATGGGGATCGGTGACGGTGATGTGCAGGTCCGGTTTGTAGAAGGGAATGTCATTGTTTCCACCGTCCCAGAGGATCACGTCGGCTTCCTTTTGAGCCTGTTCCAATATTTCCGCATAGTCCACACCGGCATAGACGGTGAATCCCAGACGGATGTGGGGTTCGTACTCCTCCATTTCCTCGATGGTACAGCGCTGTCGCTGCATGTCTTCGAGGCTCTCAAAGCGCTGCACTCTCTGGGCTGTTAGGTCACCGTAGGGCATGGGGTGTCGCACCACCACGCTTCGTTTGCCCAAGTCCCTCAAGATTTGCGCGATCCTGCGGGTCGTCTGGCTCTTGCCCGAGCCGGTGCGCACGGCACAGACGGCGACCACCGGAACCCGCGCTGCGAGCATGCTTTCTCTGGAACCGACCAGGCGGAAATCCGCTCCCAGGGCGATAACCTGGGAGGCTTTTTCCATTACGTACTGATGGGATACATCGGAATAGGAAAAGATTATCTCGTCGATTCGCTGTTTCTCAAACAGAGCGGGGAGATCCGTCTCCGCCAGAATAGGTATTCCCTCAGGATACCGGGGACCGGCCAGCTCCGGAGGGTAACAGCGGCCCTCGATATCCGGGATCTGAGCGGCGGTAAAGGCCACCACCTCTACATCCTGCCTGTGGCGTAAAAGGACGTTGAAATTATGGAAATCCCTGCCCGCCGCACCCATTATCACAATTTGTCTGTTCATGGCTCCTGCAAAATTACACGAAAGGGCGGGGCATGACAAGCTGAAGTTCCGGCTGAGGCTACAACTACCCGATTTTTTGGGGAAAGGTGTTTACCCTATTATGAAAACATCGCAATCTTCATTTCAGTTGCGAAGCGAAGATTGCGATATGGTTCTAATTTTTCGTTTTTTTACAATGAAGCGGCGACCCTTTCATACCCGCAGGGTCATTATGACCCATCATCATGCTCAATAGCGCAGATGCTTCACCTCCTCAGCACTGGAACAGAGCCGCTCCATCGTAGAGATACCAATATCGAGGTGCAGATCGGTGAACTGCCTGGCCACGGCGCGATCGCTCTCTGTAGTCTTGATGCCCTCCGGGGCCATGGGTGTATCCGATACCAGCAGCAGGGCTCCGCGCGGGATCTCGTTGAAGTGGCCGACCAGGAAGAGGGTGGCCGTTTCCATGTCGATGCCGATAGCCCGGATACGCCGCAGATGGGCTTTGAACTCCTCGTCCCACTCCCAGACACGTCGGTTGGTAGTGTACACCACCCCGGTCCAGTACTCCTGATCCTGGCGCTTGAGCTCGTGGCCCACGAAATCGTGGAGCCGGAACGAGGGCAGGGCGGGAACTTCGATCGGGTAATAGTCCAATCCGGTACCTTCGCCCCGGATCGCCGCGATGGGAAGCACGAAATGGCCCACGGCCACTTGTTTCTTCAACCCGCCGCACTTGCCCAGGAAAAGGACAGCCTGAGGAGCGGCCGCGCTCAGCAGGTCCATGATGGTGGCGGCGTTGGGCGAGCCGATCCCAAAGTTGATCATGGTGATCCCTTTGCCATTGGTGGCCGCCTGCATCGGACCTCCCGAACCGTGAATTTTCGCATCGAAGCGCCTGGCAAAACGCTCCAGATAGTTATGGAAGTTGGTGAGGAGTACAAAATCCCCGAACTCGTGGAGCGGCATCCCCGTATAGCGGGGAAGCCAGTCCTCCACGATCCCACCCCGTGTTTTCTTCTTCATGGGACTAATATACACGAATCCACTCTTATTGACATTCAAACGGGGAATCATTATTCTTTCCCTGCAGGCGCTGTGGTGGTGGAATTGGTAGACACGCTAGCTTGAGGGGCTAGTGCGGGTTTTCCGCATGGAGGTTCAAGTCCTCTCCACAGCATATAACTTGATACATCATAGCTATTTACAAAGCCTCCATTAATCCGTGGGCTTTTTTATTTCTGAATTTGACAAAACTGTATAACAAATTGTAGAATCTGACTTTGTGAGGGCGAAGTTCCAGCTCTGGAAACGCGGGAAATACTTCTACTACCGGTTGCCTGGAGAAAAAACTTTTCATTCCACAGGCAAAATATCAAAGCGGCAAGCTCAAGATTTTGCATACGAAAAGATCCAACAGGGCAAGGCTGCAGAGACGAAGCTGAAAAACTACGCAAAGACATTTTTCCTATGGGACCGCTGCGAATGGATCCGCCGGCAACATGCAAAGGGCAGATCGTTCTCCGCTGCGACGGCCTCCATGCGAAGGGGCCACCTGCAGAACTATGTATTTCCCCAGCTCGGCGACGTCGCCCTGGCCGACCTCAATCCCGTCATGATCGAAAACTGGCTCGTAGGCCTCCCACTCGCCAACCAGACGAAAAATCATATTCTGTACACCCTCAACATCATCCTGTCGGAGGCAAGAAGGGAAAACCTGATCCCGTTCAATCCGGTCTCCGACGTGGAGCCGATGGCCTCTGACTACGTGGCAAGGGACGTGCTCACACTTCAGGAATTGAAACAGCTCTTTCCCTCCGACCAGGAAAGACTTCTCGAAATCTGGAAACATCTGAAGTGGGCTGCCCTGTTCAACCTGTTGGCTGCCACGGGGATCCGCTCCGGAGAGATCCGGGCCTTGCGCTGGAGCTCGGTGCTGTGGGAGATGAAGGCGATCCTGGTCCTCCAGGCGGTCAAGGCCGACGGGACGATCGGGGAACCCAAGACAAAAGCACAGCGGGGGATCTTTATCCCGAATATGGCCATGGACCTGCTTTCCGACTGGAAAGAGCTCACGCTATTCAAAGATCCGGACCACCTTATTTTTTACGGTCCGGATCCTCGCAGTCCGATTAGGCGAGAAACACTTCTCGCCCATTTCGGGCCGGCTTTGAAGAAAGCGAAGATTGAAACTGCCGGCCGGAACCTGGTCGTTCACAGCCTCCGGCATACCTACAATACCATCATGCGCCAGGTCCTCCCCCTGGAGATCCTCCAAGAGTTTACCGGCCACCGATCGATGAAGATGACTGATCGCTATGACCATCCAGCCCTCAAGGACCGTCTAAAAAAATTGCAAGGGCATAAGAAGGTCGTAGAAAAAATATGGAGTTGAGAAAAAACTTGACAAGATTGAAATTGTTCTGTAATATTACTGTATTACCGTAATATCGGAGGACAATCATGAAATTTCCGGAACAGATGATCTTCAAGATTACCGAACAGCAGAGGGACGAAATCGAATACATGGCCGAATATTACCGGGTATCCGTTTCGGATCTCTGTCGGTTGAGCCTCTATCTGCTTTACGAGCGTTTCGCCCCTGGCCAAAATAATGATGCGTTTTACAAGGAAATGTCACAGCTTCGCACACGAGATTCTATCGAATTCATGTCAGGGCCGGATGGGCAACATCTTAAGCAGAGTTTTTTGAGCCGAGCAATGAACATGAAAATGCTCGATCGATGGCTTCAACGAGCCGAAAGTGGTGAAGCTGATCCGACCCAGCTTCTCGAGGATTTTGAATACAGGATCTTTATGCCGCCGGAATATCCGCAAAGAGAAAAGATATTGGAGCTCGAGAAACAATTTAAGGCTCGATTGAAAAAGAAATAAAAGCGAGCCCTCGGCGCTGAGTTTGGCGACCTGGCAACCGAGGGCTCTATGAAACAAAGCCGCACTGGGCGGCCACTTCTATC
>CAYMGP010000103.1:0-9596 GCA_964390045.1 uncultured Spirochaetaceae bacterium | reverse complement strand
GGCAATGAGTTTATCGCCCTGCTCAAGGATTCCTCCCTGGTATCGATCCTGGCCGTGGCCGACCTGCTGCGCCGTGGACGCGAGTTCGCCTCCAAGACCTTCTACTACTTCGAGACCTACACGGTGGTGGCCCTGGTCTACCTGGTCATCACACTGTTCTTCTCGAAGCTCGTGTCCATGATGGAAGAGAGGCTCAACCGCCGTGAGCAGCAATAGACCTCGCGTCAAGATCATCGATGCCTGCAAGAACTTCGGAAAGATCGAGGCTGTCAAGAATGCCAACATCACCGTGGAGAAGGGAGAGGTGGTGCTGGTCATCGGCCCGTCGGGCAGCGGTAAGAGCACCCTGCTGCGCTGCGTCAACCGGCTGGAGAAGCTCACGTCCGGGGAGATCTGGATCGACGAGGACTGCCTGACCGCCCATCACGCCGACATTCGTCTCATTCGCGAAGAGGTGGGGATGGTCTTCCAATCCTTCAACCTCTTTCCCCACCTGACGGCCCTGGGAAATGTGACGGTCGGACCGCGGATCGTGAAAAAAATCCCCCGGGACGAAGCTGAGGAACAGGGGCGCGCCCTCCTGGACCGGGTCGGGCTTGGTGATAAGTTCAATTCCTACCCGGACCAGCTTTCCGGAGGACAGCAGCAGCGGGTGGCCATAGCCCGGGCTTTGGCCATGAATCCCAAGGTCATGCTCTTCGACGAACCCACCTCTGCTTTAGATCCGGAGATGATCAAAGAGGTCCTGGACGTGATGCTGGCCCTGGCCAAAGACGGGATGACCATGCTGGTCGTTTCCCACGAGATGGGCTTCGCCAAAGCCGCGGCCCACAAGGTGGTGTTCATGGACAACGGCGAGATCATCGAAACCGCTCCTCCCGACGTGCTTTTCAGTAACCCGCAATACGAGCGCACACAGAAATTTCTCGATCACATTCTATAGGCTTGCGCGCGTCAGCGCTGGAGGACGAGCTTGCGCTCGATCGGCGCTTCAGCGCTGTAGGGCGACCTTGCGCTCGGCGAGTAATTTTTCACAGGGAAAGCAGGCGCATTCCCCGGTCTTGAGGGCTCTCTTGCAGATCCAGGAATATCCCTGCCTGCGGCTTACGATGTCCCGGCACAGCTCGAGGTCCTGCTCGCAGAGAGTCTGCATGTTCGGAAGAGCGAATTTCTTGTAGCAGATAAATCCAGCAATGGCTAGCGCCGCAACGAATGCTACCACAGCGCTGAGAATGACGATCAACATATTCCTGCTCCTCTACTAGATAAAACAACTTTCAGGGGGGAAAGTGTCACCTTTCCTGCATATATACCTCGTCAGTCTATGCAATTTCTGCTACAGTGGAGCGTACGGCTGGAGCCGAGCAACCACTGCAAAAAACCAGTGGAGCGTACGGCTGGAGCCGATCTGCCTATGAAAACGAAGAGATTCCTGAAAGCAGCTGCCGTGCTCGCCGCCGTGGCACTGCTGGTCTTCGCCCTGCTCCCGGTGAGCAGTCGGCGCTTCAAGATCGAGTTCGACGAGGAAAAGATCCGCAGCAAACGCGTCTACCTCGAAGCTGTAAAAGGCGAACGATCCCTGCTTCACGAGCAGGAGCGTCCCAATATCGTTTTCATTCTGGCCGACGATCTGGGTAAAGCGGACATCTCCCTCTACGGGAGGAGTCTGGTCGCTACACCTAACATAGATGCCATCGGCCGCGGAGGCGTCACCTTCACCGATGCCTACTGCACCTCGCCCCTCTGCTCGCCCTCCCGAGCCGCCATCATGACGGGAAGATATCAGCAGCGCTTCGGCTACGAACTGCAGCCCAATAATCGCTACCCGAGAAACCGTTCGGAGTATATAGTCTTCAAGCATATCCTCGATATCGGCTTCTGGAGAGTCGCCGAGCTGGCCGTTCCCAGAAAAGAGGATATCGCCCGCCAGGGGCTGCCTCCGGGAGAGATAACCCTGGCGGAGCTCCTGCAGAGCGCCGGATACGCAACCGGGCTGATCGGTAAATGGCATTTGGGACACGAGCAGCTGTTCGTACCGAGCAGGCGGGGATTCGATGTGCAGTACGGCTTCTACGAGGCCTTCACGCTCTACGATCAAATCGACGATCCCCAGGTGGTGAACAATCCTCTCAACGAGTTCTCGGACAAACACCAGTGGCGTCAGGGCAGAAAAGCAACCAGCGCCATGCGCCGCGACGGCCGCGTGATCGAAGAGACCGGGTACCTGACGGACAGGATCGCCGAAGAGGCCATTGTTTTTCTCCAACAACATAAAGAAGAGCCCTTCTTCCTCTTCGTGCCCTTCAGCGCCCCCCATGTGCCGTACCAAGCCCAGCGAGCCTACTACGAGCAGCTCGGGCATATCGAGGATCGAACCAGGCGCGTTTATAATGCCATGATCAAGAATCTAGACGATGCCGTGGGGAGGATCACGGCAGCAATCGAGGAGCTCGGGTTGAACAGAAACACGCTCCTCATCTTCGCCAGCGACAACGGCGCCGCCGTGCACACAGGCGCTACGGACAGCGCTCCCCTGAAGGGCGGGAAGTTCACCAACTTCGAGGGAGGCCTCAACGTTCCCTTTATGATCCGCTGGGACGGGATAGTTTCCCCGGGCGGATCCTGCCACGATCCTGTGAGCCTCATGGACGTGTTCGCCACCGCCGCTGCGGCCGCCGGGATTTCCCTGCCGGCGGACAGACAGTTCGACGGCATCGACCTCCTGCCCTTTGTCCGGACCGGCATCGACAACGCTCCCCACCGGACCCTGTACTGGCGCAGCCTCTACAACAAGGCGGTACGCATGGGACCGTGGAAGCTCATCGTCAACGAGCGGCAGGACAGAGTTCTTCTCTATAATCTACTGGCCGACAGGGAGGAAAAGGTGAACCTGGCCGCCCGTTATCCGGAGGTGGTGAAAGAGCTTCTCGAGGAGCTAAAGAACTGGGAAAGTGAGCTCAAAGTCCCGCTCTGGCCCCGGGTCATGGATGTTGAGTTTGTCTTCGACGGCCTACGCTTTCGCTTTGCGATTTGACACTTTTGAGAGAATTCAGCGCCCAGGACAGGCACGCTAAACGCTCATGCCCGCCCCGGCCGCACTCAAATCCTCGAGCTCTCTATCGTAGCTTTCGATTATATTTACCCAGCTGAAACGCCGCATCGACGCGGCCAGCCTGGACAGTTTATCAAGCCACGGGTTGCCCGCCCGGGGAAGCTCTGTGAGCAGGCGCTGCAGCTTTTCCACAAGCTCCTGCCGGCTTCGATAGAGAAAATCGTCGTGAAGATCCTCGGGTATCAGCTCGGGATAGGAAAGAGTCCGGGGCAGCAGAGGCGCGCAGCCGCTGTGCACGGCTTCGACTACAGAGATCCCGAAATTTTCCTGAGCGGCGGTGCTGATAACCACGTCACCTCGCTGCAGCCAGCTGAGATATTCACGCCGGGAGCATACGTAGCCGTACTGCTCGATCCTGTCGGCCCAGCGCCGGCGAGCGGCGATAAACGCTTTGGGTACCATCTGGTAGTTCTCGCCGAGCAGAGCCAGCCTGAACTCCAGCCCTGCCCCCTGCACCTCCTCCAGCACCGAGAAAAACTGCTCCGGGTTCTTATCGAACTCCCAGCGGTGATTCCAGACGACCAGGGGAGCGGCACCCGGATCGGGTAGATTGACCTCCGCTTGGGGATCGATCCGGCAGCCGGGATGAAGGATACCAGCCTTGGAGCGGATTGTCTCCACGACCCAGCGGGGACGGAACTCGGGCATCCTGCGGACGAAGCACGGCAGTTCCTCGAAAAAAGCATCGAAATGGCTGCGGGAGTTGAACAGGATCCTGTCGGCCGCCAATGCCGTGGTGATATTAGTAAAACCGTATTGAAGATCGAGCTGCTCGCCCGGGGCCAGGGGATAGGTGAGCTGATTTTCGTGGAAGTACAGCAGCGACGGTGGGCAGTCCTTGCCCCAGAGGGCTTTCAGATCCGCCAAGCTCATCAGATCGGTCACCACGAGCCCGGCGAACGATGTCGGATCCTGTATCTTTTTGGCGAAGTGAAGAGCCGCACCGCGCATTCGCCACTTCCAGAAGCGGGGCGGAAGAGTATGAAGCTCGAGGGTGTGCCGCGAGCTCTCCCGCCACCCGTCGGCGAACTCCCTGTGCGAGCCGCCGTAAAATGGTTCCAGAAATAAAAACCGTTTTCTTTCTCTCTTCATCGGTTGTGGTTCAGGATAACGGGAGGAATCCGCTGTGGGAAGTGCAGCGGCAACAGAAAAACAGCGCAGGTCAACGATCATTCAGCTGTCCCGCGCTGGACAGCCGGACAGCTGGACAGCCGCGGTGTAAAACATTTACAATCCTTGCTACGGGGGTGAAAACATGAAAAACCACGCCATCGTAACAGCCATCGGAAGCGACCGTGTCGGAATCGTAGACGACATGACAACAGCGATTCTGGAAAAACACTGCAACATAGAAGAGAGCCGTATGACGGTTCTCGGCGGAGAGTTCGCCGTGATCCTGCTGCTTTCCGGGGAAGAGCAAGGCATCGAATCCCTGATGAGCGCGACAGCGGATCTCGAGCAGCAGCTCGGGTTGAGCATCACGATCAAGCAAACCGTAGCCCCCAAGGCACATCCTGAGATGCGGCCTTACACGATAGAAGTGGTTTCACTCGATACCCCCGGAATTGTTCATTCGATCACCTCCCTGCTGCGACGGCACAACATCAACATCGAAGATCTTGAGACCGACACCACGGCGGCGCCCTGGACCGGAGCTCCCATGTTCGTTATGCGGGGCAGGATCAGCGTACCCGCCTCGGTCGGGTTGACGGAGCTCAGGGAACAACTCGAGCTCCTGGAGGCGGAGCAAAATCTGGACGTCAAGCTGAATCCGATTTCCGTGACTCCACTCGAGTTCTGAGGCAGCTGCAGCGCCGGACACTTGTTGTGGCATGGATATCGGTAACCTGTCGGAGGCTGATAAACACCTTCTCTACGGGGTGCTTCTCAAGAAGAGACGCAATCCGGCCCAAGAACGTATAGTTGCCGCCCTCATGCGCGGTCCGCTCGGCCTAGACGAAAAGATAGAAGCGATCATGCGCCTCGGCGATGAGGGCGCCCAGAGCGCGCAGCAGCCGGCGAAGCGCGGGGCCGAATCCAAGCGCGGCGAGCGACGAGGTATTGCGGCGGCCGGCAGGGGGAAGCGACGGATGAACGCCCTGGTAGTGGATGTGCACCCCGATATCACCAAGCTGCTGAAAAAGTGCTCGCTCAAACGAAGGTTTGCTTTCACCCGCATCGGCGAGAGCTTCGATGCTGTCCATCTGATACGCAGGTTGGGCACGAAAATCATCATCGTCAATGAAAATCTCTCAGACGAGGACTACATTCGCTACTTTGAGATCTGTCGGGCGATCGAAGCGAAAATCAAGATCATCTATCTCGGCTCTGCACCCCGCCGCCTGCCGTCCGATCCCGTTTTTCACAAGTCAACGCGCTTCGTGTCGAAACCGATAAGCATCGCAGATTTGGAGAAAAGCGCTGAGGAGCTGATGGGATCGGACTACTGATAGCGGGCCGAGATCTCTTGGTAACTGGCGGGATCGACGAGATTCTTCAGGAACTTCATTCGGGACTGGAGCTCGGTCTCGAATCTTCTCTCCCTGCCGAGGAAGAAGAAAATAAAGCGGTCTTTGAACTGCAGCCCGGCGGTGAAACATACAGCTACCGTGTTCTCAATCGCCTCGGTTACTGTCAACCCTTTTAGGGCAGCGGGGCCCAGCAGCCTTCGGCCGCCATGGGGTATGGAGTAGGGTTTGCCCTGAAAGACAACAGGCTCAAGCGGCTCGGCCTTTTCCGGTTCTATACCCGAGATGCTCGAGCCGAGCACTTTGGCGAGGCTCTTGCCCAGGTCTACCAGGCAGGCTATCCCCTCGTCGATCAACTGGATAACCTCTTTTTCATTGCCGATGGCCCCGATCTTGGCTTCCTTTACCTGGAGATAGCGCTGCAGAGGAAATTTGCCAAAATGAAAGGGGCCTTTCTCCAACTTGTCGATCACCGTTGCCAGCCTACCCAGCTCGAGCTCATAAAACGAACGGGAAAAAACGGCGGCCTTCCCAACACCCTCTATCTGCACTCGACCGTTTAACAGGGGGAAATAACGGTTATAGAACGCTTGAAACAGACGCCGGGCAAAAAGCAGCACGTTGTCCTGATCTTCATTGTAATCGAGGCTTTCCTCGCTGCGTGCGCTTCCCACAGATTCATAGAGACTGCGGACAACTTTTGTGTCGGGACTGCCCTTCTCATCGTAGCTCAAAAAGCTGTTCAGCCGCCGCACCTCGTGCAGCTGCCCGTGCAGCTTCTTGATAGACTCTATCGAATCCGTTATGTACTCGTCGATACGCTTCCTTACATCCGACGGGCAGTTAAACTCTTCCGTGTCTACAACCTCTGTAAATCCGGGATGCATGAGATCGGCGAGCGTTAAAAAACGGCGAAACTTGAGGATATTGATTCCCACCAGCGAGTAGTAGAGTGATGGAAGGGTAACATCTTCCGCCAGGATCCTCAGCGCCAGGGTGCGCGTCTCATCGCCCTCCTGTTCCTCCCTGCCCTGCTTTTTGAAAACGATAAGCAGAGAGTTGAGAACCATCTCCATATATTCGGGCTTGTAATGCAGCATGAGAAAAATGCTCTCCAGCCGTTTGAATTTGTCTATCAGGTTGCGATCCCTGTAATTCAAGTGTATGAAATCAAACGATAGGATTCTGTCGGAGAGCTGTTTGAGCAGAACGCAGAGGTTGTACTGAAGGGGAGTTAGATGAAGCCAGCCATGCTCGCTGACCAGCTTCAAGCGCGGGGAAAGCTCGGCCGCCCAGGTTTGCAGGTCACGCACAAAAAAGATCTGCAGCTCCCGGTTGAGGCGGATACCCGGCGGAAGGATCCTCGTGCTCAGCACATGTGTTTTACTCCCGAAATCCCGAATACGCTTCATCTCGTGAAACAGGAAAGATAAATAGGGGATTGCCCTTTTCGGGGCTTTTATCCTGTCTCTTATTCTGGCGGTCCAGCGGCGCCCGGCTTGTTGATGGGCTTTGCGTACGATCCCGTCTACCTCCTGTTCGTTTTCCTGTTCGTCGATTTCCCGGATTCGTTCTATCTTCTGCTGCACCCGCAGCTCAGCGGCCAGGATCCTGTCCACGGCGCGTTTTTTCCGCTCGTCTCTTTCCTTGCGCAGCAAACGGCCCAGCTCGATATGATCGTCTGCTTCTCTGTCTATTTCTCTACGGGAAACACCTGCCGGCATGATTTTCCTCATCAGGCTCCTTCAAGGGAGAGATCCTCCCGAAGCGCTTTCAATTGCTTGAGAATCGTTGCCGCCCCTTGGTCGGCGCCGCGAAGATTTTTGTTTTTTGCCTGCTCTTCGATCATGAGCGCCGCCTCGCTGATCGCGGTAAGCTCCAAATTGCCGGCCGCACCTTTGATATGGTGGGCCATCCGGGTCACCTCGTCGGTGTCCTGTTCTTCAAGCGCATGGGTCAACTGCACGAGATCTTGGGCTGTGCTGTCGAGAAAGATCCTCACGATCCGCAGTGCACCCGCCTTCTCCAGCCCGAGCTCCTCTGCAAGCACTTGGATATCCATGTTTAACCTTCCGCTGGCTCACGTCCCAGTATATCGCCGATGCTCTCCTCCAGGCTATTCAGGCTGAAGGGCTTCTGAATGAAGCCATCCGCCCCCAGGGAGAGCAGCCTATCCGCCTCCCCTTGTATGCTGTATCCACTGCAGAGAAGCACCTTCACTTCAGGATTGATTTGTCTCAGCTCCTGGAATACCTCACTTCCCCCCAGTTCCGGCATAACGATATCGAGAATCACCAGAACGATTTCTTCTTTGTTTTCCCGATAGAGCTTGATAGCCTCACGCCCGCTGCCTACGGGAAGCACGTCGTAGTTCAACTTCCCCAGGATGTCGGAGGCAATACCGCGCACCGCTCGCTCATCATCAACGAGCAAAACCGTGCCGCGGCTCGGCTGTTGAGATCTTTTCTTCTCGATGCCTTGCTCTCCGCTTTGATCCATCGTAGCCGGCTTTACAGGCAGGTAAATCGAAAAGGTGGCACCTTTGCCGAGCGTAGATTCCACCTCGATGTAGCCTCCATGGCCTTTCACAACTCCATAGACAGAGGCAAGACCCAACCCTGTTCCCCGTCCCATCTCTTTCGTAGTGTAGAAAGGTTCGAAAATGCGTTCGCGCGTCTCGCCGTCCATGCCGATACCGGTGTCATGCACGTCAAGTCGAACATAACTGCCGTGCTTGGCGATGAAGACCCCACTAGGTATTTCTTCGTGGCCTACATTACGCGTTCCAATATCCAGCTCCCCTCCGCTCGGCATAGCGTCTCCGGCATTGAGCAGCAGATTCAAAATCATCTGTTCTATCTGGCCGCCGTCTCCCTCGAATGGATCGAGCTGCGGATCGAGCTGCAGGTTGATGGATATCTCCTTGCGGCTGCGTCCGAAGGTCTCGACGGTATCGCGAATCAACTGGTTGAGATCGAGCAGCCTTACTTCGAATCTTCCCTTGCGGGCATAGCCGAGAAGCTGCCCCGTCAGCCGCTTGGCGCTCTGAACCTGGCGCAGGATCTCCTGGAGTCTCTCGTAATGGGGGTGAGTCTGCTGAAGATCCAGAGACATTATGTCCGCGTTGCCCTGCACAACTGTCAACAGGTTGTTGAAATCGTGTGCGACCCCGGCGGCCAGAGTGCCTATTGACTCGAGACGCTGCGAGCGGCGCAGCTGATCCTCGAAGCGCTTTCGCTCCGTGATATCTATAAGAAGCACGATCGACGTCTGCCCATCGGCTTGAGTCGGGTATACTCTCAGCTCCAGCTCTTTCTCAGCCAGCTGGACCTCAATTCCTGTAGGGGCTGCAGCATCTCGGGAATCGGCCACATTTTGAAGATACGCCTCGACATTCCTCTGCTCGGCTTCAGCGAAAAGCTCGCTTAAGGCCCGGGACAGGAGCTGTTCTTCCGCCAATCCCGTGATCCCGAAAGCCGCTTTGTTTGCATACACGACACGCCCGGCGGTGTTGATCTCGACAATGCCCTCGCTCATGCTCGCCAGCACGACCTCAAAATGATGTTTCAGCGAGAGCAGCTCCTTGGTGATCTCGCGGGCATGGATATCCTCCAAGCCTCTCACTTCGGCGACCACACCTTTGAAATCGCTGTTTTTTGCCAGCTCGAGAACATCCAGTATATGAACCATCATTTTCTTGAACGGCCCTTTGGCAATAAAGGCATTTGCCGGGCAGCTTCCCAGCGGCAGCGGCATCTCCGCCGCCGTTGCCGACAACACGACTAGAAAGGCTTCTTTGTGATCGGGCATCTGCCGAATCATGCGGCAGAGGGTTTGACCGTCGATATTGGGCATGATCAGATCGATGAAAATAACCTTGGGGTTATGCTTCCGTAGGATATCGACGGCGCCCAGGCCGTCCTCGGCCGAGAGCACGGTGTAGCCCTCCTTGCTTAGAAGCTGGGCGAGATACTCCCTGATGAGAGGGTGATTGTCCACGATCAATACTTCAAACA
>CAYMGP010000102.1:9958-10571 GCA_964390045.1 uncultured Spirochaetaceae bacterium | reverse complement strand
TGATTGATCGCTCTGCGCACTCTTTCCCGTGATGTCATCTCAACCTCCATGCTGCCCTATTGTAGGCCACGGAAACTGAACCGTCAATGTGAAGCGGTGTGATGCAGCAGCGGGGCGGCCAGCACGGTGCCGCCGTTGATGTTCAGTACCTGTCTGACCCCGTAGTTTGTGTAGTAGTACAGATACTCGTCGATCCATTTGTATGGATAGTCGTGGGCAATTACGTGTTTTACCATATAAATATTGGAATGAACATTAAAAATACAAATATTAATACAAAATAAATCGCAAAAAGCGAGGATAATTTGAATTCTCTTGACTGCTGCCCTTCGATGGATTAGAGTGAAGGGATGACGGCGATCCGAAGTATAGAGAGGATACTCGAGAAAGCCGCCGCCGCGGGCCGCAGACAGCTGTACGAGCACGAGGTCTACGAGATTTTGGCTGAGCTGCAGGTAAAGACACCGACCTATCTGGTGGCCAGGGGGGGGGAGGACATCACGCACAGCGCCCTGGCCGCTTTCTCCACCGAGCGAATCGTGCTCAAGATCATCTCCGCCCAGGTCGCTCACAAGCAGAAAGCCGGCGGGATAAAGGGCGTGTACAAGGACCT
>CAYMGP010000102.1:0-9948 GCA_964390045.1 uncultured Spirochaetaceae bacterium | reverse complement strand
GGACCTGGACGTGGAGGGTGTGCTCCTCGTGGAGTACGTGGATTACTCCAAAGATCTGGGCAACGAAATCCTGCTGGGCCTGCGGGAAAGCCCTGCCTTCGGCCCGGTGATCTCTTTCAGCAAGGGGGGGAGCGATGCCGAGCATTTTGCCACCAATTTTTCCCCGCCGAATCTGATTCTGCCTCCCATCGACAGGCAGTGGGCCGACGCGCTGCTCGCCTCAACCCATATCAACAGCAAGTACCTGTCCGAGGGACACACGGACTACATCCAGAAGATCGTCGATACCGAGGTGAAGTTCAGCGATTTGGCTGTCAACTTCTCAAACTTTTTCGCTTCAACGACCCGTTTCGCTCTTAGCGAGTTCGAAATCAATCCCCTCGTGTTCGACAGGAACGGGAACCTGATCGCCATCGACGGGTATGCAACCTTCCGGGAAAAGGACGGCGAGGCGGTGGATTTGCATCTGCACCCCAAAGAAACCCTCAAGCCTCTTTTCGAGCCCAACGGCATCGCCGTGATCGGTATCAGCTCCTCGGACAACAGCAAGGCCGGCAACATCATCGTGAAGAATCTGATAGACCTCAAGCGGGATGATATCTTTGCCGTGAATATCAAGGGCGGAGAGGTGGAGATTTCGGGAAGGCAGCTCACGCTCCACAAATCGGTAGCAGAAATCAAAGACAGGGTGGACCTGGCCATCGTAACCGTGCCGGCGAGCGCCGCCCTCGAGGTGGTGGAGGACTGTGCCAAAAAAGGTGTCAAGGCGATTCTGCTCATTCCGGGTGGATTCAGCGAGACGACAAAGAACAGGGAGCTGGAGGAGGAGATACTCCGGGTGGCCCGAGCCCGCGGAATCCGCATCATCGGACCCAACTGTCTCGGCGTGGTGTACGCTGCGGACAGGGAGCAGCGCGGACTGAATACATTCTTCATTCCCGAGGAGAAGTTCAAGGTAAACCTCGAGCAGGAAAAAAACGTGGCCATTCTCAGTCAGAGCGGGGCCATGGGCATCATGGAGATCTACAATCTGCGCAACGCCATCAGTCCAAAGGTCATTGTAAGCTACGGAAACCAGCTCGATGTGGATCCTTCCGATTTGGTTCAATATTTCGAAGACGATCCGATGGTGGATGTGATCGGCTTGTATATCGAGGGATTCAACAGGGCAGGGGGCCGCAAGTTTTTCAACACCACCTCCAACTGCAGGAAGCCGATCATCGCCTACAAAGCGGGACGGACCGAGGCGGGGCAGATGGCCACGCAATCTCACACGGCCAGCATCGCCGGTGAGTACGAGGTGGCCAAAGCGGCGATGAAACAGGCAGGCCTGGTGGTGGCTGACTCCATGATCGATCACGGCGATTTTATAAAGATCTTCGCTCAACTGCACGAGTTCAAGGTCAGGGGAAACAGGGTTGCCGTGATCGCCAATGCAGGCTATGAAAAAACATATGCCGCCGACAATCTGAGAGATCTGGTGCTGGCTGAGCTCGACAGCGAAACCGTAAAAAAGCTGAAAGGAATCATCCCTCCCTACGTTCAGCCCGAAGCCCTGCTCGATCTCACCCCTATGGTTTCAGACGAGCAGTTCGAGCGCTGCATAGACATCATGCTCAGCTCCCCGGCTGTCGACGCCCTCTGCATCTCCATCGTTCCTCAGGCTCAGCTACTGCACACCACGGACGAGGAAATCGAGCACTACGAGAAGAACATCGCCGCCCGCATCGTTGATACTGTACACAAGCACGGCAAGCCGACCGTGGTTTCTGTGAACGTTGTTTCCGGAGCGGACGCCGTGTACAATAGATTCGGCCAGGTCATGGATTCCGGCGGGGTTCCCACCTACCTGACCGCCGAAAGGGCCATGATCTGTCTCAACGCCTTTCTCCGCTACAAGCTGGTCAAGGAGCGAGGCATCATAAGCGAGTGGCTCAGATAAAAGACCCATAGGAGGAGTCGCACCATGTATACAGATGTCAAACACCGTTTTTCCATATCCGCTTTGAGAATGAGCCGTTCCGTCATACGGGAGCTGCTCAAGCTGGCGGGTACACCCGATATTATATCCTTTGCCGGCGGACTGCCAAATCCTGCCACTTTTCCCGATCAGGAGCTCAAGGACATCTGTGCCAGCATTCTGGATAATTCGCCCCATATCACGCTGCAGTACAGTGCCACCGAAGGATTGACCTCCTTCCGGGATCTGCTCGTCGGTCTATTGGAAAAACAAGGATTGGCGGTGAGCCGGGATGAGTTGATCGTGACGACAGCCAGCCAGCAGTCCCTCGATTTAGTAGGTAAAATCTTCATAGATCGAGGGGACACGGTGGTGGTGGAAGATCCCAGTTATCTTGGAGCGATCAGTGCCTTCAGGACCTACGGGGTACGCTTTCTGCCCGTAGACATGGACCGCGACGGAATCCGTACGGATGTGCTGCACAGAACCTTGAGGGACCTGAAGCGCAGCGCCGGCAGCGGTTTGGAGTACTACCAGAACATGCCCAAGTTCATCTATACGATTCCCGATTTTCAAAATCCGAGCGGGATCGCGATGAGCCTGCAGAGACGCAGGGAGCTTCTCAATATTGCCGCCGAGTTCGATCTGATCATCGTCGAGGATGTGCCCTACAAGTGGCTGCGGTACTCCGGCGACGATCTGCCCCTGATCGGCGCTCTCGAGGCCGAGATCCGGTCCGCCGAAGCCCGGCGCCGGGTGATCGATATGTTCACTTTCTCCAAGATACTTTCCCCGGGGATCCGTCTCGGTTGGATCACCGCCGATGCCTCCATCATCGACAAGATCGTGCAGGCCAAGCAGGCCACCGATCTCTGCACCTCCGCGCTCACCCAGAGGATCGCCGAGGAGTTCCTACGCCGTGGGCTGCTCGAGAAGAGAATCAAAGCAAACGTCGAACTGTACCGCGGCAAGCTGCAAACCATGCTCGCAGCCCTCGACGAGCACATGCCCCACATCCCGGGCCTGAGCTGGGTGGTTCCCGAAGGGGGAATGTTCCTCTGGATCATGCTCCCCGAACAGATGGACGCCGATGAGATGTTCAAGGAAGCAATAGACAAGAAGGTGGCCTACGTGGTCGGCTCGGCCTTCTATCCCAACGGCGGCGGTCACAACACGATGCGCGTCAACTTCTCCTATTCGGGCGAAGAGGACATACGGGAGGGAATCAAGAGGCTGGCCGGGGTGATCCGCGCCCGACAAAGGGGCGCAGCCTGAAGCGCCGTTACTCGGCGATTCTAAAAAGAGATCTACACTCCCGAAACAGGGCGTCCTCCTGCAGATCGCTCATGAAGGTTGCGCTGTAGTACTGTATATCCTCATCCTTTAGATCGGCCCGCCGGCACAGCTCCTGCAACAGCTGTTGGCTGTCGGGGCTCGTCGGGCCGATGTGTATGATCTCCGCCAGCAGGTCGGCTATGGAAACGATGATAATCAGGCTCTTGTGGGCGGAGGTAATGTTGAGGCTCTGATGTTCCCGGGCCGTATCCACGTAGAAATCGGGAAAGCTCCATTTGGCCAGGAGTGAGGCCCCGATATCACGATGGTTCGCCCCGTAGATAGACTCCTCGATCTCTTCCACGGGCTTTTTCCCCTCCACAAGTATGTTTATGGCCGGTTGATAACGATCCGGATCGGCGTTGTACAGTGCAACCTGCCCGATATCGTGAAGAAGCCCGGAGATGAAGCAGTCCTCGGCCGTTTCTTTTCTGTTGCAGCGGGTTGCCAGATGTTTGGAGAGAAAGGCTGTCAGGATCGAATGCTTCCAGAAGTACTGGAAGAAAGCATCGCTTTTGTGGCGCGAGAAGGTGCCGGAAGCGCTGATCAGGAGTACCAGGCTCTTTATGTTTTTGAATCCCAGCAGGGCGATGGCCATCTGGAGGCTTTTGATCTCCCGCTGTCGCGCGTAGAGGGCCGAGTTGGCGATCTTCAGGATTTTGGCTGTCAGACCGGGATCGACCTTGATAATCTCCTCGAGATCCTTGAAGGATATGTCGAGCTTGTCTTCGGCGATGGAAAGGACTTTTACAGCCACCTCCGGGATCACGGGCATGGTTTTCAGGTACCTGTCAAAATCATCGCTCATAGAAACCTCTTTCCCTACAAGCTGTAGCGCAGGCCCTGCCGCCGGTCGTGGCGGCTCAGGGCCAACTCTATCAACCTGTCTAAAAGCTGCGAATAGCGAAGGCCGGAGGCCTCGCACATCTTCGGATACATGCTGATGTTTGTGAATCCGGGAATCGTATTGATCTCGTTGAGCAGAATCCGGTTGCTCTCTTTTTCAAGAAAGAAATCCACCCGTGCCATGCCGGTGCACTCCACCGCTTTGAAGGCCGCTACGGCCAGCCTGCGCACCTCGCTGCTCAGGGTTTCCGGAATATCGGCCGGCAGCTGAAGATCCGCCCCCTCGGGATCTAAGTACTTGGCCTCGTAGCTGTAAAACTCGTGATTGGGAATGACCTCTCCGGGAACGAAGGCCTCCGCGTCCTCGTTCCCTAAAACGGCGCATTCGATCTCGCGGGCCTCTACAGCCGGCTCCACCAGGACCTTTCGATCGAAGCGGAGCGCCTCCTGTACGGCGGTTTGCAACTGTTTAGCGCTCGTGACCTTGGTGATTCCCACGGAAGAGCCGGCCGTGGCCGGTTTGACGAACAGAGGCGGCTGGAAGTGCCTGAGAGCGTCTTCTATGCTGAAGGGATCCGCATCCCGGAGAGTATAGAACTCCACGACGGGCAGGCCGTTCTGCTTCCATACTTCCTTTGTCTTCTCCTTGTCCATGGCCAGGGAGCTGCCCAATACTCCCGAGCCGATGTAGGGCAGCTCGGCCAGTTCGAGCAGGCCTTGAACGGTCCCGTCTTCGCCGAAGGTGCCGTGGAGCACGGGGAATACAACATCGGCGGCGATCGCCTCGCAGCCGGCTGTCAAACCGGCGCCGGGAACCACGGCGACCGGTCGGCCGCAGCCGACCACCTCCAGGTGCTCTCCGTAGGCGGCACGCCGGAAACGGGGCTTGTCCTGCAGGTGCCATTTGCCCTGCTTGTCGATGCCGATGAGCACCTGCCCGTATTTTTCCGGATCGAGATTTCGAGCTACAGAAGCGGCCGAGCGGCAGGATACCTCATGCTCTCCCGATCTGCCGCCGAACAGGATGCACACATTCTTCATGATTTTAATATACGCCATCTTTCCCCGTTTTGCGAAGTCCTTCAGGGCAGGCCGAGCGTGCCGGCCGGGAAGAGGACGGAAACGCGAAAGTACCTGGTTTTGCTCTCTCCTTTCTCGAGGAACCGCAGCACTCCATTCAAAGTGAGAAGCAGATCTTCGGCGTTCAGCAGGCTCCGCCCGGCAGCGGATGAGGCAAGGGAGAGCACAATCCGGTCCCTGCCGTACAAACGATCAACGGTTCCTCGCCACAGAGAATTTTCCAGTTCCGCTGCGCGCACCTGCACCTCGAGCTGCTGCAGGGTCGACGGAAAGAGGTTTTTCAGGACGAGAGGCAGCTCGGCAGCGGTGGCTGGCGGCTCCGGAGGCGCGACCGGCTCTATGGAAACCGGATTTTCCGCCACCAGGATCGCCCTGACGGAATTGCGCCGCTCGCTGAGCTCCCGCACGGCTTCGGGGAAGCGGGGGTCCACGGGATCGAGGCTGCGCAGCTCCCGATACAGGGTGAGGCAGTGGTTGTACGCGCTCTCCGCTTCGGGAAGGCGCAGCTGTTCCTGCAAATGCCGGGCCAGCTCCGCCAGCAGCCGGGCCTGTCTCTCCTTGATTCGCCGTTCAAGGTCCGAAACCATCCGGCCCTGGCTCCTGGTGCGTTGAAACGTGCCTGCTTGAAGAAGCAGGTCGTTTTCGAGGCAGAGACGGATCAGATCTGTGCTCGAGTCGGCAAAAGCGGCGGCCAGGTGGCTGTCGATTGTGTCTGCCTTGGAATCGGTTTCAATGAACTTGAGCAGCCTTTTCCCCATGGGGTCGAGGAGGTACAAAGAATGATCGGCGGTATCGGGCGAGACGGCGAGCCTGTAGAAGGCAGGCAAAGCCTGTCTGTACCCGGCGGTAAACTCCTCGAGATGCCAGCGGGGTGTTCCATCGGGCTCAAAGCAGCACAGCTGCCCCGAGGTTCCAAGGAAAAAGCTGCCGTCGGAGCGCACCTCGAAGATCTGAGGAAACTGCAGGGCTGCGCCGCGGATTTTCGGTGTGATCGAGGAGACTCTGGTATACTTATGTTTCTCTGTCTCAGCAAACACGGAGATCTTTCGCCGGCCCGCGTCGTAAGCCCAGATCCTGTGCTCGGCGTCGGCAGCTATAGCCGTGAAGAAACGGGAGGGCAGGTCGATCCGGGTGCGAACCGGCTCGCCGGCGCGGCGGTGAACGACGAGGATGCTCTGCTCGTGCAGCAGGGCCAGGCCTCCCCGCCGCAGGGCAACCGCCTCGATGGGTCGGGTAACTGCCGTGGCGAAGGCCCACGGGGATTGATCTGCAGCGGAAAAAGCAAGCACCTCTCCGCTCTCCGCGCTGTATACCACGGGCAGGGACAGGGGACCAAGCAAAAGGTTCGTGGCTACAAAGCCCGGCGGCAGGGCGGGGTTGAGAAACAGGTCCTGCATTGTTTGCTCCGTCATCTCGAGGTGAACACCTAGGGAAATCAAGCGGTCGGAGAACAGCACCACAGGTCCCTCGGCGCCGGCCGCAATATCGAGAGGCTCGATTTCGGCGTAGTCCCGGGACGGGGAAGCGCCCTGCAGCAGGGAAAGAGTGCTCAGATCAACGATTCCGGCCAGGCGGGGTGGACGGGCGGCAGGGTCGGGAGCCTGACCCGAGAGACAGGGACAGAGAAGTAGGGCGAAAATAATAGAAGCCAGGCCGCGTGTTCCCGATCTCATCGTTTCCAGCCGAGCTCTGCAAGGATCCGGCGAGCGGCCTGGGCTTCGTCCCAGGGCTGAGGCCCGTGCTCGTAGATGATGCTCTGCTCGTGGCCTTTTCCCAGAAGCAGCACCGTATCGCCCGGACGGGCCAGGCTGAGAGCCCGCCGTATGCCCTCAGCCCTGTCGGGGATCAGAAAGAGATCCTCATTGCGCTCGAGCTGCCCCCTTTGACGGCGACAACCGGCGGCGATCTCTTCGAGTATCTTCTGGGAAGATTCACCGCGAGGGTCCTCGTCGCTGAGCACGAGGATATCGCAGTAGCGGGCGGCCACCTCCCCCTGGAGAGGGCGCTTTTCTACGTCCCGTTCTCCCGCCGAACCGAAAACGGCTATGAGACGTCCTTCTGTAGCGGTCTTTACCAGGGGCAGGATTTTGGCGAAGGACTGCGGGGTGTGAGCATAGTCCACGATGGCCGTGAACGGTTGTCCGGCCGTGATGATCTGCATTCTACCGGCAACCCCTTCCAGGTCCGGGATGCGGGAGGCAAGATCGGCGAGGGAAAGGGACTGCAGCCTCAGTACCGTCAAGCCGGCTGCCAGCAGGTTTTCTACATTGTACATTCCAGGCAGCTTGCTCTCCACGCGCTGCCGCTGATTTCCGTAGCAGAGGGTGAAACGCGAGCCTGTCAGGTCGGCCTGAACGTCTGCAGCAAACAGGTCGGCGTCGGAACTTTTAAGGCTGTAGCAGGCCACGGGGGCGTCCGTTTGAGCGGCCAGGTAGTCATGGCTGGGATCGTCGCGGTTGATCACGGCAACCCGCCCGGAGACAGCTCGGAAGAGGTTCGCCTTGTCCGAGCGGTACTGCTCGAAGGATCCGTGGAACTCGAGGTGCTCGTGGCTGATATTTGTACAGACAGCGGCGTCGAACTCCACGTGAGCGAGACGCAGCGTCTGTGAGGAAAGGCCGTGGGAGGTAGCTTCGATCACTGCGTAGCGCTTGCCCGCCTCTACCATCTGGCGCAGCAGGGCTTGAATATCGGGGGCTTCGGGAGTGGATTGGCGCAGAGGGTTTATCTGCACGGCGCAGCGGGTCTTCATCTGTACTGTGGAGATGAACCCGGAGGGGCTTCCCAGTTTTTCCAGCAGCTGGTGGATCAGCCAAACCGTGGTGCTCTTGCCGTCGGTTCCCGTCACCCCGATGACGGACAGCTCGCGCGACGGCTGACCGTAGATCTCGGCGGCCAGAGCAGCCATGGCCCGACGGGAATCGGGAACCTGCAGATAGCCCACCTGCTCCCTGTAGGAGCAAAGCGCCGCCTCGTGCAGAACAGCGACAGCCCCCCTGTCGAGGGCTTGATCCACGAAGCGGTGTCCGTCCGTGTGCAGACCCCTCAGGGCTACGAAAAGGTCACCCGCCTGAACCCGCCGGCTGTCGTAGGCCACCCCCCGGATGGGGGTGTCTTTTCTGCCCCGCAAATCTCCTGTCTCCAGGCAGCCGACCAGCTCCCCGATCGTCTTTTCCTGCACAGAACGCTTCTCCCCCATGTTGTTCTTGATCAGATGGTACCCGCCGGGCTGGCCTTGATCAATAGCACGGCGGGCTGTCTGCCGTCCGGCGGGCATGCTATAGTAGGGCTTGTCATGCACAACGATGTGCAGGGTTTCATCCTTCATTCCTACGCCCGAGAGGTAAAGGGCCGAACCGCGTTGTACCTGCTCGGCAGACTCGAAGACGGCTCTACCTTCGCCGTCGTGGAGAACCGCTACCGGCCGAACTTCTACATCCGCTCATCCGACGGAGAGGCCGCTCGGCAGGCGGCCGAATCTACAGCCGATTTTCTCGAGACAGAGCTTTCCACCATGGACGGCGAATCCTGCCTGCAGGCGGCCTGCTCGACACACGACGGGAAAAGGCGGCTCCGCGACGTACTGAGCGCTTCCGGGGTGCGTACCTACGAGGCGGATTTCAGGGTGGCCGATCACTTCCGGCTGGAGCGGCGGATTCACGGTCCCGTACGCATCCGGGGACAGGCACGGCCGGGACGCCATGTAGGCAAGGTGTTCTTCGATCCCGAGCTCGAGCCGGGCCGGTGGCTGCCCCGGCTTTCCGTTCTCTCGATAGACATCGAGACGGACGTGCGCACCCAGGAGGTCCAGGCCGTAGCCCTCTGCCCCCGCGATCCCTACGAGGGCCCGGAGGAGGACGGGCGCAATGAAACCGTGCTCTTCGTCGGCCCGGATCTCGGCGAGCCGTGGATAGTATGTTTCGACGACGAGAGGAGACTGCTCCTCGCCTTTCGGCAGCGGGTCACGGAGCTCGATCCCGACATCATCACCGGTTGGAATGTCGTGGATTTCGACTTCCAGGTACTGGCACAGCGTTTCGAGCGCCACAGAATCCCCTTTCGCCTGGGCCGCTCACGGGAGCCCGCCGCGTACCTTCCCCAGAGCGAGGGCAGGGGCAGCCGGGTGATCGTTGCCGGCCGGCAGGTGTGGGACGGGGTGCGCATCGTCCGGGCCTCCCCCGATCCCTTCGAAGACTACAGCCTGGAAACGGTAGCCACGGCGGTTCTGGGCTACGGTAAACGAATCGAGAGGGCCGCAGGCGAGGGCCGCCTTCAGGCGATAGAGCGGCTGCATAGGGAGAATCCGGTGGAGTTCTGCGCCTACTGCCTTCAGGACGCCCGCCTGGTTCACGAGATATTCGCCTCTACCGGATTGCTCGAGCTCACCCTGACACGCTGCATTCTGATCGGGGTGGCCCCGGACCTGGCCTGGACCAGCATCGCCGCCTTCGAGTATTTGTACACTGAGTCGCTGCACCAGCGGGGTATGGTGGCCCCGACCTTCGGCGTGGACGCCCTACCCCTGGAGGGGGCTCCCGGTGGAATCATCCTTGCTCCCAGACCCGGTGTCTTCGACGACGTGCTGGTTTTCGACTTCCAGAGCCTGTATCCGTCGATCATCCGCAGCTTCAACATCGATCCCGTGAGCTTTGTTTCCCCGGACCGGGTTGAGGGGGCGGAGGACCTGATTCAGGCCCCCAACGGAGCCAGGTTTCGCCGGGAGCCGG
>CAYMGP010000101.1:0-10617 GCA_964390045.1 uncultured Spirochaetaceae bacterium | reverse complement strand
TACCTGTTCTGCTTCCAGCTGGGATGGGTGATGGCGAAGTGCTTGATCTTGTAGTTCAGGGCGCGGCTGGAGATCCCCAATAAAGCGGCCGCCTCTTTCTGAACCCAACCTGAACGCTCCAGGGCTTGAACGATGAGCTGACGTTCGGCATCTTCCAGGCTGATCCCGCCGCTGGGCAGCTTCAGGCGCTCCTCGGCTCCGGGCGCTCCCTCGTGCACGAAGAAGAGGTTGAGATCCTCCCTGGTGATCGTATCTCCCTCCGCCAGAAGCACCGCCCTCTCCATGGCGTTCTCCAGCTCCCTGATGTTGCCCGGCCAGTGGTAGCCGGTGAGCATCTTCATGGCCGCCGGCTCGATGGAGCGGATCTTCTTACCCATCTGTCCCGAGTACTTGGTGAGGAAAAACTGGATCAGCAGCCCGATGTCTCCATTGCGCTCTCTCAAGGGAGGCAGGCGTATGGTCACCACGTTCAAGCGGTAGTAGAGGTCCTCCCGAAAAGATCCCTGCTTCATCCGTTCCATCAGGTCCCTGTTGGTCGCCGATATGATCCGGACATCGGTCTTCACCGTTTCATTGGACCCGAGCCGTTCGAACTCCTCCTCCTGGATGACCCTCAAGACCTTGGCCTGGGTGTACACGCTCATGTCGGCCACCTCGTCGAGGAAGATCGTGCCTCCGTCTGCATGCTCGAAGCGGCCGATGCGCTGGTGGTCGGCGCCTGTGAAAGCGCCTCGTTCATGACCGAACAGCTCGCTCTCGAGCAGCTGGTCGGGCAGGGCGGCGCAGTTCACCCGTACGAACGGCCCGTCGGATCGCCGGCTGTTGTAGTGGATCGCTCCGGCAACCAGCTCCTTACCTGTACCCGTTTCCCCGAGGATGATGACGCTGGAATCTGTCTGAGCCACCCGGTTGACGATTTTGAACACCTTCTTGATCTCCGGGCTCTCCCCGATGAAGTTGTACGGTTGATAGATGTTTCTGTAACGATCGGCAAGACCTACGGACCCGGTCCTCTGACTCTTTCGCTCCAGGGCTCGCTTTATCTGGAAGTTCAGCTCGGGAATGCTGAAGGGCTTCTGCAGGATGCTGAAGGCCCCTTCCTGTACGGCCTGAACTCCCTCCTGGATCGAGTCCAGCTCGGTATCCACGATAACAGCGGTCTCGGGATTCTTCTTGCGAACCGCCTGCAGCAGGTCGTGAATATTTCCTTCGGGAACAGCGACCTGGGCGATCACCACGTCGAAATCGTGCTCTTCGATCTCTGAAAGGGCGCTCTTGTAGTCGGCGGCCTGCCTGACCGAGTGACCGATACTGTGAAAGAAGTTGCTCACATCAGCACAGAGGTAATCGTCGGAATCAACAATAAGAAGATTGCTCATTTGTACAATAATAAACTCATGGCAAAGAAGTTCAAGGCACGGCTACGGCGGTGCCGTTCATACCGTTGGCAGGCATCGTGGTTTCGACTCGAGCTTAGTCTTTATATGCCTGTACATAATCGGTGGATAGGGGTAAATGAGTATCAAGATAGGAGAGCAACGAATCGACGAAAAACGCTCTTTGTTCATCGATTGTCGGAAATGCTCGTCCTTTGTACTCGAAGCGCAGCGCTTGATCCACTTTTTCGATCCCGAGGTATGCGTAATGGGTATCGTAGCCCACGATCTGGTTTTCAGTTACGTATCCGCCGAGCAGTACAGTAGTTACAACAGCAGCCGCTATTTCAGCGCCTTTGGCCCCCGGTTTCACTTCATTGTACAGGGTGATATTGATCCCGAGCACGGCATCCACGTCAAGCTCTCTGGCAATCGAAAAATAGTCGATAAATCCAAAGCGATCGACTTCAAAATCTCTACCCGAAACTTTGAGCTCGATATCGTTGATTAGCTGTATGTTCTGCTCGAAATCCTTGTAGAAGCGGCTATCAAAATAGGTGATGAATTCCATGAGCTCCGAACCACCTATCTTCTCTACCTTTCCGCTTTCATCTCCGATTATCAGCGGTAGCAGGGCAAGACTCCGTACCTGGTCCTTGTACTGATCGGCCTGTTTGTACGCTTTCAGAGAGGCACAGCCAAAGCAAAATGCGATCGCCAGGATCAATAGAAGCCATTTCGTAACCTGTTTCATAAATCCTCCTTTGCCCACACCTTTTGTACTAGTATAGGACGAACATGACTTCGCAAGTCAACATCGGACTTATTAGCTACGGTTAAAAGAGAAAAATTTGCGATGTACTACCAACCCAACTAAACTATATATAGAAATGAACATGAAAACCGAGGAGGTTGGCTATGAAATACGGAGGAATCAATAAGATCCGCATCCAGCTTTTTGTCATACTGGTCGTTATCGGAACCCTCGCATTCCTTGGCAGCTGCAAGACACTATTCCTGTCAAAAGGCTGGCCCGAGTACAAGGGTGAATTCGGGAATTTGCCTCTTCAACAACCGGTTACAGTGCTACGGGACAAATACGGAATTCCCCACATCTATGCCCAGAACAAACACGACCTGCTGGTAGCCCAGGGGTTCGTCCATGCCCAGGACCGCCTGATGCAAATAGAAACCTTCAGGCGGATTGTCTCAGGCCGGCTCTCCGAGTTCGCCGGGGAAGGCAGAGTCAAGCTGGATACCTTCTGCCGCATGCTCGGCCTGGCGGAACTGCGTCGCAAAGCGTTTCAAGCGCTCAGTCCCGAGGACCGGGCCATGGCTCAGGCCTATGCAGATGGGGTGAATGCCTATATTCGCCTGATGGCAGAGGATCTGCCCCTGGAGTTCCAATCCTCCGACCACACCCCGGAGGAGTACACGGCCGAGGATACGATTTCTCTTATCGTCCTAAACTCCTGGATGTTCCGTGAGAACTACCGCCCGGAATTGATGTCGCTGATGGGGCGCCAGGCTATCAAGCTGGAAGATTGGAAAACCATCTACCCTGCTTACCCGAATGCGACCCTGCCCGATGACTCATATTTCGAAAGTTTGAGATCTCTGAAGATCGGCCCGATACTGCCAGAAGCATTTTCCTTCTTTCAAGCTCTTCCGGAGCCCTCCGGCGGCGGAGGGACCAATATGTGGATCAGCAAAGAGGGTCCCGGTGGGAAGCCTCTCCTTGCCAACGACCAGCATATCGGTGTCACGCTGCCGAATACCTGGTACCTCTGTCATTTGAACGCCCCCGGGATCAATGCAGCCGGGGTATCCGCTCCGGGTGCGCCGGGGATCATGGCCGGCCACACAGATACCATGGCCTGGGGCATCGCCATCTTTCCGATCGACTTCGTAGACCTGTACATCCTACGCGTGGATCCTCAGGATCCCACCCGCTACATCGTCGGGGATCAAACCTTGGAGATGGAAGAAGAAGAGCTGGTCATCGGCCTGCCCGAAGGAAAATCGGTACAGAAGACCGTATACCGCACCATCTTTGGACCGATCATTACCGAGCTCGAAGACGGGATCGAAGGTGCCGCAGCCCTGCGGTCCTACGGCACGGTTCGGGGCAAGGAAGTCACGGATAGAACCCTGTCATCAGCTCTTCGCTTCATGGAGGCTGGCAGCGTTGCTGAGATGATGAACATCGTAGCTGACATGAAAACCATTGGATTCAGTTTCATCATGGGGGATTCGGCCGGCAACATCGGCTGGCAGACCACCGGCTCGGTTCCCAAGCGAACCGGTTACTCCGGCCGACTGCCGGCGGATGGATCGTCGGGAACCCACGATTGGCAGGGATTCCTCAGCAGTGAGGAGATGCCCAATGCCTACAATCCGGCGGAGGGGCAGATCATCAATACCAACAACCGTACGCTTCCCGACGGCGACCCTAATGTCTATTCCTTTATGTGGTCCGCTCCTTATCGCAGAGACCGCGTTGCTATGCTGCTGGAGGAGCTGGATTCTCCGACGGTAGAAAACTTCCAGCGGATGCAGATGGACGTGCATTCCCTGCAGGCAGACAGCATCCTGCCCAAGCTGTTCGCCTACAGTTTCGAGGAGGAAAAAGCTGCAGCGGCCTTGGAAATACTGAAGAGTTGGGACAGGCAGGTGCGGGCCGACAGCCAGGGAGCGGCGGTGTACGAGGTGTTTCTCAACCAGTGGGTGCGCACCCTCCTCGAAGATGAGCTGGGACAAAATCTGTTCCCCTATTTCCACATCGCCTTCAAAAAGTATTTGATACACGACGTGATCCTTGATCGACCTGAGTCATCCCTTTGGGACCGCAAAGACACACCTACAAAAGAAACACCACAGCAGATCCTGGAAATGGCACTATCGCGGACGTACAGCTGGCTAGAGCAGGAGCTGGGCGGCAACCCGCGCAGATGGAAGTGGGGAAAGCTGCACTTCTACTATTGGAAGCACGCCGGCGGCAACAGCTGGTTTACCGCCAAGCTGCTCAACCTGGGACCGTTTACAGCGCATGGGGACTGCACAACTCTGAACAGCAACGCCTACATTGCGGCCAAGGACGAGTACAAGGTTACTATGCTCCCCGGTGTACGGATGATAATCCCCCTCAACAATGTGAACGCCATGAAGATCAACATGCCGCTAGGCCAATCCGGACAGCCGGGCCATAAACACTACGACGACCTGATCGAGGGATGGATCGAGGGCGAGCTTTTTGATTTTCCAGTCAAGCGAACGGATGTCGAGGCCACTGCTGTTTCGGAATTGAGGCTTTTACCTTAGAGCTTCAGCATCTCCTCGACCAGCAAGGTCCACTCCTCCTGCAGAGGGATCTCGGGGCGTTTTCGGCCGGCTCGGGAGTACCAGTACTCCGCGTTCCATAAAACCCCCTCCTCGCGGTGGAGATAGGCGTGAACCACGCTTCCCTGAACCGTGGGAATCTCCTGGGCGATCGAATGGGCCTTGTCCCAATCTCCCTTCCTGTCCCACCACAAGGAACGAAGCGGCTCGGAAAGACCCTCCGGGGGCTCGTTCCCTTCGATTGTCTCTACAAACTCTTCGTAGCTCATCTGCTCATACATGCTCGATGTCGGTGTGTCCGGAGATCTCCGAGTTGGTCGTACAAAGGTCATCCCCGCTCAACTGGTGGACATCTCCATGCCCGGTGAGCCTGCAGAACTCCCTCAGCTCCTCGGTGCTGACTCGCAAGTAGTTTTCCACCCGCCCTGCCGAGGTATCGATATCCAGACGGGAACGCAAGCTCGGATCCTGGGTCGTACAGCCCACGGGGCACTGCCCGGTGTTGCAGACCCGATACTGCTGGCAGCAGCAGGCCATGAGCGCCGCAGTACCGATGGCCACGGCGTCTGCACCCATGGCCAGAGCCTTGATGAAATCCGACGAGATCCGTAAACCCCCCGTAATCACGAGAGATACATCCTTTGCTGCGGCAGAATCGAGAAACTTGCGCGCCCGATGCAGGGCAAAGATCGTCGGCACCGAGGTGGCGTCCTTCACGAACTTGGGCGCCGCCCCGGTGGCCCCGGGGCGGCCGTCAATCGTAACGAAATCGGGTTTTGCAAAGAGGGCGAACTCCAGATCCTTCTCAATGTGCCCGGCGGCTACCTTGATGCCGATCGGTCTGCCTCCGCTCCGTTCCCTCAGCTGGGCAACGATCCGGCGCAGGTCTTCCCGCGTTTCGATCTCGGGAAAGCGGGAGGGACTGATGATATCCTCACCGGGAGGAAAGCCGCGCACTGCGGCGATCTCCTCGGTCACCTTGGCGCCGGGAAGGTGTCCGCCCATGCCCGGTTTCACAGATTGTCCGAACTTGATCTCTATTGCGTCAGCAGCCTTAAGATTTTCATCACTGACAATGTACTTGTTCGGAACATATTCGAAAATGTACTTGTAGGAAGCATCCATCGATTCCTTGAGGATGCCCCCTTCCCCGGAACACATCGCGGTCTTCACAGCGGCGCTTCCCCGGGCCAGGGCGATCTTCACCTCCCTGGAAAGAGCCCCGAAGGACATGTGGGTGATGTAGATCGGGGTCTCGATGGTCAAGGGCTGCCCGGCCGCCGGACCGATGACGGTTTGCAGCTTCACAGGGGCGTCCTTGTCCAGGGGAAAACGAGCCAGCTGGGCTCCTTTTATCAATATATCATCCCAGGAGACCACCGGTTTGCGGGTGCGCATCGGTTCGATCACAGACTGTCCGGTTTCGGCCATGCAGTGGATGTACTGCATGTTCTGTTCGAGCTCGTCGGAGAAACGACGCCACTCCTCCAGGTATCCCTCAGCTTGGCTGGAACCTTCGCCGGCTGCAGGAGAAGCAGCGGTGCCCGCAGCCTCTGCCCCGGCCTGAACAATGTGATACCCATTTTTACCGGTTCCGCAGACCGGGCACTCCCAGTCGGGGGGAAGCTCCTCCCAACGCTCCTTCTGCTTCTCCTCGTCATGGATGAAGCCGCAGACATCACATATGTGCTGAGCCATCGTCTCCTCCTCTCAGATTATTTATCCCTGCAATCGACAATCCCTGCATAATATAGAGATTTATCTTTTGTTGACAGTCTGATCACGAGACAGGAAGGCGGAAAACGAGCTCTGGTTAGATCTTTTTTCCCTTTAAATACAGTGCGTTCGCCTCATCTTCCAACAGCTGAATAGATTCGACTTGAAATCCGGCGCGCTGCACGAGGAGCATGAGCTCATCAGGGGACATTCTGTTTGTCCCAACGCGGGGTGGTACGCCCCACTTCCTCATATACCTGAAAACCAGTTTTAATTTCTTGGCGATACTGAGCCGGTAGCCCGTGAAGTCGACAACAATCAAAGCCCCTTCATTTCGTAGAATACGATGGCTCTCTTGAAGACACTGTGAAGGATTATCGATTACATGAATCAGATTCGTCAAAAACGCGCTGTCGAAACTTTCCCCTGCATAGGAGGTTTTTGCGCAGTCAGCTTTCTCGACCGTTACATTCTCCAACCCTCTCAGCTCGACCCGGGCCACTTCCAGCATCTTATCGGATAGATCGGTGGCAACAACGCGCTCCGCATTCCTTGCGATTGCCTTGGTCAGGTAGCCTGTGCCGCAGCCAAGCTCTACAGCGTTTCCAAGCGACCGTTCTTTCAACAACTCTTCCTCAATTTTCCTTAAAATTCCCTTACCAACAACATATTCTCCATCTGCATCGTATGTATCTGCAAATCGCGTCCAATAATGCTCTTCTTTGTGCTCGTTCATGAATCTTTACTCTACTGCCCGGCTTCGCTACCCTGAAGCAATTCCAGTATCTCGATATTTTCCTCCTGCGCTGCGATTTCGACTGCTGTCTGTTGCGCATTGTTACGGGCCTGAACATCAGCTCCCGCCCGGATGGCCTTTTTTACCTCGGTATAGTCACCGCTCTGCGCCGCCGGAATCAGTGCTTCCGTATCAGTAGTACACCCTGCAGTACAGAGGAGCAGCACCGCCGCTACGATCGAGATCGTTGCCGAGGTTTTGGTCGTCATTGCACAACCTCCTGCGCCTTTCTCCTACCCATCCCGGTCTTGCCCTCGGTGCGCCGGATTGTTCCTTGTCAGGGAAGCCCACGCCCGTAGAAAAGCCGACGGCCGCAGGCGAAACTCAGCCTTCCCTGCTGTTCGTTTTGTAACCACCGGATCGATATCTGCCAGACCGCCGCAGTAGAGAACCTCGAAGCAGAAGCGAGCGAACTCTCCTATGAAATTTTCTATCTGTTCGGGTTCTTTTGAGGCTACGAATATCTGCCAGTAGAGGCGCAGAACCTCTACTGCGTAATCGCGCACCGCTTCCATCTCCTCGCCCCGGCTGCAGAGCAGGTGAAGGGTGACATTGAGGAGCGTATAATCTCTCTGCGCCTGGGTCTCGAAGTAGAGCTCTTCGAGCCAGTTCGGAAATGCATCCAGAGAATCCGGCGGCCCCTCGGCGGAGCCGGGCTTGTGTTTTGAAACGCGGTTTTTGATCTCGGATTGCAGGGAAGAAAAGAGCCCTCTGACCCTCGGGCTGTCCATAAAGACGAACGCCCTGTTGTTCCACGGCGGGCGACGAAACTCTTGCCGTACCCCGGGCGGCGGCGGCTGGTATCCTTCGAGACCGCCATCGATGTCTATATCCAGCTTCGAGCTGGCCTGGTCATAGATTTCTTCAGCTTGGCGAGCCGTTTCCAGGTCGACCCCGTGCTTCTCAGCCAGATCTTCCAGGCGGTAGTGGACGCCTTCGTTGCGCCGCAGGCTGAGATCTTGTAGAAGGGCATTAAACGTATCAAGCTGCCTTTTTTCCTCCGGGCTGAGCGGCTTCTGATCCTCCTCAAACATATCTACGTAGGAGGTGGCAGGAATATCTTTGTCGAGGACTTCATTGGCGGTCATTTTCATATTCATGCTAGCGAACCAGTAGGGGTCTTCAGGAAGGGGAATATTTTCGGCGAGGATGTCACGGATCTTACGGTATAGATCCAGTTGGGTAGCCCGGACAAAGAGCTTCTTCTTCGTCCCGTCGTAAAATGCAGCGGCGCTTCGAAAGGGATTATCCTCTCCTTTGAGCTTACACCGCACTACAGCATGTTTGCTTTCGATTTCGAAATCCTTCGAGTATCTTTGGGCGTCGAAGTCCGCCAGAGGGAACTCCTGAGAACAAATTTGTACTAACTTATCCTTGTGCGCGACAGGCGGTGTTTCGGTCGATACATCGAGAAGCAGGAAGGGAGTCGGATTGTTGGCGATCGTGGCAGACAGTCCGTTTTCCAGGTAGAACAGGGGGCTGAGGAGCTTAGCGAAATATTCGAAGTCGTAGGGTTGAAATCCTCGATAGTAATGCAGTGGACCGAATGTCTGGTAGCACTCCCCGTTGTAGAAGAGCAGAGTAAGGTACAACCGGGCACCGGTACGGGAAACTTCCCGAACCGACTGCGAGTAAAGAAGGTACCTGTCACGGTTCTCGACATCAACAACAGTGAAAAAATCCATCTCCAGGATATCTTCGAGTATCAGCACGCTGCAGAACCAGGGTTCTTGGATGAAATACTGAAGAAGTGCTACCTCCTCCGGCCTGAGCTCGTCCCGAAAGTTATGCAGGTATTTGCGGGTTCGTTTCGGGTGGGTAAAAACCTGTCCTGCGGCAACCTGGCTTGCCGTCATTCCGAGCCAGCGTTCAGGGAACTTTTCCACCAAGGCGCTCTTCTTGCGCAGTAGTCTGTTGTACGCACTCAGAACTTTCTCCTTGTGCACAGCCCACATCACTACATCTTCTTCAACGGACCCCAACACTTTGGATGTCTCGTTGCAGGTTTCCAGAATTGCCTTCAGATCGGATTTTCGCGGTTTCACCAAGACCCTCTCTTCATCGAGATGATAAGAACGTCTTCCTATACTGATGGAATCTTCGGGCAGATGCAAGCGATTCTCTTTTCGCTGGCGGGGAGCTTCGTAAAAGGCAAGTTTAATTGAAAAATGGCTAATTGTAAATTCAATTGACAATTAGCAAAAATAGTCGTACAATTCATTTATGATTCCCCGAAATGCGGAAAGGGCATTGAAAGAAGGAGCGGCAAGTTTCCCGATCACGGCAGTCACCGGCCCGCATCAGTCGGGGAAAACCACCCTGGTCAGGCATGTGTTCACGGAAAAACCATATCTGTCTCTTGAAAACCCTGATACTCGCCAGTGGGCCGAGGAGGATCCGCGCGGTTTCCTCGAGCGATACAAAGATGGGGCGGTATTGGACGAGGTGCAACGCTGTCCTCAGTTGCTCTCCTACCTTCAGGTTTCCGTTGATGAGAATCACCACCTCGGCCGCTTCATACTGACAGGTTCCCAACAGTTTGGGTTGCTCTCAGGAATCACCCAGACCCTCGCCGGCAGGATAGCTCTAATTGAATTGCTGCCCTTTACACTCCACGAGTGCTACCCGAAAAAAATGCTGAAAGAGGCGCTCACTCTGGATGAAGTGATTTTCACGGGACTGTATCCTCCGGTGCACGACAGAAAACTGAAACCGACTCTCTGGTACGGCAACTACGTGCAGACATATGTGGAAAGGGATGTTCGTCAGATGCTCAACGTGCGAGATCTGTCGACGTTCCGGCGTTTCGTCCGCCTCTGCGCCGGCAGGATAGGCCAACTATTAAATCTCTCCCAGCTGGCTGCCGACTGTGGTGTTACCCATAATACCGCCCGCTCGTGGATTTCGATCCTTGAAGCCAGCTACGTCATTTTCCTGCTTCATCCTCATCACCATAGTTTCAATAAACGCCTCATCAAATCAGCCAAGCTGTACTTCTACGATTCAGGACTCGCCTGCTGGCTGCTCTCAATTCGGGATCCAGAACAGATCAGCACTCACTCCCTTCGAGGATTCCTCTTCGAGGGTTTCTTGATCAGCGAACGGATCAAAGCCGCATTCAACCAGGGTATGCGGCCGGAGTTGTTCTTCTGGCGCGATCGGAGCGGAAACGAAGTGGACCTGATCATCGATCGCGGTGATACATTACAGCCTGTGGAAATCAAATCCGGTCAAACCCTGAACAAGGACTTCTTCGGCGGTTTAAAGCACTGGTTGTCTCTTGCCGGAGAGCTTGCCGTTCAACCCACGCTCATCTACGGGGGCAGAGAATATGCTTCCCGGTCGGGTATCAATATCCTTCCCTGGCGGGATGAATCCTGGCTTCGTTGA
>CAYMGP010000100.1:10433-10626 GCA_964390045.1 uncultured Spirochaetaceae bacterium | reverse complement strand
TTTCTCTATTTATGATCCGGCTGATGGCTGCCCAGGGCATCCATCCGGTAGTGAAAATCGAATTCCTTGAAGATCAGGTTCCCCTGGAAGTTGTCGTTCTGCAATCCCAGGGGTGACCAGAAGTCCTTGCTCCGATCGGGATCGAAGGTGATGCGGGAAAAACGGCAGTTCATCATCGAGGAGATCCGAGCAT
>CAYMGP010000100.1:0-10423 GCA_964390045.1 uncultured Spirochaetaceae bacterium | reverse complement strand
CCTTTAGATCCTCTTCCGTCACTTCATGGTTGATCGGGATAATCCTCGTGGTGTCGGGCCGCGGCTCGGAGATATTTACCCAGATGTATTCAAATTCGAGAAGTACCTTCTGACCCGCCGCCCCCTCGCTGGCCGGATCCAAGCGTACATGGACGTGAGGTTCAATCGCAGTACCGGGAACATAGCCGTGAGGCAGCTGAACCTGGAAGTGACCGCTCTGAAACACCCCTCGTCCATAACCGAACTCGTACCCGTACAGACCTGAGAAAGAGGGCCCCCGCTCGCTATTGGTCAAGGTGTTTACATATCTGGGGGGTTTACTGAACTGAGCACCGCTGACCGACATCATGTTGGCGGTTACCCGCAGATCATCCCAAAGTTTGCCCGCGTTGTCATTGACTGGCATCATCTTCCTCCATGTTCTGGCAACCGTGGTTTTCAGAATTCCCACGGACTGCTACAGAAACATCTTTCACAACTGTAGTGACTTCAAAATAACACATTATGGGTTGCAAATCTACAAAAAAATTAGAATATCCTTGATTTTCTAGCTCTACGATGCTATTTTTATCAGGATATTTCAATTTGTGATAAACGAGGTCGAATATGAAACGGGAAAAGAAACTACCTATCCTTGGCGCTGGAGCCATACTCGTGCTGTCTGTTGTATTGGCGGGCTGCGGCCGCCCGGGCGGTCCTCCGCAGGCGGAAGGTCCTCCGGAAAGCAAACCACTTGCCGTCGAGGCGTTGACTGTCACCCGGGGCAATCTGGTTCGAAACATCGAGGCCGCCGGTATCGTGTCCGGGATCAATGAAGCCTACGTCGTGTCGGAAACTCAAGGGATTATACTGAGCGTCGCCTTTGAGTTGGGCGATCGCGTCTCAAAAGGGCAGGTTCTGGTGAAAGTCGACGATACCATCCCCCGACTCAATATGGAGCAGGCAAAAGAGCAGTATGAAATCGCCAAGCTAGACCTCGAAGCCACGGAAAAGCTGTTCAACGAGGGCAGTGCTTCGAAGGCGGAGTTGGCCCGAGTACGCAGCTCCGTCAACGGAGCCCAGGCCCGTTATCGAAGCGCCCTGAAAATCTATCAAGATTGTACGATCCGCGCCCCGATCGGTGGATACATCGCCGGGAGGGAATCGGAAATCACTCTCGGGAATTATCTGAGCCCCGGGCTTCGGGTAGCCCGGGTCGTTGATATCAGTTCCTTGAAAGCGGAAGTTGCGGTTGGCGAGGGCCAGGTCGGCCTGGTGGCCGAAGGTGCTGCAGCCAAGGTCCTCATTCCGGCGGCGAGTGAACAGAAGCTGTTCGATGCCGCCGTCAGGGCGGTTTCAGCGGGCAGCGATCCGGCCACGGGCAGCTATCCGGTGATCGTTACCTGGAAAAACCAGGTAGGAAACGCCATCAAGTCGGGGATGTCGGCCACTGTCACGATAGAAACCAGAGCAGAGGAGCCTGTCGTGCTGATTCCCTCGGCCGCCCTGGTCGAGCTGGGAGGTCAGATGTTCGTGTTCACAGCAGAAGCGGATCGGGCTGCCCAGAAACCTGTACAGGTAGGCAGAAGGATCGGCAATATCGCGGAAATCCTGGAAGGCCTGAAGGAGGGCGAAACATTGATCATCTCTGGACTTACCGCGCTTCGTCGCGGCGATCCGGTGCAGACCAAGGTAATCGGTGAGAGCGGGTCGTGGCAATGAACTTCGGTAAATTCTCTGTAAAAAACTCAGTTCTCGTTAACATCCTGATGATCGCCGTGCTGGTGCTCGGCGCCCTCAGTCTTTCCCGCCTGCCGCGGGAACAATTTTCAGAAGTTCCCTTCTTCTGGGTGAATATCGCCGTGCCCTACCCCGGGGTAAGTGCAGAGGACGTCGAAAAATCCGTCACGATCAAGATCGAGGAAGAAATGGAGGGTATCGACAAACTCGATGAGATCGTGTCGGTTACCCAAGAGGGCTTGAGTATCGTGCGCGTGGAGTTCGACAGCGGCATAGCCAACGAGGAGTTTGAGCGGCTGTACCAGGAGGTGCAGACCCGTTTCGGCAAAGCGGATCTTCCCGATGACACCCTCACACCTTTTGTCGACGATTTTTCTTCCTCTGATTTCCTGCCGGTGATCGAAGTCATCCTGGCGGGAAATATTGAATACGGGACCCTCAACGATACGGCGGGCCTTCTCCGGGAACGGCTTCTCGATATTCCCGAAGTAGCGGACGCAGAGCTGGTGGGTGCTCGAGATCGTCAGATCATCATCGGCGCGAACAAGGAAAAGCTCGAAGCCCTGGGGATCTCCCTTGATGAAGTGGTGCGTGCGGTGAGCGGCCGCAACGTCACGATTCCCGGCGGTACGCTGGAGACCCAATCCCGGGAGTACCTGCTGCGTACCATCGGAGAGATCGACAGAGTAAGCGAGTTCGAAAAGATCATCGTTCGCAGGAGCAGCGGCGGTATTGGCCCCGGGGGATCTCAGTCCGGAGTGATCCACGTATCCGATGTAGCAACGGTGGAAGAGATTTACGATGAATCGGGCGCCGACGCACGCTTCAACATGGAACAGGCTATCGTCCTGCGGATCACGAAAGTGGCCCGCGGCAACAGCGTCGCTGTGGTCAACGGCGTCAAAGCGGCTGTAGCGGAGTTCGAAAAAACCGTACCGGAGGGAATCACGATCAACCTCTTCGGAGATTCCACGGTTCAGATCCGCCAGAGTTTAGATGTGCTTCTCAACAACGCCCTTCTCGGTTTCATCTTTCTCGTCGGCATCCTGCTGCTGTTCATCGGTGTACGCAATGCCCTAATCATCGCCCTCGGTATTCCGGTGACCTTTGCTATCACCTTCGTTGTACTCGATCTGCTCGGAGAAACCTTTAATACCAACACTCTTTTCGCTCTGGTGTTGGTGCTCGGACTGATCGTCGACCATGCCATCGTGATCATCGAGAACAGCTACCGCTTGAACCAGGAGGGGTTGTCCAGAATCGATGCGGCCATACAGGGTACCAACCAGGTTGTGGTCCCGGTTATCGCCGCTACCCTGACCACGGTTGCCGCTTTTCTACCCCTGATGATTCTTCCGGGAACGCTAGGTAGGTTCCTGAGAGTCATCCCTCTGACTGTATCGATCGCCCTGGTCGCCTCCACGCTGGAGGCTATCGTGTTCCTGCCCGTCCACTTTGCTGAATGGTCCTCTAAACTGCGGAAACGGAGCAAGGATCGCTTCGCCCGCGTAAAACAGGCATACGCCAAGCTGATCAGCAGGGTCTTTAAAAGACGTTATTTACTGATTGCGATCATGCTGGTGGTGATGATCGCCAGCTTCGCCCTGGTCACGACCCTGCAGCAGGACCTGTTCAGCTCGGAGGACTTCACCCTGTTTTACATAGACATCGAGCTTCCCAACGGGTCGCCGAAGGCCAAGACCGAAAGTGTAGTGGCGGAGTATGAAAAGAAGATCATGCCGCTCGTCGGTCAGGGAGAGATCATCTCCTTAAACTCCTCGGTGGGATTCAGCTCGGGCGAAACCAGCGTGGAGAGTAAGAGCAATATTGCGCAGATCGTGGTGGACATCATCGAAAAGGACGAGGGACGAACCCGGCCGATCATCGCCATCATGCAGGAAGTGCAGGAGCTTACCTCTTCGATCGCCGGAGCAGAAAGCGTTCAATTCCGTCGGGCTCAAAACGGTCCACCGGTGGAGCCTCCGGTTTCCTTCCGTTTGTTCGGAGACAATTATGAAGAGCTCAGCACCATCGCGGGGGAGTTCAAACAGAAATTGGCGGAGTACCCGGAGTTGTACAACATCAGCGACAACTTGGAGGTCGGTACGCCGGAGTTACGGGTGCGGATCAACCAGGACCGAGCCGCGGCTCTGGGCTTGAGTACGGCGAGCATCGGATCGTTCATCCGCAGTTCTTTCGACGGCATCACCGCGACCACAATCTTCGTTGAGAATGAAGAGATCGATGTCATCGTTCGCTACGCGGGAAACGAGATCAATTCTGTCCGCCAGCTGCTGCAGCTGAAGATCCCAACACCCGATGGAAGGTTGATTCCTTTTTCTACCGTCGCTTCCGTAGAGGAGGGACGGGCTCTGGCTGCGATCCGCAGAGTGGACGGCAAAAGGGAGGTTACGGTTACCTCTGAAGCCTACGACGAATCCAGAGTTAGAATGATCAACGGCCAGGTCAGGCAGCTGTTCGAGCGGAACCTGCAGCCCCTGTACCCGGAGGTGAAGCTCAAGGTCGGCGGGGAGTTCGCCGAGTTCGGCAATCTGCTCACGCAAATCCTGCGCATTTTTCTGCTCGGAGTATTCCTGATTTACTTGATTCTGGGAACACAGTTTAAATCCTACCTGCAGCCGGGACTGATACTCCTGACCGTGCCTTTTGCCTTTGTGGGCGTCATTCTCTACCTCTTCGTTTCCGGTACGCCCTTCTCCACAACGGTGCTCTATGCAGGGGTGGCCCTGGCCGGCATCGCGGTCAATGATTCCATCGTTCTGGTCAGCTACGTGAATGGCCTCAAGCGCTCGGGCAAGACCACTTCCGAAGCGGTGGTCGAGGGAGCGACGACCCGTCTGCGGCCGATTCTGCTGACCTCGCTGACCACCATCGCCGGGCTGCTGCCTACGGCCCTCGGCCTGGGCGGCAAATCGGTGGTCTGGGGCCCAATGGCCAGCACGATCATCTTTGGGTTGATCTTCTCGACATTCACCGCTCTATTCATCATCCCCTCGCTGTACGGCATCCTGGAGGATATCAGGGATCGGCGCAGCCGACGAAAGGACAACAGACGGGAGAAGCGTGAAGCCCGACGCTACAGAAAGGAAGCAAGCCATGCTTAGAAAAAATGGAATTACGAAAGAATATAGAGTAGCCCTTGCTGTCTTGATCGCGGTTTTGATCCTGCCCGTCGCTTCGTTCGCCCAGAGCACGATCCTGGACGTAGAGGAGGTGCTGCGGATGGTATTGGAGCAGAACGCCGCGGTTCAGATCGCCGATGCTCTGAGCAACCAGGCCGAGGCGATCCACCGCCAGACCCTGGCCGATACCAAGCCCCAGATCGATTTGCAGATGGATCCTGCCTACGGATACTCGACGGGGAATCTGGCCGGTGTTCCGTATCTTATCCCGCCCGCCCCGGATTGGAAAACCGATGTCTCACTGGGGCTCTCTCTGTCGCAAGCTCTCCCCACCGCCGGTATTGCCAGCCTCAGCCTGGCAAATACTACAAGTGTTACTATGAGTCCCGGCAATATTTTTCAGATTCCCTCGGCGACCTTTGTTCTCACCCAACCTGTGTGGGTCAACGGCAAGCTCATAGATCTGCGCCTCCTCTCGGCTACACGCAGGGTCAGCGAGATAAATTGGAGAACAGCGGCGGATGGGAGCCGCGAGGCACGAAACGGAAACATCTTCGCCACATTCAGCCTCTACGTGCAGGTGATCGGTCTGCGTAGGAATATTTCCTATCTGGAGAGAAGCCTTGAACTGGTCGATCAGAACCTCCGCCAGGTTCGGATCAATCTGGATGCAGGCAGGGCTTCGGAGACAGATCTTCTCGAGCTCGAGATCCTAATAGGCCTTCAACGGGAAGCGCTTCTGGAAAGTCGCTACGCGCTTCTGCAGGTCGAGCAGAACCTGGCCAACGCTCTCGGTCTGGAGACAGGGTTGACCGGGTACAAGCTGATGGAGCGCTTTCCCGTTCCCACGTTGCCCGCCGATGCGAAAACGCTCGTGGTCGAAGCGAGGGCCAACAATCCGACGGTGAGGCAGGATCGCCTGTCCCTGGAGAAAGCGCAAGCCGAAGCCATTTTGAGCGGCAGGGCAGACGCCCCGAACCTCGATCTGGCTCTGACCCTGCTCCCGCAGTACAATGTAGGGCCACAGAATCTTCCCACCGAATTCGGAGATTCTTTCTCCTCTTTCTTCACAGACGGGACCGACCTCGATCTTTCCCTCTCCATCGGATTGGAGATTCCTCTGTATAATGGAAAGAAAGCCACCTATCGGGAACAGGTCAATACAGCCGCCGAGCGGATCGCCAGAGAGACTCTGGAGGCCAGCCTCCGCAATGTCCGGAACACCTATGAAGCTCTGATCCTGCGCCAGAGGATCGTTCAGGACCGGATCGAACTTCTGGAAAAGAATATTGAGCTTAAAGCCAGAATGACTGCGGATGAGCAGCGAAAGCTCGAGGTGGGTCTGGGAACCGCCCTACGGGTCGAATCGGCGCGGCTGGAGCTCATCCAGGTGCAGAACGAGCTGTGGCAGGCTCGGGCGGACCTGTTTCTCAACAGCCTGGACCTGCTGGCCCTTTCCGGCAGAGCGCTCGAGGAAGTATTTGGGGATTAGGAAAAACAGCGCATTTCTCCGGGATAATCCGGGATAAGGATGGACAAGCGGCATCCGGCACGTTCTATCTCCTGGAGTGGCTCTCACAGCCGTGGCGCACACCGATGGTTGAAGTACCTGTACGAGGCTATTCCGAATTATTGTTGTGTAACACGAATCTTAGGACCGCATATAAGATGATGATCATCCGGATTGCCAGAGCCACAATAATTTTTTTGCTAAGACCACGGATTCTCTGGTTGAGATGGATGGAAGGGTAGCGGGTGCTGGGTTTTTGAGGAACGGTGGTTCTCTTCATATAGAAATCGATTGAGCAAATTTCATACCAAGATTGAAAAAGCTATATTTCATTAAAATCCATAGATTTAGAAAGAACAGGCGTTTGGCCGTTGAATCAGATTAGCAACTTTCATTGCAGAGAGAGGTCAAACGTTGCAGGATGGGCAATCGGTTGATGGCTGGTACGGTGCGGACATACGCTCGCTTTAATGCTCCGGATTATTGCCGCGATATTCCTCCAAGAGGATTATTACTTCGCCGAACGCCCCATTGCCGCGGTCTTGAAGTACATAACCCTGGTGGTCGAAAAAATCCTGGGAGCTTATCCTGCGGGCAAGCTGCCGACTATCGACCAGATTACATTGCGGAACCCGAAATCGCTGGGGCCCTTCCTCAAGGAGCCGGGCAGCGCCGGCTGGAAATCGATGTACGAGCTTCCAGTTATAGGACCGTTTCAAAAGGGGTGAAGGAGTTTTTTGCATTAATTTTACACAATTACAAAAGGTGCGGAGGTACGTTTCTCTCCAAGCATATCCGCCATGAACGCTTCCGCTGACTCTCGGGTAACGGTAGGGGAATTCCCACCAAATGCAAGTCTTCGGACGTAACCGTTATTTTGCTCGTCTGAGCAAGTACGGCAGTGTCTAATGTAAAGAGCTACCGGGTAAAGCACGGTTTAGACGATAGGTATTGGATTTGTGGTGCAAACGCCAAAACGTCCAGCCAATCGACTGCACCCGGCGAAAAACGAGTGGCAATGATTTCGCTACTACAGCGCTGGAGCTGGCGGTCATGGTGTTGTCCAGGTGCTTATCTGCGATCACACAGGATCTATGATGTTTTTCCCCTTGAGTCCGAAGTGGGGCGCTGCAGCCAAGAGGTGAGTATCGTTGGAGTAGATATCACTGAATCCATTGCTCTTGGCGGTCACCAAGTGTACGGCATCTGCTGTCCTCACGAAGAGGCGATCGGGAAGCATCCGAAAAGAATCGACTACCGACGCCATGATCGAGTCCGTCAAAGACAGCCAAGTCCACAGGCGTTGCGATGCATCCAACTCAAGCTGACTGAAGATGGTGGTCAGTTGTCTTCCCGAAAGCTCTCCTTCCCGGAGCTTTCTATGGAGCGCCGCATATAGCTCCATTTTGCCGTACGCCGAACATGCTACCATTTCATTTTGTCGAGCCAGAGCCCGAATCTCCTGCCATCCTACTTCTTTTATGTAGCACTTAAGCAGGTAAGCGGTATCGAAGTAGATCATTCTCTCGAACGGTCCTCGGAAATATAGGTTGACGAGTCGCCTTGAACGGCTGGGAGAGCTTCGAACCCAGGAAGAGTTCTGCGTTGAGAGAAGGGTGTACCAAGATCCCGCTCATCGAGAGCGGCAAGGGTTGCTACGGGTCGACCGCGGTCGGTGATGACAACACTATCACCCGAGGCGGCCTTGCGTACCCATTCCCCCGTCTTGATATGTAGGTCTCGTATTGTGATTTTCCTCATGTGCACAATGTATCACATTTCGAAGGCTAATGCAACCCCCAGGAGGATACATGATGGCAGGACATGAAATGTAAAACGGGACGGAAAGAACCGGGCAATACGGGATTGTTCTCCGCGTCTGATCGGCACACAAGCTTCAGGGCAGCACCGGCTGGGTTGGATCTGGGAAAATAGTCTTCGGCATTTCCACCCGGGCGGTTTTTTGGGGATCCACGATCTGGCAAACCTTCAAATCTCCTACGGCACTGATCAGCATACTGATTTCATCCAGGCTCCGGCCGGTTTTCCGATGGATGAGGTCCATCATGTCATTGAGCGCGCAGGAGGCGGCCTCATCCAGAGTGGGGCCCAGACCGATGGTCACGAAAAGGTCATCGACTTCCACCACAGGCCGGGGGGGAAGGATCGGCGGGTGCTTGATCAGGTCGAGCTTCAACTCCACCCGAGCGGGGATTTCCACACCGCAGATCAGGGCTTCTCCATCTCCCATCCCCGCATGGGCGTCGCCAAGTGCGAACATGGCTTCCTCTTGGCGTACCTGGAAGTACACCCGGGCGCCCTGACGAATGACTTTGGCGTCCATGTTTCCACCGTGATCTCCGATCTCGCCGCAGGGCACCTCCCGATCGCCCGGCGAGACCCCGATCACTCCGATCATAGGATGGACTGGAAAGGAGAGATTCTCATCGAACCAGAACCTGTCGTCCTTCACCAAGACCACTCGGGTGACCGGTTCCTTCAGACGCTCTCCGAAAGCTCCCTCGCCGGGAATGGCCACCATGAAGCCGGTGGATCCCACCTCGATGCGGTTGATGTCGACCACCAGGATATCGCCGGGCTCGGCACCCTTCACAGCAATAGGTCCGGTGGCCGGGTTGACTTTGGAGAAATCGATCTCGGTTACCAGGTCTTTCTCGTTCTTGATCTGGCTGCGGAAACAGTCGTCCGTTTCTACCGCCACGACCTCACCGGGCTGGACAGTGGTGATAGGCCGGTTCTTCGGACTGAAATTGAAAATCACGTCTTTCCTTCGTATCTCCTGCACGATGCACTCCTTGCATTTTATCTGGTGTTCAATTTACCGATTAAGACAGGTACATGCAAAACCGGCTCGCTGAAGCTACCGATACCGTCCTGGAGTCGCCTCCGGTCGGATCGAACCCGTCGTTTGCTATTACTCCTTCCTTCGCACTTCCGCAGAGAACAGCCGTCGGGCAAGCAAACCTTGAGGGCGGGTAAGGATCGTGGCCATCAGAATCGTTCCAACGGCCAGCATACGGATAAAACCGATCTGGGTGGCGATCGAAGCCGGCAGCAGGTCGGTCAAGAAATCACTGCCCACCCAGACGGCCCATACCAGGAAGGCACCCAGCACAACCCCGCTGTTACTACCCGTGCCGCCGACCATGACCATCAGCCAGACGATGAAGGTGGACATCAGAGGGGAGAAGACCTGAGGGCTGACGAACCCGGTGTAGTGAACATACACGGCGCCGGCGATTCCCACGATCATAGAGCTGAACACGAAGGACTGCTGCTGGTAGCGGAAGATATTCTTTCCGGACATGCTGGTCAGGTAAGCATCCTCTCGGATGCCGCGCAACACACGCCCCCAGGGGGAATTGACCGCCCGCTGCATGGCCAGCCAGGTCAGGAGCAGGGCTGAAGCGGCGATGATCAGGAAGTAGAAAGAATAGGCCCGCGGGTTTACCAGTTCGAAAAACGGCCGCGGGATACCCCGTATCCCCCAGACTCCATTGGTCAGCCAGGATTCATTGCGGACGATCAGGTGCAGCGTCTCCATGATGGCCAGCAGGGCGATGGCGAATGGTCCGCCCCGTAGTTTCAGGGCCGGGAAGGAGAGAAGCCAGGCAACCAAACCGGGCAGAAGCGCCGCACCGAGAATGCCCAGAATGACGGGCAGGCCAAATCCTCCCAGGTGGTCCGGTGAGGGTAATCCGGTCATAATGGCCGAGGTATAGGCGCCCAGCATGTAGAAGGCGCCGATGCCGAAGTTCATCAAGCCGGTGAATCCCCACTGCAGGTTCAACCCCAACGCCATGATCGCGTAGATACAGGCGACAACCAAATAAGAAGAGAAGTAGTTGAGCATAGATTACTGTTCCCTCCTGCCGAAGATCCCGTAGGGTTTGAGCAGCAGGATCAGTATCACGAAGATGAAGGCCACAGCCGGTTTGTATACCGAGATGTCCGCCTGGATATCCATGGAATTGACCAGGTTCTGGATCAAGCCGGTTATCAGCTCCTCGGAGATGCCGATCGTCATCCC
>CAYMGP010000099.1:0-11334 GCA_964390045.1 uncultured Spirochaetaceae bacterium | reverse complement strand
AAACAGGCCAGGATAAATCCCGAGTTTCCCCGGCTGTGTTTATTGGCCTGTTCGCCTAAAAGCTCCCAGGCGGCAGCGCAGCTACCTGCGCCGTCGCTCAGCAGCGCCTCCACCGCCGGCTTCAGAGTGGAGAGCATGTTCATTCCCGTATCCCCGTCGGGAACAGGGAAAACATTCAGATTGTCCAGAATGCGGGTGTTCAGGGAGAGGTAATCCGCCGCGGCTTTGAGAGACCGCTTGAGCTCCGGGAGGCCGACGGCTTCAATCTTCATGCACCGTATAACCCAAGTCGTAGAAATCCGGGCCCGCGTGGGGCATGTTGATCGGATTGGTATAGAGGATCTGAACCTCCGCGTCCCAGCCCTGCTGCTCGATCAGCTCCTTCAGATGACCGGTTTCCTGATCATAGGGACCGATTTGGCTGATCAAAGCGGTGACCCGGCGGGCTTTCTTGGCGGCCAGATCCTCGGCCATCATTCCCACGAACTTCTGGTTGGCCTGCTGGTAGGTCTTGGCTTTACCTATGTTTCTCAAGACTCCCGCCTCTTCGGATGAGCCGAGCAGAGGAATGATCTTCATGGCCGTACCCAGGATCGCTTTGGCCCGGCCGATACGGCCCGTGCGCTGGAGGAAGAACAGGTCGTAGACCGACCCCACGTGCCGGGTATTCTCCCGGTTGCGCTTCATCAAAGCCAGAAGCTCAGGGCTAGCCATGCCCGCCTGCAGCGCCCGGGCGGCCTGAAGGACCTGCACGGTGTAGGCGGCAACCATGTGATGGGTGTCGAAGAGCTCGATATCCAGATGCGGGAGCTCTGATTTCACCTTCTGCAATACCGTGGCGGTGATCGAAGACATCCGGGCGGACTGGTGGATGGTGAGGATCTTTTCGCCTTTGAACTGCTCCCAGACCCGGCGCAGGTCCTCCTCTCTCAGACCGGAGGTGGTCACGTTGTTTTTCTTGCCCTTGATTAGCTCGCGGAGCTTCTCCTTCTCCTCCCGGCTCATGGAAATGGTTGCCGGGTACGGCTCCCCATTTACGAACAGGGGATATTCCAGCACCTGAATATTCAGCTCTTTGATGGTTTGATATGAGAGCTGGAGCGATGAATCTGCTACAATAACCATGGAGACCTCCTATTTCACATTCATGATCGGTTTTCCTCAGCCACCGGCGTCAAGGGATTGACGGGTACCCGGATCTCGAGGTTTGTCAGAGGATAGGAAGAACAGGGATGAAAATACCCGAACCTGCGGTCCGCCTGTCGCCGCCCGTCGGTCTCGGGGAACACGTAGAACCTGCCGTTCAAGACCTGGGAGCGGCAGTACCCACACTGCCCGGAGCGGCATTGGGCCGGTGGGGCAAAACCTGCCCTTTCCAAGGCGATCAATACAGTTTCCGACGCGCGGGCGGGAATCTCTCGGGATGTTTTTCCCCGGTGAACCCGCAGCGTAAACACACGATCCTTCAGGCCGTTTGGGAAGTCCGGTCGCAAAACCACATCTTCCGGTTCTCCACACGCCTCTTTTCTCAAAGCTCCGGGGGGCAGATCAAAAGGTTTCAGCTCCTCCTCCAGGAAGCGGTACAACCCCGGAGGGCCACAGATGAAAAAAGTCTTTTCTGACGGAGTACCGTCACTGGCGGGATCCCCGGTGAGCTCCCGAATGCGCTCCCCTGTAAGCAGGCCGGTAAGACCCTCCCATTGCGCATCCGGTTTCGCAGCCACGAAGTGGACCCGGAATCGCTCAGGTGTTTCCCCGGCCAGCGCCTCGAGCTCCCGCCGGAAGATGAACTCATCCCAACACTCCGCTCCGTAGAGGATAGTGCAAGAGACCTGCGGGTGATTCACCTGTAGCTCCCGCCAGAGGGAACGGAACGGCGTGATGCCGCAGCCCCCGGCCAGAAACACCAATTCCTCTCGATCCCGCAGAGGCTCATAGCCAAACTGCCCCAAAGGTCCGGAGCTCCACACCCGCGTGCCGGGCTGCCATTGTTCCCAGATGTACGGGGCAACGAATCCTTCCCCGTGACGGCCTACCGTCACCTCGTAGTAGTCGCCCTCTTTGGCGTCCGTGGGAGAACAGCAGATCGAGTATGGCCGGGAAACCCGAACCCCCCGGATGGAAAATTCGAGGCTCAGGTACTGACCGGCTCGAAAGGGAGGCAGGCGATCCGGCCTGCTTTCCGAGTCGCTTCCCGCCGCTACCAGCTTGAAGGTGCGGGCAAAGGGAGTCTCCTGGCGCATCTCTTCGACGACCAGCTCGAGCCGCTCGGGATGCAGCGCCGTTGTCAGGACCTGCAGGGGATCGGGCGGTAGAAAGACAGCCGAGGCTCTGCGGATGCGCCGGCGTCGCTGCAGAGGCTGACGCAGGAACGCCCATAGATCCCGGTACTTCCCTCGTACCTCTACAGCCATCAGCTCATCCCCGCCAGGGTGCGTAGGGCCGCGGCCCGGCCGGAAAGAATCGCGCTCCCGTAACCGTGACAGCGGGAGGAGAATCCACCACAGAATTGCAGGCCCTGCAGATAATTCTCCTTCTCCAGTGCCATTGCCCGGGGAACGAGGGAATCCCAGGGCTCCGGTTCATAACCATAAACCACGCCCCGGTAGGCGCCTGTATAACGCTGAAAGGTGACAGGCGTGGCGATTTCGATCTCCTCGATATGGTCTGACAACTTCACCCCCACGGCATTCTCGAATTGGGAGATCATTGCCCGGGCAATCTCGGTCTTGGTCTCAAAGTAATCCTGGGGGCTCACCTGCTCCCAAACCTCGGGTTGGTAACAACAGGTCAGAGAGACGATCGAGGTACCCGGGGGCGAACAGTCCGCAACGGCGCTGTTCAGGCAGACCGAAGCCTGCATCAGCGGGGGCTCCAACCGGCCCGTGGCTTCATAGATCCGCTCGATGTCCATGTGGGGAGAAACGAAATAGCTGTAGTCGTTCAACCCCAGCTCATGATGAGCTCTATTCAATCCCAGGTAGACAACGAAGGTACTGAGCCCATGCCGGCGGGCGTTGATCAGCCGGCGGGCCCTTCGCGGCACTTCACTTCGGGGCGTAATAAAGCGGTTGAACACCAGGGAGGGGGAAACGTTACAGATCACCTGCTTGGCGTCGATTCGATGTCCACCTGCTGTGCGAATCTCTTGAACTTTTCCCCTACTGGTGACAATTTCGCCCACCCGCTGGTTGTACTCCACCCTCCCTCCGAGCTCTTCGATCCTCTGCACCATCGCCGAAGCCAGTCCGTGGGAGCGGTCACGAGGGACAAAAGCACCCGAGGCCAGGTAGGTATAGAGCATTGCCCCCCAAATGGTGAAGGACAGGCGGCTGGCCGGGATTCCCAGAAAGCACCAGTAGGCATAGAGGATCTCCTGCGCGGGGGGGGGAACACCCACTGCATCGGTGACCTGCTGCACCGTGTAGCCGCCGGTATTGAGGAAGCTTCTGTGTTCGGCGAGCAGCTCTTTTCTGTTCAGGTCTTCCCGATGGTGATCGAGGTAATTCAGGGTCTCCAAAACCTCCCGGCAGAGGGCGAAATACCGGCTGACCGACTCTCGGCTACCAGGAACTCGCGCTTCGACCAGATCGATAACCGCCTCGATCCCGAAGGGAACCGTAACATTGACTCCACTACGCTTGAGGATGAGGCGGTAGGCTTCCGGAACCTCGGCCACCTCCAAATCCAACCCCGCCTCCCTCAGCAGATAGTCCCTGACACTCACCATATTGGAACGGGGCAGGGACGCCGGCATCTGATGGAGGGAAGGCTCGAACTCGAACCGGCCCCGGACAAAGCTGGTGGCAAAGCCTCCGGGAAGATTGTGCTGTTCCAGAACAAGCACCTTCACTCCGTGCCGGGCCAACTCCAAAGCCGCGCCCAAACCGCCCAACCCGGCCCCGACCACCACCACGTCGGCTGGCGGCAGCTGTGTAGATTGAATCGTTCGCTCTGCCGGGGCTGTTCTCACTTCAATACCCTTTGCAGGAAATTAGACTATTGTAGCGCAGGGGGTAACCGTCTGTACAGGTTTATAGAAACTCATCAACCAACACATGGCGGATAACCTGCAAAGCTGGAGGCACTCAGGTCTCAGTATCGATTCGTCAATAATACTGTTCTGCGGAAGCCTGAAGGAGCCGGACTCGATCGGTGTATAATTTTACGCTACTTGAATGAACCCGCAATTTACGTCATTGTTGAAAAGTACGGTCTTATTTGAGAGTATAGTCTTATCACTGAATACTCGAGTCCAGCAAGAGAATACCTGGGAATTATCCTTTATGTTGTCCCACCTCCTGTCAGGCTGAGTGCTATCTATCAAATAAAACCTGCGATTTTATTGCGGAGAGTCCCGCTCCCTAACAACGACAGGTGGTGCTACCGATGAAAATTCTACTGGTTTCCCCGTGTAAGGACCCTCGATCCAGGACGTCGAAGTTCATCATGATCCCGCAGCTCGCACTGCATTTGATTGCCGGCTTGACTCCGCCGGAGCATGAGGTGCGCATTGTCGAGGAAGAGATAGAACAGATCGATCTGGATGAGGACTGCGATCTGGTAGGAATCAGCTGTATGACCTCCAACGCGGTCCGGGCATACGAGCTGGCCGGGGAGTACAGGAGGCGGGGTCGTACGGTGGTTCTTGGGGGAGTGCATCCAACCCTTCTGCCCGATGAAGCCCTCCGGCATTGCGACGCTGTGGTAGTGGGGGAGGCCGAGGGGGTGTGGGAACAGGTTGTTGCGGATGTCCAGGCGCGGCGGCTGCAGAGGGTGTACCACTGTCCCTATCCATCCCTGGAGCGCTACATAAGCATGGGCAATCGCAGGAATACAAAAAAACGGCTGTTCGATGTGGTTCCGGTGATGACTACCCGCGGGTGCCCATACAACTGCGAGTTTTGCTGTGTCCATGACATCTTCGGAAGGCGGATCCGGCATCTGCCGGTGGATAACGTAGTTCGGGATATTGAAGAATCCGGAGGCAAGATCTTCATCTTCCTCGACGACAACATCATCGGAGATCCAGTTTACGCCAAACAGCTGTTCCGAGCCGTCAAGCCGTTGAAGATCAAATGGGCCGGGCAGGCTTCCGTATCGTTCATCAAGGACGAGGAGATGATGCGGCTGGCCAGCGAGAGCGGCTGCAAGGGATTATTTTTTGGTCTGGAGACTGTATCCCAAACCGAGCTGAACCGGATGCGCAAATCGATAAAGGAGTTGGACAAGATCGGTGAAGCGGTCCAGAAGGTAAAGGACTTTGGCATCTACTTCCATGCCTCCATGATCTTCGGCTTTGACAGCGACACAAAGGATACCTTTGCCGATACACTGGATTTTCTCGAGAAGAATCGGATCAGTTCGGCCTCGATCAATGTGCTCACTCCATATCCGGGAACGGAAGTGTTCCGACGCTTCAAGGAGCAGGGACGATTGCTCACCGAAGACTGGCGTTACTACGACCACTCCACCGTCGTGTTCCAGCCGAAAAACATGACGCCTTTCGAGCTTCAGGCCGGGAAGCTGTGGGTTCTGCAAGCTTTTACCCGGATCTCCTCTTTGCTTCGACGCCTGCCCGAACATCTCGACCATCCTCTCCTGCACCTGGCTATGAACCTCGGATTCCAGGCCGGCTGCAAGCATGAGCTCCGGGAGCTGCCCGAGTTGGCGGCTCGGCTGTTCCCGGTTCAAGAAAGCGAATTGTCAGAGCAGAGGGGTTTCCCGCTGCGAAGCCTGCGATTATCGGACCTGATGGCCCGCGGTTTGCTCAAAGCTGATGGAAGCACCGGAAGCTGAAGGAGGATCTGCCCATGCTGATTAGACATGTATTGTATCTGGTCAACGTCCTGGTCGGGGCGTTCGAAGAAGCCATCGCCTGGGTCGTCGGTACAATGGATTCCCTCTGCTTGGTTCACGGCCGCAGGATTGTCCTGACTTTGTTTTTCGAGATTCTCGGAACGGTAGACCGATTGCTTCTGGTGGGAAAGCGGTATCTTGAGCAAGTGCGCAAAACGCTGAGGTATCGACTGTATTTTGAAGCCGTCACCCATCCGATGCGAGCCCGCTATAGAGAGCTGAAGAAAAGATAACCCGGATCAATCGACTTTTAAAGACTCTAAATCCCGCATGCCGATGGATTGAATACCTGGAAAGGATCAGAAAGGACTACGTTCGAGAAGGTATCGAATTCTAAATACAGGACAGATCGAAGGCTGCGATGACTGTCCACAAAGCCTTCCTAAAAACCGATTCGATAGGGACATTACTGATGCTGGAGATGCACTTCGAGCGCCACAATCCCAAGAAGATACGTATCAAATTGGAAGTCGACCCTGTTGTGTCGTAGGTATATCAAAGGGCGAGACTGATGTGACTTCCTCTGGTACGTGAGACGAAAGATCAAACCCAACATCACATTGCTCCGTAACGCCCTGAAACAGCAGGGCCCGTTCAGAAGATCGAAGAGCAGGCTCCAAAGGGACAATTGGTCAGGCAGGCAAGGCACTCCACGCAAAGATCGCTGTCATAAACGACCTTCATGGTCGTGCGATCGGGTATATGCAGGGCTGCGGTCGGACAGTGGGCGACGCAGTTGCCGCAGCCTGTGCATTTCTCCTCGTCCCAACGCACTCCTTTGTGGGACTCGTCGATCTGCACATTGAAGGTCTTGACGAACTCCATGCCACGCTGGATGTCCTCCTCCTCGCCTGTGACATCGAGAACCAGGTAGCCGGACTCCTCGGGGGTAACCTTGGCCCGAAAGATATTGATCACCAGGTTGTGGTCTTTGACCAGGTGATAGACGATGGGTTTTTCCGTCGCGGTTTTTGGGAAAAAGAGCATCAGTTTCTTGGTGATCATCGCTCCACCTCTCTGCTGTTCTGATCCACGATCTTCAATCCTCCCATGGCCTGTTGCTTGGGAAGGGTCCGCAGCGGACGGGAGAGGAGGAAATCCCCCCTCTTGATCTCTTCTTTGAGAATCTGAGCAATTTCCAGCGCTTTGGAATACGAAGACATCGAAGCGGCCTGAACCGTCCTGCCTTTGACGGTAACCTCTCCTTTTTTCATCTCCGCGTAGCTCAAATGACAGAGCACTCTACCTGTCTTCTTTGGATAATCGCTCGAATAGTCGATCACAGGGGCCAGGATCTCGCTGTCCCGAACCGTGGTGCGTCCCAGAATCTCGGGATTGAGTATCGGGATGGGGATACCGACTCCCACGGCGAGGGAAACCCCGTAGCCTCGCAGACTCACGCCCCGCACGAACTCGCTGTTCATCTCCTTCATGTTGCCCGTCAGCGCCAGGGTGCCGGCGCCTTCGGAAGGCACATCATTCGCTCCGCGCTCGCAGGCTGAGCTGTGCTGAGTGCCCTCGGCATAGACGTGGCCCTGTGCGCCGGCCAACCAGACCCTGGTACCCACGCCTATCGTTTCGTAGAGGGGATCGTTGAGCAGCGGCGAAAGCTGGCCCGCAGAGCAATAGGTCAGGTTCTGCATATCGGGCTTGAGCTGTCCAAGATAGGTGTAGATCGGCTGCTCGGAGCAGTTGATGGCCACGTTGTAGTTCTGGTAGCAGTTGCGCGGATTGACCATGATGGCCTGGTTCAGATCGTGGATCGTCAGCCAGGTACGGACCTCCCGGCGCGGATAGTCGTCGGTCCCGTAGGAAAGACCGAACAGCTGCACCTTTTCTCCCGCCACCAGCTTTTCGATCACATGGCCGCCGCCGTAGCGGAACTCTCCCGGGTAGTAGAGGTTGGCCGGGTCACCCTGGCGAAGCTCGGTGGCGCCCAGGAACACATCCACCGCCGCGATTCCACAGTACACTGGAACGTCGTCGATCCAGGCTTCGCTGATGCGCATCTTCGGGCTCGTGTGCCCGAAGTTGAGGAAGCAGCCGGAGGAGCACATCGGCCCGAAGGTTGCGGTGGTTACCACGTCCACCTCGGCAGCAGCCTGTTCCAGACCTTTACGGTCCACGTAGTCGATGATCTCCTCGGCGGTAAGGACCACCGCCTTCCCCGCTTCGATCTTGGCGTTGATCTGCTCGTAGCTTTTCATGGCCCCCTACCTTAACACCTTTCCCGGGCTCTGGAAAGACACAACGGTTCGCTGGTAGGATAGGGCGAATTAAATGAAAGCCGGCCGCTATCGTACCGATACGATCGTCTCGCAGAGCCTGCGGGGAAATCCGCTGGCAAGCCCCTACAAGCGGGAGCTGCGCATCTACCTCCCCCCCGGTTACCACAAACAGCAGGGACAGCGCTACCCCGTGGTCTACCTGCTGCACGGCTACGGGGGAGACAGCCGCAGTCCCATTGTCGGAACCCGGCACGATCTGAGAGTCAACTTTCCCCTTCTCGCCCGCCTGCGTTTCGCAAGGGCTTTTTCGCGCATGATCGGCTTTGAGCGTCTGGACAGGCTGATCCGTAGGGGCACGCTTCCCCCTTTCATCCTCGTGCAGCCGGACGCCAGCCTGGGTCTGCCCCACATACACGGTCTCGAGACGCTGAGCGGCAGCGTACGCAAGAAGGGCAGCCTGTACACCAATTCTCCATTCGCCGGCAACTACGACGGCTATGTTTTCGGCGACGTGCTGCAGCATGTAGACAGCCACTATCGAAGTGAAGCCGAAAAGAGCGGACGAGCGATCGTGGGGGTCTCCATGGGAGGATACGGGGCCCTGCTGGGAGCAATCCTGCACCCGGAGCTGTTCCAGGCGGCGGTGGCTCTGAGCCCCTGCATCAACTGCCTCGATCTGCTCGATGTCGAGCTGGTGGTTCCCTACAACCGAGTTCTTTTCGGGCCGAAAAGAGCGGACGAGCAGGGACGGCTCGATCTCGACGACATCCTGGATACCTGTGACCTGGTGTTCTCGAAAGACCGCCCCCTGCTGCCCACCGTGCAGCGGGATCCTTCAGGCCGGATTATAATTATGGACGAACAGGCGCGGCGGAATTGGGCCGCCTCGGACATCGGAGCCGCGGCCGAGGCACATCCCAGCGCTTTCGAGGGGGTGCGTCTGCTTTTCAACTGCGAGCGGTCCGACGAGTTCGGACTCGCAGAGCCCTGCCGCCGGCTGCATGCCACCCTGCGGCGGCTGGGCATCGAACACGAGTTCGAGATCTACAACGAGCCTCAAGCCACACGAATCTCTCCCCACAGCCTGGGCATCGCCTGGCATATTCTCCCGGCTCTGCGTTTCTGCCTGCAGCACCATACAAAGCGGAGCAAGATCTGATATGAAACCTAACCGCCTTTCCGTGATCGCAGCCTCAGCCCTGCTTTTCCTGCTTCTCTCCGCCGTGCTCTGTCTTGGCGAGCCCGGGATAGACAAGCTCTCGCCGAGCATCGATAAGCTGTCTCTCTGTTTAAAGATCCTTTCCCTGGTGCTGACTGTGGCTGCGGCGGTTACGCTTTTCAGTCTTTTTTTCGGCCTGATCGAAGGACGGCGGCGCTGGAACGCCAGGGGCCTGACCTACACCCTGCTCCGCCTGCCCCTGCTGGCTGCCCTGAGCGCGGTTCCCGCGCTGTGGTGGAGATTCTGCTTCCCCGTTATCTTCGACCTGCTGCCCCGGGCGGTCATGCTTCCCGGAGTGGCCCTTACCATGGTCTGCGGAGTGCTGATGATGTTTATCCTGTTTCCAAGCCCCTCAAAACGATCTGGGTAGTCTCGTAGAACTGAGGGCCGAGCTGGGTGAGCACGTCCGCCACCTGCCGCTCGTCTCCTTGAATTCCAAGGGCGGCGAAGCCCCTTTCTCCTCTACTTCCCAGCTGCAGATCGAGAACATTGACATTGCGCGAGGCCAGGGCGGACAGCAGAATCAACAGCACGCCCGGCCTGTTGTTGTGCACTGTCAGGACCATATGAGTAGAGATGGGAATGGGCAGGCTGACCCCGTCGACCTCGAGCAGGTACGCCGGCGCGGCTTTGAGAGGCGGCAGATCGATTTCGGCGTCCGTCTGTATGGAAAAAAACCGCTTCGCCGCCGTGCCCATTACGAAATCTACAGCCTCCCTGATGCGTTCTTCGGTTCCGCTCACACTGAGGTAAGCGGTGGCCGTGCCGTCGGACAGAGAGTACAGCTGTGTGGTGTCCACGTTGATGGCCTCCGAGGCCAGAGTATTGAAGAGAATGGAAAGAGTTCCCGGCGTGTCTGTATGGTGTGAATACAGGCAAGTCAGCCCCTTGGAGCCGGCGGAAAAAGGCTTCGCATCTTCGGGACTTTCGCTCAGCGTGATCGCCCGATCATCCCGGCGTACACGGATCGCGTTGTAGTCTCCCAAAGACACAGAGCCCTCGAAAACATGTAAAAGCTCCCGGAATGATCCTCCGAACGAGAAGTGGGGGGTCTTTTGCCGCAGGCGCGGCTCGAAGCGCAGTTTCAGCATCTCCACACCGAGGTTGAGAATTTTGAAGTGAGTCAGATTGTTTTTGACGAGGGGCCTTTTTTCAGTTATGCCCCGCGAAAAGGTAACGTAATGGCGGTAGCCGGCTTGCAGGGCCAGCCGCAGCTCCTTCTGAATCTCGGGATAAGACGCAATCGCTTCCTTCGACTCGCTGGTGAAGGGGACCCAAACGCTGCCCATGTGGACCATCACGGTTACCGGCCCCCGAGGCAACTGCCCGCGCGACTGGCTCAGCCCGTAGGACCGCCAGTTGGTCGACATCATCGTCTGGGTGATCGCGCATCCGCCGGCCTGGAATTGCAGCGGCACGCGGTTGGCGTATCGCAACACGGTCATCGTCTGCCCGTCGTGCAGGTTCACGTTCCGCATGGCCTCGTGCAGGTGGTCGACGTCCTTTTCCTTGAGCCGGCCCGGCGAAACGCGGGTCTTCGCGCCGGCCTCTTTGAGGATCTTGTCGGCGGCGTCGGTTCCCAGACCGTCGAAGGTGGTGGCCAGAAATTGGCGCAGCGTTCGGGCGTCGCTCTGCTCGAGCAGCTCCACCAGCGTTTCCCGCGTTACCCGATGGGCCGTCGAACCGCCGCCGTAGGCCAACCCGACTTCGATCTGGAACGGGTTGCCGCGATAAACGGCCGGGGGCCGGGTGGTGGCCGTGTAGAACTCGCCGGGCACCACCTGGTGCAGTCCCTTGAGGATCAACTCCTCGCCGATCGGCGAAATGCAATCGGTCGTGGGGGCCTTGATCTTGGTTTTCTGGATCGCCCGGTAGACCATGTCGGCCTCGTGCCGGCCGATCTTCCTGGTCCGCGCCCGAGTGCTGATGCCGGCGCCTTCACAAATCCGCCGGGCGACCGCCGGGCTGACGCGCGAGAACGACTTCATTAAGAATTGTGTGATCGTCGGCTCTTTGGTGTTCTTGAGC
>CAYMGP010000098.1:0-11412 GCA_964390045.1 uncultured Spirochaetaceae bacterium | reverse complement strand
GAGAAGAAATCCACGTTCGGATAGATCGGTTTGCCCTTCTCCTCCATACGAGCCCGGAAGGTCTTCTCCACCTCCTTGAGGATGTCGTACGATCGGGAGTCGTTTTTCCTCTTGGAGAGCTCGAGAAGGAACTCTTCCATTACCGCGGCACGGGGATCCTTGGCCTTGTATACCCTGTGGCCCATGCCCATGATCTTCTGCTTCCTGTCCAAAGCCTCTTCGACCCAGGCGGCCGCCTTGTCTCTGCTTTCGATCGCCTCGACCATGCTCATCGCTCTCTCGTTGGCTCCGCCGTGAAGGGAGCCGTACAGCGAGCCGATGGCCGCCGATATGCTGCAGTAACAGGTCGAGAGAGTGGAAGCAACCACCCTGGCGGTGAAGGTCGAAGCATTGAAACCGTGCTCGGCGTGCAGGACCAGGCAGGTGTCCATGACCTTGCCTTCATACTCATCCGGCTCCTCACCCCGCATCATATAGAGGAAGTTCCCGCCGTGAGAAAGATCCTTTCTCGGCGGCACGTAGTCCTTTCCCTGCCGAAAACGCTCCCAGGTTGCCACCACACTGGCCAGCTGAACCACCTGGTGAAGGGTGTCCCGGCAGTTGCAGAAGGCCGAGTGCTGGATCTTGTGCTGAACGTATCCGCTGAGATAGGAGATAACGGACTGCAGCAGCTCCATGGGGTGCGCGTCTTTGGGAAAGGTACGGATCATCTCGAGAATCGGCGGATCCAGATCCCGGCTGGAGCGCATTCGCTCGGAGAAACGCGCCATCTCCTCCCTGGTCGGCAGAGTACCGTAGAGCAGCAGATAGGTGGTTTCTTCGAAATCGGAGTAGCGGACCAGATCTTCGATCGAGTATCCGAGATAGTACAGCTTGCCCTTCTCGCCGTCTATGCTGCAGATTCCGCTCTCCGCGGCGACAACTCCCTCCAATCCCTTGGCGTATGTGGTTTGTGCCATTCACGGCCTCCTAGACATTTTCAAAAAAATCTGAGTGCTTTTATAATATATAAACGAAACCGAACAAAGCGAAAGCACCTCGGCAGAATTCTAAAAAAAATCTATTTCCTCAGAACATGGATCGCCCTGCCCTCCACATCCAGCGCCGCCTCGCGCAGCGCTTCGCTCAGGGTGGGATGGGCGTGAACCGTGCGCGCCAGGTCTTCGGCACTGCCCCCGAACTCCATCACGGCAACCGCTTCAGCGATCAGGTCCGAGGCCCAGGGTCCTACGATGTGCACGCCGAGAAGGCGATCGCTTTTTTCTTGCGCGAGTATCTTGACCAGGCCTTGATCATTGGCCATGGCCAACGCCCGCCCGTTGACCCGGAAGGGAAAGACACCTTTTTTGTAGGCGATGCCTGCCTCTTTGAGCTGCTCTTCACTCTTGCCCACAGAAGCCACCTCCGGCCAGGTGTAGACCACGGATGGAACCGTTTCGTAGCTCACCTCTCCCGGTTTGCCCGCCAGCAGCTCTACGGCGGCGATGGCATCCTCTTCTGCCTTATGGGCCAGCATCGGACCCCGGATCAGGTCGCCGATGGCATAGATCCCGGGAAGCGACGTCTGGAATCTTTCGTCCACCACTACCCGTCCGCTTTTCTCCTCTGTTTCGACGCCTGCCTCTGCCAGTCCCAGACCCTCTGTGTATGGGCGTCTGCCAACGGCAACCAGCACCACGTCGGCTGAAAATTCTTCTCGGCTCCCGTCGGAGCGCTCCGCTTGGAGAGTTACCCCCTTTTTCTTTTTGTCGTAGCCGAGCAGCCGCCTGCCCGTGAAGATTTTTAAGCCCTGTTTCTGTAAGGAAGATTTCAAGCGGCGCGAGATCTCCCCGTCCATTCCCGGAAGAATCTGATCGAGAAGCTCGATCACCGTGACCTCGGACCCCAGGCGAGCCCAGACGCTTCCCAGCTCCAATCCGATTACACCCCCCCCGATCACAGCCATCCTGGCCGGCACCTCCGCCAGAGACAGGGCTTCGGTGGAGGTAAGGAAGCCGTCCCGGCCTGTTGGGAATATGGGCAGCTGCCCCGGAACACTGCCCGTGGCCAGGATTATGCTCCGGCCGTGCAGGCTCCGTTTTTCGCCGCCGCCTGAATCCACCTCAACGTTGCCCTTTCCGGTCAACCTCGCTGTACCCTGAAACGTATCGACCCCGTTTCCCTCGAGCAGCCGGGCGACCCCGGAGGTCAGCTTCTCCACGACGCCCCGCTTGCGCTCCATCATCACCTCGAGGTCCAACTCAGGCCCTGTCACCTTGATGCCGTGAGAGCCGAGACCCTGTGGGCCTGTAGCCTGCAGCTGAGCGTACAGCTCGCTGGAATGCAGCAGTGCCTTCGAAGGGATGCAGCCGATGTTGAGGCAGGTTCCGCCGAAGCGCTCGTTTTTCTCGACGAGCGCGCATTGCATCCCGAGCTGGGCCGCCCGAATCGCAGCCACGTACCCTCCGGGACCGGAGCCGATTACGACCAGGTCGTATTGTTTCTCAGCGCTCGAGCTCATCCGCCTCCGCTCCTCGTTTTTATACATCCAGCAGCAGCCGCCGGGGATCTTCGACAAGGGACTTGACCGCGACGAGAAACTGAACAGCCTCCCGTCCGTCGATCAGCCGGTGGTCGTAGGATAGGGCGACATACATCATGGGTCTGACAACCACCTCCTCGCCTACGGCGATCGGGCGTTTCTGGATGGCGTGCATGCCGAGCACGGCGGACTGGGGATAGTTGGGCAGCGGTGTAGAGAGAAGCGAGCCGAAGATCCCGCCGTTGGTGATGGTAAAAGTACCGCCGGCCAGCTCGTCCGGAGCGATCTTCTTATCGCGGGCCCGCTGAGCGAGGTCGAGAATCGCTTTTTCTATCTCGGCGAAGCTCATCCTGTCCGCGTCCCTGATCACCGGCACTACCAGGCCGCGCTCCGTCGAGACGGCCACCCCGATATCGTAGTAATTGTTGTATACGATCTGCTCGCCGTCGATCATGGCATTGACTACGGGGAAAGACTGCAGGGCCTGGCAGCAGGCTTTTATAAAAAAGGACATGAAGCCCAGACGCACCCCGTATTTTTTCTCGAAGCTCTCTCGATAGCGCCCTCGAACCGCGATCACGCTCTCCATATCGATTTCGTTGAACGTGGTGAGAAGGGCGGTCTGCTGCCGGGCCTGGATCAGGCGTTCGGCGATGGTCCGCCGCAGCCGGTTCATCGGCACCCTGGTCTGCCTCTCCGCGGATGGTGTCGACTCTTTCGCTTTCACAGCGCGCAGGGCATCCTCTTTCGTGATCCTTCCCTTGGGGCCGCTTGCCTGAATGTCCTCGACCCTCAGACCGTGCTCCCGCACGATGCGGCGCACCGCGGGAGACAATCTTTGAGTACCGGCTTGCACCTTGGTTGGCTCACTCTTCGATGGCTCGGCCTTCGCCGGCTCGGTTTCGGCGGGAAGGCCCTCTGCAGCGGCCCTCACTTCCAGAGTAGCCACGACCTGGCCGATCTCCACCTCCTGCCCCTCCTCGACGAGGATCTGCAGCAACCCTTCGGCAGGAGCCGGCACGGCCACGGTGGCCTTGTCCGTCTCCAGCTCGAATAGATCCTCCCCCTCCTCGACCTGCTCGCCTTGTTTTTTGATCCAGGAGCTCAGGATTCCGCTGGTAATCGATTCACCTACCGAAGGTACAAGCACCTGTTCTTTCATCCCTATCCTCTTTTTTTCTCTGTTTTTTCTTGCCGCCGCGCCGCGCCGCTTCCCGACCGGCTTCCGAGCCCCAATGCACTATCGAGCACTTCCCGCTGCTCGCCCACGTGCTGTCTGTGCGAGCCCACAGCGGGACTGGCACTGGCCGGGCGCGAGACAAAGGAAAACTCCAAATCGCCGAAATGATTATCAAGCTGCAGCCGCATGCTGTGAAGCGGGCCCCGGTTCGCCGGCTCCTCCTGCACCCAGAGCCGCTGCCCGGCGTTCTGATACCCCTGCAGCACCTTGCCCAGGGCTTCAGCCGGGAAGGGATACAGTTGCTCAACACGGACGATCGCCGTATCGGGGGCCTCGACCTCCTGTCGCCTCTCCAATAAATCGTAGTAGATCTTTCCCGAGCAGAGAATCACCCGTTTTACCGTCTTTGCATCAACCGTGGAGTCGAGCACAGGCTCGAAGCTGCCGCGACTCAGCTCGTCGACCGTCGAGACCGCCCGGGCATGGCGCAGCAGGCTCTTGGGGCTCATCAACACGAGAGGCTTGCGAAAGTCCCGCTTCATCTGCCTGCGGAGAAGATGAAAGTATTGCGCCGGAGTGGTCAGGTTGCAGACAGAGATATTTTGCTCGGCGCAGAGCTGTAGGAAGCGCTCGAGGTGGGCGCTGGAATGCTCCGGTCCCTGGCCCTCGTAGCCGTGGGGCAGGAGCAGCACCAGGCCGCTGGAGCGCTGCCATTTCGTCTCGGCGGCCACGATGAAATTGTCGATGATCACCTGAGCCCCATTGGAAAAATCGCCGAACTGTGCCTCCCAGATCACCAGGGTACGGGGAGCTTTCAAGGAAAATCCGTACTCGAAGCCCAAAATCGAATACTCCGAGAGGGGGCTGTCGTAGGCGTGGAAGCGGGCCTGGTCGGCCGAGATATGATTGAGGGGCATGTAGGGAATCGCCTGCCTGCTCTCCGTATCCCACCAGGCGACGTGGCGCTGGCTGAAGGTGCCCCGCTCGCAGTCCTGGCCGCTTAAACGAACAGGGGTGCCCTCGAGCAGGAGGCTGCCGAAGGCGAGGGACTCGGCGAAAGCCCAATCTACAGATCCGTTTTTCTCGAAGCGCCTCCTCTTTTCCTCTACAATACGCTTCAATTTTCCATGGATATTGAATCCCTCGGGCACGCGGGTCAAGACCTCGGCGATGTGGAGCAGAGTCTCTTTCCCGACCCCGGTGGCTATGGATTTCTCTGAGTAGCGACCGTGCAGTCCCTGCCACTCATCACCCTGAAACGGTTTCAAGGTGGGCTCGGGAGGATTCTTCCTCGCTGTCTGAAGAGCCTGACGCAGTCCGGCGGAGTACTCTCCGCGCAGCTTCCTCTGCTCCTCGCCGCTCAGCACACCGAAGCCGGCACACCTCTCCCCGTATTGAGCCGCCACGCTGGGATGGGTGCGGATGATCTTGTACATCCTCGGGTTCGTGAAGGAAGGCTCATCGCCCTCATTGTGACCGTGCCTCCTGTAGCATACGATATCCACGATCACATCCTGGGACATCTTCTGGCGAAAGCGAAGAGCCAGATCCATGGCGTGAACCACGGCCTCCGGATCGTCGCCGTTCACGTGGAACACGGGAACCGAGGTCATCTTGGCCACGTCTGTGGGGAAAAATGTGGAGCGGGAATCCCGGCTCGAGGTTGTGAAGCCGATCTGGTTGTTGATGATCACATGAATCGTGCCGCCCGTGTGGTAGCCCCGCAGTTGAGACATGTTGAAAACCTCTGCCACAACTCCCTGGCCGCTGAAGGCGGCATCGCCGTGCAGTACCACGGGAAGCACGCGCTTGGTAGCCCGGATAAAGCTCCCCCACCTGGGTTGGCTCTGCACGGCCCGCGTCTTTCCCTCCACCACGGCGTCCACGCTCTCCAAGTGGCTGGGATTGGAAACCAGGGTAAGGTGAACGGATGATCCATCCTCGTGGCGGTGATCGGTCGAATAGCCGAGGTGATATTTCACGTCCCCGCTTCCCCCGTACTGCCCAGGCTGATGGTTGTCCTCGAAGAGGGTAAAGATCTGCTCAGCCGGCATGTTCAAAATCTGGTTGAGAATGGTGATGCGGCCGCGGTGCGCGGTACCGATCACGATCTCGTCTATGCCGCTGATCGCTGCCGTATTGACGAGGAAATGCAGGGCCGGAACAAGTACTTCGGCGCCCTCCAGCGAAAACCGCTTCTGGCCGATGAACGTCTTGTGCAGGAACTGCTCGAACTCCTCGGCCCTGATCAGGTCCTCGAGGATGTCCCGGCGCTTGCTCTCATTCAACTCCGGCTTGTTGCGGCAGGATTCCATGGCCTGCAGCAGCCAGTTGCGGATCGGCTTGTTCTGAATATGGAGAAACTCCACTCCGAAGGTAGAGCAGTAGGTCTCGCCGAAGGCTTGCAGAATATCCCGCATCGACGCCCTTGAGGGCTTCATCGCCCTTCCTGCGAAAAACTCGCGGTCCAGATCCTCCTCTGTCAGGCCGAAAGCCTCGGGAGCAAGCTGCTCGTAGGCGCCCTTTGCCCGAGGATAGAGGTAGTTCTGGCTCGGCTCTTGGGCCGACCTCAGGGGATTGAGCCAAGCGTAGAAATAGCCGACATCCCTGTAGGCCCAGAGCAGGCTGTCGAGACGGCTCTGCTTGTACGCGCCATCTTCGAGCCCGCCTGACGCCACTGCGCCGGGCTCGGTCGCCGCTGTCGTAACCTGCCTTCTGGGCATCCCCAAATCGAGCGATCCCTGTTCCTGAAAATCTCGAAAAAACTCATCCCACCCGGCCTCTACAGCCGACCGGTCCGCCAGCCAGCGTTCATAGAGCTCTTCGGCGAAGCCGAGGCTCACCAGATCGAGCAGTTCGTGTTTCTCGGCAGGGCCCCGCTTCATCCGCTCCCCATTTTGTCCCGAAGCAGGCCGGGGATCTGGTCGGGACGGTCGGCAACCGGCACGCCTGCCTGTTCGAAGGCTTTCACCTTGGCGTCCGCGGTGCCCTTCCCCCCCGAGATGATGGCCCCGGCATGGCCCATCCGTTTTCCGGGAGGAGCAGTACGGCCGGAAATGAAGGCGACCACGGGCTTGCTCATCGACTCGGCTATGTACTGCGCCGCCCGCTCCTCGTCCTCGCCGCCGATCTCTCCGATGATCACCACCCCCGAAGTGCCCGTATCCGCTTCAAACATTTCGAGAAGATCTATGTAGCCTGTGCCTATCACCGGATCGCCGCCGATCCCGATACAGGTAGACTGCCCCATATCATTCACAGTGAGGTTGTAGACAACCTCGTAGGTCAGGGTACCGCTGCGCGATATCACTCCGATCGAGCCGGGCCTGTGGATGTGTCCCGGCATGATGCCCACCTTGCACGCTCCCGGAGCGATCAGACCCGGGCAGTTCGGGCCGATCAGGCGCACCTCTCGCCGGCCGACGTAGTGGTAGTTGTCCAACATTTCCAGCACCGGGATCCCCTCGGTTATACAGACCACCAGCTTGACTCCGCCGTCCGCCGCCTCGCGCAGAGCGGTGGATGCGAAGCGGGCGGGAACGAAGATCACAGAACAGTTCGCTCCCGTCTCTGACACGGCCTGCTCTACCGTATTGAAAACGGGAAGCCCATGCACCTCCTGGCCTCCCTTGCCCGGAGTGACTCCACCGACAACCGCCGTCCCGTACTCCAGCATCGAGGCGGCATGAAACGAGCCGTCCCGTCCTGTAATTCCCTGGACGAGCACCTTTGTGTTCGCATCGATCAGGATCGCCATAACTTCAAACCCCCGCCTTCTCCAGGACCTTTTTCACGGCAACCGTCATTTCGGACGCCGCCTCCAGGCCCGTTTGCTCCAGCATGGCCCGGCCCTCTTTTTCATTCGTGCCTATCAAACGAATCACCAGGGGCACGGGCAGCTCGATCTGCTCCCTGGCGACCAAGATCCCCTTGGCGATGTCGTCGCAGCGGGTGATGCCGCCGAATATGTTGATCAGGATGGCCTTCAACTTTTCATTCCTGGTCAGGATCTTGAGTGCCGTCAGAACCTTCTCGGGGCTGGAGCTGCCCCCCACATCGAGAAAGTTGGCAGGCTGCCCGCCGAACAGCTTGATCAGGTCCATCGTGGCCATGGCCAGACCGGCGCCATTGACGATGCAGCCGATGTCGCCCTCGAGGCTGACGAAGCTCAAGCCGGCTTCTCTGGCTTCGATCTCTTCGCGGCTGTACTCCTCGGCGGTGCGCAGCTTCTCCACATCCTCGTGCTTCGGCACCCCGTTGTCATCGAAGTTGATCTTGGCATCCGCGGCAATAAGGGTGGAGGCGTCGATCTGGGCGTAGGGGTTGATTTCCACCAGCGAGCAATCTTTCTCGACGAGCAGGCGATACAGGTTGAGAAGCCCGTCGAGGGCCTGCTCGACAAGAAGCGCTGGGAAGACCTGGCTCACGAATTCTTTCAGAGCCCCCACGTCCGGGCCTGTTAAAGGCTCTATATAACTCTTCAGGATCTTTTCGGGCTCGCGCACAGCCAGCTCCTCGATGTCCACTCCTCCCGAGGCGCTGAGGATGCAAACTACCTTTTTCGCGCCCCTGTCCACGGTGACACTCAGGTAGTACTCCTTTTCTATTTCAACCGCCTTGGCGACCAGCACCTTTTCAACGGGAATGTCCTTGATGGCGAGCCCCAGGATATGCTCCGCCGCCTCCCGGGCCTCGTCTGCAGAGCCAGCCAGCTTCACGCCCCCGGCTTTCCCGCGGCCGCCTACAAGAACCTGGGCCTTGATTACCACAGGGAAGCCGATCTGCTCGGCGGCCTGCACCGCCTCCTCCGGGCTCTGAGCTACTCTGCCCGGGGGAACAGGAACGCCGTAGGCCGCCAACAGCTCCCGAGCCTGGTGTTCGTGCACCTTCATTTCACTCACTCTCCTTCTGCGTCTCGCTCTCTTTCCTGTGCTGCTCGATCCTTCGCTTGGTCAGGTTGATGTTTTTCGTTATTTTTATACCCCGCGGGCAAACGCGGGTGCATTGAAAATGATTCTCGCAGGCCCATACCCCATTGGGCTGATCGAGTGCCGCCAGCCTCTGCTCGAAACCCCTGTCCCGGCTGTCAAAAACAAAGCGCGCCGCCTGGGCGAGAGCCGCGGGCCCTATAAAATCTTTGTTTTTACCGTCCAGGATCGGACAGGCGGAGTAGCAGGCGCCGCAGAGGATACACTTGGTCGGGTCGTCGAACTCGGCCCGCTGCTCAGGGCTCTGAATGCGCTCCCCCTGCCCTGCTTCCTCCGAATTGATGAGGAAGGGCTTGACCTCGCGCCAGCGTGCGAAAAACTCGCCCTGCTCGACCATCAGATCGCGAAGCAAAGGGAGGTGCTTGAGAGGCTGCACTGTGACGGTCGCCCCTTCGGCAGCGGCCACATCCTGCACCAGGGTCTTGCAGGCCAGCCGTTCCCTGCCATTGATGATCATCGCATCGGAACCGCACACGCCGTGGGCGCAGCTTCTGCGGAAGGCCAGGCTGCCGTCTATATACTCCTTCACCTGAATGAGCGCGTCGAGAACCCTGTGGGCAGGTTCCACCTCGACCTTGTAGTCCTCGAGATGAGGCTCGCTGTCTTTCTCGGGATTGAAACGCTGGATCTGCAAAGTTATCTTCACCTCGTGCTCCTTCCCTCGCTCGCTCAATACACCCTGGGTTTCGGTTCCCAGCGGGAGACATCCACGGGGCTGTAGTCTATGTGTACCTCGTTGCCCTCGAGCCGGGCCATGGTGTGCTTCAGCCAGCTTTCATCGTTGCGCTCCGGATAGTCTTCGCGGGCATGGGCGCCCCGGCTCTCCCGGCGGTTCAGCGCGCTGGCCGCGGTCACCAGAGCAAGGTCAAGAAGATTCTGCAGCTCGAAGAGCTCGAGCAGATCCGTGTTGAAGCGTTTCGAGCGATCCTGAGCCCGAACCTCGCGATAGCGCTCCCGCAGCTCCCGCAGCTTGGCCAATCCTTTGCTCATCTCCCTCTCGCTCCTGTAGATTCCCACCGTCTCCATCATGGCGTCTTTCATCTGTTCTCTGATTTTCGCCCCGTGGGGACCCTTCTTTCCGTCTGTGAGGGTTTCGACAAACGCGCGGGCTCCGGCCTCCGGTTCGTCGCCGAGCGGAGTAAAATCCGCTTCCTTTACGTAGCGGCCGATGTGCTGTCCCGCTCTGCGACCGTAGACTACCAAATCCACCAGGCTGTTGGTCCCGAGACGGTTGGCTCCATGCACGCTGACGCAGGCACATTCCCCGGCGGCGTACAACCCATCGATCGGCTCGCCGCCGCCGCTCAGCACCCGGCCCTCATTATCCGTGGGGATTCCTCCCATGGCGTAATGGGCGGTAGGCTGTACGGGAATCGGGGAATCGGCCGGGTCCAATCCCAGGTAGGTTCGGCAGAAATCTGCAATATCGGGGAGCTTGGCTTCGATTACATCCTTTCCAAGATGGGTGGCGTCGAGGTGAACGTAGTCCGTGATCTGGCGATCGCCTCGGATTCCCTGTCCGGCTCCGATCTCCTCCATGATTGCCCGGCTCACCATGTCCCGGGGAGCCAGATCGAGCAGCGTGGGAGCATAGCGCTCCATGAACCGTTCTCCCTTCCGGTTTCGCAGGATGCCGCCCTCGCCGCGGACTCCCTCGGTGATCAGTATCCCCATCCCCCGGATCCCGGTGGGGTGAAACTGGAAGAATTCCATGTCCTGGAGCGGAACACCTCTACGCAGCAGCAGGGCCGGTCCGTCGCCCGTATTTGCGAAAGCATTGGAGGTGGTTCGAAACATCTGTCCGAAGCCCCCGGTGGCAACGAGCAAGGCCTTGGCCCGGAACAGGTGCAGCTTCCCGGAGGCCAGCTCCAGGGCGACCAGACCGGCGATCCTCCTGTCCTCGATCAGGACATCGAGGACCTGGAACTCATCGAAAAAAGACACTTCATTCTTGATACACTGCTGATAGAGGGTCTGGAGGATCATATGGCCTGTGCGGTCCGCCGCATAGCAGGAGCGCCGTACCGCGGCCTCCCCGAAGTTGCGGGTATGACCTCCGAAGCGCCGCTGATCGATGCGGCCTTCGGCCGTGCGGCTGAAGGGAAGGCCCCGGTTCTCCAGGTCGTAGACGGCCCGCACGGCGTCCTCCGCCAGGATGATGGCCGCCTGCTGGTCTACCAGGTAGTCACCGCCCTTGATCGTATCGAAGGCGTGCCACTCCGGTTTATCCTCCTCGAGGTTCCCGAGGGCCGCACCGATTCCCCCCTGGGCGGCTCCTGTGTGACTGCGCATCGGATGCAGCTTGGAGATGATAGCCGTTTTGGCAGCCCGGCTCGCCTCCAGGGCTGCGTACAGGCCGGCTCCGCCCGCTCCGATGACGAGAGCTTCAAACTCGTGGATCGACACTCTTACCTCCCCCGCTCGCTGCTCAGATGATCAGCCGGGCTGACGTAAAAATACTTATCGATCGTAAAATAGCTTATTTACTATATAGCCTATTTATAGCACACCGAGAAGTCAAGGCTTTTCTTCGCCCTGCATTCCCGTCATAGATCGCGGATCGAGCACTTTCTCCAATTCTTCCGGACTGAGCAGTCCAGATTCGGCCACCAGCCGGCGTACCTGTTTGTTTTCCTTGAAAGCTTTATAGGCGATCTCCGCCGCTTTGTCATAACCTATGCGGGTGGCCAGGGGTGTGACCAGAGCCAGGCTCCACTCTACCC
>CAYMGP010000097.1:0-11990 GCA_964390045.1 uncultured Spirochaetaceae bacterium | reverse complement strand
TTTTAAGCTAGAAGGCCTCGAATCCGGAAATCGAGAGATCCTGCTCGCCGAGGGTTGGAATTACAGGTTCTTTTTCAGGCTGCAGAAGGGTTTGCAGCAGAGCGTCCTGCACGATTCTGTTCAACAGTTTCATCGACTCCGCGTTCAGGCCTGTGAAGTGGACGGCGAAACCCGTGGGAAGATTGCTCGAGGCCTGGCGGGGGTCCATCACCTGACAACGAGTCGCCATCTGCGAGTTCTGGAAGCTGATGCGCAAAGTCCCGCGGCTTCCCGCCGTCGGCGGCGAGGTCGAGCACTCCAGGAAAGCTCCATCGGCGCTCAGGGCCCAGAGGTTGTATTTTTGCCAGTCATCTTCTTTGAGGGAGAGCAATCCCTGAAGGGGCCAGTCGTAGCGGGGATGGTCCCTGCGGTCGATCAGCGTAATACTGGAAATGAAGCCTCTGACCTCTTGAGAGGTTTGCTCCACAGTTTTACCCCTGGTGATCGCACTGTAACCAGCGGGAAGATCCTCCGGCAGGGATTCTGCGATAAGGCAGACCCGGAGAATAGGGAAGCTTTTCTTGAGAGAGAGCAGCAGCCGCTCGAGCCCCCCGTCGATTTCTACTTTCTCTACAATCACTGCGATTACATCTCTGTGCTCCACGATCGCCCTGCACAGCTCGCCGCTGCTTGCCACGGCCACTATCTCGTGCTTGGGCAGGGCGGCCGCGATCGCCGCGGGCGATAGTGTTTCTGAATACAAAACGACTCTGTCCATCTGTCGGCTCCTGTTCTGCCTAAAATTGTATACCAAGGCTCACGAAGAGAGAAGTCTCTGATAACGAAGTTCACTACCCTTGTTCTGTAGAGAAACTGATATCCGAATGCTTGAGACTATTGCTGCCCTTCCTCCTGGTCTTGTTTCTCTTGAGCTTCTTAATTCAGCTGGAGAAAGTCTGAGCCGGCGTCTGACCCAGCGTTGACATCAGTTCTACCGGCGCATAGTATTCACACATGGACCTGAAGCGGGAGCTTCTCGATGCGGTCGAAGCGTTGAACCGCGCTGGTGTTCCCTACGCCCTTTGCGGCGGAATGGCCGTGGTCCTCCACGGCTACCCTCGACTTACCCGGGATATCGACCTGCTGATCAGACCCCGGGAGTTGGATGCGGCTAAAGCAGCACTGTCTACAGTCGGTTTCTCGATCCCCGGTGGTCTGATCCCTTTTGATACCGGCGGACCCCACGAGCGGAAGGTGTTCCGTCTCTCCAAGCGGATTGGTGAGGATCTTCTGACGGTCGACCTGCTGCTGCTGCCGCAGTTCCTCAACGATGTATGGGAAGATCGTGAGACGTACGAGCTGGACGAGGTACCCGTAACAGTTGTTGACCGCAGTGGATTGATAACAATGAAGAAGATAGCCGGACGGCATCAGGATCTCAGCGATATCGAGAATCTGGAGAGCACCCCATGAGCGGAGCCGAGGAAGGGAAGGCGGAAAGCCGCGGCGCATCGCGGGACATGTCCCCCCAAGCCATCTCCCGTCGTTTTGACATTCTGGTGGAATTGGACCGGATAGCGCGGGAGTTTCGAGCTGCCGGCAGGCTTGCGAAACAGCCTGCGAAAAAGCAAGAACACAACTAATCGCCAGCCACGGACCTGCGTCTCCTTGGGTTTCTGCTCCGCAACCCTTTATCACCATGCCGGCCTGTGGCAGCCTGAGGACATTACTTGAAAACTTCCGCCAAGCCAAAAGAGGCGGTGTATACAGATCCGACTCCACTGATGAAATTGGCAACTTGGATAGCCTCCACAATCTCGTCTTTTCCTGCACCGTGCTTGATCGCTTGGCGGGCTAAGGAGGTAACCCCTCCGGCGGCGCCGTGGGTGGCATCCAGGACCATGGCAATCAAATACTTGGTTTTCGCACTCAGGGCTCCATCGTCAAAGGCCCGTGTCCGGCTTTGCTCTACAAAATCGAAGAACTCAGGATTTAGTTTCTTGATTGGTTCCAGGGGATCTTTATTCATTCCTTCCTCCATCCCATGCGTTTCTCCTACACTTTTTCACTACCCAATTATATACGGTTTCTGGGATCGGGGGATACGCGAGAATCCTCTTTCGCCGGTGTTCCGGCTAAAGCAGGAGGGGAAGAGCCGATCCGGCGAAGAGCTTTGCCCTCGACAGGGCTCAAGAAGCTTTCGAGCTTCTTGATAAAGCACCCGAGCCGAGCATACAAATGATTTTAGAACCCTAGAAGAGAAAAGGAAAGCGTGAGGTTATTAGATAGGAATCCACGTCATTATCCACGAAAAACGTGGTAGTATGGTGAGGAGAACTGCAGTAAGAGGATGAGTATGGCTGAGAAGATGAGCAAGAAGCTGGGGCTGCTCGAGGTGTTTTCCATCTCCACGGGTGCCATGATCAGCTCCGGTCTTTTCGTGCTTCCCGCCATGGTATACCTGAAAGCAGGTCCCTCGATCCTGCTCGCCTACCTGTTCGCCGCTCTCCTGGTCGTTCCGGCCATGCTGTCGAAGGCCGAGCTGGCCACCGCCATGCCCAAGTCGGGGGGATCGTACTTCTTCGTGCACAGAAGCCTCGGCCCTCTGGTCGGAACCTTCGCCGGGCTGGCCGCCTGGTTCTCCCTGAGCCTGAAAAGCGCATTTGCCCTGGTGGGGATCGGGATCTTCCTCGGGTCGCTGGTGCCGATCCTTCCAGGATACGCGGTGAAGATGATCGCCATTGTTTTCACTCTCTTATTCATGGTGCTCAACATCCTGAGCGTTAAGGAGAGCGGCCGCTTCCAGGTCGTGCTGGTGTTCGGCCTGATCGTCATTCTGGCTCTTTATATAGCAACCGGTATCCGGCATGTTTATGCGCACAACTACTCTCCCTTCGCCCCGGGGGGATGGCCTGCTTTGTTTTCGGTAACGGGAATGATCTTCGTTTCCTTCGGCGGCCTGACGAAGATCGCGTCGGTGGCCGAGGAGATCAAAGATCCCATCAGGACGATTCCCAGGGGCATGTTCGGCTCTTTCCTCGTCGTTTCCCTGGCCTACCTGCTGTCCATCTTCGTCACCGTGGGGATTCTGGGTGCCGGAAGATTCCGCGCTACCTTGGTACCTCTTTCCGAAGCTGCTTCCACCTATGCAGGAAACGCCGGCTTCCTCGTGCTTTCGATCGCCGCTATGTTGGCCTTCATTACCACAGGCAATGCAGGGCTGCTCGCCTCCTCCCGCAATCCTCTGGCCATGGCAAAGGACAATCTCCTGCCGTCTTTCTTTTCCAGGGTAAACGTCAGGCTCAAAACGCCGGTGGTGGCGATTGTTTTTACCTCGGCGTTCATGATCGCGATGATCGCGGCGGTCGATCTGGAAAATCTCGTGAAAGTGGCTTCCACGATGAAGCTCCTGCTCTTCGCCTTTGTAAATATATCGGTGATACTGATGAGGGAGAGCCGGATCGTTTCCTACAAACCATCGTTCCGGTCCCCGCTGTACCCCTTTCTGCAGATCGCCGGAACCGTTGTCTATTTTTTTCTCATCGTGGAGATGGGAACGATTCCCCTGCTTTTAACGGCTGGTTTTTTCGCAGCCAGCCTGCTCTGGTATCTACTCTACTCCCGTTCCCGAAACCGCCGGGAGTCGGCACTGCTGCACGTGGTCGAACGGGTGACCAACAGAGAGCTGCGTACCGACAGCCTGTCTGAGGAGCTCAAGGAGATTCTTCTCGAACGGGACGAAATCGTAGAAGATCGCTTCGACGAGATCATAAAAGCTGCCGAGATCATCGATTTGGAGGAGGGCACCGACGTTCAGGGCCTGTTTGAGGTTCTCTCCGAGGCACTGTCTAGTAAATTCGATGCCCGAGCGGAGGATATTTTTGAGCTGCTCATGGCGCGGGAAGCGGAATCCACCACCGTTATCCAGCCGGGATTGGCCATTCCCCACATCATCATCGACGGCAAACGGCGTTTTGAAATCGTTGTTGTCCGGTCGCGGAAAGGGATAGATTTTGGCCCGGAAAAAGCGCCGGTCACGGTGGTCTTCGCCCTGGCGGGCAGCAGGGACGAGCGCAACTTCCATCTCCAGGCACTGATGGCGATCGCCCAGATCGTGCAGAATCCCGAGTTTCTAACCACCTGGAAGCGGCTGCGCAACACGACGGAGCTGCGTAGTTTTATCCTCCTGGCTCAACGCGTCCGCAAAGGATCGGTCTGAGCTTCAGTCGCTGACCAGGACGCGTGCTTTGAATTTCCCCGAGCCTAGATATTTCAGGTTTTCGACCAGAGCCCGCCCCGATCTCAGCCCACTCTTGCGGATCCCGGCGATCATAGCCTGCTCCAGCGGTTGGGCCAGCACCCCCGATCCGGTTCGTGCAGCTTGGGCATAGGAGAAGCTGACGGAAAACGACTCTGGAGGACCGGGGGGCGAGGGAGGGCTCACCGTTACCTCGATGTTCAGATCGTACCCGTATACCGTGTAGTTCCCCAGAGGCTCTGTCAGCACCTGTTTTTTGGTGACGATTCGATATCCACCTTGGGTAGTAAACTCCACGTTTTTTCCCCGGACAACGAACTCGGTCCACATCAGCTTGGTCAGTGATGTGGGAAGGTGGTAGCGCGTAAGAAAGATCTCGGAGCTACCGCTGCCCGGGGTTCCTTCGAGGATCCAATACATCCGCAGTTCCTGTTTGCCTGTGGCTTCTTCGCGGCGGCCGCTGGGAAAAGCCGAACAGGATATAAGGATGAGTGCGGCAAGAACAGTCAAAAAACATGTAGAATAATTTTTCACCTTCATCAGCTCGAATATAGCCCGCAGCGGCTGTTTTTTCACTGCAGGTGCCCAAACAGACCTTCGAACAGACGGGTGGAAAGGTAGCGCTCTCCGGAGTCCGGTAAGATCACCACGATCGTCTTTCCGGCGAACTCCTTCTTTTTTCCGATGCGCACGGCAGCGGCGGCAGCTGCTCCGCAGGACAATCCCGCCAGGATGCCCTCTTCCCGGGCCAGGCGCCGGGCATAGGCGATCGCTTCTTCGTTTTCCACCAGTTCGACTCTGTCGATCATGTTGAGATCGAGATTTTGGGGGATGAAACCGGCTCCGATCCCCTGAATGCCGTGCGGTCCGGGCTTGATCTGTTCACCGGCCAGGGTCTGGCTGATCACGGGACTGCCGGCCGGCTCTACGGCTACCGAGGTGATTTTTCTGCCCTTGGTTTTTTTCAAAAACCTGGAGACGCCGGTGATCGTTCCCCCGGTTCCCACCCCGGCAACCAGCACATCGATTTTTCCCTCCGTGTCCTCCCAGATCTCCGGGCCCGTGGTGGTTTCATGGATGTAGGGATTGGCAGGATTTCTGAACTGTTGCAGGAGCACGCGGTTTTCCGGATCGGCGGCCACGATTTCTTCGGCCTTGGCCAGGGCCGCCTTCATGCCCCCCGATCCCTCGGTTAGGTGAAGCTCGGCCCCGAAAGCCTTGAGGAGCTTGCGGCGTTCGATGGACATGGTATCGGGCATGGTCAGGATCAGCTTGTACCCTCTTGCAGCGGCCACGAAAGCCAGAGCGATACCCGTGTTGCCGCTGGTCGGCTCGACGATGACCATCCCCGGTTTCAAGACGCCTCGCTTCTCCGCGTCCCAGACCATGGAGGCACCGACCCGGCATTTCACCGAGTAGGCGGGGTTTCTTCCCTCTACTTTGGCCAGGATCCGAGCGTTGCCTTCGGGAAGCCTGTTGAGCTTGACCAGGGGCGTTCGGCCGATGGTATAGGAGTTGTCCTCGAAATACATGTTTTCCTCCGTATCCAACAGTGAAAAAATACTAAGATTCCCGCTCAGGTGCAAATACAAGGGTATGGGCGAAGATTGAATATTTTCCCTTTTCAGGGCTAGAATAGGCAAGCTTCAAATAAAAGAATGAACGCATTGTACTGGATCGATGTCGCCGCCCTCTGCTCCTCCGCTATTATCGCCTTCTCCCTGATTGTCACGGTTTCAGGCAGCGGCATTCGCCGTAGTCTCAACCGAAACTTCGCCCTGTTTGCCGCTACCGAAGCTTTCTGGGCGGTGTGTTCCCTGCTTCTGCGTCTGTCTCTCTGGCTGGAAAGAGGAAACCCGCAGCTGCTGGCCGAGCTGGTTACGCTGGCCATCCCGCTGATGGGCATAACACTGCTGATGTTTGTGGCTCGCTATATCGGCAGACCCACGATTCGAAACAACATAGCCGTCGTCGTCGGGCTTGCAATCGTTGCTGTCGGCTCCATCGCCCTTTTCCAGCACCGAATCGTGTCCCGGCCGCACCTCGTGGCCAACGGCACGGCGGCGATAGAGTTCAACCCTCTGGCATTCGTACTGGCGCCCCTGCCCGTCGTGTTTCTTGTCTGGTCACTGGTCCTGCTTTGGAGAGCTCGCCGCAGGATCGCGGAGCGCTATTTTGCTTTCAGCGTGTTCGTGATCCTGCTCGGTTTGGTGTTGGGGGGAGTGCTCGCGATTCCTTTACCCATAATGTCGATCACCAACACCGTCGGTGTTTCCCTGATCGGATACGGTGTGATCAGCCGCCAGCTTTTCAACCCGCTGAGGGAACGGGAAACCCGTCTGGAAGTGGTAAACAAGATTGCGGCCGCTGTGGGATCGACCCTGCAAATTGACGAGCTGATAGAGACAGTATATCGGGAGGTAACCCCAGTGTTCCGAGCGGATGCCTTCTTCATCGCCCTGTATTACGAGGCAAGCAATGAGCTGGAGTTCCGGATCCAGGTAGACGAGGAAACCCGGGAGCCGCCCGAGAGGAAAAAACTGGGCGGCGGGCTCACCTCCTGGGTGATCGAGAACAAGAGACCTCTCCTGGTGACGGATCTTACCAATCCCCCTCCGGGGGTTCCCCAGCCGGAGTTGTACGGAACGATGAAGCTGCCCACCTGCTGGCTGGGGGTGCCGATGCTGATCGGCAAGCAGGTGATCGGGGCGATCTGCGTACAGTCCTACCGTCCCGGAGTCTACGGTGGCGAGGAGGAACTGCTGCTGACTACCATCGCCGAGCAGGTGGCTGTTGCGCTGCATAATGCCCGATTGTACGAGACGGCCAGGCAGGAAGTATATGAGCGCGGACAGGCAGAGCTGGTCCTGAGGGAATCGGAGGAGAAATTCCGCAATCTGGCCGAGCAGTCTCCCAATATGATCTTCATCAACTGCAAAGGAAGGGTGGTGTACGCCAACAAGAAATGCGAAGAGATCATGGGCTATTCCAGGGAGGAGTACTACTCTGCCGACTTTAATTTCTACGATTTGATCGCCCCCGAGGACAAGCAGCAGGTACAGGCAGCCTTTGCCGGGCATCTTGCGGGAAAAGATATTCCACCATACGAGTACTCCCTGGTCACAAGAGGTGGGGATCGACTCTACGGGATTATCAACAGCAAGATCATCACCTACGAGAAGCAGGATGCGCTTTTAGGTATCGTTACGGATATCAGCAGACGCAAGCGAACCGAGCGTTTCTTAAAAGCCCTGAACAACGCCGTTTTAGCTATGGAAAGAGCTTTGAGCCCGCTGGCCGTATTCTCGGCGGCGGGTGAGGAGCTCAAGCGTTCCGGATTTGTATCCGTGATTTTCCTGTTCGGTGAACGAGGAGAAGCTCTGCGCCTGTGCTACCGGAGCTACGATCCCCGGACCTTGAGCCAGATCCAGGAGGATATGAACGTCGAGTTCAACGACATCAATCTTACTGTCGATCCGGGGGGGGTGGTCGAGAGGATCGTGCGAGGCCGGGAGACAACCTTCAGCCCGGCTCAGGATTCACTGCAGCGGATCTTTCCCGGGCTGCAGTCGAATTCCGTCGAAAAGATGGCGGAGACTCTGGATATCTCGAAGGTGATATCAGCTCCGCTTGTATCCGAGGATCAGGTCTTTGGCATTCTCTCAGTCCAATCCAAAGACCTCACCGCAGAGGATGCTCCGGCGGTCACGGCCTTCGCCAATCAGATGGCCGCGGCTTGGCGCAAGGTAAAGCTGGTGGAAGATCTACAGGCAAGCCTGGAGGAGCTCGAAGCGACCCAGGAACAGCTGCTGCAGGCTCAAAAAATGGAAGCAGTGGGCAAACTGGCCGGGGGTGTGGCACACGATTTCAACAACCTGCTCACCGCAATAAAGGGCTATACAGATCTGCTGTTGAAACGATGCAGCCGCGATGATCCATCCCGCGGCGACCTCATGGAGATCAAAAAAGCCTCCGATCAGGCGGCCCGGCTTACCCGCGGCCTTCTGGCCTTCAGCCGCAAGCAGGTGCTTCAGCCCCGCATCATCAACCTCAACGATGTGATCGTGAAGATGTTGGAGATGCTGCAGCGTCTCATCGGCGAGCATATCGAGCTGGTTACCGGGCTGCAGGGGGACCTGCACCTGGTAAAAGCCGACCCGGGGCAGATGGAGCAGGTTATTCTGAATCTGGTGGTGAATGCCAGGGATGCCATGCTCGACGGAGGAAAGCTCACTCTGAGGACAGAAGATCTTGTGATCGATTCCCGACGCTCCCGCGGGAGCCCGGGGATAAAAAAAGGATCGTACGTCAAGCTTTCGGTGTCCGATACGGGCCACGGTATGGAAGGGGAAACAAAAAGCCGGCTCTTTGAGCCCTTTTTTACTACCAAGGAAAAGGGCAGGGGTACAGGCTTGGGGCTGTCTACCGTTTATGGAATCGTACGGCAAAGCGGGGGAACGATCGTCGTGGACAGCGAGCCGGAAAGAGGAACTACCTTTTCGATCTACCTTCCCCAGGTTGCCTCCCAGGCCGCGGATCAAACGCAAAAGCCCGGGTCTCGGGAGCAACTGTCAGGCAGCGAAACTCTATTACTGGTAGAGGACGAGGATATGGTTCGAAAGCTGGCCGAGCGGGTACTGACCGAATACGGATACAAGGTTCTGACCGCCTCCCGGGGTGCCCGGGCCTTGGAAATCGCCGGAAGCTTTTCGGATCCGATTCAACTCATGGTCACAGATGTAGTCATGCCCGGGGGCATGAACGGCAAGCAGCTGGCCGAACGCCTGCATCCGGCTCGTCCGGATTTAAAGGTGCTGTATATTTCCGGGTACGCAGACGGAAAGCTCTTTTCAGCGTCTGGCCGGGAGGGCGAGCTTCACTTTCTCGAGAAGCCCTTTTCACCCCTCGCCCTGGTTCAGAGGGTGAGGGCCATGCTGGACGCTAAAACAGATACCCCATAGCGAAGATCCTGTACAGCTGGCCGGACAGCCAGTTGTTGGGATGAACTTTGCCCGGCTGTTTCATGCGCAGCGGTGAATTGACGATCCGCATCTGCCCCTTCACCAGCTTCTGGTAGGTATCGGGCTGCCGCAGGTTCATCTGCTCGAGGATGATTCCCCTGCGGTAGTTGAGATGAACATATACAATCTCGCCTTTCTCGCTTTCGCTCATCACCATCCCAACATGGGTCAAAGGGTCGTTCCAGCGGCCGTCATCGTTTCGATCGTAGGTGTTGTCCCAAAAGATAATATCGCCGGTAACGGGGATGCGGGTTTCATACAACAGATCTTCGGCCTCCAAACTCTTATAGAGGCGCGCGACTCCATTGCCGCTGTACTTGCCGAAGTCTCGAGCCAGATCGATACCGGCGTAGTAGTAGATCGCCAAAACCGTTCCCGTGCAGTCCATGTTGAAGCGTTTTCCCCTGATCACCAGTTCTTCTCTGCCCAGCACATAACGGCCGCCCTCTGCGAGTTTTTCCCGAACGGCGGCGCTTTCAGCCGCTCGGAGTGGAGGCGACGGTTGCTTCAGGGTCGCACAGGATATAACGAAGAGAACGAGAAAAAGCGAAGCTGCAGTGGCGATCCATCGGCGCATCGTCTACCTCTTAACGAAGAATTTTTCAAGAACCTGCTTCCGAATCTCTGGCGGGAGAAACGAACGTTTGACTGTCTGTTTATTTATCGTCAAAAAATCTTGCGCCTTCATTCCGAACAGGCGACAGCAGATCTGGTATTCATGAACAAGGTCGATAGCGAACAGATGAGGGTCGTCGGAGTTTATCGATATCTGGATTCCCGCTTTGTACAGGTCGGGAAGGGGATGCTTTTCGATGGCGGGTACCGAGTTGGTAATCCAGTTGGAGGTCGGGCAGAGCTCGAGCATCACTTCCGCATCCCGCACCCTCTCTATAGTACTGTCATGTCCCCAAATGCGGATCCCATGGCCTATTCTTTGGGGTCGAAACAGGTCGAGGGTCCTTTCAACAGCAGCGGCACTGGTGTTCTCTCCGCTGTGAATGGTTATGCCCAATCCGGCCTTGCGGGCTTTCTCGACGAAGGGAACGAAGTCTCGGGGATCTGTCCTATCCTCCGCATCGGCGAGATCGAAGCCGCAAATCCTGTACCCATTGGTGTAACCGCAGCCGGCGTAGTGTATCAGATTCCTGACAACCCTGCTGTTGATTTCAGGTTCGAAGCCTCGCGGCAGGATGCCGATCAACCCTACCTCAATCGGGTAGCGCTTCATTCCCAGGGTAACTCCGTCGAGCACCGCTTCGATGATCTGCTCGTTGGTCAGCCGCTTGCCCGCTGCGATGAAAGCGGGCGCGAAGCGCAGCTCGATCAGGTGAATGCCCTCCCGAAATGCGTCCTCTACATTCTCGAAGGCAACACGTTTGATGGCTTCATAACTGCAGAGCACCTTCTGGATGGTCGCAAAACGATCCAATACACTCTGTAGATCTTTCATGGGAACGGTAACCGTGGCTTTTTCCCGCAGTTCTTTTTCTGAGGTGACTCCCAGATCGAGATTGTGCCGTACGGCCAGCTCGCGGATTGTTTGCAGCCGCACGCTGCCGTCGAGATGTCTATGCAACTCTGCTTTGGGAAGAGCCCGGATGGCTTCTCGGCTCAACATGCCTTGCAGTACCCGCCTACCGGAACTATATCCCGCAAGCGCTGCGAAGAACAAGCTTGAACAGAGCGGGCGAAGAGGAGTAGCATCCTGTATGCATCTGACCACCCGCCAGATCGTCTACCCGGAGGGAGACATGCAGGAAATCGAGCACCCACTTTCGTTCAATCAGCTGGTGGACATCAACGGACACCCTCTGCAGCCTCCCCTGTCCACGATCCGGATGATCGTCTATAGGGTGTACAAGATCGCCACGGAGAGCCTCAAGGGTGAGGACATCGTGCACTATCATCTCGAACAGCTGTGGCGGGATGAGATGGAGGAGCTTGTCGTATGATTACACTGCCGATCTACTCTGATGGCAAAGACACAGGCGAGCGCTACACAGTTGCGCCGAGCAAGATCATCGCTCTCGGATTGAACTACAGGGACCATATAGCGGAAAGCAAGTCTGTGAAGGTCCAGGGATTCACAGGAGAAGTTCCTGAAGAGCCCGTCCTGTTCCCCAAAACCCCGAATACTTTGGTCGGGCCGGGGGATCCCATTGTAATCCCTGCTTTCTTGAAAGAGTATGGATTCGAAGATTTCCGGGTCGATTACGAAGCGGAGCTTGCCATGATCATAGGTCGACGCTGCAAGGACGTGACTGAGAAAGACGCCCTGCAGCACATTTACGGCTTTGCCTGCTACAACGACGTGAGCCAGCGCAATATCCAGACATCCGACCGCTCGGGCTGGTTTCGGGGGAAATCCTTCGACACCTTCGGTCCCATCGGGCCCTGCCTGGTGCCAAGCGAAGATATTCCGGATCCGCAGAACCTCGCCATCCGCTGCCGGCTCAACGGGGAAGTGGTTCAGGAGTCCAACACCTGTTTCATGATCTTCTCCATTCCCGAGATCGTTGCTTTTGTTTCGAAAAACTTTACCCTCGAACAGGGAGATATCATCTCAACGGGAACACCGAGCGGTGTCGGCCGCCTGCATCACGGTGACTCCGTCGAAGTGGAAATCGAAAAGATCGGGGTCTTGAGGAATCCCGTTGTCGAGCAGGGCCGCTGAACCTATGCAAGAAGCGATCGTACAGGACGAATACTGTTACTGCTGCGGGAAGAAGAAC
>CAYMGP010000096.1:0-12481 GCA_964390045.1 uncultured Spirochaetaceae bacterium | reverse complement strand
TGGTGAAGGTGCTGCTCGTACCGCGGGAAAAACTGATGCCCATCGTTTTCACCCTCTGTGTGGTCGGCGCTTTCGCCATCCAGGCCCGCCTGTTCGACGTCGGCGTGATGATTGTTTTCGGTATCATCGGATACTACATGCGGGAGATGGACTACCCCGTGGCGCCGCTTGTGCTCGGGATCATCCTGGGGGATATTCTCGACAAAAACTTGAGACGCGCCCTGATCCTTTCCGACGGCAATATCGCACCCTTCTTTACACGGCCGATCTGCGCGGTAATCGCAGCGATCACGATCCTGACGATCGTCAGCAAGATGAAGTGGTTCCAGAATGCTATGGGAGCCGCCGTACGGGGGATAAAATCGGTTGTCTCGAGAAAAAGTAAGGAAGAGAGGAATCAATGATTCGGGTTGGAATCGTAGGGGCTGGTTTCGCAGCCCGCTTTCACTACGAGTCGCTGCGGCAGATCAAGAACCTCGGTTTTGAAACGTTAGGGGTCTACAGCAAGACGAAAAAAAGCAGGGAAAAGTTCGCGGAACAGAGAGATCTGCAGGCTTTCGAATCCCTCGATTCCCTTCTGGAAGCGGTGGACGTGGTGCACGTCTGCGTGCCCCCGGCCTTCCACGAACCTGTCAGCGTGGCCGCGTTGCAGCGTGATGTGCATGTAGTGGTGGAAAAACCTTTTACGGGCTACTTCGGACCTTCTGATGCGGCGGATTTCCGCTCCCACGAAGTGGACAAACAACACATGCTCGACCAGGCCCTGGCGAGCGCCGCGCGTATGCTGGAGGCCGAAAAGAAGAGCAAAGCCCGCATTTACTACGCCGAGAACTGGGTGTTCGCACCGGTGATCCAAAAAGAGGTGGAGATCGTTCGTTTATCCCAGGCCCAGATTCTTTGGATCATTGCCGAGGAATCCCATTCCGGATCCCATTCTCCGACCTACGGGATCTGGAAGTTCTCGGGCGGAGGTTCCCTGATGGGCAAGGCCTGCCATCCCTTGACCGCCGCCCTCTACCTCAAACGCGTGGAGGGTGAAGTTCGGCTAAACCAACCGATCCGCCCGCAGAGGGTTTCCGCCCGCACCCACGAGATCACCCGTTTGCCCGCGTATGAGGACAAAGGATACCTGCGCACGGACTACACGGACGTGGAAGACTTCGGTGTGCTGCACGTTGTGTTCGAGGACGGCACCATCGCCGATATCTTCAGCTCCGAGATCGTGCTCGGAGGGGTACACAACTGGCTCGAAGTGATGGCCAACAACCACCGGACCCGCTGCAATATCAACCCGGTAGATGCCCTGGAAACCTACAATCCCAGGGAGGATCAGTTCAAAGATATCTACGTCGTTGAAAAGATCGGTACCAAGCAGGGCTGGAGCAAGCCCGCGGCGGATGAAAACTGGATGAACGGCTACGTGCAGGAGATGCAGTCCTTCTATCAATCTATTGAAACCGGTTCTGCTCCCTTTTCCAACTCCGAGCTGGGCTACGACACTGTGGCTGTTATCTACTGCGGATATCTTTCCGCTGAGCGCGGGGGAGCGGAAGTATCAATTTCCCCAGGTGTATAAGCGGTATCAGGATTATTCGGGTCGCTCTCATGCGAGCCAGCGCGTGAGGTTATCGCGCACAAATGCTTCGTCGCACAGGTGAGGATAGCGGTCGATAACGCTGTCTATCCTTTCGGTTTGTCCGGGAGAAACCCTTTCCTCTTCTCCGAGCGGATACACCCCCGCCACCAGGCCGCAGCGGCTCAACACATAGAGAATCCCTGCGATACAGCCCCGAAAAGAGTTGCGGGCATCGAACACAGCTGCATTGGATTCGGTCACCTGAGCCGCCAGGGTCAACAGGCGAGGCGGTATGGAGCTTCGGTCCTTGGCTTCCCTCACCTCCTCGAGCTGCTCCACGGCCCGCTGCGTCCAGTAGGCCCAATGCCCCAGCAGACCTCCGGTCATTCCCAACTCGACAATTCGATCCTCCAGCACAACCTGATAATCGGTGAGCAGATCGATCAGGATCGAGTCGTCGTTGCCCGTGTAGAGGGCGATCTCTCCTGCTCTGCCCGCTTCGGCTACAGCCTGGATCACGGTCAGGGTTTGGTAGCGGTTAAAGGGGGCAATCTTGATGGCTGCGAGGTTGGGGATCTCGGCCAAGCGGCGCCAGAATTGCTCGCCGAGCAGTCTCCCGCCCACGGCAGGCTGTAGATAGAAACCCATGATGGGAAGCACCTCGGCTACGCGACGGGCGTGGTCGATAAGTTCGTCATCTGCCGCTTGTTTCAGGGCTCCGAGACCGAGCAGACCCACATGATAGCCCAGCTCCCTGGCCGTTTCGGCTTCTCGAACCGCCTGGGCCGTAGGGCCGATCAGGCCTGCGATCATCACAGGTTCGACCTTCGGCTGCCAGCTCCTGACCGTTTCCATAGCCAGCTCGAGCACCGGCCTATATAAGCCCACCTTCTGCTCGTGGATCGCGAACTCGGTCGTATGCACGCCCACGGCCAGCCCGCCGGCCCCGGCATCGAGATAGTAGCGGGAGAGGGCCCGCTGATGAACCTCATCGAGGCTGCGGTTCTTGCTGAGGGCCAGGGGATGGGCCGGAATAACCAGGCCCCGCCGCAGGGCCGCGGCGATGCGCGTTTCAGGCAGGGGGTAACGATCGCTGTTGCCCTCTCTTTGGAAGATCTTCATCCGTTCAAGAGTAAAGACTTCAAGGCAACAAATTCAAGTCGGCTGCGGTTTTTGCCACTGCGGTTTTTGCCACTTGTCGTTGCATCAGTGGATCGGTTACACTCGAAGTTGCTATGGAAGCCGAGGTACTCTTACGCAGGGTGATGGTTGTGTGGATCGGGGCAGGAGCCGGTACCTTCCTGCTTCTTCTATTCGTCACAGCACCGTACGGCCGCCACAGCCGATCTGGATGGGGACCCACGATTCCGGCCCGTCTCGGCTGGGTGCTCATGGAAGCCGTTGCCCCGCTGGCCTTCCTGTATTTTTACCTGAAGGGAAACCAAAGCCCGAGACTGGTCACGGTCCTGTTCCTCGGCTTGTTCATGCTCCACTACCTCAACAGATCCTTCCTCTACCCCTTCCGTATAAAGCACGGGCTCAGACCCATGGCGGTTTCCATCGTGCTTATGGGAATGATCTTCAACTCTGTGAACGGGCTGCTCAACGGCGGTTATCTCAACCTTTTCGCCTTTCGCTATCCGACGGGCTGGCTCCTGGACCCGCGCTTTTTCGCCGGTGCCTGTCTGTTTTTCTTCGGCATGTATCTAAATCTGCACTCCGACGCGACCCTGCGTTCTCTGCGCTCCGGGGAAGAAGCCGGGTACAAAATTCCGAGCGGCGGCGCATTCGAGCTCGTCTCCTGCGCCAACTATTCCGGTGAGCTGATCGAGTGGATCGGCTGGGCCTGTATGACCTGGTCGCTGGCGGGCTTGACCTTCGCGCTCTGGACCGCGGCCAACCTCGTTCCCCGGGCGATCGCCCATCACAGGTGGTACCGCGAGACCTTTCCCGACTACCCGGAAAAGCGCAAGGCCATCATCCCCTACCTTCTTTGAAGCTCAGCGATCGCGGTTGGGCGATCATCCGCTCGGCCTCCACAGCGCTATGTTCACAGCGTATCGCAGAGCAATCTCAGCCAGGATTCGGCGACCCTGCGAATATCGTAACGGGCTGCGGCTTCGCCGATTCCCGCGGCAGCCAAAGACCTGCACATATCGGGATTGCCGGCCAACTCGAGCAGAACCTCGGCGGCTTGCCGCGGGTCGGCTTCAACCAGGGTTGTTCCGTCCTCCTCCCTGACCGTGCTGCCGGGGGCGATCGTCTCTCTATAGGGGAGAATTTCCCCCGGACCCTGAATCGGATGGGTGACCACGGGAACTCCGCAGGTCATCGCTTCGACGACGGGGATGCAGAATCCTTCCCACTCGGAGAGATTTATATAGACATCCATCAGGTTGTACAGCTCCGCCATCGAGGCTTCGCTTCGCTGGCCTGTAAGCAGGCGTGCTTCCTCACCGAGCCTCTCGCGGTCGAGAAGTGCCGGGAGGTTCACTCCATCCAGGGAAACAGACCGGTCCGTCTTTATCAGCAGGCGGGCCTCTGCCCGCTGCCCGTACAGATGAGCGAAGCAGCGAATCACCAGATCGAGGCGTTTCCTGCGCGAGTTGTTGGCGACGGTCCCGACCACAAAGCTCCCTTGCAGACCGTGCTCTTTCTTCAACTCCCCGCGCCGGCCGGCGGGCAGCTCGCAGAAGATGCTGCAGTCTACGCCGTGGGGAATCACAGCTGCGATGCGGCTGCAGCCCGCCTGCCGCACGAAACCTTCAGTTTTTTCCGTCAGGGGCACCACCGTCGCCTCTCCCATAGAGGCGAGTCTCGGCAGGCGGGAAAACTGGGACCAGAGAAAATGAGGAACCGACGGGGAGCTCTTCCTCGCGAGGAAGGGGAACTGATCGGGATAACCGAGCAAGATCGCCGCTTCGGCGCTGGCAGTGGCGATCAACTCTTCGAATTCCATCTCCCCGTGATTCCCTCCCAGCCTCCAAAACGGGCCGCTGTTTCCTTGCAGAGGGGTCTGTATCTGTTGGGCAAAAGGCCCGGCCAGCAGCGCTTTGGTTCCTAATTCAGCGAAGGAGGAAGCCAGTATGGAGAGCTGGCGGCTGAAGGAGGTAGCCTTACGCAGGGGCAGGCCGCTGGCGAGCAACACAATACCGGGGCAGCTCACCTGTGCGCTGCCCTGAAGATGCGTCGTCCCCGCTTGAAGGTGCTTTCAACAGACAGCTCATTATCAAGTAGAACGAAATCCGCATCTTTTCCCGGCTCCAGACTGCCCCGCCTTTTTTCCAGACCGAGGACGCGGGCCGGATTGTAGGAAGCAGCCCGGACCGCATCCGCTCTGCTGCACCCCGTAAAGGATACAAAACGGGCCACCAGATCGCTCATGCCGAGAGCTGTACCGATCAGGGTACCGTCGAGGTAGCGGGCCGTGCCGTTTTTTGACTCGTAGGGCAGGCTGTTGTAGATGTATCTTCCCTCGGGCAATCCCATTGCCTGCATACCATCGCTGATCAGAACGATGCGCTCGGCACCGAGCTCCCTGAGGATCATACCTAAAACGGCGGGATGGATGTGCTGACCGTCGGGGATTACCTGAGCGCTGACCTCGGGCGCTTCGAAGATCGCCGCCACGGGACCCGGTTGTCGGTGGTGAATCGCTGCCATGGCGTTAAACAGGTGGGTGACATGGTGGATCCCCGCTTCAAATCCGGCACGGGTCTGCTGGTAATCCGCCAGAGAGTGGCCGAAGGAGGCTACGACTCCCGAGGCAGTCAGCTTCCCGACAGCCTCGAGCGCGCCCTCCAACTCCGGAGCAATCGTCATCATGCGCAGCCTGTTTCCCGAAAGACTGAGTATCTTCTCAAGAACCCTGCAGTCAACCGGAGCGAGGCAATCCGGCTGGATCATTCCCCGCTTCCCGGCGGCTATAAAGGGTCCTTCGAGGTGGATGCCGAGAAGATCGGCGCCTTCCAGCTCCCGGGAGCAGGCCGAGGCCGCGACCTCGAGATGCTCGTTCTCCCCGTCGGGACGGTACACGGTGGTGGCCAGATAGCCGGTCACCCCGAAGCGAGCGCAGGTCAGGGATATGCAGTTCAAAGCTTCCGGCGTGCCATCCAGCACGTCCGCTCCCCCCGCCCCCTGCACGTGGATTTCTACAAAGCCAGGCACCACCAGCTTGCCGCCCGCATCGATTTTCGTATCAAAATCTTTATTCGTCCCTGCCGGGGATATCCGCTCGATGATCCCGTCTACGGCAAGGATCTCCTGATTCGCCATCTCCTCAAAGGGAGTAATAACCGTTCCGCCTGTAACAAGTAGTTTTTCCATTTTTTCTGCGAGCAGTGTAAAGACTTCCTCCCCAGCTCGTCAACGCCTTGAGCACAACGGCACCGGCGCGATAGAATGAGACCAGCTATGATCTCACCTGTTGAAGAAAAGGCTCTCCAGCGATCGCAGCAGCAGCTGGTATATCGGCCCACGGAAAAGATCGGAGTCATCGTGGTGGATTCTTTTCCGGCTCTGGGGACCCTTGCAGCTCTGCGCTTTCTAGAATGGGTTCAGGACAATCCCGAAGGATCGATCGCCCTTCCCACAGGCAAAACTCCGGAGCACTTCATAAAGGAGGTCAACCGTGTGCTGCGGAATTGGAAAACAGAGGAGACACAGGGCGAGCTCGAACAAGCGGGAATCGATCCGGGCCGCAAGTGCCAGCTTAAGGGTCTTCATCTCGTTCAGATCGATGAGTTCTATCCAATCAATCCGCTGCATCACAACAGCTTCCATTACTACGTCAACAAGTACTATATCGAGGGTTTCGGTCTTGATCCGGCGCGGGCTCTCCTGATCGACTGCAGCCGCATCGGGCTCCCTGCCGGAAAGGAGCTGGATGATGTCTGGAAGGGCGAAGGAGTTGATATCAGCCTGCGTCACCGCATGGCCCGCGGCAGAGCGGAAAGCCTGCAAAAAGAGGTAATAGAGCGAATCGACCACTGGTGCGTTGAATACGAGGATCGAATCCGGGCACTGGGCGGGATCGGCTTCTTTCTAGGCGGAATCGGACCGGACGGACATATCGGCTTCAATGTGCGTGGTTCCGATCTGTACTCCACAACCCGCCTGACAAATGTGAACTACGAGACCCAGGCTGCGGCGGCCGGAGATCTGGGGGGAATCGAGGTGGTCAGGAAGCGCCTGGTTATTACAATAGGGCTGGCCACGATCACCTACAACAGCGAATGCACGGCCATCATCATCGCCGCCGGCGAAGCCAAAGCAGGCGTGGTCTGCCAGGCGATACAGCAGGAACGCCACGTGCGCTATCCGGCTACGGCCCTGCAAAACCTCGAGAACGCCCGCTTCTACCTTACCCGGGGAGCAGCCAAGGGCCTCGACGCCCGCCGTTTGGAAGCATTCACCGAGTCTTCCCAGATATCCGCAGCCCAGATTGAAACCGCCGTCATCGATCTTGCCGTGCAAAAGCAGAAGCGGATCGAATTACTGACGGAACAGGACTTCAAGGATTCACCGTTTACAGAACCGCTTCTCGGCAGGAACCTCGGGCCCATCGAGGAGATACGTAGCACCGTAGCCCAGAGCCTGAAAAACAAAATAACGGCGGGTACAACGATGATGAGCAACGCCGTATTTCTGCACACAGAACCCCACCACGACGATCTCATGCTGGGCTATCTGCCCTTCATTGTACGCCACATCCGGGAGCATTCCACCAGGCATTTCTTTGTCACCCTTACCAGCGGTTTTACGGCGGTGACCAATCTGTTCATGTTGAAACAGTGCAGAAAGCTGCACCGCTACATAGAAACCAGTGCCTTTAGCGAGCTGGAGGCGGAAGGCTACTTCGAACCGAGCAACAGCATCTACAGAAACAGGGATGTCTGGCAGTATCTCGACGGAGTAGCCTCCGAATCCCGAACCCTGATGGATGACGGCCAGATGCGCAGGCTCTACAGAAACCTCGTCGAGCTCTACGACGAGAAAGACAGGCAGAGCCTCAGAGACAGAATCGAGGAACTGATAAGCTATTTCGAGAGCCAATATCCGGGCAAGCGAGACCTGCAGTACATCCAGCAGCTCAAGGGGATGTGTCGGGAATGGGAAGCGGACTGCCTGTGGGGTTACTACGGATGGAGCGGGGAATCGGTGCGACACCTGCGTCTCGGCTTCTACAAGGGGGAGATCTTCACGGAGGAACCGACGGTGAGCCGGGATGTGGCTCCCGTGCTCAAGCTTCTCGAAGAGGTGAATCCCGACGTGGTTACCATGGCCCTCGATCCCGAGGCCAGCGGACCGGACACCCACTACAAGGTGCTGCAAACAGTCAGCGAAGCCCTGCGGCTATATGAAAAAAAATCGGGCAGGACGGATATTGCAATCCTGGGCTATCGAAACGTCTGGTACCGTTTTCATCCCAGCGAGGCGGACCTTTTCGTTCCCGTGTCTTTGAACATGTTCGCAGTGCAGCGCAACGCCTTCCACAACACCTTCATCTCTCAGAGGGATGCCTCTTTTCCCAGCTACGAGCACGACGGTCCTTTCTCCGAGCTGGCCCAAAGAATCCAGGTGAATCAGTACCAAACGATAAAGACCTGCCTGGGCCGGGAGTTCTTCAACGAGCATCCCAGCGCCCTGATTCGAGCCACCCGGGGCATGGTCTTCCTCAAGCGAATGAACCTGGAACAGCTGCACCAGCACTCGCGAGAGCTTCGCCGCAGCACAGAGAATATATAGAAACCGGGTATGAGCTGCAGCCGCAGGATCGCGTCGTTTCTTTCACTCTCCCCCGATACCCCTCAAAATGAAATACAGGTGAGGCTGGCAGAGATTCACAGCTGCGCCGATTTGAGCGCCGCCATGCACTGCCTGTTTAAGTGGGAGCTGAAAGCCGGCTATATAACCGAACGGACGATCGAGGAGGTGGAACGTCTCAGCTTCCACGATCCGGCCACGGGCCTTGATTTCCGGATTCAGGTGAACTACGCCCGTTCCCGCTACAGCGCATCCCAGAACCTCAAGCGCGACAGCAAGCCGCAGCAAGGCTGTCTGCTCTGCAAAGACAATATGGGCAAGCCCGGCAAGGAAGCGCTGAGGATATACCAGTTCGACCTCAGCGCGGGGCGTCGCTTCTATGTTCAGCTGACTCCCTTCCCCCTGCATCCCTACCACTTCGTGCTCATCCTCGACGAGCATACCCCCCAAAATATCGACGGTCAGTCGGTTCGGGATATGCTTGATTTCGCCGAGCAGGTCCCCGGATACACGGTCTGCTCGAACAGCGATGTCGAGTGGGCGGGCAGCTCGATTCTCAACCACCTTCACTACCAGGTTTTCAGGCAGCTGCACCTGCCCGTGTTGGACGCCCTGCCGCACCCGGAGATTGGAATGGAGCTCGGGTCGTGCCGCATCGATTATCTCGTTTACCCACTAACAGCCTTTCGCATCGGCTCAAGCAGCAGAGAAGCGCTGCAGCGTGTGGCCGGCGCTTTTATAAAAATCTGGAAAGCGGGTGATCCGGGCAGGAATACCGTGAATCTCGTATTGGAAAAACGGGGAGAAGAAGCGAGCCGCTACATCCTCACCGTCCTACTGCGAAATCCCGATTTCCGGACGACCGCGGAGTACCTGCCCTACAAAAGTGAGGGGGTCGGGGTTATCGAAGCCTCGGGAGAGGGCATCCTGCCGGTCCCGAGCGGTCCGGACGCCGGACAGAGATGGGATCGCATACGGCGGGACGGCCTGGCTATCATCAAGGGAATCATCGAGGCGAACAGCCCCTCTCTGGAGCCGAGCGCCCTCACCGCCCTGCTGCAAGAGGTAAAAGAAACGGGCGCTTAACAGCGGTGATCCGTCAGGTCTTTGAAAGTTCCTCGAGCCAGGCGACCAGAGGTAAGCTCCTCTCTCCAGCACTCCCTGATGCAGGGGGTCGAGTTTGTACATGTGAATGTTCTTCCCGTCGCTGATCCCTCGAAGGCAGGAAAGGCGGCATGAGCCTTGCATCGCTGTACTGAGATATATTAGGATTTTTCGGCGTTATGAAAACCACTACCTTGAGCCCCGGAGAGCGCAATAGGGCGAGGGGCAGCCTGTTTCTGTTCACCGGGCTGAATGTGATTGCTTTCACCCTCCTGAGCGGAAACATCATTACCCTCTACGTCCTGCGTCTGGGAGCGGACAACTTCCTCGTGGGATTGCTTTCCTCGTTCATGTATTCCGCCTATCTCTTTCTCTTTCTCGGCCGTCAGATAGCTCGAAAGTGGAGCATGGTTACAGTGATGGGCAGATTCTGGCTGCTGCGCTACCTGCTCATGCTCCCTATCCTGGCTACTCCGTTCCTGGCTTCCAGAGGCTATATTCAGCTGAGTTATACCTTCATCGTTTTCAGTGTCCTCGGCTTCAATGCCGCCAGGGGAGTGGCCATCGCCGCCTATAATCCGATCCTGGGCGAGATCGCCTCGGGAAAGGACAGGGGATCATTCCTGGCCCGCCTGCAGGCGATCGCCCACTCGATCACCTTGATCCTGGCCGTGGCAATGGCCTTCGTTCTCGGCAGAAAAGACTCCTTGTACATCTATATCCTCTTCATCCTCACGGGCATCGCCAGCGGTCTGGTCGCCGCCGCGCTGATCTTTCGTTTTCCGGAGCCGGCCGCTGCAGAGAAAACCGTAAGGAAAACCCTTTTCCGGGATTTCATAGAGGCCTTCTCCACCTCGACGTTCCGGACGTTCTTGATTTTGCACTTCCTGACATCTCTGCTCATCTATATGGTCGCGCCCTTCGTCGTTGTTTACTTCAAACGCGTTTACCAGCAGCCCGACGATGCGATCCTCTACTTCCTCGTATTCGGCAGTCTGGGAGCGGTTCTCATGGCTCTGGTCAGTGGTTTCTTCATCGACAGGGTCGGGGCCAAGCCCATCTATTTCCTCTTCTACTCCATTTTTACAGTTGTGCTGATCCCGATGGTAATCTCGCCCCCTCTGAATGACGGCTGGAAAACCTGGATTTTTGCCTGTTTAGTGCTGCTGTTTTTCAACATGGGTCAGTTCGGCATCCTCAGCGCCGGACAGACCTACTTCCTCTCCGCGATTAAGCCTGAAGACCGGCTCAATCTCGGTGTGATCTATTTCACCGCACTGGGAGCAGCCGGAGCGATCGGGTCCGTCCTGGGCGGCGGCATCCTTGAAATCCTTGATGGAGTTGCACCTACCATCATCCTCCTGCAGCGATTCTTCGGGTTGCAGGCTTCGATTTTTCAAATTTATTTCGGCGGCATTGTCCTTTTATCGATCGTTCTTCTATTCTTCCTTAACGCTATCAAAGACCTGGGCGCCTATCCGATACGCGATGTAATGCTTGCCATCTTTTCGCCGCGGGACCTGCGGGCGATCAGCTTGCTCAACCGTCTGAGCCGGGTGCGCAGCCTCGACGAAGAGCAGAAGACCCTCCGCGCTCTCGGCAAAGCCTACTCGGAGCTCTCCCTGCAGGATGTCTTGTCCCGCCTGCGTTCGCCTCGCTTCTCCATCCGCGCCGAGGCTCTGCGAGCCTTGGCCGGCATGCCCCTCAGTGAAGTGGCCCGGCAGGCCTTGATCTCGGAGGTGAGAAATCACGCCTTCACCACCGCCTACCTGGCTGCGGACATCATGGGCAGAAGGGGTATCGCAAATGGGATTCCCGCACTGCAGCGAAGCCTCAACTCGCACGACATCTTTCTCTGCGGCAAATCGATGGTCGCCCTGGCAAGACTCAATGACCGCTCGAGCCTGCCCGCCATTCGCCGCATCGCAGCCCACACCTCCAACCCGCGTCTGCTCATCCACGCCGCTACGGCGCTGGAGATCTATCGCGACCTCGAGGGCGTGGAGGTACTCATCGACAAGCTCAAAGAAAAGACCCAACCCTACGTGCGGGACGAGATTATTCTTTCGCTGGCCGGAATCCTGGGATTCGGCGAATGGTTCTATCCTGTATATATGAGCTTTCTCGAGAGTGCCGGCACCGGGATCGCCTCGATCGGAGATACCTTCGAAGAGGCCCGCCGCTGCAGCGTTCCCAAGCAGCTGCTCGGCGAGCTCCTCTCCCGTCTACCGTATAGAAACAAGAGCCTGTTTGCAGCCCTGGCCGTGGAGCTCCTCGAATCTACGGCCGACCAGTCCGGCGGCGACATCAGCGGCTTCCTTTCCAGCGCGATTCTTGATCCCCGCCTGATCAAGCTGGAGAGGTTTCTGTTTCTCGTCGCCGCCTTGATCGTTTGGAGGGCCTGCCGTCGAGAAGGATAGCTAGACGGTGTCGGCTGATTTTTCCTGCTCGGCCGCAGCTCTCTGTTCGGCGGGCAGCCGCAGCACAAAACGGGTCCCCGAAAGGGTCCCCGAAAGGGTGCCGGTCTCGGCCTGCAACTCGCACCAAACCTCGCCGCCGTGCCTTTCCACGATCTTGCGCACGAGGTACAGGCCGAGACCGGCTCCATCGCTCGAGCTGACCAGCCTGGAGAATTTCTGAAACAGGAGAGAAATCTTTTCCTTGGGGATTGAATGGCCGCCATTGGCGATACCGATCACCCACGCCTCTCCATCCCTGTGGGCGGAAAACTCGATCCACTGCTGTCCGTATTTGAGCGCGTTGACCACGAAGTTGCTGAAAACGATATCGAGAAGGGCTGCATCGGCGAACACGTCGACCCGCTGCGGCGCCTCGTACGATCGCCGGGCCTGGACACCCGCGACGGCGAGGTTGTCCTGCGAGTCGCCCACGGCGTAGTAGTTGAGCTTGCCGGGGGCAGCCAGCAGGTCCTGGAGGTCGGCGATTCGCCCGTCGCTGAACAGCTCGAGCGTTGCGGGGTCGGCGGCGCTGCGGTTGTTCGTCTCGTCCCCGGGCGGCTGGGCGAACGCCTGGGCC
>CAYMGP010000095.1:0-12814 GCA_964390045.1 uncultured Spirochaetaceae bacterium | reverse complement strand
CCGTTTCTCGGGCTGACCTTTGACTCGGGGAACTGTCTGCGCATCCTCGATGATCCCATCAGAGGGCTCGAGCGTATCGCCGGCAAGGTCTACGCCACTCACATAAAGGATGTCCGCCTTCAGAAGGGAATTCCCGCGGATATGTGGCAATTCTTCGCCTGTGTTCCTGTGGGTCGGGGGGTCGTCGATCTGGCGAAGATCGTAGAAATCCTCAAAAAGGCAGACTTCCGCGGCAACCTGACCGTGGAGATCGACTACCTGCACTCGGATTACGAGAACGACGAGGACAGAGTCGTGGAGCTGAGCCTCGAGACCTTGCGGGAGATGGTCGCATGAAAACCTTGAATGTGGCCATCATCGGCCAGCGCTTTATGGGCCGGGTGCACAGCCATGCCTGGAGAAACGTGCAGACCTTCTTCGACCTCGACGTCAGGCCGGTGATGAAGGTCGCCTGCGGCCGGGACGAGGCCAGTCTGAATGGATTCGCTCGCCGCTGGGGATGGCAGGAGACAGAGACCGACTGGCGGGTTGTCATCGCCCGAAAGGACATCGACATCGTTGACATCGCGGTTCCCCACGACCTGCACCACGACATCGCCGTAGAGGCGGCCGGGGCTGGGAAGCACATATTCTGTGAAAAACCCCTAGCTCTTAACGCCGACCAGGCTCGAAGCATGCTCGCCGCCGTCGAAGGCAGCGGTGTGGCAAACTACGTGAATTTCTGCTACAGGCGCTGCCCCGCCGTGGCCTTGGCCAAACAGATGATCGAGGAAAATAGGATTGGCCGGATCTTCCACTGGCGAGGCGCATACCTGAACTCGCGGCTGGTCGATCCACAGGTACCATTGGGCTGGTCAATGCTTCGGGAGCGGTCCGGTTCGGGACCTCAGGGCGCACTGAACTCACACAGCATCGATCTAGCTCGTTATCTGGTGGGAGATATCGCCTCGGTGATGGCCATGGAGGCTCGCTTTATTCCGGAGAGACCTGTGCCGCAGGCGGGTTCCGGGCAGTCTCGCGGCGCGGTGACCGTGGAGGATTCCGCCTTCATGGTCGTGGAGTTTGCCGGCGGTGCGCTGGGCTCCTTCGATACGTCCCGCTTCGCTACGGGACGCAAGAACTACAACTATTTCGAGATCTACGGAAGCAAGGGCAGCCTGCTGTTCGATTTCGAGCGGATGAATGAGCTTGAATTTTTCTCCCGTGAGGTTCCCGCTCATATTCAGGGTTTTTCAACGATCCTGGCCACCGAAAGGATGCATCCTTATCTTTCGGCCTGGTGGCCGCCGGGGCATCCTCTCGGATACGAGCATTCCTTCTTCCACGCCGTGGCGGATTTCTTGAGCGCGGTCAACGGGAAAAGCGCCATCGCGCCGAGCTTCCACGACGGACTTAGGGTAATGGAAATCATAGATGCAGCACTCGAGTCGGCCAGAACCGGCCGAAAGGTTGTGGTGCCCTCGTAAGCGGTGAGCAACCGCCATCGTTGATGGTGAAAACAATAACTCAAGGGAGGACGGTATGAATTGTAAAAGAGTCGCGACGCTCATTCTGCTCCTTCTCCTCGCAACCGGGCTGGCGGTCTCCGCCACGGGACAGGGCGAGGAGGAAGCACAAAACGTGGTGATCATGGTCGGGTCCCACGGACAGTATTTGATCCAGGAGACCATAGAAGCCTTCATGGCGGAGAACCCCTCGATTACCGTAGAGGCGGTGGCCATCTCTTCGGTTCCGCAGGAATCATGGCAAACCTATACGACCATGTTTGCCGCCCAGGACGGCAGTGCCCACATCGTGGGCATGTATCCAACCGATGTCGTGCACATGGCCGAGGCCGGTTGGCTGACCAATCTCTCGGAGCTCTACGAGTCGTCCTTTGGGCAGGAGTTGAAGAAGTTCAACCAGGCAGCTGTGGAGATCAACACCGTGGGCGGCAACCTGTACGGCGTGCCTCTGTACGCAGACGCCCTGCTTCTTTACTACCGCAAGGACCTGCTTGAAAAGTACGGGTTTCAGCCGCCCGAGACCTGGGACGAGTTGAGCGATCAGGTACGAGCCATCAAGGCGGGGGAGAACAATCCCAACCTGGCCGGATATATCTTTCAGGCACCCAAGATCGAAGGAGTGGTATGTAACTTCGTGAATTTCCAGTCCGGCGTCGGCGGTGAGATCATGAAGGACGGCAAGATCGTGCTGGATTCGCCGAAGAATCGTGAAGCCCTGCGCTTCATGGTCGGGCTTGTGGAAAAGGGCATCGCCCCCGAGTCGGTGACCACCCACAACCCCAACGACGACAGCATCCAGTTCGGCAATGGTAACGCCATATTCATGAACAACTGGCCTTTCGCCCTCAACAAATACCTCAACCCAGAGTCGAAAGTCTACGGCAAAGTGGGAATCACCCGCATGGTCGGCAAGGATCAACAAGGCGCTTCCTGTCTGGGCGGTGTATCCATCGGTATCAACAATTTCTCCGAAGACAAGGATGCGGCTTGGGGGTTCGTGAAATACATCACCAACTATGAGTGGAACAAGCAGCGGGCCATCCGCAGCAGCCTCCTGCCCTCACGAGAGGCTGTGTATCAGGATTCGGAACTGTTGGCAAAGAACCCGGCGTTTAAGCTGCTCGCCGAAGGCGCTCAGTACCTCAAATCCAGACCTACGCACCAGACCAAGTACTACATCAAATTGGCCGACAGGATGCAGTACCATTTCAACAAAGCCATGCTCGGTATGCAGACACCAGAAGAGGCTCTGACCAACGCCCAGGCCGAGATGGAAAAGATTCTCGCAGAGGCTGAATAGGTATCTACCGGCGGCAAGGGGTAGAGCGATCTCTACCCCTTGTCCTGTTTTTTGTATGCCCTTACACGAATCAAGAATAGAGCTTCATGAAGTCCGACTCACTTGTTAAAATTCCCGACAGAACCTTCGGGCTTCTCTTGACGATTCCGGCTTTCCTGTTCCTGATCGCTGTGATGATCTTTCCCCTCATCCGTGTGATCAACATGAGCTTCTACGACTACAGGGTGTTCGAAGGCGGAAAGATGATCTATGTGGGGTTCAAGAACTTCAGAGAGGCTTTCATAGACAAGCGATTTCTCAATGCCGTACTCAACACGCTGCAATTCACCGTCGTGACTGTCGGCTTTCAGTTCATCATCGGTCTGTTCATCGCCCTGATCCTCGATAAACAGTTTCGCGGTCGCAGCTTGATCCGCATGGCGGTACTGCTGCCCTGGGCCCTGCCTACTGTCATCAACTCCCTGTTGTTTCGCTGGATGTTCGACGGTCAGTTTGGTCTTTTCAATGATATTCTTCTTCGTACAGGAATCGTCAATCGACCTGTGAACTGGCTCGCCTCGCCTGTAGGTGCTACCTTCGCCATATACTTCACTCAGATCTGGAAGGTCAGCTCTCTGGTCGGCCTGATCCTGCTGGCGGGCCTGCAGAGCATTCCTCAAACCATATATGAATCGGCTACCGTGGACGGAGCGGGGGAGATCCGTAAGTTTTTCAAACTGACTCTGCCGCTGTTGCGGCCGGCAATCATCGTGGTCCTGATCTTTCGCAGCCTGGTAGCCTTGCAGGTATTCGACGTGATCTACGCCATGACCAAGGGCGGACCGGCGGATGCAACCGAGTCGGTGGTCTACAACATCTACATGCAGACATTTCTGTTCACCGAGTTCGGATACGGGTCGGCTATGTCCCTGCTTCTCTCGGTGCTGATCCTCATCTTCGGTTTCCTGTATATACGCGGGTTCTACCGCCAGGAGTCCACGATAGGAGAGGGAGTATGAGCATCAAAGCCGCAAAAGTCGCCCGAAAATCCGTGTTTGGTTTCATTCTGCTCGTGACCGTAATCATCTCGTTTTTCCCGGTAGTCTGGATGTTTCTCACCTCGCTGAAGACATCAATGGAGATATACGCCTTTCCCGTCATCTATATCCCCACCAAGCTCACCTTCCAGAACTACGTGGACGTGTTCACCCAGAATCGCCTGGCTCGATTTTTCTTCAACTCTGTGCTGGTGGGAAGCGTCGCCACAGTAGTCTGTCTGGCGGTGAGCTCACTGGCCGCCTATGGTCTCAGCCGTTTCCGGGTGCGCCACAACCTTTTGATCCTGGTGATCATCCTCGGTTTTTCCACCTTTCCCTTCATCGCCAGTGTGATTCCTCTGTTTGACGTGTTACGCCGGTTGAGGCTGCTCAACACATATTTCAGCCTGATGTTGCCCTACATCGCCTTCAACATTCCCTTCAGTGTTTGGTTGTCCTTCGCCTACTTCAAAGAGTTCCCCCTTTCGATAGAGGATGCCGCCAAGATCGATGGATGTTCCCGTCTGGGTACACTTTGGCGGATCTTCTACCCCCTCTCGGCTCCGGTGCTCTCCTCGGTGGCGATCGTCACTTTCATAAACTGTTGGAATGAGTTCATCTTCGCCCTGATTCTGATCAGCAAACCCCATATGCGAACAATTCCGGCAGGGATAGCCCTTTATCCCGGAGAGTATTCCTTTCCTTGGGAAACGATCTCGGCGGCGGCGGTCGTAGCCACCCTGCCGATCATTTTCTTTATCGTGTTCTTTCAAAAGAAGATCATCTCCGGACTCACCCGAGGAGCGGTTAAGGGATAGAAAAAGGCAGCCCGATGGCCCCGGAAACGCCGGCAGATAATGCAAAGCCGACTGCTCAGCTTCCCTTTGAATACCGCAAAGGGGTCCTGCTGGAGGCCAAGCGGTTGATCGCCCGTAAGGCCACCTCCCTCTGCACCGACGGGGAAACCGTGATCATCGACGGCGGGATCGTCTATCCGGACTCCCAGCTTGTCCTCGATCCGTTTTAGGAGGAGAGACTCCGTAACTATTCGGCCACCAAGGTCTTCATGGGTGTGTATGGGATCGACGATTTGTGAGCTACCAACACGGACATGCTCCTCATCAAAACGGAACGGGCCATGATAGAGCGGGGCCGAGCTTATATTGGTTTGGCACCAAAACTCCTTAATTAGAGTTCAGGGAGGCCTCCCCGAAGTTGTAATTCGATTAACCAAATCTGTTTCTGATATTTTAGTCATAAATGTTTGACGCGCCGATTTTGTTGTCCTAAAATACTATATAAAAATGGCCTCACATCGGTATATAAAACTGGCTGATCTTTTTTATCTTTCCGGCGCTGAGCGCGATATCGTTTTGTATCTGACCCGCAAAGGCCCCTCTACACTTTCCACGCTCGCTCGGAGAACCGGACTACCGGGCAGCGAGATCCGGCAGAAGCTCACCCTTCTCGAGAAAATGGGTCGCGTTCGAGCCTTGCCGGAAGGAAAGTATGAAGCAGCTCTCGGGCGGGTGGAAAGCCGCACCGAACTGCCCGTTCATCTCTGGGCAGCCCTGTGTGCATCGGGAAGGCTTTACTCCGAGCGGGACATCATCACTCTGCGCACGGCCATTCCGATCCTGCAGTTTGCCCGCTCCCGCCTGGTCGAATATGCCGATCACGGCCCGAATCACGCCCTGAGAGTCAAATCCCACGCCAGTCAGCTGGCTCAGGTGATGGACTTGTCAGAGCTGGAACAAGAAATTCTCAGGGCCGGATGTCTGTTCCATGATGCCGGTAATGCTGTGGACAGGCAGCAGCATAACGTGATCAGTCAGCAGACAGTAGAGAAGCTGGCACAGAGCGGTGAGCTACCCTTCGAGAGGGAGGAGGCGGAGGCGATCGGGCTGCTCTGCCGCTGGCACAGGGATGAATACGATCCGATCCGCTGCAGCGAGCTGCACGGAGTCAAGGTTCGTGTCGGGCTGCTGGCGTCGATCCTGCGCGTTGCCGATGCCATGGACATCGATCTGCGCCGCTCGGATTACACGGAAAAATTTTCCCGGGTGCTGCGTATGTTTTACCCGGATCGTCTGCCGTACTGGACGAGCCTTGAAGAGATCCTGGGAGTGCGAATCCTCTGTTCACCTGAGCTGCGGCTGCAGGTTTTTACGCGCGGTCCGGTCAGGGACAACATACAGATCGCCATGCTTCGAGAAGACCTGGCCAGCACCCCGCTCGACTGGAGGATCGAGGAGATTGCCGTTCCTGAAAAGTCTTCGAGCCTCCAGGGCCGCCAGCCTAAAGCCGGAACGACCGCCGATCGCCCCGTGCTGCTCGCCTTTGCCTTTGAACCGCACAGCTTGATCATGGCCGCTCTCAGCCGGGCTCAACTGCATCTGGCAGGCTGCAACGTGGAGCTTCTCTGCTTTCCCGATGTTTCGGGATATGCAAAACACCTCTGGCAAAGCATTATTCCCGGGCTCAACCCGCGGGAGTACAGTCGGCTGATTGTAATTGGTGACCGGCCTGAACCCACCGTCGGGCCGCTGGTCTTGCGAATCCTCGGCTCCTGGCGGACCCAAGGAACCGCGGTCACCCTGCTCAACCGGCACGAGGCCTACTGGAGGCGCTTCCCGGCGCTCCTTAAGCATGGTGTAGAGATGATCCTCGGCGGGGATTGGGCCTACTTCTGGGGGAAGCAGGTGAGTCAGAGAGAGCTCTGGTGGGCGCATATTGCCGCCATGTGTACGCGGGATCCGACCAAGTCTAACTTTGGTACAGGCGAAGAAGAGATCAGGGTGAGTCAAGGTGTTATAAAATCCGTGTACCAGCTGGTCCTCGAGGAGATCGGTGAGCCCGAGGATCTAACCCGACGGGTGAGCCGCCTTCTCGACCGTATTGAGGCGGACGACCGCCAGTATTTCAGTCGCCGGGCTGCCGGCTTCGAGGAAGCCTTTTCCAATTCACTGGAAAATGTGAAAATTGAGGGTAAGGTCATCCGCTGCGAACTGCCGCCTGGATCGCCGTCCTGTTCCTGCTACTGGGCCATGGAAACAGCCATAGAGCGCTCCAGACGTGCTCCAATTCGAGGCATCAGTTTCAACAAGCCCTACTGTGTAAGCACCCAGCGCACCGGCCCCAGCGTGGAGCTGCTGGCAATGAATCACTGGCGAGATGAAGAGGCTGTGCCGATTCGATTGCTCTATCCGGATCATCTGGGACCGGCGCCCACGGGCAACGAGAGCACGATACAGGTTAGCCTGCCCGTCGCTCGAGCCGACAGAGTTGTTCGTACGCTTATCAAAGCCTGTAACGATGCCTGATAGAAAAAGGATGTAAGCCATGTCATCGTCCGACGATTTCGAATTCTATGATCGCGAGCAGCTTCTAAAGGGTGATGTCGCACCGAGCCGACGGGCAGACACCCTGCTCTTCGCCATCGAAAATCGCAGCGCCTATCTGTCCGCCGAATCGAAAAAAAGCACTGCGCTGTACCTTACGGCCAAGGCAGCCGAGCAGAGCGAACAGGCTTTTTTTGAAGCGATGGCCTCCGGGCGGACGCTGCTGCTGCAACCGAAGATACAGGATATCGAACGCTATGCTCCTAACTGGCTGCCCATCGTCGGCGAGGCCGATGTGCGTCTGCGCGCAGCCCTGGTCCATGCCTTGGGCAAAAAGTACAGGCTCGTTTTCAGTGCCATCCCGGGAATTCGGGCCGCCCTCGGCTTGGACGACAAAGCCGTCCAACAGGCCTATCGACGCCTATACAAGAGTGATCTCTCCTCAATCTATGCTCCCAAACCGACTCTCGGCGGCAGGCTGCGCTGGTTTCTTGCCCGCCTGGCCCGCTCGCTGGAAGCCATGCCGCCGTTCTGGGTAGCCTTTGTTCTAACCCTGCCCGTCGGCCCGGGGCTGTTGGCACTGCCGATCGCCGTGGCCGGTATCGGGGCGCTGCCGGGGGTGGTGCTGCTGCTCCTATTTGGCCTTATCAACATCCTTACCGTGGCTTCCCTGGCTGAAACCGTAGCCCGCTCCGGAACAACCAGGTTCGGCCTTGGATACCTGGGCCAGCTGGTTGCGGAGTATCTGGGAAACGCCGGCTCCGTTTTGCTTACCGTCATTCTGGCGGTCAACAACTTCCTCGTGCTTATCGCCTTCTATATAGGCTTTTCCGGTACCCTGGAAGAGGCGATACACCTTCCGGCGGAGCTGTGGATCCTCGTTCTCTTCGCTGTGGGCATCTACTTTCTTACCCGCAAGTCTCTCAATACCACCGTTGCTTCCACCGTGCTCATCAACTTCATCAATGTGGGTCTTCTCATTGTGATCCCTCTGTTCGCTTTGCCTTATATTCGACCGGAGAATCTCGCCTACATGAAGGTTCCCTTCCTCTCCGGCGAGCGCTTCGATCCGTCTTTCCTTCAGTTGGTCTTCGGCGTCATGCTTTCCAACTATTTCTCTCATCTGCTGGTCGCCAACTACGGAAGGGTGATTATTCGCAGAGACGCCAGCGCTCGCTCCTGGATCTGGGGGTGCATCGCCGCCATTGCACTGACCATGCTCATCAGCTGCGTTTGGGTGCTGACCTTCAACGGCGCCCTGCCGCACCTGTCTCTGTCGGGCGAAACCGGCACTGCGGTTGCCGCCCTGGCCAGGTTGGCCGGTTCGGCCGTCAACTGGCTCGGTGTCGTCTTCGTCATCCTGAGCCTGGGTATGGCTTGTATCCATATATCACTGGGGCTGATGTTCCTCGTAGAAGAACGGCTGCCGCTTCGTTCGGAGAAGCCGCTGGCCAAGAGACTGCGCTTCGCTGCGGCGATCAGCCCCATTCTCGGAGTTTTTCTGATTTCCGAGTGGCTTGCCTTCAGCAACCGCGGCTCGTTTGCCGGGCTGTTGAGTTTGGTCGGGGTTATCACCTTGCCGCTGCTGGGAGGGATATTTCCCGTCCTGCTGCTCAATTCAACGCGTCGAAAGGGAGATTTTGTACCGGGGGTGGTTCTCCGATTTCTAGGCAGCCCCATTCTCATGGGCGTAATCTACATTCTGTTTTTGGGCAGCATCTTCGTTTATGGAATATTCGTCTGGGACGGCCTAGTGGAACGGATCGTCAGTATCCTCCTCGGGCTAACAATTCTCATCGTTACAGTTGTCATGCTGAAGGGGAAGTTTTTGGGGAGCCGGATCGTATTGGAGCTGCGCGAGGATCTGAGCCCGTCAGGGGAAAGCCTCTTTTCCGTGACCGCCCGCGGAAAAGCTCTGGATACAGAGGTGCTGCTCACCTACAAGAACCGCGAACAGAGAATTCGCTCTGCTACCGCTGAAATCGCCGATTTCAATATTCTACGCTCGTTGCGCTTCGAGCTGCACGAGGTGGATGCCGCGGAGATGAAAGTTTGGGTTCACAGAATCACCCCCGAGTGGATATCCGTTACTTTGCCGAGCGAGCTGAAGCTGCATTGTGGCGATACGGAAACCAGCGTTGCCCTGGAGAACAAAGAGGGGCAGGCTCTGTTTACGCTGAAAGATCGGGCCTGCACACTGGAAATCATTCTGCCGGAGCAGGTTGGGTAGGTCGATGAGCCGGGGCGAAAAACAAAAAAAAGATCTGAAGGACCGGCTGACCGAAGCTCAAGCTCGTCTGCAGGCGCGTGAGACGGACCTTGTCCAACTACGTGAAGCGGAGGAGCACACCCGTTGGATAACCGAAACCCTGCAGCAGGCGAGTCTGGCGCTTACCAAGACCTTTGATCTGGACACGGTGCTGGAGACCCTCCTCGATTTTTTGCACAGGCTCGTTCCCTACGACAGTGCCACGATTTTTCTACTGGAAGAGGAACACTATCTGGTAGCCCGGGCTGCCAGGGGCTACAAAAAATGGAGCGGTGTCGACGAAAAGGATATGATCGGTACCGTTCGCTTCGACATTCGTCAAAGCGCGCGCCACAAACGCCTGGCCGCCGAACAGAAGAGTCTCGCTATTTCCGATGTCGGCGCTGATCCCGACTGGACGCACATTGCCAGCTCGCGCCACGTCCGCAATTGGGTGGGTGTTCCACTGGTGGCCGGCGGCAAGACTATGGGACTGTACTCTCTCGACAAGGTGGAAGCGGATTATTTCACAAACGAGCATGTCGTTCTGGCCGAAGCCTTAGCAGCGCAGGCAGCCGTAGCGATCCAGAATGCCCTCCTGTTTCGCAATGCTCAGGCCGAACTGGCCGAACGGCAGAGACTGCAGAAGTCTGAACATAAACAGCGAGTTATGGCCGAGGCTCTCAGGGACATTGCGGCCATTCTCAACAGCAGTCTGGACATCGAAGATGTAATGGAGAGTATTCTGACCCATGTCGGCCGGGTCGTTCCCTACGACGCCGGAACAATTCTGCTTATAACAGATAATTCGGTAGAAGTGACGCATGCGCGTGGCTACGACAGCTCCATCCTGGGTATGCAGATGCCGCTTGAAAAAATGCCAAACCTGCTCAGAATCATTGAAACCGGAACTCCCTCGGTGATCGATGACACCCAAACTTCCAAATACTGGGTACCGAGTCCCGAGACCGATTGGATCCGCTCCTCGATTACCGCCGCTATCAAAGCGGATGAGCGGATTATCGGCTTTCTCAGTCTCGAGCGTACCGCTCCCCATGCCTTTTCAGCTGAGCTGGTCGAACGCCTGCAGTCTTTTGCAAATCAGGCCGGTGTGGCGGTGCGAAACGCACGTCTGTACGCCTCCACGCAGGAAGCTCGTGAAACAGCAGAAACACTGCGCGAGGCCAACCTGGCCTTTACGCAGAGCCTCGACCTGGATGCCGTCTGTGAAAAGCTGCTCGATTATCTGCACCAGTTGGTGCATTACGACAGTGCCACGATCTTTTTACTCAAACCTCCCACCTTCCTGTATGCTCAGGCGGTAAGGGGCTACGAACATTGGATCGATCCCAAGCAGGCCCTTACCGTGTCCTTCGATATCAAACCGGGGTCCACGATACATACCATAGTCAATACCCGGGAGAGTTTGATCGTCGCGGACACGAGCCGCTTCCCCGCCTGGCAAGAGGCAGCGAGCGCAAAGCACATTCGTAGCTGGATGGGTGTCCCGATGCTCGTGGGCGGAAAGGTGATCGGCATGTGTTCCCTCGACAGCACCCAGGTCAACTACTTCACTCAAGAGCATATGCAGTTGGTGAAATCCCTGGCCGCCCAGGCGGCCTTCGCCATTGAAAACGCCAGGCTGTACGTCGAAGCCCGGGCGGCGCGCTCCGCCGCCGAGGTCGCCAACAAAGCCAAGAGCGTGTTCCTGGCAACAATGAGCCACGAAATTCGCACTCCGCTTAATACGATTATTGGTCTGACCAGCCTAATGCTCGATACCGACCTGACGGGAGAACAGAGTGATTTCGCTGCCGACATCCGCAACAGCGGTGAAGACCTGCTCACGATTATCAATGATATTTTGGATTTTTCAAAAATAGAGGCGGGTAAGATCGAGCTGGAGCAGCAGCCGTTCAATCTGAGGGAATGTCTAGAAGGCTCCCTCGATCTGGTAGCGGCCAGAGCTGCTGAAAAAGGCCTGGAGCTTACCTATTCGATCGCCGCCTCGGTTCCCGCCACGATCGTCGGTGATATCACCCGCCTCCGCCAGGTTCTTACCAACCTTCTCAGCAATGCCGCCAAGTTCACCGAACAAGGCGAGGTCAGCGTAGCCGTTGAGGTTGGCGAAATGCAGACAAACGGAGAATACCAGTTGCACTTTTCGGTAAAGGACACAGGCATCGGTATCCCGGCGGAACGCATGAATCGCTTGTTTCGTTCTTTCAGCCAGCTCGATGCCTCCACGACCCGGCGCTACGGCGGTACCGGACTCGGGCTTGCCATCAGCAAGCGACTGTGTGAGCTGATGGGCGGATCGATATGGGTTGAGAGTCAGGTGAACAAGGGCAGCACCTTTCATTTCACGATTCTGGCCGAAGTCGGTCCAAGCGTCGGTCGGGATGACCTCGAAGACCTGCAGCCGCAACTGACCGGCAAGCGGGTGCTGATTGTCGAGGACAATGCCCGCACACGCCGCACCCTGGTGGAACAAACCAAGGGCTGGGGGATGGTCCCCCGTCAGACCGGCTCGCCCAATAGAGCCCTGTCCTGGCTGAGCCGGGGAGAATCCTTCGATGTAGCTATTCTTGACAGGCAAACGGCGGGCATGGACGGCTTAGTCCTGGCCAAAGAAATCAGGCAAACGAGGGATGCAAAGGAACTGGCGCTGGTTATGCTCGCTCCCCTGGGAAAGCGGGATGCCGGGGAACAGTGGCCCGGTATCAAGGCGACATTGACCAAGCCTCTCAAGGTCTCAAAGTTATACAATGTTCTGGCCGGCATTTTCATTCAGAACCAGGGTCCTCTAAGGGAAAAAGAAGGCAAGGGCAAATCTCTCTTCGATCCCCGGCTGGCGGAGCGTTTGCCTCTCCGCATCCTGCTTGCCGAGGACAACACCATCAATCAGAAGGTTATGCTGCGTCTGCTGCAGCGCTTCGGCTACCGAGCCGATGTAGCGGCAAACGGCTTGGAAGCGATCAATTCGCTGCGCCGGCAATCCTACGAGGTGATTTTCATGGATCTGCAGATGCCGCAGATGGACGGCCTGGAAGCTTCGCGGAAGATCTGTGCGCAGTGGGCAGGGCAAAAACGGCCGCGGATCGTAGCCATGACAGCCAATGTAACGGCAGAGGACAGAGAGGCCTGCCGGGCTGCGGGGATGGATGACTATCTCGCCAAACCGATTCGGGTGGAAGAGCTGGCCAGAGTCTTGAATCGCTGCGCCAGCCGTAAAGTGATGCCTGCCGAACAACGAAAAACCACTGAGCATTTTGCCGCAACTCCAACCGGCGATACCGCCGAGGAAATCCTGGATCAGAGGGCTCTTGAGAAACTTAGGCTGCTGGCGGAGGGCGAAGCAGGCTTTCTCGAGGAACTGATCGATACCTTCCTGGAGGATGCGC
>CAYMGP010000094.1:0-12996 GCA_964390045.1 uncultured Spirochaetaceae bacterium | reverse complement strand
GGTGATGCAGCGCTCGAAGTAGCGTTTGGGTGAATACAATTCGGAAAGAACTCGTTTGTAGCCGTCGATCAAGGTGCTCTCCGGCATACGGGGCACAAAGTTCATGCCCAGCGTGTGGGTGTTGTTGCCCGTGGTTGTGCTGTGCTTCAGCCGCCCTTCGGTCTCCAGACGCCGCCACAACTGTGTATTGGGCAGAGCGGTCAGCAGTCCTACCATAGCGATGGGGATTCCTGCCTGCTGGATGAAGCTGATCTGTCTGTCGAAGATGTCAGGAGCATCGGTATCGAAGCCCAGGATAAATCCGCCGGTCACTTCAATGCCCCGACGCTGGATCTTCTCCACACTTTCCAGGATCGGCGATTTCAAGTTTTGACGTTTTTGCGTGTAAGCCAGGGTATCTTCGTCCGGGGTCTCGATGCCTACAAATACCATGCTGAAGCCGGCCTCGACCATAAGATCGAGCAGCTCATCGTCCTGGGCCAAATCTACGCTTGCCTCGGTAAATAAAGCAAACGGAAAATCGTGTTGCTTCTGCCAGGCGATCAGCGAGCGCAGGAGTTCTTTCACTTTGCGGTGGTTGCCGACAAAATTGTCGTCCACAATAAACAGAGATCCGCGAAAACCGCTGGCCTTCACAGCTTCGAGTTCTCGGAGAAACTGCTCGGATGTTTTGGTCCGCTGAACGCGGCCGAACATCTCGATGATATCGCAGAACTCGCAGTTGTACGGACAACCCCGGGAGTACTGCAGGGGCATGCTGTCGTAGACTCCTACATCGATGAGATCGAAACGGGGAACCGGGGTGCTGGTAATATCCGGTTTCCCGGAGTCCCGGTAAAGCTTCTGCGGATGGCCGGCCTCCAGATCGGCAAGAAAGCGGGGCAGGGTGAGCTCAGCCTCGTCTAGTACAAAAAAATCCACGCCCTCTATTTCCCGGTAGGACGAAATTGGGTACGGACCTCCGGCAACTACCGGCCGGTTGCATTCCCCGCACAGCGCAATGATTTCCTCAAAGGACTTCTTCTGTACGATCATGGCCGAGACGAACACGATATCCGCCTCCTCGATATCTGCGCGCTCCAAGTTGGCGACGTTCAGATCGATAAGGCGAACTTGGTATTTGGGCGCAAGCATTGCCGCGACGGTCATCAGCCCCAAAGGGGGAAGTGAGGATTTCTTGCCGATAAACGGCAAGGCATGGTCGAAGCTCCAGTAGGTTGTAGGTATTTTCGGATACACCATAAGTATTTTCTGTATCATGTGAGTGGTATTTCTCCCGGATTTTCTCTGTCCTGCAAACCTGTACACCTATACCGGAATGGAGATAGAGTTGTTAATTGATTTGATTTTAAAAACCGGGGTCAAACCGACCTGACCCCTATTTTGAAAAATAATATACGAACTGTTGTTACCAGCGGTTTCGTGAGCCGCCGGAGCGATTCTCCCTCGGTTTACTCACGTTCACAGTCAAGCTCCGCCCTTCGAGCTCCGTACCGTTGAGAGCTTGTATGGCTTGTTCAGCCTCCTGCTGAGTACTCATCTCAACGAAACCGAAGCCGCGTGAACGGTCGGTGTATTTGTCGGTGATCACCTTGGCCGATTCCACAGTTCCATGAGACTGAAAGAGCTCCGTTAATTGCTCTTCCGTCACCGAATAGGGCAGCCCGCCTACATATAGTTTTTTGTTCATGTTCTCCTCCTAAGAGAATGTCACTATCATCCTGTTTGCTACGAACCGTCAAAAGGAGCAGAACAAGGATAGAAAGTACTCGAGATGCCCGTATCTGGTCGGTTGGTCCTTGCGGTACAATATGCAAAACCGAAATGATCGGGCTTCTTTTTTTAATATTTTCCTTCAGGAAGCCCGGTGCTGAATGGTTTGACAAAGATACCTTTTTTCAAGGGTAAAGTCAAACCGGTCGCATTTCCTCATCAAAAAACCGGCGTTCAAAAAACCGGCGATGAGAAAACGTGAAGGGTATTTGGAACCTGATAGAAAAAAGGGGAGGCCGGCCTGTTGCCAACCTCCCCAGTGTTGTGCTCGGTATGCTACCGCCCCGTCTGATCGTAGAGATACTTGAAGTAGTCCGGCTCTGTAGTCAGAGTCTTGCGGAACTGGGGCAGAATGGATCTGTAGGATTCGATGGCCTTCCAGAACTCGTAGAAGTCCGGATTCCTATTGTAGGTGTTGGCGTAGACCGCCGCCGCCAGGGCGTCAGCCTCACCTTTGATCTGCTCGGATGTTTTATAGGCCTCCGACTCTATCGAGCGCAGCTCCCGCTCCATTTCACCGAGGATCGCCGCTTTCTTTCCTTCGCCGTCGGAGCGAAAGGCCTGGGCGATCTGGTTTCTCTCCTTGATCATTCTGCGGTACACGCTCTCTGTGAGCTCATCAGAGTACTTGATCTGGCGGATGATGATGTCTATCAGCTCGATGCCGTACTGCGGTGTGATGACCTCCGCTTCATCAAATATTTCTTCAGACAGGACGTTACGGCCTTTTTCGATCTCCTCGAAGATTACTGTGGTATCGATACCCAAAGACACGGCTGCCTCTCCGGCAACCGAGCTCTCCGTCTGGTAGACGCTGGTACGTTCGATTTCACTGATCACGTTGGAATTGCGCACCGCTTCGACCAGGGGGTTGCGGGAGACGATCTTGCGGACAGCCGAATCGATCACGTCGTCCAGACGCGACAGAGCCGCGGTGATGTTACCCACGGATTCGTAGAACAGCTTGGGATCTGTGATCTTCCAGCGGGCCGTGGTGTCAACCCAGATGAGCTGGTTCTCCTCGGTGGGAATGCGCTGGGATTCGCCGTCCCAGGCCAAGATCTTCTTGGGGAATTTGTTGACATTGTCGACGAAGGGCACCTTGATCTTCAGGCCCGCGTTCTGCTCGATTGAGATGATCCGGCCGAAGCGAATCACCACTGCCTGCCAGCCCTCCTCGAGGACGTAGAAAGGCCCGGTGATCAGAAAGAGGATGACGATTACCGCGATTACTACTAGAACCGTAATTGTCTTTTTCATTGGGTACCTCCTCCGGCAGCCGGTGCGGTGAGTGCCTTGAAGGGAATGAAGTTCTGCAGGTTTTTGTCGATGAGGTCCACGTTATTCGCGTCTTTGAACACATCCTCGAACATCTCGTAGTACAGCCGGGTTCGGGTTACCCCGGGATTGCGGGTGTACTCGTCGAGGACTCTGGCGAAGCGGGCCACATCCCCGTCGGCCTCGTTCACCCTTTTAACGGCGTAGCCCTCGGCCTCCTGGATGAGTTTCTCAGCCAGGCCCTTGGCCCTGGGAATGGACTGGTTGTAGGCCTCCTGACCTTCGTTGATCAGACGGTTGCGGTCCTGAATGGCCTTGTTCACATCCTCGAAAGCCTCCTGCACCGGACCGGCGGGGGGAACGATGTTCTGCAGCTTGACGGTGGTGACCCGGATGCCGAGATCGTATTTTTCAAACAGCTGGTTCATCTGCTCCTGGCCCTGAGCCTCGATCGCAGCCCGCTCGGCGCCGATAACGTCGAAGATAGCCCGGTCACCGACCAGCTGATTGATAATCGACTGGCTGATGTCCCGAATCGTCTTCTCCTTTTCCTGGACCTTGAACAGCCAGTTGAAGGCATCCACTATCCGATACTGGATGATCCACTCCACGTCCACGATATTCAGGTCCCCCGTGAGCATGATCGACTCTCCGGGAAAGTCCTGGGCCGAGCGGATCGATGTGATGCCGGGACGATCGACGCGGAAACCGAACTCATCCTTTAATACGACTTGGGTGGGCACGTTGTAGTTTTTTTCGATACCGAAGGGAAGTTTGAAGTGCAGACCGGGTTCAGCCATTCTGGTGAAACGGCCGAAAAACACCACCACGGCCATCTCTTTCTGGTCCACTACGAAGAAACTGGAAAACGCCGTGATCAACAGCAGAATCACCCCGACCACGATGATGATCGCCTTCGGTGTCAGCCGTCTCGGTATTTTCCCTGGAGTTACGTCACGTTCGGACATATGTCCCCCTTTATGCCTAAGGATTACCAGCCGACGCCAGATGGTGCGGCTGGGGTCAGTTGCAGCTCTGGCCTGTTGCTAGAGCGTTGTCTTCCTGTCAATTCATCGGTTAGACTGTATTTATATGATACTGATCTTAAATAGCGCAGTCAAGCGAACTGTTGTCCTGAGACCCAAAGGCAGCCGGTGACTTCCCGAGAAAGAGTACTCGCCGCGATCGATCACAGGGTCCCGGACCGCATGCCCATCGATCTGGGGGCTTCGATCGTAACGGGAATCAACGCCATGGCCTATCACAGGCTGCGGCGCGTTCTGGCGCAGCGGGGAATGAAGATTGGCGATCGTCCGCTGCGGGTGACGAACATCATTTTGCTCCTCGCCGAGGTGGAGCCTGAGCTGGTCGAAGCTTGGAATATCGATGTGCTGCCCATCGACCGCTACTACGCCGCACCGGGTATCCCTTTGAGCGGCCGCTGGAGGGCCCATCCCCTTCCCGACGGCCAGCAGGCGCTTTTCCCCGAGGGATTTTCCCCCGTGGTAGAGGAAGACGGCAGCTGGAAGCTCTACGACAACGGGATCGCAACAAATCTCCTCAGCCCGGGAAGCGGTTCCTTCATACCTACCTATTTCCCCCTGGCCGAGGCCGGCGCAGAACAGATAGAATCCTTTGCCCCGCCGCGAATCAGCGATGAGGAACTCGAGTATCTGAACAGAAGAGCTCGACGTCTTTACGAGGACACGGACAAAGCTCTGTTCGGCTGGTTCAACGGCAGCATCTTCGAAACCAGTCAGTTCTTGAGTGGTTACGAAACCTTCTACATGCGCCTGGCTTCCGAACCCGAGTTGAGTCGCAGGCTGTTCGAGCGTCTCGCCGAGGCCGTGATAGCGGATCTAGAGCTCTATCTCGATGCGGTGGGTCAATACATCCAGGTGATCGGATTCGGTGATGATTTCGGTTTCCAGAACGGACCTCAGATCGCTCCGGAACTGTTTCGCTCGCTGCTGAAGCCTCAATTGAAAAGGATCTACGCCACGGCACATGCCCGCAGCCCAGCCAGAGTCTTTCTTCACTCCTGCGGCTCGGTGTATGAGTTTATCGAAGATTTCATAGAGATCGGAGTAGACATCCTCAACCCGGTACAGAGTTCGGCGGCCGACATGGACTTGGAGAAGCTCAAGAGCGAGTTCGGAGATCGAATCGCCTTTTGGGGCGGAGGTGCCGATGTGCAGGGCGTGCTTCCCCGGGGTAGCACCCAAGAGGTGCGTCGGGACGTAAGACGGCGAATCGAAGTGATGAACCGGGATGGGGGCTTCGTATTTGCTCCGATCCACAACCTCCAGCATGATGTCCCGCCGCAGAACATCGCGGCCATGTATGAGGAAGCCCTCCGTTCGGCTTGACGCTCGGTGGAGCATCCCCGTATAGTAATTCCGCGATGAAGAAGATTCTTATCACCTCCGCTCTGCCGTACGTGAACAATATTCCTCACCTGGGCAACCTGATTCAGGTGCTTTCCGCAGACGTTTACGCCCGTTTCTGCCGCCTGAGCGGCTACGAAACGCTGTATGTGTGCGGCACCGACGAGTACGGCACGGCCACCGAAACCAAGGCCTTAGAGGAGGGTATTACACCGAAGGAACTCTGCGATCGCTACTACACATTTCATGCGAATGTCTACGAATGGTTCAACATCTCTTTCGACAGCTTTGGTAGGACCTCCACGCCCAAACACACGGAGATCACTCAATCGATCTTTCTCGGTCTGGATAAAAACGGCTATATAAAGGAAAAAACAATCGAGCAGACCTACTGTGAGAACTGCGAGCGCTTTCTGGCCGACCGCTATGTGCGCGGAATCTGCCCCCACTGCCGATACCCGGAAGCCCGCGGCGATCAGTGCGAGAACTGCGGCAAGCTGCTCGATCCCACCGATCTGGTGGAACCGCACTGCGGGGTGTGCGGAGCCACCCCCGTGGTTCGGGAGACCAGCCATCTGTACATAGACCTTCCGGCCATCAAGCCCAAGCTGCAGAGCTGGCTCGAGGAAACGGCGCAAAAGGGTTCCTGGGCGCGCAATGCCGTGCAGATGACCCAGGCCTGGATTCGAGACGGCCTGCACGAGCGGGCCATCACCCGCGATCTGAAGTGGGGCATTCCCGTACCTAAAAAAAACTACGAGAACAAGGTCTTCTACGTCTGGTTCGACGCCCCCATCGGCTATATCTCCATAACGGCCAACCTGACCGACCGCTGGCAGGATTGGTGGAAGAATCCCGCAGAGGTTAAGCTGGTTCAGTTTGTGGGCAAGGACAACATTCCCTTTCACACGGTGATTTTTCCCTCATCTTTGATCGGATCCGGGGAGTCCTGGACACTGCTGCACAGCATGTCTTCCACCGAATATTTGAATTACGAAAGCGGCAAGTTTTCAAAAAGCAAGGGAGTGGGGGTGTTCGGAACCGACGCCGTGGAGTCCGGTATTCCCCCCGATGTGTGGCGATTCTACCTGTTTTACAATCGTCCCGAGAAGTCGGACTCCGTTTTCACCTGGAGAGATTTTCAGGAGAAGGTCAACGGCGAGCTGATAGGCAATCTGGCCAATCTGGTCAACAGGACCCTCACCTTCGTCGAGCGTTATTTCGACGGCAGGCTCGAAGAAGCCGAGCAGGACGAGGCTTCCCTGGCTTTTTGGCAGTCCGTGGAGCAGGCTGAAGACAGAGTGCTCGCCGCTCTCGAGCACATCGAGCTGCGGGAGGCCCTGCGGGAGATTTTCGCGCTGTCCTCGATCGGAAACAAGCGTTTTCAAGAGGAAGAGCCGTGGAAGGCTGTCAAGGAGGATCCGAAAAAGATAGTTGGATTGCTCCGGGATCTGGTGTACTTGATTCGCGATCTGGCGATCCTCATCCGGCCCTATCTGCCCGCTACCGCCGAGAAGATCGATTCGTTTCTCGGCGTCGAACGCTCGGCAACGGAGGGGCTCAGGCTGCTTTCCGGAGTCTCACGAGTCCGGGCTCCGGAGCTTCTGTTCAACAGGCTTGAAGACGGACAGATCGAGAGCTTTCGCAGAAAATTTTCAGGAGGAGTTGGAATGTCTGCAACATCACAGGCTGTAGAACAATTTTCATCCCGGGTGCAGCTAAAGGCTGCCAGAATCGTGGAGGTGCAGAAGCATCCCAAGGCGGACAAGCTGTATATCGAGAAGGTGGATCTGGGCGGAGAAACCCGGCAGATCGTTTCCGGGTTGGTTCCCTACTATCAGCCTGAAGATCTGCTCAATCACAACGTGATCCTGGTGACGAACCTGAAGTCGGCGCGGCTGCGCGGCGTGGAGAGCCAGGGCATGCTCCTGGCCGCCCAGGATGAGGGCACCGTGGAGGTCCTGTTTGTCGACCATGCCCAGTCGGGTGAAGAGATACGGCCGGCCGGAAGTTCGGCCGGAGAGCCGACGGGAGGGCAACCCGCAGAAATCGATATCGAGGAGTTTTTCCGCATTCCCATTGATGTAAAAGACCATCAGGTACTGATCGATGATATCCCCCTGGAATGCGCCGGTAGGAACGTTACGGCTGAAAAGGTACAAAACGGTCAGGTCAAATAGAACCCATTGGGCGATCATCTTCCTCTTTTTCCTCTGCCCTCTGCTGCAAGCCCAGAAGAAGGTCAGCGACGAGTGGTACAGCCTGCGCCTCGATTCCAGGGCCGTCGGTTATGGGCATCAGGTCACCTGGGCAACCGAGCAGGGAAGGTTCCGCAGCGAGCTAGAACAGACAATGACGGTACGTCGCTTCGGGATACCCTTTACATTGAAGCAGAGGGATGTCTGGATCGAGGACGCGGCAGCGGGACTGCTGAGCACGAGCTCGGAGCTGGACATGAATGGACAGCTGCAGCGAACAGAGGCGCACATCGAGGAGGGCAACCTGCGCGTCGAGGTGTGGAAAGGCGAGCAAGGCAGCCGGCACTCCTTTTCCGTAGACAGCGAACCGGCCGGCTCCGAACTGCTCGGGATCTATACAGCTTCTCGACTTGTGGAGCAGGCTTTTTTCGCTTCCTCCCCGCAAACGCGGGAGCTCAGCTATCACCTGTTTTCTCCCGAAACCCTGCAAGTCGAAGAAATAAAGGTTCGCCTGCTCGGGCCGGGAGAGATCGAAGATTCCGGTGGCCGGATTTTCAGGGGCATTCTGTTGGAGGAGAGCTCCACCGCTCTTCCCGGGACGGCCACAAGGGCCGTCTACAGCGGGGAGGGACGCTTTCTTTATTCCAGGACCCCCGTGGGTCTCGCCCTGGAGATCGTGGCGGTGTCGCCCGATCAGCTCGAGGCCGAGGAGGCTTTGGTTTTCGATGTAGCCGGTCTCAGCATTCCCGTACGGGGTCTCGACAGCCTCCCCGCCGAGCTGAGGCTAAGCTTTAAAGGCGAGGCAATCGATGACTTGCAGGAGGCGATTGCTTCAGCCCGAACGGATCTGGGCGGGGGAGGGCTGCAGGTTGCTGAGAAGCGTTCTGATCCTGAGGCCCTGACTGTTATCCTGAAACGGATGTCCCTGAACGAGAGTCTGCAAAGCCGGGCGCGTAAGCCGGAGCAGGATGTCTCGGCATATCTCCGGGGGGGCTTTCACCTCGACCTCGAGGATCCCAGGCTGGAGGAGCTGTTGAGCCGCTGTCCCTCGGCGGGCGAACAGGAAACCGTCCTGCGCTGTCTCGAAGAGCTGGTATATGATACCATCGAGAACAAGTCCCTGGCCTACGGGTTCGCCGGGGTCGATGAAATTCTTGCCGCCAGGGCGGGCGACTGCACGGAGCACGCTCTGCTGCTGACAGCCCTGCTGCGCAGGCGGGGCATCCCTTCGCGGATTGCCTATGGGATGCTGTTGACCGAGATGGGTCTCATCGGCCACGCCTGGACCGAGGTCTATGCGGCCGGCCGCTGGCATTGGATGGATCCCTCGTTTCCGGGCTCTACGCCCTACGCTTTGAAAATCCGGTTGGGTGTGCTCGACCCCGCCGAGCCGGCCTGGGCTCAGATGAGTCTTTCCCTGCTGCGGATGGCCGCAGGGCTCGAAGCTGAGGTTGTGGAGGTGAGAGCGGATGACAGGCAGTAGCGGCCGGACAGGATCCGCTGCGCTTACCGTGGAGCCGGGGGAGCTCGGCGTTCTGGAGGTAAACCGGGGACTGCTGCAGAGTGAATTCTGGGCCTTGTTTCGCATACGGCTCGGCTGGGAGGCCCGCGCCTTTCGCTGCAGTTGTCGGGAGAAAAGATTCGCGCTGCTCGTGTTGATCCGGGCTCTTGGTTTGGGACAGCGCCTGGCCTACGTTCCCCACGGTCCGGAGATCGAAGTATCTCCCGAGGACAGGGAATCGTTTCTCGAGGAGCTGGCACAAGCCCTGCGCCCCCATCTTGGGGGGTGCATTTTCATTCGCTTCGACCTGCCCTGGGGCACAGAGGGCCAGGGCCGGTTCCCCAGGCCTTTGGGCGGAGCCCTGCAAAAAGCTCCGCTTGACATCCAGCCCTCCAGCACCGTGCTCCTCGATTTACAGGGGGATGAGCAGTCCCTCCTGGCCGCCATGAAGAGCAAGACCCGCTACAACATTCGTCTGTCTGAAAAAAAAGGCGTGGAGATCCGGGACGAAATCGCTGATAGCGAGGCTGGCGAGCGAGCCCTGGCCGATTGGTACCGGTTGTACCGGGAAACGGCTCGCCGGGACAAAATCACTCTCCACAGCGAGAGTTACTACCGCGGATTGTTCGCCGTGAGCGGGCAGCAGGGCAGTGCCGCGGTGGAGCTTCATCTGCTTTCCGCACGCCACGAGGGGGAGCTTCTGGCAGGCATTATCGTGGCCCTGAAAGGGAAGCAGGCCTGGTACCTGTACGGAGCCTCGTCGAACAGCAAGCGCAACCTCATGCCCGCCTACGGGCTGCAGTGGCAGGCCATGCGCCTGGCTCGAGAGAGGGGCTGCCGCCTCTACGATCTGTTCGGTATCCCGCCAGGTAACGATCCTCAGCATCCGATGCACGGACTTTATCGTTTCAAAACGGGTTTCGGGGGGATCGTACTCAACAGGCTCGGGTGCTACGATTTCCCCTACCGGAGGGCGCTGTACCGAGGCTATCGCGGGGCCGAAGAACTTCGAAGCTTGTATTTCGGGAGGCTGCGAAAGCGGCTGCTCGAAGTACTGCGCTAACTGTGCGAACTGCGCTAGTTTCGCTAGCGGCGCCCGCTATCGTACAGGGAGGGAGAGGCGAAGCGCCTGTCTTTCGGTCAGGGCATGGCGCTTTCCCCGGACCAGGATATCTACTCGATTCTTCTTGCTCTCTGTGAGCTTTTTCACCTGCAGCTGCTCGGGCGTGAACTCGAGAGAGAACAGATTCCTGCGGTGCAGCAGTTTGAAGGCCAGACGTTTCCAGTGAGGCGGAAGATTGGGATCGATCTGGACGGCGTCCTTGAAGAGGCTGATTCCGGCGAAAGCCTTCACCACCACGTCGATCGTACCCCCCATCACCCCTGTGTGGATCCCCTCCTGGGTGGTGCCGCCCTGGATGTCCTCGATATCGCTCTTCAGGGCTGTATGAAACCACTCCCACATGTCGTGCGTATTGCTGTCGAGGTATTTGAGGATCCCCGAGTGAACGATGAAGCTCAACGTCGATCCGTGGCTGGTCCGCCGGCAGTAGTACTCGTAGTTCTTGCGCATAAGCTCCTGCTCTTCCCCCGTCTCGTAGCCCATAAGAGCGAGGATGTGCTTGATCTGGCCCGGAGCGAGCAGGTAGAAGCTCATAAGAAGGTCGGCCTGTTTGGAGAGCTTATAGCGGTCCGGTAAGCTCCCCTCGGCCTTGAGGATCCTGTCGAGACGGCCGATGTTCTCGTACTTCGACCTGTAGCCCTCCCAATCCAACTCCTGTAGATTCATGTAACCGTCGAATTGGGAGATGATTCCCTCTTTGGAGATGACCACATTCAGCTTGCTCACGATGTCCTGCCAGCGCTGCATCTCCTCCGCTTTGAAGCCTGTGTTTTCAACAAGGATCTTCATGTCCTTCTTGGGTAGATACTGCAGCGTTTCTATGGTCTTGTGTATCAGCCAGCCGGCGAGAATATTCGTGTAGGCATTGTCGTTCAGGCCGCCCTGCCCGTCGCTCGCATCGGGATACTTTTCATGGAATTCGTCGGGTCCCATCACGCCCCTGATGTGATAGCGTCCGTCGGCCTCGTCGTACTCGGCTATGCTGGTCCAAAAGCGGGTGGTCTGCACGAGGATTTCCGCCCCGTAGCGGCCGAGGAACTCGAGGTCTCCCGTACAGTAGAAGTACTCCCAGACATTGTAGGCCACGGCGATGGACACGTGGCGCTGCCGGCTGCTCAGGTCCTGGTCCCACTTGCCCGACACGGGATTGAAGTGGATGACCTGCGTTTCTTCGTGCCCGTTGTCCGCCGTCTGCCAGGGGTACATGGCTCCCCGGTACCCGTTGGCATGCGCATATTCGCGGGCTCCCTCGAGACGCCTGTAGCGGTACAGCAGCAGGGCTCGACTGATCTCGGGAAAGTGAAGGTTGTAGAAAGGATAGATAAACAGCTCGTCCCAGAAGATGTGTCCCCGGTAGGCCTCGCCGTGCAGTCCCCGGGCGGGCATTCCCGCGTCGATGCGCAGGTTATGCGGGCTGGCCGTGCAGAGCAGATGATAGATGTGCAGGCGCAGAACTTTTTGAGCGAAACGATCGCCCTCGATCTGAAAATCTGCTCTGTCCCAGAGCTTCCTCCAGGCCAGCGTGTGCGGCTCGAGCAGAGCGGCGAAACCGGGAACGTCGCTTAGAGCGTTGGCCGCGGCCGCTTGGGGATCGGGGATGTCTCTGTCTCGCGAGGTGTGGATGCTGACAACCTTCTCCAGTGTGTGCTCTCGACCGGCAGCGGCTTCGAAGCTCAAGCTTTCGGAAATCAGGCCGACCTCCTGAATGACCTCGCGGTCCGCCCTTACTTTCTTTCCATCTGAGAACAGTTTGTGCCTGGCCTGCATGAAGACCTTTATCTTGGAGCTGGAGGTCTGCACCTGCAGCGCGATGCAGCCCTTCCTTTCGACAACCGAAATGGGCGTAAGGTGTTTGGAGTTCAGCTCCCGGTAGCGGGGCACCCCGTAATTGATAACCGTGCCGTCGAGAGTGGAGCGCAGGGTAACCGTTGAGGTCCAGTTTTGAGGACGGATCGTGTAGCGTAAAGCCGCTATGTGCGGATCGTCCATGCTGGCGAAACGCTCGCACTCTACCGTGGTAATCCGGCCCAAGCTGTCTTTGAAGGTCAGGCGGCGGCTCATCACCGCCTTGCGTACATCGAGGCTGTGTCTGTACTCGACGAGCTCCATATCCAGGGGTTGGAGAAACTCACCGTTCCCGATCTTCAGTTCGACGAGTAGCCAGTTGGGGCAGTTGACCAGGTCATTGTTGATGATTGTTTTTCTATACACTACGCTGGGAAGCTCGTTGTATACGCCGGCGATGTAGGTACCTGGGTAGTGGACCATCTCGTCGGCTCGACTGCCTTCGAAGCAGCCCCGGGTACCGAAATAACCATTGCCCACCGTGGTCAAGGATTCCCTCAGCCGCTCCCGCTCGGGCTCATAACCGTGGTAGCTGAGGATCCAACCGTCCCGTTCCAGGTCTTTGTCGAACCAGCTGTTGACGGCTTTCCAGGATAGCTCTCCCATGTCCGCTACGACGATATCGGCACCGTACTGTCTCAATGCCTCGGCGTCTGCAGCCCGGGCGATGCCCACCACCAGGCCGAAATTCCCTCTGCGCCCCGCCTCGACGCCGGAGATGGCGTCCTCGACGAGCAGACAGGTGTTGGGATGAACGCCGAGGTTGTCCGCGGCCACGAGGAAGATATCCGGCTGCGGTTTGCCCTTGAGATCGAGCTCGCGGGAAACCGTCCCGCCGACTATGGCCTCGAAGACGGTGTCGAGGCCTATTTTTTCAAGAATGAAGCGACA
>CAYMGP010000093.1:0-13326 GCA_964390045.1 uncultured Spirochaetaceae bacterium | reverse complement strand
TTGCCATCAGCATCAGCTGATGCTCTGTCTGCAGATACGGGATGCCCAAGCTTTCAATTTCGACGCCGGGATTTTCCTCCGTATACTCTCGCAGCAGGGAGTTGAGGCTGGACGCCGAGTACTCTTCGAGTCCCAGCCAGTTGGTAAAAACCAGCTTGTTCGTCTGCTCTCGGATAAAGGTTCCCTTGCCGGGAACCCGTTCCAGGAGTCCGTCGTTGACCAGTTCGAGGACCGCCACCCGTACCGTAGCCCGGCTGATGCCGTAGTGTTTGCTGATCTCCATTTCCGGCGGGATGCGATTTGTATTGCCGGAACGTTCTTCGATGTAATCCAACAGGTACTCCTTGACCTGTTGGTACAGCGGGACTCTTGAATCTTTGTCGATCGTAGCCCTCATGGTAGAAAGCTCACCTTATCGTAGCGGGTATCACGGATCGTATTCACCATGGCCCAGAAGTTTTCCATGGGAGTGTCCAGTTGGACGTGATGGGTCGGGCCGATGATCAGCCCTCCGCCCCTGCCTATCGTTTTCAAGCGCTCGAGAACCTCCTGACGGACATCATCCGCAGTTCCGAAGGGCAGGGTGTGCTGCTCGTCGATCGTCCCCCAGAAACATAACCTGTCGCCGTGGAGTTTCTTGACTTCGGCGGGATCCATGGATGCCGGCTGCACGGGATTGAGCACATCCAATCCGATTTCTATGAGATCGGGAATGATCTCGAAGATACGGCCATCGGAATGGTAAGCCACTTTTACCTCCGGATTGATCGCCTTCAGCTCTGAGATAAAACGGGCCATCCTGGGCTTGAAGAAGCGCCGCCACAGCTCTGGGGAGATGAACATGGTCTCCTGTCCGCCCATATCGTCCCCGGTCCAGATCATATCGGCACCCATCTCGACGAGACGTTTGGCCGCCGTGCGGTGGTAGTTGTCGGGAATGTCGAGGATCCTTTCGACCAGCTCGGGATCGAGGACAAAATCCATCATGATCCTGTCCAACCCCCGCAGAGCCCAGGCCGTTTCGAAGATCGTGGTCACGGTAACCCCGACGATCCAATACTCCTCCCTGTACAAATCTATAACCCGCTGTGCTTCGCAGTAGAGATCGGCCCGGTTTGGATCGGGAGGAACGTAGGAATCGATGGCTGAGTCTTCGGCGAGAGGATGACTGACAATCTCTGTATACCTGCCGGCGCCGAACTTGGTTTCGTACTCCTGCGACTTCCAGCCGATCCCCCACTCGTCTACGTAGTCTCCCTCCTGCTGGTAGTAAGAATTGGCCCAGCCAACCGACGTCAGCAGCATGTCCTCATCGATCTCCCGCTCGAGCCAGTAGGTGTTGCCGCCACCGTGGGGGTTGTGCGGCTTGACCACGCCTGCTGCACTGGTCTTCAGTTCCTCTTCGAGGCGGACGGCGAACTCCGGCGTGAAGCTGATCTGCATGGGACAGCGATCCGGCTCTTCATGATTCAAAGCGGCGGCGACGCGATCACGGTGTTTCATGATCTTTTCCTTGCATCACAGAAAAACGACTTGACAAATCCGTACCCTAGCGTATAATAGTGTCCACTAATGTACGTACATTAGTATACATATGTGCTGATGTCAAGCGTTTTGTTGCGATCGAAAGGAATCGTATGTCCAGGAATTACGACCATGTGCTCAGGATGGAGAACCTGCACAAATCCTTCGGAAAGGTCGAGGCGCTCAGAGGAATAGACTTTGCAGTCGGGGCCAACGAAGTCGTAGGGCTGATCGGGGATAATGGAGCGGGAAAATCCACGATGGTGAAGATCATGACCGGCGTGTTTGCCCCCACCAGCGGAGCCATGTACATCCGCGAGGAGAAGGTGAATTTTCGTCACTACAATGTACGCAAGGCCCACCGCTGGAAGATCGAAACCGTGTTCCAGGAAAGCTCTCTCGGGGAGAAGCAGCCTCTGTGGAGAAATTTTTTCATCGGGCGCCAGGTAACCAAACGCTTCGGATTCATCAATATCAAAAAAGAGAAGGAGCTGGCCCAGCACATCATGCTGGAATTGATCGGCTTCCGGGGAGCCGGCATCACGGTAGACTCCAGGGTAAGCAAGCTCTCAGGAGGAGAGCGGCAGGGGATCGCCATCGGTCGGGCCATGTATTTCGACGCCGACCTGATCATCCTCGACGAGCCCACCGTGGCCCTGTCACTCAAAGAGGTACAGAAGGTTCTCAACTTCACCCGCAAGATCAAGGAATCGGGAAGGGCTTGCGTATACATCTCCCACACGATTTCCCACGTGTATCAGGTGGCGGATCGCTTCGTGATCATCGACCGCGGCGAGATCGTGGCCAACTTCCAGAAGAGCGAAATCTCCCTGGAGGCACTGGATGCCTTCATGCTCAAATACTCCACCGGGAAGGCGGCGAGCTGAAAATGAAACAAACAACGCTAACCGGCGAAAATCGTGGTCTGGCCCGTATAGAAGCGCTTCCCATTATCCTGGTGTACATGGTGATCGTGGTCGTCTTCATGATCACCGCCCCGGGCACATTTCTCAAGTACCGGATCTATCAGTCCTTCATGTCCACCGTCCCGGTGCCACTGATCCTCGGCCTGGGACTGACCCTGGTGGTCGCGGCCGGAGAAATCGATCTGTCATTTCCTTCTATTATCGCCTTTTCCGGTTTTGTCTATGCGGCCCTCTACAAGATAACCGGACAGACCTGGATGCCCCTCATAGCCGCCCTGGCCAGCGGCGCTGTGGTAGGGTTCGTCAACGGGGTCCTGGTAGCCGTGGTGGGTATACCGTCGATCATCGCCACACTGGGCGCGCAGTTCCTCTGGAGCGGCCTCACCGTCATCCTGTCCGGGGGTCTGGCCTGGAACATCCGGGACATCCGCGAAGAGACGATACACTCCCTGTTCGTAGGCCGGATCGGAGGGGTGGTACCGGCCCAGGTACTCTGGGCTACATTGGTAGCCTTAGTGCTTTGGTTCATCCTCAATCGTCATAAGTTCGGCGAGCACATCCTGTTCATCGGCGACAATGCCGAGGTGGCTCGGGTCACCGGCGTAAATGTACGGCGAACAAAGATCATGCTCTTCACCCTGATGGGCACCCTGGCCGGCTTCGCCGCGGTGCTGCTGACCCTCGAGATGGCCACCTTCTGGACCACCCAGGGCGGAGGCATGCTCCTGATCACCATGGCCGCCGTTTTCATCGGCGGCACCTCGATCTTCGGTGGTGAAGGAACGATCGTCGGCACCTTCATCGGCTCGTTTATCGTGGGCTCTCTCGAGGCCGGTATCGTGGCCACGGGTCTGGGCGGATTCTGGACGCGCTTCATCGTCGGCCTGGTTCTGATTCTGGCCGTGGCCCTGCATATCCTGCTGGGAAGAGGGAGGGATCTCAGCGAGGTGCAGTTCCTGCAGTTCGCTTTTAGAAAACAGAGAAAAGGCGAGACTTCCTGAATGGATAATCCTTTCAGGAAGTTTGCCATAAAGAAAAAAACCATTTTACTAAGGAGGGTAAAATGAAAATGCATTTCAGGATCGCTGTGGTGCTTCTCGCGCTGCTGGCCGTGGTTGTCATGGGCCTGACAGGCTGCGCAGAGAAGCCCGAAGAAGTGGCCGAGGAAGCACCCAAAGAGGCATTGCTCGGAGAGGGCATGGTCATCTACTTTCAGTGCGGTGGGCCTGCAGGCGGACCGGCCACCATCGCCCGCACCAACGGTGCCAGAGACGCGGCCAAGGCCTTCGGAGTCAAGCTGATCGAGCAGTACTCCGAGTGGCAGCCGGAGAAGATGATCGCCCAGTTCAAGGAGGCTCTGGCGGCCAGCCCCGACGGCATCGAGATCATGGGTCATCCCGGCTCCGATGCCTTCGCTCCCCTGGTTGCCGAGGCGCGTGAAACGGGTATCATCGTGACCAGCGGCAATTCCCCGCTGACCGCTCTCTACGACAATTATGTGGCCGACGGCTTCGGCTATGCCGGCGTCGATCTGTACATGGGCGGCTACATCACCGGCCAGAACATGGTAAAGCGCGGCTTGAAGCCCGGGGACAAGGTTCTGGTATACGGTTTGATGGCCGAGGCCGAACGGGGAATGAGCACCCGCGGCATGTTCGATGCTTTGACGGAGGCGGGGTGTGACGTCGACTACCTGGAAATATCCCAGGAAGTCAATGCCGATTTCTCCCAGTGCGTTCCCGTTCTTACCGCCTACCTGACAAAGAATCCGGATGTCAAGGGCATGGGCTCCCAGCACGGCGGCATCACCTCGATGTTCGAGAAGGCCCTTACCGGAGCGGGCAAGCAGCCCGGTGATGTGATCGCCGGGGGCATCGACCTTACTCCGGCCACCATCGATGGACTCAAGAGCGGTTACGTGGCCTGTACCCTGGATCAGCAGCTTTACCTGCAGGGATTCCTGCCCGTCATGCAGATCGTTCTTACAAAGAAGTACGGCTTCGCCGGCCTGTACATCAACACAGGTGCCGGTGTAGTGACTCCCGACACGATCGAGGCCCTCGTGCCCCTGATCGACGCGGGGATTCGCTAGCCCGCCGCAGACTGCGCTTTTCCGCAAAGCAAGGGTGCCTCGGAATCACCTCCGGGGCACCTCGTCTTCCTACAAAACACCTTGACGCTCTCAAGCACCACGATGTAGCATTAATAAAAGAAAAAGCATCCCACCTTTTTTTTACTACCCCAGATTTACTACCCCAATTCAGGAGAATAATAATGGAAGAAAATGAATTTTCACCGGCCGACCGGGTCATGCAGCTGATTACGGGCACGTGGATCGGAAAACCGATCTACGTGGCGGCGGAGCTCGGAATCGCCGACATTCTGGATAATGGTCCCCTGGGCGTCGAGGAGCTCTCCCGCCTCACCAAGACCCATGCTCCCTCTCTTTACCGGGTGCTGCGGGCCCTGGCGAGTATAGGGATATTCTCCGAGTGCGAGAATCGCCGCTTCGAGCTCACTCCGATGGGCCAATGCCTGAAAAGTGGAGCGCTGCGCCCTGCGGCGCGGATGTTTCATGCCGATTGGAATGACAGAGCCTGGATGTCGCTGCTCGACGCCGTGAAGTCCGGTGCCAATCCCTTCGAGATGGCCCACGGGTTGCCCCTCAACGAATGGCTCGAGCACAATCCGCGGGCTGCCGAGCTGCTCGGTGCAGCCAATGCTTTCAAGGCCGCCGCCTCCCACAGGGCGATCGTCGACGCCTACGATTTTTCAGGTATCGACACCTTGACCGATGTCGGAGGCGGCTATGGCACCCTGATGGTAGAGATCCTGACCGCCCATCCCCGAATCAGGGGAACGGTGGCTGACCTGCCAAACGTGATAGAACAAGCAGGGGATTTGATCCGAGAGAAAGGATTAGCCGATCGCTGTGAGGCGGTAGCCTGTGATTTTTTCAAACAGGTCCCGGGAGCGAGCGACGCCTACCTGTTATCACACGTACTCCACGACTGGTCGGACGAACAGTGCGCCGTCATCCTCAAGAACTGTCTCAGGGCCATGAAAGCGACATCAAAGCTGCTGATCGTTGAGATGATCGTGCCCGAGGGAAACGAGCCCTCGCTTGCCAAGCTCCTCGATCTCGAGATGCTCGTGATCACAGGAGGAAGAGAGCGCACCGAAATCGAGCTCAGAGAACTCCTGGAAGGTGCGGGATTCAAGCTCACCGGGATCATCGCCTCAGGACAGAGCATCAATGTGATCGAGGCCGAATTGAATTAACCTCCGGCCCGCCTGTCGCCGTGCTTCAAATCAACGGTTTGCAGCGAATGTTCAGATTGTTTCGAAGAAAAGGAAGGGGATGCACCGACCAACATCCCCAGTTCAATGTTATCTAGTTTTTACCTACCAGCGGTCACGATAACCGCCACCTCTGTTGCCGCCGCGGGGACGGTCTTCCCGGGGTCTGCTCATGTTCACGGTAAGGGTGCGCCCCTCGAGCTCGGTTCCGTTGAGTGCATCGATCGCTGTCTGAGCTTCCTCGGTGGTGCTCATCTCAACAAATCCGAAACCCCGCGAACGATCCGTATATCTGTCTCTGATCACCTTGGCTGATTCCACTGCTCCATGGGGTGTGAACAGCTCCTGCAGCTGGTCATCTGTTACAGAGTACGGCAGTCCGCCAACAAAGATTTTTTTGTTCACGTTCTCCTCCTAAGAGAGTCTTTCCGTCATCGCCCTTTGATACTCACCGCTATAGGAGCAGAACAAGGTAGGATATTCCACCTGATACCACTGTCTGGTCGGTTGTTCCTTACGGCACAATATACAAAGAAAACACGGTTGGGCTTTGCTCCTTTTTACTGTTTTGCACCCCCAGCAAGCCCGCCACTGAGGGGCTGACCTGAAAACTAAGGGATTTTCGGGTAAATGTCAAGGCAATTATTCTGACCGGGTGCGAGGGTCTCGCCCATCACCCACTACGAAAATCTTCCCCGGCGACAGCCTTGAAACAGTATTCATATTTCTGATAAATTTTATAAGGAAGGATACGATCATGAAACAGCACAAAATGCCGCATCCGAATCATGAAAATCATCTCTGCTACTTGGAGAACATCGGATTCATTCAGGAGTTCCCCGGAGTATACAAAGATCTGGTCAAAAGGGGAAAATTCTTCTGTAAGGTGTGCGGCCGGGTGGCTAAAAGCGAAGAAAACCTCTGCGTACCTGAAAAGCTGTAACGACTAAAGCCATTTCTTCGTTAGAGCGCTCAAGCCCTTGGAAGCTTTAGCCAGGACCATGGGTTTTGGACACTGGCGCGCGATCTGTTCGGGGATCGTCGGCATCCCGACCTGACGCAGGAAGGATCCCTGCAACCCCAATACGACCAGATCGTGGTCTTTCGCCACTCGCAGGACCGCGCGCACCGGATCCTTGAGAGGCGAGCTCTTCAGCGTAACCGCAACGGGTTTATGCTCGAGCCTTCGCATCAATCGTTCGAGATAACGCTCCTCCGACCATAATCCCCGTTGTCTCCTGATAGCCTGCCTCAAAGGCATAGCGGTGATCGTACCTTCGCTTTCTTTTACCAGCCGCTCGGCGGTATCCAGGGCGAAGGCGTCATTCGGTTCTCCAAGCATAGGCACCAAGATGTTATTGAATATTTTGTTGCCGCAGTCCTTCAGGATCACGATGTTGCACGGAGAAAGTGAAATCACAGGATCCAGAGTGCTGCCCATGCGGAAGCGCCTGTCCTGTCCCCGCCCGTGCCAACCCATGATCAACAGGTCTATTTTTTTTTCCCGCAGGGCGCTGATGATGCCGCGGGCTATATTACGGCAGTAACGAATCGTTGTGGTTATAGGAAAACGCTGGATCAAATACAGCATGGCTTCCACGATACCTTCTCTGCCCTCTGTCATATACTTCTCAGCGTCGCTCAGAGCCACCTGGTCCGGCACGGGCACCATGTGCAGCAGCTTGATTCGCGAGGGACGAGAGCTGCAGATCTGGCGGGTGTTCCAAACCAAAGAAAGGGCGTTCTCCGGATTGGCTACCGGAACCATGACCCTGTATTCATCCCCCTCGGGAGCCTCGACCTCCTCCAACACACGAATCTCACTCTCCGCGGGAAGGGCTCTGCTTCGGGAGTAAAGCGTGTAGATGAGGATCCCCGCCAAGATCCAGGCGGGTGCTATGATCCAGGCAATTACGCTCATGTGCCGCAGCTCCGCCGCCAGGACCACTTGAACGGAGATGGCCAACATGGGCACGACGGGAAACAGGGGCATCAGATATCCGTACTCCAGCTCATCACTCATATTGAGTCGGATCTTGATGACACAGAGATTTACCAGGAAAAACAGAAAAAGGAACATCATGCTGGCGCTGGAGGCCACATCCATGGTAGGCAGGACCGTCTCCACCAACACTACTATCACGCCCGTGGCCAGCAGGGCGATCCACGGAGTTCTACGCCGCTTCGATATCCTCGAGAAGATCTTGGGGAGCATTCGGTCCCTGCCCAACGCGTAGGAAGCCCGCGTAGCTGAATAGATCGTAGCGTTCAACGCCGAGGTAGAGGCAAAGATCACGGCCAGGGTGAGCATGAAATTTCCGAAAGGGATCAGCCTGGCAACTGCTTCACCGAAACCTCTCTCCCTGAAATTCCCGATCCACTGCCAGGGCTCTCCCGAGACACCGGGGGAGCCCGCCTTGACGGCGACCACCGTGGCGAAGGCTACAGCCACGTAGGTGAGTCCCGCTATATACACGGAGTACAGCATGGCTTTGGGCAGATTCTTCTTCGGATGTATCGCCTCGTCTCCCGCCTGGGCAATGACTTCGAAGCCTTCAAATGCTACATAGGTAAAACCCATGGTGATAAACAGGCGTGACCAACCGAAGGGAAGAAAATTCTGAAAATTCTGCAGCCGCGAGGGATCCCGGATCGCCACAACCAAACCCACAATCCCGATAGCTATAAGAAAAAGCGTCTGGCCGGCTGTCATGATCGCGCCCACTTTGCCTGTCTCGGAGGCACCGCGATAATTGATGTACAGGAAGAATACTGCGACCAGCACGGCCACCGGCTTTACGATAACCGTGGGCACGGCCAGCCAGGACAAAACACCGAGCTGTTGGAAATATCGAACGGTGTAGATCGAAAAGGTTATGGCATACATGCTGCCGGCGACGCTGGAGGCAAACCATTCCATCCAACCGGCCAGAAAGCTGGTGCCGCGGCCGAAGCCGACGCGGGCGAAGTTATACGCGCCTCCCGCCCTGGGAATGGCCGAGCTGAGCTCGGCATAGGACATAGCCGTGAACAGAGCAAGCAGGGTGTTCAGTGCGAAGGTCAGCAGCACCCCGCCGGCGCCGGCGATTCTAATAGCATTCCCGATGCCGAGGAACACACCGGCGCCGATCATCATCCCGAGACCCATCATTGTCAGATGGAAGAGGTTGAGGTCACGGGAGAGCTCTGTGGTGACTACGGGTTTATCCATGCCTGTTCTGCATGATGTCGCGGTAGGTGCTTCGCTTCATGCGAGAGATTCTTTCGATCAATCCCCGGCTGTAGAATACGAAGGCAGAACTGATACCGAGACAGAAGACGATAAGCAGGCTGCCGATGATGATATTTAACACGATGGCACCTTAGCGAGAGCTCTCGAGCCTGTCAAGAAGCATCCGGAACAGATTCACTACGCGGCCCATAGGGTGGAAAGGCTCAATCAAAGGAGAAGCGAACTTTTCGTGTGTCTTCTTCTCTGCCTGTATATTCTGTCAGTGGTTTGTACAAATCGGGACGCCTACTGGCAATCCAGCGTTTCCCCGTGCATCTGTTCCGTACTCTGAAATCGATCTCCGCTGTCACAATCTCATCTTGGGCTTTCCATGTCTCGGCAAGTATATCTCCGTAAGGATCGATTATCATTGCGTTTCCCGTTCTGACTTCGTCGTCATCCAAACCTACACCGTTGCTGAAAACTAGGAATATCCCGTTGTCATGGGCACGGGCGGGAAGCCAATGCATAAGCCACTGCCTTCCCTTGGGTCCTCGAAACTCGGCCTCGATTGCCTCTGGATTGCTTTCCCGGTTCAGCCAAAGCTCCGGATCGATTCTTCCCATGCATCTGGGACTCGGAGTTTGACAGCCACCCGTCTGATGAGGGGCAAGAAGGATCTCTGCACCTTGCAAAGCGGTGATTCGTACGTTTTCGATAATATTGTTGTCATAGCAGGTCAGAATACCGGCTTTAACACCTTGTGGCAGCTCAAAAACAGTATACTCGTTGCCACTAGCCATGTGCTCACTGATAAAGCAATGAAGCTTGCGGTGCAATGCAGTCCGCCCGTTTGGCATAGCGACCACGTAGGTGTTGTACAACTCACCTTCTGCCGTTGTTTCTATCAAGCCGGCGGAAATCGTTATTCCATGCTTCGCTGCTAGATTAAGCAATGTTTGTGTGGATGCACCTGCGGGAATTGTTTCCGCCAGCTCCTCGATCTCCTTTTTGGAGAGCTTTCTGATGTGCCAGTATCCGGTAATGCACATTTCTGGAAACACGACCAGATCCACGTTTTCATTTGCAGCATGTTCAACGAATTCCTGTATCTTTCGCAGATTATAGTGCTTGTCTCCCGGTTTGTGATTGAACTGAACTGAGCCAACCTTCATTTTTTCCATTCAATGGTCTCCATAGCGAATCATACACGATGGCAAAGATTTTACAAATTATACCTGTGCCTTTTTTCAAGAAATTTGTAGTATTGGACCGGATCGCAAAATGAAAAAGAAAAGAAGTTGGGAAGTGACGGTTCTGAAATCCCTTTTGTTCATATACATTCTTCTAGCTCTAGTAATTGCCGGGATCAATTACGGCTTGGCTCCCAAAGCTTCGGAGAAAACACAGTCTATAATCCTGAACATCTGGCAGTTCTATGAAAATCAGTTTAAAACAGCCTTGATTATTGCCGGTACGTTTCTGACACTTCGTATTGTAAAGAAAAAAGAGATTCCCCGCTTACGGCGTAAAAACCTTATCGGTTTGATTTCAGCAGCCCTGGTAGTGCACATCGCTGGTTCCCTGCTGAGCCGCAATCCCGATCTTTATTTCTTTGCCATGCCCCTACCCTGGTCCACCACGGCGTTGCAGCTGGCCGTAAACAGCTCCTCCTTCCATCAGCACCACGCTGCTCTCTGGGGCCTTCGTGGAGTTACTATTGCGCTTGTCTTCTTTCTAACAATCAATATCGTTGTATTTACAGGCACTTTGTTGATGGGCCGGCGTTGGCAATGTTCAACGATCTGTCTGTTCAACGGCTTTGCCTCTGAAGTGTTTTCACCGGCCTTTCCTCTGTTTGGGAAAAAGAAACGGTTCGGCGAAAAAATGATGCGCTTCCTTTCTCTGTTGAGATGGATTCTTCTTTGTCTGAGTCTGCTGTTCACCGTCTTTTGGCTATTGGTCATAGCTCTGAAGATCCAGCCTGCCGCTATGATCATGTTCGAAAAGGTTGAAGTTTATAAATATCTGATCTTGGAATTGTTAATGGCGATGTTGTTCTGGACCGCCTTCGTGGGAAGAGGTTATTGCTATTACTGCCCCTTGGGCACAATTCTCGGCTGGTTGGGAAGAGCTGTCGGCCAAAAAATTGTAACTACAAAAACGGAATGTATCGGCTGCGGTAAATGCGACTCCGTTTGCCCCATGTCCATAAGCATCAGTGAAAAGGCAGGCAGGGGCGAAGATGTAATAGATACCCGCTGTGTGGGATGCGGTCATTGTGTGGATGCCTGCCCTGTGAATACCCTGGGATATTCCACAGTATTTTTAAAAAAACTCGGCCGGGTTTGATTCTCTTTCTAGCGAATGAATGATCTTAGATCTTCAAAGTTACTGCTGCGCGGAAGTTGTTTCAGCGCTGCCACAACATCGGATGCAGGCGCTATAGCTTTCCGAGTCTGCCAATTCATCCAAGTTCCTACCAGTAAAATCGAGACCACCTGGTCACCTTGTTTCTTGACAAAATGATGTCGTACTTTCCAACGGGCTCCATCAGAAGACAAAGCTGTTAGCAATGGCTTATCCACTATCAGGTCCCCGAAGGTTGCTTCTTTGTAGTATCTTGCCTCTAGTTTTAGGGCAACCGGCTCATATCCGAGCTCGGCAAACCTTGCCTGGGTAATGCCGTATTGTTCAAGCCAGAGAAATTGCGTATTTATTGCATAGTCAACCAGCACAGCTGCTCGCAGATGGAAGTTTGGATCTATGTCCCGCCACCCGACATGGTATTCTACTTTGAAATCCTCATCTGCCATAATCGACTCCTACCGATCTGTTTCTCCACAAGGCAGTTGAATGCCTGCTTCAGCTCACCTTCTCGAAAACATAGTTGCTAGCGGAACGCGTGTAGCCGATGCCTCGCTTGAGTTTATACAACAATTCTTTAGTAACCTCGACATTTCTCCTGGGCACGAAATATTCATGAAGTTGATTGCCGGCAAACCAAAAGCGTTCCTCTCGTCTGTTGATCACTGCTCGAAACCTGAAATCTGCGTCGATAGAGGCAAGGCTTGCATCGCCGTGACTGTTGTTCGCCACCAGTATGCCGCCCTTCCGAAGATACTTCTTGCATTTCTCAGAAACAAATCCCGCGTATTGTGACAGCAATAGGTCATATTCTGTATCTATTGGCAGTGGTTTCGAGTATTCCTGTGCAAAAAAGGTGATGTTTGAAGCCTCTCCATATTGCTTGTTGAGATCCACGAATTCGGCAACCGATGGGTCCTCGAAGAACCTCTGCGCCCGTCGATCCGTGTCTACAAAGGCTGTTTTCTGAAAAACAAAGGCAGGTGTGATATGTACGAAACATCCGGGATACAAGCATGAGTTTACAGAATATTCATCTCGAAGAATTTCAAATAGCTGTAAACGTTCATCACCTCTGCGAACGTGATATTCATCGTATAGCTCAAGGATGTTTTTCATTTGCCTGAAGCAACGCCGGTGACGATGGCTATTTGATTTTTACGTTGTTTCATGTTCCACCTTAGCGATCATATTCTATCAGTTTATTAATAAAACTCCTTGCACGCCATGCTCTCCAGGAGTTGACAAATCCCTGTCTCCATATTATATTTAACTAACTGGTTAGTTAAAATGAGTCCGGAACAGGAAAACAACAGAGAGAGGATCCTTCAAGCCGCAGAAAAAATTTTCGCCGATAAGGGCTACGACGCCGCCCGCATCGACCAGATCGCCGCGAAAGCGGGTGTAAACAAAGCCCTGATCTACTACTACTTCCAAAGCAAGCACGCGCTCCTGGAAGAATTATTCGAGCGCTTTTTTCGCGAATCAGCGGCAATGCTGGTCAGCTACGTGCAGCACGGGGGACTGGATTCCTCCCCTTCCTCAGAGGCGGACCAAATTTTCGACAGCTACTTCTCCTATTTTGAAGAAAATCGGGATCTGCTGCGCATTATGCTCATGGAATCCCTCAAAGCCGGCGAGGGCTCGCCGCCGTTGTTCAAGCTTGTTGATTTCGGTGGTCTGGTAGACGAAGCTACGATCAGCGGCGTCCGCGATTCCGGCCTCTACCCGCCCGACACGATGAATTTGACCCTGGTGGCAGAGTTTTTCACTGGCGTCATGCCGATGCTCTGCTACGTCCTGTTCCAGGAGCCCTGGTGCCGGTACTTCGATGTGAGCGAGGAACAGCTCAAGGGCGCTTTCAACCAAGCCATGGAGATGACCCATGAGGCGTACCACCGGGCCATGCGCGAAAAGTGGGCGGGAGAGGGGAAGAAGTGACGTAGTTTTTTTAGAATCATATGTTAACTAACTAGTTAGTTAACATCGAATATATTT
>CAYMGP010000092.1:0-13362 GCA_964390045.1 uncultured Spirochaetaceae bacterium | reverse complement strand
CCCTAGGAGATGGAGGCTGGAACCCGTTGGAAAGCGGTTTCCAGCCTTTTTTTTGATTTTCAAATCGGGTATGCTGTATCCAGCCAAGGAGGAGAAGAAACGGTGAAACATGCTGGCAAAGTACTCATTATCTGTATCGTGCTGCTCGCTGTTGCGACAGCTTCAGTCTCGGCATCTGACAAAAAGGGCCTGCGCTTGGGCCTCGAGTTCGGAGAACCATTGGCGGTGATCATCATCCGTCCGGCACCCTTGGACTTCAAGGTCGGCTATGATTTCAGGGAAAACGCCTGGCTGTTTTTGAGCGCTGACTACAGGATCGTTTCGGGCTATCAGATCATCGATTTTCTGCACCTGTTCCTGGGCGCCGGAGTGTACAGCCAAATCTACTTTGGGGGCGAGGCTTCATTCGATCTGGGTTTGCGGATTCCTGTTGGGGTTCAAGCCTTTCTCGTGGACAATGTAATCGAGCTGTTCGTCGAGGTGGCGCCGACCGTCGCTTTCGTGCCGACAATACAGTTCTTTCCCTCATGGCAGGGTTATGTAGGTTTTACGATCCTAATCCCGAAATTCTGGAAGTGAGCCGTGCCGGGCGCGGCCGGCGCAGAAGCGAAAACGCGCAGGACATAGTCGATTCAACTCTCGGTTTGACGGGCGAGTTGCCTCAAGCGATTGAGGTTTGCTATATCCTCCTTCAGCTCTTTGCCTTTCGGTGTCTCCAGCACCGCAGGTGTCTTTTCAAAACGCCGGTCACGCACGAGCAGGCGGAATGCCTCTGATCCTATCTCTCCCTCGCCAATGTGGGTATGACGGTCTTTTCTCGAGCCCATCTCAACGAGAGAGTCGTTGAGATGGACTACCAGCAGCTTCTCGAGTCCGATACATCGGTCGAAGCGATTCCAGGTTTCCTCGTACCCGTTTCGATCCCGAAGATCGTAGCCGGCGGCGAACACGTGGCAGGTATCCAAACACACCCCCAGGTTCAATTCATCCATTGCAGAATGGGAGAGAATTTCCCCAAGCTCTTCGAAGCGGCTGCCCAGGGAGGTGCCCTGACCCGTGGTGGTTTCCAAAGCAACCTGAACACCCACCACCGAGGAGCGTTCGTAGGCAGCGCGAATCCCCTCGATCAGACGCTGGATTCCTGCCTGTTCTCCCGCGCCCATATGATATCCGGGATGCAGGACTAAAGGAGTGATGCCCAGAGTAGCGCAGCGCTCAAGCTCCTCGGCCAGGGCGTTCACGGATTTGGAAAAGGTTTCGATTCTAGGGGAGGCCAGGTTGATCAGGTAGGACGCATGGGCGAAAACAGCGGGAAAACCCTCTCTGAGTCTGCGGAAGGCTTCGATTTCCTCGGACCGGAGCTTCGGACTCGACCAGCGCAGCTGATTCCTCGTGAAGATCTGTACCGCACTGCATCCCGCCGAAGCAGCCCTTTGCAGGGCTTTGTCAATCCCGCCGGCTATGGACATATGAGCGCCGAGAATCAGTTCTGACCTCCCTGGTATAAGCTGCTATACGCTGCTGCGGCACCGTTTCCGGCAGAGCCGCCACAAGGGTGGAAAGCCGCATGATTGAAACAGACGAGGCCATGGGCTATAGTTTCGGGGATGAAAAGATCCCGGCTGCCGGCAACGCTTTCAGGATACAGAATCCATATGGTGGGCATCAAGGGCACCGGTATGGCCGCGTTGGCCGAGATCCTGCTGAGCAGGGGTGCTTGCATTACAGGCTCGGACCGCGCCGAGCAGTTCTATACGGATGCTGTGCTGCAGTGCCTCGGCATACCCTATTTCGAGTCTTTCGATGCCGGGCATGTCGAGCCTGATGTACAAATGGTCGTTCATTCCGCCGCCTACTCGCGCGAGGAAAACCCGGAGCTGGCCGCGGCGATCGAATTGGGGATTCCTGTACTTTCCTATCCCGAGGTCCTCGGTCTTCTGTCCCGTGACAGCGACGCCAGCGGTATAGCCGGCACCCACGGCAAGACGACTACGGCGGCGCTGACAGGAACGATCCTGCGCGCCTGCAGCGTACCGGCCACCGTGCTTGCGGGAGCCGAGGTGGAAAGCTTCGGAAACCGTTCGACGTTGACCATGGGCGAACGTTTTTTCGTCGCCGAGACTTGCGAATACCGCCGTCACTTTCTTCATTTTCATCCCCAACGCCTCGTGGTAACGAACGTCGAGATGGACCATCCCGATTATTTCAAGGATCTCGAGGATGTGCTGGACGCTTTTACGAGCTATTGTATGAAATTACCCGAGGGGGGTGCGTTGATATACAACCACGACGATCGTGGGAGTGGGGAAGTGGCAGAGCGCGTCGCGAAATCCGGCAGAGAGGTCGATCTCATACCGTATGGCAGATCGGCATCCGGTCCCTATGAAATAGAATCGATCCGCTGCGCTGCCGGACAGACCTGCTTTGAGCTTGCCTCTTTCTCCGGGCCGATCGTCCTGCAGATTCCCGGCGTCCATTCCGCCTACAATGCTACAGCTGCCATCGCCGTATCTCAGCAGATTGTCGCGCGGGAAAGTTTCGAGACCTGGAGCGGGATTCCGGAGTCTGTTCGAGCCGCGCTCGGAAGCTTCAGGGGAAGCCGGCGAAGAAGTGAGATCGTGGGCAGTGCAAAGGGTGTGTTGTTTATGGATGACTACGGGCACCACCCGACAGAGATTTCCAGCACCCTGGCCGGTTTGAAGGATTTCTACCCTGGCAAGCGAATCATCGTAGATTTCATGCCCCATACCTATTCCCGCACCAAAGTTCTGCTGTCAGAGTTCGGGACTTGTTTTTCCGACGCCGATATGGTTGTTTTACACGGGATTTACGCTTCGGCTCGAGAACGAAGCGACGGCGGTGTGGACGGCACGAGTGTTTTCAACGAGGTGAAAAAGAACCACCCATCCGTGTTTTACTTCGAAAGGGCTGGGCAAGCGATCGAATTCTTGCGCGACACCCTTCAGCAGGGAGATCTGTTTGTAACCATGGGCGCGGGGGACAACTGGAAGCTGGGCCGGGATATGTTGAAGCTTCTAAGCGAGGACGAGAAATGAAGAGCATGACAGGCTTTGGTTATCGGGAGTACAGGGACGAGAAGCGCCACATCGTCATGACCTTGAAATCATATAACAATCGTTTCCTCGACATCATCGTCTATCTCCCATCCAACCTCGCCGTCCTCGAACAAAAGATCAGGCAATTTCTATCTTCCAAGATCCACCGGGGAAGGGTGGAGCTTTACGTGAAAGCAACAGAGCTGAGCCCTGGCGGGCGGATAGATATAGATACAGATTATGTCGGCGCCTATGTCGAGGCGCTGAAGAGACTGGCAGACACGGCGGGCATACGGGGAAAAGTACGGCTCTCTCACCTCCTACGTATCGAGGGGATTCTAAAGACCGAGCAGTCTCCAAATTTGGAGGAGTACTGGCTTGATTTTCAGCCGGTGTTGGAATCCGTCTTCGAGGAGTTCGAACAAACAAGGCAGAGGGAGGGGGAGGCGACCAGAAAGGATGTCGAGAGCCTGTTGACAAAGATCGATGCGGAGCTTTTTGCCGTCGAAGCTCTATCGCCTCGTCTTGAAGAGAAAATTAAGGTTGATCTGAAATCCCGCTTCGAGGAACTGCTCGGCAGCGGTATGGATGAAAGCCGAGTTCTGGCTGAGACGGCGGTTATCCTGATGAAGTACGACATCCATGAGGAGATAATTCGCGCCCGCTCCCATCTGAAGAGTTTTCGTGGAACTCTCGAAGAAGGCGGTGCTGTTGGTAAGAAGCTGGATTTCATATGTCAGGAGCTCAACCGGGAGTTCAACACAATCGGCGCAAAGAATCTGCTTCTCGAAGTGGACGGTTCGGTGGTCGTGCTGAAAGATACAGTGGAAAAAATACGGGAACAACTTCGGAATGTCGAATAATATCAGGATAGCGATTTCGGGAAAGAGCGGCTGCGGCAACACCACCGTGTCCCGGCTCCTGTCTGAAAGGTTGGGGATCGAGCTTATCAACTACACCTTTCATGATATGGCCAGGGAGCGGGGAGTTTCCTTCGAGGAGCTGTGCCGGATGGCCGAGGAGGATAGTCAGTACGATAGATACCTCGACAGGAGGCAGATGGAACTGGCTGGGCAGGACAGCTGTGTGCTGGCCTCACGCCTGGCGATCTGGTTGCTGAAAGATGTTGATTTGACGGTGTATCTCAGTGCGCCTGTCGAAGTTCGGGCCAAACGAATATCCAAACGGGAAGGAACTCATTGGCGGCGTGCTCTTCAGGAAATAGAGGGTCGGGACGCACGGGACAGAAATCGCTATATCAAGCTCTACAGTATCGATATTGACGACTACGATTTCGCCGATCTGGTCGTGGACACAGAGAGGGGAGATCAGTTCTACGTAGTGGAGAAGATAGTCGAAACTCTTGGAAACCTGCAGTAGTCACGATAGTTGATTTATTGTATAATTATTTATATCTTCACAATACAAAGAAAAATCTGACAGGATAGAGAAACAACGATCGGGGGAACCAGGGTGATTGTACCTTTAGACTTGCTTGTTAAATACAACACGAACGTATATACAGTGACCAGTGCCATGATCAAACGTGCTACGCAGATCCATCTGGCCGGTGATGAGGAGCTGGAAACGAACAAAGGTAAAGTAGTATCCACGGCACTGCAGCAAATTCTCACAGAAAAGGTACGCTATCGGCTGGAAAATTGATCCGCCCCGAGCCTGTTATCGTCGTATTCGGTCCCACGGCGGTCGGCAAGACCGCCTTCATTGACTTTCTTTTTTCACGTATTTTATCTATCGAGATAATCTCTGCTGATTCTATGCAGGTCTACAGGTATATGAATATCGGGACGGCGAAACCCCCGCCGTCGCTTATCGCGCGGGTACCCCATCATCTGATCGGAATCGTCGAGCCCAGCTTTCAGTTCAATGCCGGTCAGTTCGTCCACAGAGCGGATCAATTGGTGAGCCAGATCCGCAGGCGAGGGAATTTCCCGGTATTGTGCGGCGGCACGGCCTACTACCTGCGTTCTTTTATAAATGGCTTGCCGGATTCGCCACCGGGAAAATCGAGTATCAGACGGGAGCTGAAGCGCGAGCTCGAGACGAGAGGTTTGGCAAGCCTTTTGGAGGAGCTCGGTAAGGTGGATCCGATTACCAGGTCCGGCTTGAACGAGAACGACAGCTATCGTGTCCTGCGCGCACTGGAGGTGTATCGAACGAGCGGACGACCGTTGTCCTCTTTCTCCAATCCCACTGAGTCGAGGACCCGGTACAAGTTCCTGCGCGTCGGCTTGAAAAGACCTCGTCCTGAGTTGTACGAACGAATCAATGAACGGGTGGAGACCATGTTCGCCAGCGGGCTTGTCGAGGAGTTCAAGACACTGCTCGAGATGGGATATGGTTTCAGCGATCCGGGGATGAGAGGGATCGGATACAGGGAGTTTTTCGAAATGAGGAAGGGTTGCCAGACAATCTGCCAGGTCAAGGAATCGATAAAGATGAACTCAAGACGATACGCAAAGCGCCAGATTACCTTTTTTAAAACCCTACCCGAGGTGCTCTGGGAAGAGGCGGATGATGTAGACCGCTTAGCCGCTCCGATTGAGAATTTTGTGAACGAAGTGAACGAAGTTCCTACTTGACGATCGTACGTACTTTTTAGCATAATTGAGCTCTGCCTTAGTTCAGAAGTAATCTGATAAATGAAGCCTTCAGGGCTACTATATAAAGAGAACAGAAAGGGGACTGAAAGTCCGTGCCTTGTGGGAAAAAACGGAAGAGACACAAGATCGCTACCCATAAACGTAAGAAGAAGCTGAGGAAGAACCGGCATAAAAAGAAATAGTTCATCCTGTATCGCTTCCTACAGATAATTATCGTAGGAGCGCTTTCATGAAGGTATTTCAAAACGGTTTTTTGTACGCAGTTATACTATTCCTCATAGCGGTATCCCAGGGGGTGGTGGCGGACAGCCTCTGGACTCCGGGATTCGAAGGGTATTTGACTGCCAAAACGGCTGTACAGGCGGGAGATATCGTTCTCGTGCAGATCAACTCTACATCCTCGCTGTCCTTTGAGGCTTCGGCGAATGATTCCAAGACCATCACCCTGGAGTTCTCAGGAGGAGAGTTCGGGAACCTTTTCTCCTTTCTGCCTGCTACCCGCACGGGAGGCAGCCAGAGCGCAAAGGGCAAGCAGGAGTACGAGCTGCAGACGGAGATCGCCGGCAGGATAACCGAGATCGATATCGACGGGAACGCTTTGATAGAGGGTTCACGGACCTTCAGTCTGGAGAACAAGCGGGAGCTTGTATCCATCAGCGGATGGATCGATCCCGAAACACTAGGTCCCGACCGCAGGGTGTCCTTTTCCCAGCTTGCCGATTCCCGCTTGAGCTTTCGCACGTTTCTCGAGCCCGCCACTGCGACTCTGAGCCCCGCGGATATCGAAGAGGTAATAGAGGTGATTCAAGCGCCTGCCGCGGCGCCCCCAGCGGTAGCAGGGGCGCAAGGCCCGGCACAGCCGGAAACGGAGGCCGTCCCGGCCGCAGCCACGCAGGAAAGAAGAAGCTATCAGCTGACACAGGAAAAAAAGGTGGAGCTTTTTCTCAGTTATATAAATCGGTTGGTGGATCTGCTGTTTCAGTAGGTATGAACAGCGCTTCACTTCTCGACACGATTCAGGGCCCGCAAGATCTGCGAAAGCTTTCCTACTCGCAGCTGGAACAACTGGCCGGGGAAATTCGTGCTCTCATCATGGAAGTTGTCAGCAAAAACGGCGGTCATCTGGCCTCGAATCTAGGTGTCGTGGAGTTGACCCTGGCTCTGCATCGGGTCTTCCATTCACCCCATGACAAGATCGTTTGGGATGTGGGACACCAGTGCTATACCCACAAGCTCATTACAGGAAGAAAAGACCGCTTTTGTACTCTGCGTACTCTCGGGGGAATGAGCGGATTCCCGAAAAGGGAGGAGAGCCCTCACGATATCGTCGATACGGGGCATGCCTCGACCTCGATTTCCGTTGCTCTGGGAATTCTTGCAGGGCAGAGGTTGAACGGCGTCGAAGGAAAAGTCATCGCTGTAATCGGAGATGGAGCCCTCACCGGCGGCGTGGCCCTGGAGGCACTGAATCAGGCCGCCGATCTGGGCAAAGACCTGATCGTCGTACTCAATGACAATAAGAAATCAATCAGCGACAACGTGGGAGCGATTTCATACTATCTCAGCCGCTTGACGGCCTCGCGCCTCTATCAAACATTCAGAAAACGTTTCGACAGTGCGGTCATGAAGATCCCCGTTGTCGGCCGTGAGCTCATCGAGTACATCTACCGTCTGAAAAAGGGAGTGAAAGCGCTGTTTTTCAAAGGAAGCCTGTTTGCAGATCTCGGTTTCGACTATTTCGGCCCGATTGACGGTCATAACCTGCACGCGCTGGTTCGGATGCTGAGGGACGTAAAAAAGATAGACAAGCCGGCTGTGGTCCACATCAGCACTGTGAAAGGCAAGGGTTATATTCCGGCCGAGGGAGATCCCACCCTCTACCACGGGGTCTCGCCCTTTTCTATAGTGGACGGCAAGGTAGAGACAAAACAGGCGCCGACCTTCACGGAGGCTTTCTCAGGGATCATCACCAGGTTGGCTCAGGAGGATGAGAGGATCACCGCCGTCACCGCAGCCATGGCTGATGGAACGGGCCTGCGGCTCTTCCAGACGATGTTTCCCGACCGCTTCTTCGATGTTGGCATAGCCGAGCAGCACGCGGTAACCTTTGCAGCGGGTCTCGCCCAGGCCGGACTCAAACCGGTTGTGGCTATATATTCGACCTTCATGCAGCGGGCCGTGGACCAGGTGATTCATGACGTGGCCCTACCGGGCCTTCCTGTAGTATTTGCCGTCGACAGAGCCGGGCTGGTGGGAGCCGACGGTGAAACCCATCAGGGAGCCTTCGATATAGCCCTGTTTCGCAGTGTTCCCGGACTAACGATCCTTTCGCCGGGCACCCAGGCGGAGATGAACTCTATGTTCCGCTACGCTCTGAGCCGGAACGGGCCGGTGATGATTCGCTACCAGAAGGCGCCCTGCATACCGCCCCTGGCTGCAGGCAGCCAGCCTGTTCTGGAGGGCAGGGGAACCATGGTGAGAAGCAGCAAAGGCGAGGCGCTGATCGTCACGCTCGGCGCCCTGGTGGAGAATGCGATTCGGGCCGCGGAGCTGCTCGAGGCCATCTCGATTCCCACGGATGTCTATAACCTGCGCTTCATCCAGCCGCTCGATGTTGATTATCTTACCTCTGTTTTCTACCGCTACAGAATTGTATGTTTCTGCGAAGAGGGCTGCCTCTGTGGAGGAGTGGGAGAGCAGATCGCAGCCTTTTTGAAAGAACGCGGGGCTGCGCTGCGCTTTATCCACCTTGGATTTCCAAAAGACTTTATCTCGCACGGGACCCGGGCGGAGCTCCTCTCTCTGTACGGGCTCGATTCCAATAACATCGCTTCCGTTGTCGAGCAGGCCCTGGCCTCCACAGCCAGCCTGATTCCTTCAGCCTCCCTGCGTACATAAGCGACTCCATGGATCACTATTTTTTCACAGATTACCTTGCGAAGTTTTCCGACCATGGTGTATACAGCTGCTCCTGCGGAAAAGAGCATCGGCTGGCGATTAAACAGGTCCTCATCGGGGATGGAATATTGAAAGAAATGCCAGCCCTGGCCTCCGAGCTGGGCAAGCAAAAGCTCCGGATATGGATCCTCAGCGACCGGAACACCGAAGCCGCGGCGGCAGCCGCCTGTAAAGAGCTGCTCGCTCGCTTCGTTTTAGGCGGGGAAATACTCCAGGCGCAACCCCGACCTAGAACCACTCCTGAGCTCGTTGAGCGCTTGAGCAAGCAGGCCGGGGATTTTGATCCCGATTTGATCGTTGCCGTAGGGGCGGGGACCATCAGCGATGTCTGCAAAAAAGTCTCTCATAACCTGAGCGTTCCCAACTGGTGTGTGGCCACCGCTCCGTCGGTGGACGCCTACAGCTCCGGAACTTCGGCTATAAAACTAAGAGAGGGGCACAGGACAGAACCTGCTCAGCCCTCCGAGCTGATCTTCGCCGAGCTATCCGTGTTGGAGCAAGCGCCTGCCGAGATGTTTCTCGCCGGCCTCGGGGATCTTCTCGGGAAATTTCTTTCCTATTTGGACTGGAAGCTGTCCGCGCTTATTTCCGGAGAGCATATATGTGAAGAAGCGGGCGGGCTCTGTCTGGATTCGGCGCGCCAGGCCATCGAGGCGGCAAAAAGCGCGAAGTCGGACAAGAAGCAATCTATTCGTGCCCTTACAGATGCCATCCTTACATCCGGGTTCGCCATGCAGGGTCTCATCAACTCCAGACCCGCCTCTTCGGCAGAGCACACGATTGCCCATTTTTGGGAGATAGCCCATACCGCGGGAAATCCTGCATATGATCTGCACGGGTTGCTCGTTGGCTTGTCGAGCCGGATACTTCTGGGAGGATACAAAATTTTTTTCTCTAAGCTTAACGAGCTTGAAGTCGATATCCCCAAGCGCCTCGAGAGCTTCGCCGCCGAATCCGAATGGCGGGCTACTCTCGGTCCTGAAGTCGAGACTTTTGTCCCCCTGATGAACGCGGAAATGGCGCAGGGGCGGCTGGACCGAGCAACCCTGGAAGGCAGGCTGCGGGCGGTTCTCGAAAATAGAAGGGATATCGTCGAGCTGGCCGGTATGATGCTCGACGAGTTGGCCGAAGCGGTCGCCGTACTCGAAACAGTCGACTTTCCTTTTCACCTTTCCGATTTCCTCATTGATCCTGAAAAGGCGCTCATCCCGATCCGCTATGTGCGCTTTCTCAGAAACCGCTACAGTACCTTCAATCTGATATATGAGATCGGTCTGGAGCGGGAGATTTTCGGTTTTTTCGAACAGAGTATGCCCCAGTTCAGCTGACGGGCTCACCAAAAGCACGTAAAAAAGGGATGCCCGGCGAACGGACATCCCTTCAACATTCCTATACAGGATAACTTGAGGCTATCGATCTACCCGTTATTTCTTTGCCTCTTTTTCTTTCACTTCTCTAGCATTTGAGTACCAGACATCGCTCAGGGCGGACTGGTTGTCCGTACCGCCGAGGATCCAAAGTTTGCCTTTGAAGTTTGCCATTTGGTGGTCGATTCGGCCGGCATACTCGGCTGATTCCGTGGCCTGCATCCAATCCACCCCGTTCTTGGAGTACCAGACATCGTTGGCCGCACCGTATCCCTCGATGTGCCCGCCGCTGACCCATATCCTGCCTGCAAAAACAGCGGTTTCGTGAAGAATGCGCGGCTGGAAGCCCAGCTCTGCAAGCTCGGCGGATTTGTTCCACGTTATACCGTCGGCCGAGGACCAGACATCTGCGTAACGAGCCGATCCGCTTTTGCCGCCGATGATCCACATCTTGTTCTTGAACAGGAAAAGTTGATGCATGTCGCGAGCTGGAAAGGCTGCTTCATGCACTTCTTCGCTCCAGGTCTTTCCGTCGCTGCTCGACCAGACCGAATGACCTGTTGAGTTCGGACCGTACCCGCCGACGACCCATATCTTGCCTTTGAATACGGCGACTTGATGATTTACCTGTTTGGGTAGGGGCTGCTCAACTTTCACCTTGGTCCAGTAAACACCGTCTTTGCTGCTCCACACGTCGTTGTCGTACTCGTACATGCCCGTTTCCCCGCCGATCAGCCAGAGCCTGCCTTTATATTCCACTACTTGGTGATTCCTGCGCGGTGCAAAGCCGGGGTTTTCTGTCGCTTTGCTCCAGGTGACGCCGTCGGGCGAGTACCAGATGTCGTTGAAGAAATCGAGATTCGACGAGCAGCCGCCGATCAGCCAGAGCCTTCCCTTGAATACGACTACTTCGAAGCCGTAGCGGGGGCCGAAGCCTGCCTTGGCCGTGGCCTGAGTCCAGGTCGGATCGAGAGGTTTCCTGACCACCTCCAGTTTGTAGGTGGTGGCTGTCTCGCCGTCCTGGGCTGTAACCACGATCTCTGCCGTGGTCGCCGAATCCTCAGCCAAAACGATAGGTGCCGCTGCCGTGCCCGAGGCCAACGCCTTGCCGCCGATCGCGATGGTGGCTACCGAGCTGCTTGCGACCGGGGTAAAGACCACCGTGTCGAGCGTGTTGGGTATCGAAATTTGATAGTTGGTAACACCGGCGGAGAATTTAGGCTGAATCGCGGCCCCTTCACTGAGTGTCAGGCCGGCCAGGCTGGAGTCTCTATCCGGTTCGGTTCTCTGGACATTCACTACATACTTTGTTTTTGTCGTGCCGTCCTGAGCCGTTACAATGATTTCCACCTCGTTCAATAGACCGCCGCCAAGGACTACCGGTTCTGACTCAATACCCGAGGTTGACGTTTTGCCGCCTACAGTCAAGGTGGCTACCGCACTGGTTGTTTCGGCCGTGAAGGTTACGGATTTCATTTCGTAGGGAACAACAACTCGATACGTGGTTGTGTCAGTGGAGAACTGCGGAGAGATCGCGAGATCACCTCCCATTGACAGGCCTGCCAGGCTGGAAACCCTTTCCGGCTCGGCACGCGTAACATTGATGGTGTAGGTTCTCGTTGTTACCCCGTCTTCCGCCGTTACTACGATGCTGACCGCGTTTGTTTGTCCGGCCTTGAGGGCAGCGGTCGCTGTGGCGTTGCGAGCGCCGTACCTTTTTCCGTCGATCATGATGGTAGCGTAGGAGCTCTCCGCATTGGGACGGATCTTGAGCACGCCGATTTCGTAGGGTACCTCGGCGGCATAGCTCTCCACCTCCGTGTCGAAGCTCGGAGCGAAGGCAACGTTGTCGCCTAGAGTCATCGATGCGAGATTGGGATTGGTTTCCGCCTCGCGTACCTTGACCACGAACTCAACCTCTGTTTCGTCTTCCAACAGCAGCTGGTAGATCACCGGCCTGGTGAAGTTGTTAGCCGAGGCTCCGTTTGTCTGGGGTACGACGCTTCCCCCCGGCTCGCGAACATACACTCGTGCATTCTCCGGAGCCACATAGGTGGCTATCAGCGAGCGCATGTTGGCTCCGGGCGGAACCACGACTGTCACGATACGTGCGCGCCAGTCGACGCTGCCCATAACATCACGGCCGAGGCCCGGGTTGTCGATCGCCATGAATCCAAAGGAGCTGAAAGACTGCTTTCTGGCCTTGGCTCCCGCGCAGCCAAATATAAGAAGCGCCAGCATCAGAAGCGCCATCGCTCCGGCTGCCCGCTTCACCCATTTCAGGTGTCTCATGTATGATTCCTCCCTGTTAATTGATTACATATTTTATTGATCGGCAGCTGACAGCCAAGGAGTAACCCTCGCTGCATCTCCCTTCCGGCAACTATTTTATTTTTTCGCAGTTGGTCGGCTGTGCGCTCTATCACAGGTGCTTAAAACGTGGTTGGTGCTTCAGTTTCCGGCAACACGACATACAGGGTAAATCCCCACGGTATCTTAGATAAAACACTGAGGAACTCCGGCGTAGGATGCCGTCCACCAATTGTGTGGCTGGTCAAAGCTACCCGCCGCCGATCGTTTTCAGGCAAGTCGATTAGCACGTCGAGGGCGCGCTTCATCAACGGTATCGCCGACTAAGTGTTCAACCGTGAAACAGCCGATCAACGAGTTCGGACTTCGTGACGCCAATCACTCCCGCTACATCAGCCAGTATGTGATTCAAGGTGCCGATCTTTATCGGATCGTGGTTGGGAACAGTTAGTCGATGAGTTCCATTTGGATGAGTGGCTTCCAAGCGTATGTGACTCCCCTGCTGACGAGTTACCTCATAGCCGAATCGCTTAAGGAGTCGGCACAGATCTCTTCCTGAGAGATCCCGTGGAATCCTAGGCATACGAGATTATCTGGTCGCGCACGAAATGGAGACGTATGACCGGCGGGATATCTGATTCGTCGTCGAAATGACAGCGTAGCGCATCTTTGACGTTGCTTTTGAGCTCGTCCTCCGTGTCCCCCTCGGTGAATATCGACATGCCCAGTGCTCTTGCAGAAAATCCACCTTCGGGATCTTCTTCGACCAAAAAGACTATCTCGGTCATCAGCGCCTCCGTTTAACTGCCAGGAAACAAGGTCGCACTAAGATATTATACCAATGCCGCTTACGACTTGCCAAGATACAAGAGCTTTTGATTGCCGTGCAAACGTAGATGCTTCAATCTTGTAGTAAACGGATATTAGAGTCACCTTGAGAATTCGGTCTCGCAGACTCCGAGACAACGGTCTTCCCAGAACGACGCAAGGCACGAACAAAAAGCGCCCGATGGGAATCGAACCCACATCATAAGCTTGGAAGGCTTA
>CAYMGP010000091.1:0-13921 GCA_964390045.1 uncultured Spirochaetaceae bacterium | reverse complement strand
GTGATCAAGCCTTCAAGGGCTGCCGGAACGTAAGCTTTAAATACGGCGGTCCAGCCGTCGAGTTGTCGGAATCGCTTTATAAGATGGGACTGTTGAGCGCCGAGTCTGTGGAGGTGAACGGGATCGAGGTGGTACCTCTGGATCTGGTGTGCCGCTTGACTCCTTCTGCGCCGGCCGATCCCGAGTCGATCCGCGATGCCCTGTCCGAGGGCATGCTCTGCGAGGAGGGGGCCACCCTGGTTCGAGTCGAAGGCAAAAGGGCGGGAAAGGAAGCACGAATCGACAGCTACGTCAACACCCCCGGCTTAACCGAGTCGTTCGAGAAATACGGTGTAACCCACGAGACCTTCCTGACCGGACAGGCCGCGCTGATGTTCTCCAAGCTGATCGTAGAGGGCAAAATCGAGCGTAGGGGGGTCTTTCCGCCCGAGCTGCTCGATCAGGAAATCAGGGACGCGTACCTGGCCGGGCTGGCCAAGCTCGGTATCACCGTTGACGAGGTCATCGAGACCCGCCTTTTTTGACTACCCGCTCGTCGCGGGAAGCGGCTTTTCGGCTTTTTTTGTCCTTCTCTTTTTGCGACCCTCGACAGTTTCGCTCGGAACGGCGGAAAGGCGTCGTACATCCTTCCAAAGCCAAATACTCGTAACTAAAGTGGAAAGGAAACCCGCGGCCGGATAAGCCGCGAACACGCCCCAGAGCCCAAAAAGCAAAGGCAGAACAATCATGAGGGGCAGGAGGAAGATGAATTGCCGGGACAGGCCGAGGAAAAAGGCGGGCCGCGCCTTGCCTACAGCCTGGAAGTAGGAGGCTCCGATCATCTGGATACCGACGAAGGGAATGATCAGCACGACCACTCTCAATACGGGGATTCCCGCTGTAATGAGCTCGAGGTCATTTGAGAAAATCCTGAAAATCGGTCCCGGGATCAAAGCGAGTATCAGAAAACCAAAGGCGGCCACCAAAGTGGAAATCAGGAGTGTAAATCTGATCGTACGCTTCACTCTGTCGATATTGCCGGCCCCGTAGTTGTACCCTGTAATCGGCTGGAATCCTTGCACGAGGCCCATCAAAGGCATGAGGACGAAATGCATGATCCTGAAAACCACGCCGAAAACGGAGATGTAGATATCGCCGCCGTAGCGGCCGAGGGCGTTGTTCACCAGGATCATGACCAGGCTGGCCCCGCCCTGGCGGATGAAGGCCGGCACGCCGAGCGCAAAGACTTCGCGCACCACGCTTCTCTCCGGCCTCAGGTGCCTAAGACGAATCGACAACGAGCTTCGTCCGCTTGTATAGAAGTAGAGGAGAAAGGCTGCCGAGAGGAACTGTGATATCACGGTGGCCAGAGCCGCTCCCCTGATTCCCATTTTCAGGCCAAAGATGAATATTGGATCGAGAATGATGTTTGTCACGGCGCCCAGCACCATGGTAATCATCGCAACGGTGGCCCTACCTTCGGCGCGGACTATGTTGTTCGTGGCCATGGAGAAGGTTATGAATACCGTGCCTGTAAGAGTCACTGACAGGTATTCTCGGGCATAGGCAATGAGTACCGGGGTGGCGCCGAAAAGCCTCAATATCGGATCGAGAAAGGCATAACCCAAAACCATTGCCACCAGCCCGAAAAACACGGAGATCGTGAAGGCGTTGCCTGCTGCCGTGTACGCTCGCTCGCGATTTCCCGAGCCCAGATTGCGGGATACAACCGAGGCGGTACCAAAACCGATCATACCTGCGAAAGCCATGACGATGATCTGGAAGGGAAAGGCAATTGTCAGCCCTCCAATGGCTTCGGTTCCCACGCCCCTGCCGATGAAGATCGTGTCGACCACGTTGTACAGCCCCATGACGAGCATGGCTACCATGGCGGGAATGGAAAGCTTGGCCAGAAGCCTGCCTATGCTTTCGCTGCCGAGCATTTTGTCTTTCTGCGCTTGTTTCACAGGTAGTGTTTCTCCTAAAGTTTCAGCGTGATGTCGTGGAGGTCGTGCATCGCCTTTTCAAAGCGCCGTACTTCGGCCTCGGGAAGGCGTTCGAGTTTCTTCGAGATGTGCTCATGGGCCTGTTGTAGATGCTCGAGCACCAGGTCCCGACCTCTAGACGTCAGGGTAAGATTGACCTTGCGGCGGTCCTCAGGATTGCGCGTACGCTCGACCAGACCGAGCTCGATCAGCCCGTCGATGACAGAAGTCAGAGAACCTTTTTCCATGTTCATGTGATAGCAGACCTTGGTCATGTGCGGCGAATCTTCGAGATGGATAACCATCAAGGCCTTCATCTGGGACTTGTTGAGCTCGAGATGCGAAGTGGCCGGGTGAAAATCGTGGAACACCTTGTGCATGAAGAGGGGAAAGGTTGTCAGCACCCAAGCCGCCGTGGACTCGGCCGCCGTGGTATCGGCCGCCGTGGTATCGGCCGCCGTGGTATCGGCCGCCGTGGTATCGGGATTCATCATTTCTCCTGTCAGTAAGAAATCTGATAGTTAGAAATCTAACTAATATCGGTGGAAATGTCAAGAGATCCGTTTCACTTCAGGGCGAGCAAGTTTGAAATGGAAAACAGAGGTTATCTTTCTAACGGGTTGCTATGATGCGGTCAGCAGGGCGAGCAGGCCGCAGAGGATGCCGGCCGAGGTTGTGGAGACGAGGTTGACCATGTCATTGCTGAAGAAGCGCAGCCCGCGAACCAGGCGGTTCACACTGTCCCCGCTGAGCCTGCTTTCCGTGTAGTCTCTCGTTTCAGAGCAGACGAACTGTGCTTGGACCGACGCGCCGAGCACACTGTCCAGGACCGAGCCGAAATAACCGCAAACGAGCACGAAGGCTCCGAGCACCAAGGCCTCCGTTCGTCCCAGCACAGCGAGGTGCGACAAAGTGAAAATACCGGCGATCAGCAGCGATCCGCCCAGGGAGGCGGCAAAACCCAGAGCGCTCACACCGCCGGATGCGCCCCGCATCACCCTCCTGCCTGTAACAATCGAAACGGGTTTCCCGCGGCTCAAAACACCAAGCTCGCTGGCCCATGTATCGGCGTTGGCCGCCGCCAGCACCGCGGCGTAAGCCACGATATAAGCGGCTGAAGCGGTGAAGCGATAGCAAATGGCGGCCAACAATGCCGCCGCCCCGTTGGCCAGTACCTGGTAGAAGTCCCGCGGGCCACTTTTACCAGTCAGCCGTTCCATCACCCCCTTGTCCCCTTTTCGAAAACGACTGAGCAAGGTAGAGGAGAGGTAAAAGCTCATTAGCAGCAGCCAGGCGAAGAAGCCCCCGGAAAAAAGGATGCCGAAGCCCAACAGAGCTCCTATAATTGCAGCGCTGCGGGTCAGGGACCGGCGCAGGGCGGCAGCCACGGATACGGCCAGATTCAGAACCGCGCCGACGATCAGCAGCAACATCAGCGGACGAACACTCCCCAGTAAAAAAGAACTGTCAGCAGGGGTACAGTCAGGTTGTCGAGGCCGAAGGGAGTGATCAACTCCACCGCCGCGGCGAACAAGGCGGTGAGTCCCGGTACCACGAGCACAGCCAGGGGCCAGGGAAGATCAGAGCGGAAAGCCACGGTGAAAACGAGCACGACGATCCAGGATGCAGCGAGCATGGTCACGCTCCCGGACAGGGTTTTCGTAGAACCAAAGGGACGAACTTTCCGATGCCCCAGGCGCTTGCCCACAACGGCTGCCAGACCGTCGCCCCAGCCCATCACCAAGGCCCCAATGGCACCAACGTACAGAGGCATCACGCCCCGATAGCAGAGCTGTACCAGAACGAGCAGGGATATGGGAAAGTAGACTGTGCCGGGATTCCTTTTTTCGGTTTCCATCGCTGAAAAAAGACCTCTCTTGAGGCTGATTGCGTTCAATACGATAAAGCTCAACGGTGCGATCGAAGCAATCCAGACATTGTCCATCGTGATCATGGCGATCAACCACCAGTGGGCGACGCTGATGTGCACGATCGATCGAGAAGTGGAAGCGGAGATTATTCCTTTCCGCAGCATCGCCGCCGATATACCCAGAGCGACGAAGATAAAGATGTAGGAACAAGCGAGACCTATCCAATTCAACACGATTTTTCCTTAGTTGCCTGAAATTTTGAACAAGAGTATCCCCAAAAGTGCAATTCGGCAAGGGCAATGCCTGGAGTTATATTATTACGTGAGGCAATAAGGGCGTCGACATTCCGGCGCCCCCTTGTGTTGCTCCGGCGACACAGCTGCAGTACAATATAAGATGGAGTTGCTAACGGGGTCCGAGGTACCCAGGCAGCACGTAGGCGAAGTTGCAGGGAGGAATATCTATGAGCGATACCATAGAGAAAGACGGAGAGAAGGTCCAAAAGGATGCCCGGGTCGTTGTAAAGGATATCCGCGTGATGGCGGAGGATCTCCTCAGGACAGTCAAGGATGTCCTCAAAGAGGGAAATGTTCGGAAAATAACTGTGAAAGACAAAGAGGGGGAAACCATCGCCACTTTTCCGCTGTCCGTTGGGGTCGTGGGCACGGTGCTCTCACCGCCGCTGGTAGCCCTCGCTGCGCTGTCCGCGATTTTGAGCGAGTGCACCCTAACGATCGAGAAAACAGAGTAGCCTTACTCATCAGCGCATGCTGTTCATAAATCCCCGCCGCCGTCTTCAGAAGCTCACGCGCCTCAGGCAGATCCTAACCCGCCTGGTCTTCTATGGATTTACAGAGTTGTCAGAAGCGCTCGGATTTCAAAGGCGGCGGTTGCTCAGCGCTCCTGTAACAGAGATCCGCCGGGGACGGCGAATCCGGCGCCTTCCCTTCGGAGCACGGCTCCGACTCCTGCTGGAAGAGCTGGGCCCGACCTTCATCAAGCTGGGTCAGCTGCTCAGTCTGCGGTCCGATTTGCTTCCCGAAGAGATAACGGCGGAGCTGCGCAAGCTGCAGTACGCAGCCTCGCCCCTGCGATTCGAGGAGCTGGAGCCTACAATACGGGAGGACCTGGGAGAGGATTGGCGCGGCAATTTTCGAAGTGTGGAGACAAGTCCTCTGGCATCGGCTTCGATAGCCCAGGTACATCGCGCCGTCACCTCGGACGGCAAGGAGGTAGTTCTCAAGGTCCAACGCCCCGGCATCGTAACGCTGATTCGTTCCGACTTGGCGATCCTCGCCGATTTGGCCGCCCTGATCGAACGCTATCTTCCCGCTGCACGTATCTACAAGCCCGCTCGCCTGGTCGATCACTTTGCAAAAGTCCTGACCCTCGAGCTGGATTTCTACTACGAGGGACGGTCCATGGACCTTTTTCGCGAGCGGCTTCGCCGTGCCGATAAAATACACATCCCCGAGGTGCACTGGTCGCTGAGCTCCAACCGCCTGCTGATCATGGAATACATCGAAGGGGTGAGGTTGTCGGACGAGGAGCGTTTCGAGGAGGCCGCTCTGGACACCAGGAGCATAGCCAGGTTGGGTGCCGAGTACGTGCTCACCCAGGTGTTCGAGCACGGCGTGTATAACGCCGATCCCCACCCGGCAAACTTCATTGTCCGGGGCGACGGTGTGCTCGTGCCTCTCGATTTCGGAATGGTAGGAACCCTTGACGAGGAGATGAAACAGTCTCTCGTTGCCATGTTGCTCGCCTTCGTAAACAAAGACCCGGACAAGCTGATGAGGGTCTTTTCCACCCTCGAGATGCTCGATGATACAACCCGGCGCGCGGAATTGAGCCACGATCTGTCCCGCCTGATCACCTACTATCACCATATTCCGATATTTCAGCTTTCCATTGCCAGGTTGTTCAGCGAACTGAACACCGTGATCCGCCGCCACCATATCTCGCTTCCCGTGGACCTCGCACTGACTCTCAAAGTCCTGGTATCGATCGAAAGCCTCGGCAAGAAGCTGGACCCCGATTTCGATGTAATCGGGGTGGCCCGGCCGTTTGTCGAGCGAGTCCGGGTGGGCAGACTGAAAGACTGGACGAACAGGGAGAAGCTTCTCGATCTGTTCGAGGATACCGGAAGGCTCCTGCGCTCGCTGCCCTTTGAAAGCTACGAGCTGCTGAAAAAAGCCCGTTCGGGAAAACTCAGATTGAGTCTGGACTTCGAAGATCTCGATCCCCGGGTAAGGGAGTTGGACAGATCCGTAAACCGACTTTCCTTCGCCGTGGTCATCGCCGGGCTGCTGGTAGGCTCATCTTTGGTTATGGTTCAAAGGGCCGGTCCCTTTCTTTTCGGGCTGCCGATCCTCGGACTGGCAGGTTTTGCAGCAGCCGGAGTTCTAGGCGTTTGGCTGATCATTGGGATCCTGAAGTCGGGGCGGCTGTAACAGGGATATAAGCGGAGACAGCCTCGACGAACGGTTCGATATCCTTCGGCCCGAACAGGTACCGTCGTTCTGCGGTTCGAATGAGAAATCCAGATTCTTCCTGCTCCATGTACAGGTGAGCCGGGCTGCCGTTTCGCAGACGGAAACGGCCTACCTTGTAGGAGCCGATGCCGGTGCCCGCCATACGGGTTTTGGGCTCGTACTCAGACCCGATCAAATTTTCAATATAGAGGGCCTGCTCGATTTCGTGCCAGGGCAGGTTCGTCGTACGCACCTTTCGGAAGCTCAACCCCGTACTATCTACTAAAAGCGATATCGGGCGGTAGGTTACAAACATGAATCCCGCAAGAATCACGACCACAATTATCAATGCCATGGTCTTCCGCTGCCAATTCCCCTTTTTTATAATTAGAGACAACAGGGCGATTACCAGGATTCCGCCGGCAATAGCCCAGAACAATTTCGGTGGTGCTATAACAACTTCCATGAAAAACCTCCGTAGTACCTACGATAGTTGCAAAGTTCAGTGTATTTAATCAAGCCGGGTTATCCGGCACCTTTTCTTTCTGCATGAATATCCTGTATATTGGCCTCATCCTATGATACGTAACGAAGGCTCGACCCTGCAACGACTGCTGAAAATCGCACTACCCATGGTTGTATCCCAGGCGTCGGACACGGTCATGATGTTCGTGGATCGTCTCTTCCTCTCCCGGGTGAGCGAGTTGCATCTGGCCGCCTCGATGGCCGGGGGGTTGACCCTGTTTACAACGGTTTCGCTTTTTGTGGGAACGGTGGGCTACGTGACCGCCGTGGTTGCCCAGTACTACGGTGCCCGGCGATACGACCAGTGCGGCGTGGCTACCATCCAGGCATCGGTTCTGGCACTGATGTGCTACCCCGTGCTGATCCTGATCTCGCCGCTGGCCCGCTACTTCTTCATCGTGGCCGGACATGCTCCGCAACAGATCGAGCTCGGCTACCTGTACTTCCGAACCCTGGTTTTCGGATCGATATTCCTCGTCCTGCGTTTCGCCCTTGCCGGGTTTTTCCTTGGAGTGGGGAGGACCACCGTGGTGATGGTGGCAAACCTAGCGGGGATGCTGATCAACATACCTGCCAATTACGTGCTGATCTTCGGCAAGCTCGGCTTTCCCGAGATGGGGCTGCGGGGCGCCGCTCTGGGCACGATATTGGGAAATGCCACGATATTCCTGATTCTTATCCTGTATTACTTCCGAAATATAAACCGCAGGCAGTTCGCCACCCATAAGAGCATCAGATTCAACAAACGGATAATGGGCAAGCTTCTGCGCTTCGGTCTGCCCGCCGGATTCGAGATGTTCTTGAGCGTCACCGCTTTCAACCTCTTCGTACAGTTCATGCATTCCTACGGAACAGAGGTGGCCGCTGCCGTCACCATTGCCTTTAACTGGGACATCGTAGCCTTCATTCCCATGTTGGGCATGAGCCAGGCGACCACGGCCCTGGTCGGGCAAAACATAGGGGCGGGAGATCATGAGGAAGCCAGGCGCTCAACCTACGTAGCCCTGCGTGTGGCCTGGATATACTCCTTCACCATGGTACTGCTGTTCGTGTTCGGGACCCGCTATCTGGTCGGGGCTTTCGCTTCGGGCTTCGGCGGGGGCGGCACAGAGATTGCGGTGCTGGCCACGGTGATGCTGAGGTTGGCGGCGCTCTATACCCTGGCCGATTCAGCCCAACTCGTGTTCACCGGAGCCCTGCGGGCCGCCGGAGACACCCGCTGGGTGATGAGAGTTTCCATAGGTCTGCATTGGTTTTTCTCTACAGTAGCCATCGTGCTGATTCGTTTCCTGCGGGTCGATCCCGTTACCGTCTGGATCTTTTTTATAACTTTTGTGATCGGCCTGGGCCTGGCTATGTTCTTTCGCTTCCGCGGAGGAAAGTGGAAGCGGATAAAGCTCATCGACAGCACAGCTGAAGATCTCTAAGCTCTGCAGTTCCTTTAGTGGATATTTATATTCATATTTGAAAAATTTGCCTTGACAGATTCCCATTGTTAGTCTATAGTTTCGTTATAGAATCGTTAATTCCATATTAGGAATTGGTTGTCATCGACGGCCATTCTAGATGGAACAACAAAGGATCCTAAGTTCAAAACCAAGGAGGATAGTATGAGGAAAATAGGATTGCTCGTACTCGGTCTGCTGGTCGCCGCTTCCCTCGGCATCTTTGCGGCGGGACAGCAGGAGGAGGCTGCCTCTGCCGCAGAGCCCATCGTCATGAAGGTAGCCCACGCCCAACCGGAGCACACTCCGCGCCACAAGTCATACCTGCGCTTCAAAGAGCTGGTCGAGGAGCGCACAGAAGGCGCCATCACGGTTGAGATCTATCCGCACGGCCAGCTCGGAGTCGAGCACGATGTCACCGAGCAGGTCAAGCTGGGTGCCATCCAGTCCACCCGCAGCGGCAGCTTCGAGATGATCACTCCCAAGCTGCTTATCTACACGATGCCTTTTCTCTTCGAGACCATCGACGGCCTGCACAAGATCACCCGTGGGTCCATAGGCGAAAAGATAGCCAAGGACGCGGAGAAGAACGGCTTCAAGCTGCTGGCCACGGGCGACGCCGGTTATTTCAGGCATATAACAAACAATGTCCGCCCGCTCCGTTCACCGGCCGACATGAAGGGTCTGAAACTGCGCACGCCCCCCATAGAGTCGATCATTAAAACGATGGAAGCCCTGGGCGCCAACCCCGTCTCGATCGCCTACGCCGAGGTCTATATGGCACTGAAAACAGGGGTTGCCGACGGGCAGGAAAATCCCTTCATCAACATCGAAGCCATGAAGTTCAACGAGGTCCAGAAGTATCTCACGATCGTGAACTACCAATGGCACCCCGATCCATTTGCTGTCAATCTCGACTGGTACAACTCCCTGAGCTCCAAGCATCAAAAGATAGTCAAGAAAGCGGCCGAGGAAGCGATGGAGTTCAACGACGACATGATGAAGGATGCCAATGATGTAGCCTTCGACAAGATCAAGGACAGCTTCGACGACATCGTCGAATTGAGCGATGCCGAGAGACAGGTCTTCATCGACGCGGTGAAACCCGTTTATGACTACTACATAGAAAAGGGTCTGTTCACCATGGCCGAGCTGGAGGAAATCCGCAAAGCGGCCAACTAAGAGGCGATCCCTCAAGAGGGATACGTTTCCTGTACGTATCCCTCTTTTCGTTTTAGGATAACTGTCATGAAGAAGCTGTTGGGGGGATTCGACAGGGCGCTGTTGATCTGGTGTTTGGTTATTACCGCGCTACTCGCCGCTGCCGTCATTCTCTCCGTGTTCCTTCGCTACGTGCTGGGAATCACATTTGTCTGGGCCGAGGAAGTGATCACTCTGCTGTTCATCGCCACCACCTTCTTCGGTGCGGCGTTGGCAACAAAGGAGAACGAGCATATCGGCATCCACTCTCTGGTGGAAATCTTGTCGAAGCCGGCGCAAAAAATTCTGACGATCATCGGTCTTCTGATTTCAAGCGCCGTGGTAGTTATCCTGTTCTGGAGAAGCCTCAATTGGATCGAGAAAGCGGGAGATCTGGTCACCCCCGGGTTGAGAATCCCGGAGCGTTATTTTTACTACATGGTACCGATCAGTGCCCTTCTTATCGTCTTTTACTGCCTGCGCCGGATTGTAGCGCTCATTTTTACTTCAAACGATCGGGCTGCTTCCGGGAGGTAACGCTTGGAAGCCACCGTACTGATCCTTGCTTTTTTCGTTCTGGTAATTATCGGCGTCCCGATCTGTTTCTCCCTGGGCGCATCGGGAATCATCTATCTACTTTTACAGAACCCAGGCTTTCTCATCACCCTGCCTCAGCGGGTATGGGCCGGGACCAACAGCTTCGTGTTGATCGCACTGCCGCTCTTTGTCATGGCCGGCGAGCTGATGAACGTGGGCGGTATCACCAAACGGATCATTGATTTCAGCCTCTATCTGGTCCGACCGTTCCGGGGCGGTCTGGGAGAGGTCAACGTGGTGGCCAGCATGATATTCGGAGGGATTTCCGGCTCTTCGGTGGCCGATACTTCGGCAATCGGAACTGTATTGATTCCCAACATGGAGAAGCGCGGCTACAGCAAGGGGTTTGCCGTGGGTGTGACCGTGGCCTCCTCGACCATGGGAATGATCATTCCACCGAGCATTCCGATGCTGATTTATGCCATGGTCTCCGAGGTGTCGGTGGGCGCGCTGTTTCTCGCCGGTCTGATACCGGGACTGCTCGTCGGAGTGACTCAGATCATGATGGTGTACTTCCTCTCCCGCAGGAGGGGATACCACCCCACGCATAAGAAGTTCAGCTGGGGAGATTTTCTCAAGACATCGAAAGACGGCGTTCTGGCCATGATCATGCCCCTGGTGATCGTGGTCACCGTTGCCTTCGGCATAGCCACGGCCAGCGAATCGGCCGGAGTCGCCGTATTCTACGCCATGATCCTGGGCTTTTTCGTATATCGGGAGCTGAAGATCAGGGATATTGCCCCGCTTCTGAAAAAAACAGTGCTCACCTCGAGCTCGATCATGCTTATCGTGGGCTTTTCCATGATCTTCACCTGGATATTGGCCATGGAGCGCATTCCCTACACATTGGGAGAGCTGATTCTCGGCCTCAATGTGAACAAAATATGGATCCTGTTGATGATCGACCTGGGGATACTGATTGTGGGGACATTCATAGATGTGGGACCCGCCATTATTCTGATCAGCCCGATTCTCATCCATGTAATGCAGGGATTGGGCGTGAGCCCGCTTCACTTCGGAGCGATCCTGATCTGTGGGCTGGCCGTGGGCTTGGTGACACCTCCCGTGGGAGCCTGTCTGAACGCCTGTACCAAGATCTGCGGAATGCCTATTGTGCGAATATTCAGACATGCCCTGCCGTTCATACTGTGCAACGTAATCATACTGGTGCTGGTGACCTTTGTTCCGGCCATTTCCCTGTGGCTGCCCGGGCTGATCATGAGGTGATGTTCATGCTTAACCGAGTTGACAACAAATTGGATTTGAATTATATTTCAAATTCGAAACTTGATATTCAAATATGAAACAGTAGGTTCAAATGGAAAAAGGTTATACAATTCCGAGTCTGCAGCGAGGAATCCGGATCGTTGAAGCGATCCTGCGACAGGGAAATGGATCCACAGCCCTCGAGCTCGAGGAGGAGTTTGGAATACCAAAAACCACGATCTTCAGAATTCTTCATACCCTGCAAAAAGAAAATTGGCTGGAGAAGCAGGGAGACCGCTACCTGGCCGGTCACCGTCTTATACAGAATGGGATGCAGGCCCTGTCGGGAATGGAGCTTCGCCGTATCGCCGTGCCCTATCTCGATCGGCTCAGCCGGGAGACCGAGGAAACAGCTCATCTCGGTGTGTGGGCGGGCAAAAAGGTCATGCTCGTCGAAGTTTGCGACGGGCCCAAGCATATAAGGATCGCCAGCAGGGCGGGATCCCTGACCCCCGCGCACTGTTCTTCACTCGGCAAGGTACTGCTGGCAAATGTTGTGGGCCCAGAAAACTTAAAACAGTTCTACGAAGGGGAAACCCTCGAAAAACGCACACCGAACACCATTACGGATCTGGCTGTACTGGCGAATGAGCTTGAAAAGGTTAAAGAGCAGGGATACGCCGTGGACGAGCGGGAATACTATGAAGATGTACGCTGCGTGGCCGCACCTGTACAAAATGCTTTTTCCAGCACGATCGCGGCACTGGGGATCACCGCCACGACCTTGACCTTGCACGAAAGTATGATCCTCGATGTCGCCGCCAAGGTTATGAAAATCGCCAAAGATGTCTCCCAAGCCCTGGGAGCGCGGTGAAGCGAATCTTTAAAAAGATTCTGGATAGATAACACTGCATTTATATAGGAGAAACCAGCATGTCTAAAGAGTTCAAAGGAATTATTCCCCCGGCCCTCACCTGTTTCACGAAGGACGGGAAGTTCGATGCAGCCGCCCAGCGCGAAGTCATTCGCTTTCAAGCAAAGCATGTGCACGGATTCTATCCCTGCGGAACGTATGGAAGCGGACCGCTGATGACGGTCGAGGAACGCAAACAGGTGGCCGAGGTGGTCGTAGAGGAGAAGGGCAGTGCAAAACTCATCGTGCACGTCGGCGCGGTGAATACGCAGCAGGCTGTGGAACTGGCTGTTCATGCCGAGAGAATCGGGGCCGATGCCGTGGGTGCCATCCCGCCGTACTACTACAAGTATTCCGACCAGCACCTGCTCGATCACTATCGTGCCCTGATCAAAGCGGTGAAGGTACCTGTTTTTCTGTACAACAATCCCATGTTGAGCGGAAATCCGATTTCAGCCGAGCTGCTCAGTACCCTGGCAGATGAAGGATTGGCCGGGGTGAAAGACTCAGCCTTCGATCTTGTCAACTTCTACATGTACCTGTTGAAGGTAAAGAAGCCGGACTTCGGTTTCATCATCGGCACCGAAGCCATCGCTGCGGCGGCTCTCGACGCTGGTGCCAGCGGAGTGATCTCCGGCCTTGCCAACGTGTTCCCGGAGTTCATGGTCGATTTTTATGAAACCTGGAAGAAGGGCAATCCGCTGGAAACGGGAAAGAAGCAGCTTGAGGTGGTTAAAGCCAGGGCGATACTGAAGTACGGCCCCACGCTGACCATGACCTATGCGGTGCTGCGGATGCGCGGCCTGAACCCCGGCTATCCCCGGGCTCCGTATCAGGAAATCTCGAAAGAACTGTACAACAAGGTGCAGGATGGATTCAAAGAAATGGGACTTCTGTAGGACAAAAGAATACAATCTTAGGAGGAAATCATGGAAATAAGAAACTCTGTCAGCCCGCAAGAGGCCAAGTACTTCGATACGTCAAAGTTGAGAGAGGCTTTTCTTGTAGAAGATCTGTTTAAGACCGATGAAATACGTCTGGTCTACAGCCACATCGACCGTATCATAATCGGCGGGGCGGTTCCCGGCAACAAGGGACTTGCCCTGGCCGCCGGAAAAGAGATAGGGGCGGATTCATTTCTCGAACGCCGGGAGCTCGGTCTGATCAACATCGGTTCGGCTGGAACAGTCACCGTGGATGGTGAGAAGTTTGCTCTCGACACCCGCGACGGGCTGTACATCGGTCGGGGGGCCAAAGACATAGAGATGAGCAGCGCGGAGAAAAGCTCACCGGCCAAGTTTTACTTTCTCAGTGCACCGGCTCATGCCGATTACCCGACGAAGAAGGTCTCCCTCGACGATGCCAAGCAGGTTCACCTGGGAGAACGTAAAGACTCGAACGTACGGACGATCTATCAGTACATCCACCCGGCGGTGCTGGAAAGCTGCCAGCTGGTAATGGGCATGACCATCCTGGAGCTGGAAAACATCTGGAACACGATGCCGACGCATACCCACGACCGGCGTATGGAGGTCTACATGTACTTCAACCTGCCCGAAGATGCGCTGGTGTTTCATTACATGGGCGAACCCGAGGAGACGCGGCATGTTGTGGTGCGCAACGAGCAGGCTGTGATCAACCCCAGCTGGTCGATCCACGCCGGCGCCGGTACGACCAACTACACCTTCATCTGGGGCATGGTCGGCGAGAACCAGACCTTCACCGA
>CAYMGP010000090.1:6112-13973 GCA_964390045.1 uncultured Spirochaetaceae bacterium | reverse complement strand
GTTTTTCCCTGTGCCTCTCGATGCGCCCCGAGATTCGCCAGGCGGCCATGTCGCGGCGCAGCTGATCCGCCTCCCCGGGGGAATAATCGGCCGCCACCATGGCCAGCCGCATCACCTGCTCCTGGAACATGGGGATGCCGAGAGTCTTCTTGAGCACGGGAATCAGGCTTGGATGAGGATACTCCACAGCTTCCTCTCCCTTGCGCCGCTTCAGATACGGGTGGACCATCCCTCCCACGATGGGGCCCGGCCGGACGATACTGATCTCGATGACCAGGTCGTAGTAGCTGCGCGGCTTGAGACGGGGAAGCATGGCCATCTGGGCCCTGCTTTCGATCTGAAAGACGCCCACCGTATCGGCTGTGTCGATCATATCGAAGACCCCGGGGTCCTCCGCTGGAACCGTGGCCATGGAAAGATCGATGTCCCTGTGCTGTTTCAACAAGCGGAAGCATCGATCCAGATGGGTCATGGCCCCGAGGCCGAGCAGATCTACCTTGAAAAGGTGCATGTCCTCCACATCGTGTTTGTCCCATTGAATCACGGTGCGTCCCGGCATGGTGGCGTTCTCAACAGGCACCAGAGTGGAGACAGGTTCGCTTCCCAGCAGGAAACCTCCCGGATGGATGGAAAGGTGGCGCGGAAAATCGAGGATCTCCTCGGCCAGCTCGGCCAGCAGAGCATACAGAGGATTGGACAGCTCGATTCCGGTCTGCTGCAGTGCAGAACGCAGATCGCCTCCGTAATGCGGCAGCAGCTTGGCTATCCGATCCAGGGTGGTAGCGGGCACGCTCAGCACCTTGCCCACATCCCGTACCGCGGAGCGCAGCCTGTAGCGGATGAAGTTGGCAACCATGGCGGCTCGCTCACGCCCATACTTCTCGTATACATGCTGAATCACCTCTTCCCTGCGGCGGTGCTCTATATCCAGATCGATGTCCGGCGGCTCATTCCGCTCCCTGGAGATGAAGCGCTCGAAGAGCAGCTCCATACGCACAGGATCCACAGCAGTGATCCCCAAACAGAAACAGACAGCGGAGTTGGCCGCCGAGCCGCGCCCCTGGCAGAGGATTCCTTCAGTCCGACAGAAGCGAACGACCTCCCACATAGTGAGGAAATAGCCGCAGTAGTCCAGCTCTTCGATGACGGCCAGCTCCTTCTCGAGCTGGCGACGGACTTTGGAAGGAACGACTCCTCGGTAACGCTCTGCCGTGCCCTGGAAGGTCAGATGGCGCAGCCACTGGGCAGAGGTCTTGCCGTCAGGCAGGCTCTCTGAAGGGTAGCGGTACTCGAGCTGTTTCAGGGAGAAGGTGCAGCGCCGGGCGACTTCCAGGCTTCTCTGTAAAACCGCCGAATCCTCTTCGATCAGGTCGTCAAAAAGACCGTGCATCTGTTCAGCGCTCTTCAGGCCGTGCTCATCGTTGGGCCGCAGCCGGGTTCCCGCCTCATCAAGCGAGCAGTTGCTGCGTATGCAGGTCAATACATCCTGAAGCCTTCTGCGCTCCTTCCGGTGGTAGAGAACCTCTGTTGAGGCCACCAGGGGCAGACGGTATCGTGAGGCCAGCAGCCGGGCTCGAATCTCCTTTTCTGCATCCCCAGGGTGACGATGGCGGGCGATGAGCAGGTACAATCTGTCGGCAAAGGCGTCACTGAGGTCTGCCGGCAGCCTGGCTGTTTTTGCTCCATCATCAGGTTGTCCGCCGCCTCTCCAGAGAGCGATCAGACCTTCTGCATGAGCGCAGATCTCCTCCCAGTTCAGCGAACAGCTTCCCTTGGGACTGCGCAGGCGTCCCGCTGTTATGATTCTACAGAGGTTGGCGTATCCTCTTCGATCCTGAGCCAGGAGCAGAAGCTGCCCCCCGCTTTCCGGATGAACCGTAAGCTCAGAGCCTACGAGGAGCTTCACACCCAGCTTCTCCGCCTCCAGATAGGCGCGCACGATACCGTACACACCGTCACGATCCGTGATAGCGATCGCGGGCAATCCGAGCCGCCAGGCCGTTGCTACCAGCTCTTCCGGAGTGCTGGCACCTTCTAGAAAGGAATAATTAGTCTTGCACCACAGAGGAACGTAGGCGCTCACCGTATCTCTACTCCACCAGCCCTGCCAGCAGCCACCGTCTTTCCTTTCTATCGAAATACAGCCAGAGGATGCTTCCCGAAGGGCGTTCGGCGTACCAGTAATCCCTGCTTTGCTCTCCCGACCACCAACCTGTGGAAACGGGAAAAGGACCCCAAAACCTGGAAACCCGCAGCGCAGTAGAAGCGAGCGTCCCTGGGTATTCGGAAAGCACTTGGGGCTTGCTGAAAATCCGGCGTACCAGGCGGCGCCCCTCCTGCCCTTGCCTGCCCTGCTGCGGGTTCTGGCCGGCAGGCAGCAATCGATCCATTCTCTGCCAACTGTAGCTTCGCTCGGGAAGATGCTCGTTTTCCAGCCGTGCCCTCTGAACCGTGTTGTTTCCGAATGCCGCCCGCAGCCTGGAAAAGACCTTATCCGCCTGCTTTGCCGCTTCGCCTGAAGGGCAGGTGAACAGTTCTGCCTGAACATTTTGCTCGGATACAGTCAGAGCGGATACCTGAACGGCCACCACGGCGTCAGGAAGCCGCAGCCCTTCCAAACGCAACCCCAGCAGATCCAATAGCAGAGAGGCCTGTCCTGCGGGAGCTGCAGGAACAATCACTTCCCTTACCGGCTCACCCCTATCGAGCACCAGAGAAACTCTCAGCTCCCTGATCAGCCGGGACCGGGCTTGCACAGCCGACAAAAGCAGAGAAAGGCAACTCTCTACATATTTCAAGATGCGGGGGCTCGAATGCTCGCCGCCGGGAATCCTCTGAAAAAAAACCGGCTCCTCTTCGGTTTCCACGGGTTGAAGGGGCAGTTCGAGGGCGCCGGCGGCAAAATGAAACATTTTTTCCGTATCAGGTCCAAATCGCCTTCGTATTCCTCCCGCAGTAAGCCCGAGAAATGTAACCACCCTGCGGATGCCGAGCATCTGCAGTCGCTGCAGCACATCGGCAGCGAGGGGTAAGACCTCGATCGCTGCCCGGAGCGCTTCCGTCCGTTCTTCCTGCGGCGAACGGAACAGGATTTCGCCTTGCGCGCTCTTGGCCGCTGCGTAACAGCCGAAACGGCTGAAGCCTACGGCTACCTTTGCAGAAAAACCCTCTTCGCTAAGCCGGGAGAGGATTTGCCCGCTCCACAGCCTGAGGGATGAATAGAGAGAGCCAAGCCCCGCTGCATCCAGCCAGAAAATGCCAGGTTCTTCTTCTCGAGCCTCTACCTTTGGACTGAAACGCTTCAAACAGCGGATGAGACCCTCTACTCCCTCTTTGACCCTGCTCCTGGAAACTGTGCCTGCACGCAGCTCGGGAGTGAAGGAAAGTCCGGCTGCGTAGCGCATTCCGGGACTGACACCGAACTCCTTCCCCCTGGCGTTGACCGTGAGAATCGTTCCATAAGGACTGTCCTTCGATACCACGGCAGCGGGCAGGATCCGCCAATCCGGATGATCCTTGAGCAATAGCTGCAGATTCAAATCATCGACATTAACACAGGCCAGGTGGACCACAGAGTTCCTCCGAGTGCTTCCAGACAGGTGCCCTCTGTTTATCTTTGAGAACACGCAGAGTACATAAAAAGCGACCGCTTCCTGTCTGCCGCATTTCTACCCGGCCGTACAGGGAAACCATCGAGCCCAGCGACGGCGAGCAGGCTGGCTTCACGGTCAATAGAACAAGGGTACAACCCTGATGACGACTGAGTTGGGCTAATCTCGACTGCAGGGACAACGGAAGATCTAGATCCCGTCCCAGGTCCACGATCAGGAGCCTGAACGCCTTGCTGCGCAGCAGCCAATCCGCCGCTTTGCCTGCGGAGCGGGCACCCGGGACTGTTACTACGGGCAAGGCGCAAAGCTCCACACCGTTGGCATGGAAATCGGGAGGAAAGAATGTATCGGAGGAAGCTGAAATCCAGACCGCAGCAAGGCCTGATTTTTGGGCTTCCAGAATCAATGTACAGGACAGAGTAATACAGGCCGTGTTTTCCGGAGCGGACAGTTCGATCACCCGCCCACTCAATGCATTGAGGTTGAAGCCCCTGCTCTGTCGATCAGCAGGATTTTCAGAAATCAGCTTCGCAGCCCGGTTTAAGCCTGGAATGATTGAAAGATCGGCGATAATCATAAAATACTATACATATTTATAGTACTTTATGGTATCGCTGTCAAGGGAAATAGTGTACGCTCAGCGTTTTATGCGCAGCTGCCCCGCTTTCTGGAAAGAAAGTGACGCTTTTTTCAAGACCGCCAGCTCTGTTCCCACCTCGACGTTTGCAGCGAGCTTGTAGCGCAATGCCTCGCCACTCATAATCGATTCATAAACCGCAGCCCCCACCGCAAAAAAATCCAGATTGATGGGAACCTCCATAGTAACCGGCCTGCGTTTAGGAAGTCGGACCGCCTCCTGCCTCAACCCGGATGCCCAGTCCCTGTCCTCTACCTGAAAACGGTACTCCAATGATTCTATAAATACTGCGAAGGAATTGGGATTCTCCAGCTCCAGGTCCAGCACTAGATTCGCTCCTGAGAGGGAGATGTGTTCCAGCCGCAAAGAGCTTACCTCGAGCCTGGGTACCCGGATGATGGGCACGCTTGCCTTCGAGCTGACTGGAATGCGTACCTCGCCTACTATCGGGAGGTCGAAAGAAAAGCCCGCCGAAAGCCGCAATCGGGCTTCTTCCTTGCCGGCGAGCTCCGCGAAGGTATTGAGCAGCTGATCGAAGTCCAGGTCAACCGGGATCGGAACAACGGACTGGCCTCGGGCTGCTATCGACAACTTTTGATCGACCTCGCCGCTGAGAAAGGGATTCTTCTCTATCTCGAGCTCATAATCGAATCCACTCAGCTCGATGCCTATCGGATTCGGGTTGTCTATCTGTACATCGAAGCGAAGAGTCACTCCCGAGAAAGACAGCGCCTCTAGTTCTACCGCCGTAATCCTCACTCTTGGTTTGCGGATAGATTGTGTAATGTCCCGCAGCGAGGCGCAGTGAGTTAAGAGGCCAATGCTGCAGACGGCGGCGGCGACGGCCAGGACTCTGCCAAGCTCGCCGGCCAAAGAACACGGTCGCCGCGCGCCTCCCGCTTTTACCATTCCATTCTACAGGGCCAGCACCGCCCTATCCTCCTTCAGATACTCGGTAAGAGGCGTGCCCATGTACTTCACGTCGATCCCCATTGCCTCCAAGCCGGGAGAAACCTCATATTGGTCGGCACAGGCTTTGCAGGCCTCAAGCACCACGCCAGCCTCGCGCATTTTAGCTATTGAGGCCTGAAGCTCCTTGTCCTCCGTCAGCAACTTGGCCGAGGGTCCCCAAACGACAAGTATCACCTCTTCCCACCAGCCCCTGAGCTTGGCATTGAGAGTATACATGAACACCATCTTCAGAGCCACTTCGCGATCGCCGCTGGTCCAAAGAACCACGAGAGTTTTTTTATCGGTACTCATTCCGATACAGTACAACATTTCAGAGGGAACCGGAAGAACCGTCGTCAGATTCTTCAGCGAAAAACAACCCCAGTCTCTAAGGCCGTGCTCAAGCGGATTAGTTGTCACCGTAGCGGGTCAGTAAAAGCCTGCGGACCTTGCGTCCTGATAAGCGCAGATACAGCCATTCGACGAACACGGACAGCACGTAGGAAACCGCTACGATCACCAGGCCGGATGCCGGCAAAGCGCTTCCCAGGACGACGAGCACCAGCACGAGCACAATGAGATTCAGTAATACCGACCGGGTAATGACCGGTGTGCGGCGAGCTGCAACCAGAATTCCCCTCTGCCAGGAGATCAGCGCCCCGATGCCCGGTAATAAACCCAGGATCGCTATGGGAGCTCGTACCAGCCCGACCAGCTCCGCTGAAAGCCCGGCGACCCGTTCGAACCATATTCGAGACAAAGGTGTGGCGGCAAAAACTAAGAATACAGCCGACAGCGAGGCGGCCAGGACCAGGGAAAAACGACGAAGCATTCTCATACTCCTGCGATCGCTCAGCAGGGCGATGGCGGCCTCCTGATAAGACATGGCGATGGAAGTGCCCATGAACAGCACACTGAGAAGTACGGGCCAAACGGCCAGAGAGTACATGGCATTGGGAAGCCTGGTCAGCGCCGCTGTCAATATGGGACGCGCTGATAGGAGGATCAGGGATGTCATGCCGAGGGGCACGTAGAACCCGATCAGCTCCCGCCAGGACAAAGGGTTCTGCTCCCCGCCGCGCTCTTGTAAGTGTTCCTTCACCACAGGCCCGGCAAAATGGTACGCCGCGACGGCGGCCGAGATGACCCCGCAGCTCAGTGCCGCAGCGGCAACATACGCTCCCGAGAAGCTATGAACAGAGAAGCCAACGGCCATAACGGCGGCGTTCACGACCAATCGAAGGGCGATGGTCAGAGGTACAACGCCGGTTTTACCGAATCGTATCAACACCCCCTGCCAGAGGCGCCGGTAGCCCACAGCGGCGGTCCAGGGAGTCATAAGGAGAAAGGCTCCGCGGCTGACCCGGGCGATTTCTTCGGGAGCGCCTATGATTCTCCGCAAAACCACATCGAACAGGGGTGTAAGTCCTACAAGGAGATGCAGTGCGGTCAACCCGACGATGAGCAGGTGGGAAAAACGGAGCAGCCGCCGGTAGGACAGCCCTCCGCGGGACAGGGCTGTGCCGGCGGTGAGCAGCATGATGATCGGGCTTTCGATGATCAGGGCAATCGAATACACCACCCCGTAGGCGGCCAGATTGAGCTCAGGTTCTTTCATACGGGCTATAAAGCCTGCGATGAGCGGCTGTTCGACAGCCATCATGAGCCACATCGCGGCCAGGGGAATCCAGAACCAGAAGATGCGTCTGTATGTCAACGGTTGTGCTTGTCTACTTAGAGGGTCATCCATAAGGCATCAGAATATATTTCATCGACGTCGGATGTCCAGCAAATGCGGAGCTTCCTGGGGCACTCCAACCCTCTTTTTTCGATCCCGGCTCGGGCGGCAAGGTGTATTCCTTACTTTTTTTCCTTGACGAACGATCGCTATCTGAAGTACAGAAAGACCTATGAGCAAACCCTGGGATTTTCTCGATGCGTATCGAGGCCGGATCTTCAACGGCCGTTGGCCGACGATTCCCGAGCTTTTCAAAATAACCTGTTCCCGCCATGGGGACAGAAGAGGCTTCGCCGCCTTCGAGCCGAAACACCTTTCCCTCACCTACTTTCAGATCAGGGACCGCGTACACACAGCCGCCGCCTACCTGCAGGAAAAGGGAGTCAAGCGGGGCGACCGAATCGGCGTGACGGGCAAGAACTCTCCTGAATGGGCCGTGGCCTACCTGGCGGTTCTGTACGCTGGCGCCATCGTGGTTCCGCTGGACTACCAGATTCCCGTGGAGGAGGTGGCCGGTTTGATCCAAACCGTTGCCGCTCCCGTGCTGTTTGTCGACGAGGAACGTTACGACAGCTTCGACAAAGACAACTGCGGCATCCGGCACAAAATATCTCTTTCGCCGGGCAAACCCGCCTACATCCTCGATTTGAAAACCGAAGGAGAGATCAGGATCGACTGGCCTGGAGAGCAAGAGACAGCGGCCATCCTGTTTACATCGGGCACAACGGGAAGCGCCAAGGGGGTGATGCTCAGCCACGCCAACCTGGTCAGCGACACCTTCTTGTCCCAAACCTATATCTCGGTAGGCCATGAAGATGTATTCTATGCCCTGCTGCCGATCCATCACTCCTATACCATGACCTCGGTTTTACTCGAATCGATCGCCACGGGTGCCGCTGTGGTCTTCGGCAAGCGAATGGTCAG
>CAYMGP010000090.1:2240-6012 GCA_964390045.1 uncultured Spirochaetaceae bacterium | reverse complement strand
CCGCTCACAGCTACTACCTTCCGCCGCTTCAACCAGCTCGGAATCGACTTCGTACAGGGATACGGTCTGACCGAGACCTCTCCGATCGTAACCCTCCAACCCACAGAGCACTACAAGGAACGCTCGGTGGGCATGCCCATCCCAGAAGTGGATATCCGCGTTCTCGATAAGGACGAGCAGGGACGCGGGGAGATCGCCATCAAAGGTCCGGTGGTCATGCAGGGCTACTACAACAACGAGCAGGCAACCCGGGAAGTCTTTGACTCCGACGGCTATTTCCTCACAGGGGACGTGGGATACTTCGACAAAGACGGCTATCTGTTTCTCACGGGCAGGAAAAAAACCTTGATCGTTACGGAGGGCGGCAAGAATGTGTATCCGGAAGAGCTCGAAGACAGGTTTCAGCTCTACGGAGAGATCGAGCAAATCCTGGTGCGCGGATACATATTGGACAGCAGGATGAAAACCGAGGGTATCGAAGCGCTGATCTATCCTTCGGCCGAGCACTTCGGAGCGGACGGAGCGGAAGGGTGGAAAGATGTTCACGAGGATGTAGTCCATTCTGAAATTCAGAGAATCGTAGACGAGGTCAACGCCCGGCTGCTCCCCTACCAGCGGATCAACCGCTTCACCATTCTCGATCAGCCCATGGAGATGACGACTACGAAAAAAATAAAACGGCACGCAGTGCAGTGAGACCGAGGCAGTAGAAGCTCGGCGTCCGTCTCGGCACGACTTTGCCACCTACGTACATCTACGTACACCTATCTACATTGCATACCTTTGTCTTTTTCGTAATAATACAGTGAAATTCGAACTGCAGGTTTCCAGAGGAAAGGAGCGTACCATGGGGCATAGGTCGTTAAAACCCCTGTGGGGGCGAGCTTCTCCGCTCAGGTTGCTCCCATTTTCTCTGCGAAGTGCAACTTCTGTCACCATCCCGACAACGCCGTTAAAGTCGACCTGACTCGGCCCTTCGATCCCGAGGCTGGCATCATCTCGCGCCCGAACAGGTGGACTAAATCGTCGAGAGCGAGCGTGACCGTATAGTAACCGTCTTCCCGCAGCGCGTTATTACGACTACAATTCCCTCAAAACCAGTGAAACGACTCATCGTACAACTCATCTTTCTCTGCCCGATCCTCCTGCTCGGCGGCTGCTATCTGCTCAAGCAGGGGACATACCTCCTGAGTTACAACGCACGCTCTCGCTCTATCGAAAAGATCCTGGCAGCGAATTCGGCCGGCCGGGACGAAGAGGCCATGCTGCGCACCGTCCAAGAGATCCGTCGCTACGCCGTAGAAGAGATCGGTCTGGAGGAAAACAGGAACTACACCCGTTACCTGGAATTGGACAGGGATTACGTAGTCGACGTGGTTACCGCCTGCGCCCCCGATTCCTTTACGCCACACAGGTGGTGGTTTCCCATCTTCGGGTACTTCCCATACAAGGGATTCTATGAACGAGAAGATGCCGAGCGCGAAGCTTCGAGGCTCGAGAGCAAGGGCTTGGATGTCTGGATTCGGCAGGTGGACGGCTTCAGCACCCTGGGATTTTTCTCCGACCCGATCTACAACTTCATGACCGAATACTCCCCCTTCGCCCTGGCCGATCTGATCATCCACGAACAGACCCATGCCACGATATTCATAAAGAACGAAATCCAATTCAATGAGGAATTGGCCACTTTTGTGGGGCGGGAGGGAGCCCAGGCCTTCCTCCGGAATCACTATGGACTGGACTCCGAAGCCTACCGTCTGGCACTGGCCTCACTGCATGACTGGAACGTATACGGCGACCGGATGATCGAACTGTACAACAAGCTGGACCGGATCTACCGCAGCGAAAGGGATCAAAAGGTTATCCAGTCCGAGAAGCTGCGATGCGTGGAGGAGTTCAACCAACAACTGCGCTCCGAGGCTGAGCAGCTCTTTCAAACAGAATCCTTCCGCAGCTTCGAGGGCGTTCCTGCCAACAACGCCTATATCATGTCCTTTGTACGTTACACCCGGGATCTGGAACTCTTCTACAAGCTCTACGAAGTGAAGGAGCGGGATCTCAAGGCAACCGTGAAGGTGCTGAAACAGCTGAGAAAGACAAAAGGTTCACCTAAAAAATATCTCGAACACCTGATATCAGAGTAGCCCCTATCCGCCCTAGCTCGATGTTTCTCAGAAACGGAGAGGCATGTGTTACTATTAGGATCAATATAATAGTGGGGAGTCGAAGTGCAAGAGCTACCTGTCGGGTACTACCTGGACAATTTCCAGACAATTCTAGACTTCGTCGGCAGGCAGTACAGCGACATCTTGAGGCCAGAGGAAAAAAGCTTCTCCCGGGCGTTTGCCTTGCTGTCCATAGATGCTCGGCGTTTGTACGTACGTTTGATATCACGAAAAGGTCCATTGTTCCGCAGCGATACGCTCAGTTACAGCGAAATATCCGCTGTCGAATCAGCAGCCGAGGAGCTGGCCGCGAAAGGATTCCTCGAGCAAGACGGAGCGTACGAGCTTTCCGAGGAGCTGCATCTGCTGAGAAAACACGAGCTCCTCGAACTCATCGTTTGCTGCGGTCAGGACTCGCCTCCCGATATTTCGCTGAGCGCTCTCAAAGCACTGCCTAAAAACCGGCTCGTGGAGCTGGCTCTCGCCTTCCCCAACGAGAGCGAGATCCGGAAATATCTGCGCGGCCTGTTTCACCTCTACTGTCCCCTAAGAGAGAAAGAGATCCTGATCTATCGACTGCTCTTCTTCGGCAACCTCTACCAGGATCTCAGTGAGTTCGTCGTAACAGACCTGGGTCACGTACGCTACGAGTCCTATAAGATCCGAAAGAAGGACCGTTTATTTCATTCCCGGAAGGTCTTGGAGCATACCTTCCTGCTGATCGAGTTGAACAACGCTTTCTATCAGATGGTGCAGGGACGGACGGTAGACGAAATCGACTCGAACGCGCTGCTCTCACTGATCGAACACCTTCCGGAATTGGGGGCCGTTGAAGAGGATCCGGGGCTGCGACGCATGCGGAACCACCTTATCAATGGAGTTGCCCGCCACCTGGAACGGATTGGCAACGATAGCCAAGCCCTTCACCTGTACAGGCTCAGCCCTCTGCCTCCCTCGAGAGAACGGCAAGTCCGAATTCTTGAACGTCGCGGTACTTTTGAAGAAGCCCTCGAACTGTGTCGTACGATAGCAAATGATCCCTGGGAAGAGGCGGAACCGGAGTTCGCCGAACATTACCTGCGCAAGCTCTGTCAGAAACTTGGAATGCCGCCGCCGAAGGCGGAGTATGTTCAAATGCCTGTGCAAACTCTTGAATTGGAGCACGATCCGCAGTCGGGGATCGAAGAAACCGTATTGCATCACTTCCGGAAGCAGGGCTTCGGCGGTTATCACGCCGAGAACGAGCTTTGGAACGGCCTTTTCGGCCTGGCCTTTTGGGACATCGTGTTCCTGGCGCTGCCCGGGACCTTCTTCAACCGCTATCAGCGCGGCCCTCGAGATCTGTTCCTGCCCGAGTTTCGGCGGCGGCGGGCTCGACTGATCGGAGAACGCCTCAAGAATATTGAGAACTCTCCGTCCTGGCCCAAAGAACTTCTCGAGCTCTACGATCGCAAGGAGGCAGTCGCCTGCGACCTGGTGCATTGGAAGTTCCTGCCGCGGAAACTTGTAGAGAAAAGTGTGCGCACTATCCCCCGGGAACATCTGGTCGCCATCTTCGCTAGACTCAGCGAGAATCCGGGGGCCAATAAATCGGGATTCCCCGACCT
>CAYMGP010000090.1:0-2140 GCA_964390045.1 uncultured Spirochaetaceae bacterium | reverse complement strand
GATGTCAAAGAAAACAAATGGATTCGGACTCGATCTGCTCTGGCTGGCTCTCGGATCGGCGGCCTACGCGTTCATCGGCTGGCGCTGGAGCGCCCCGGCAGCGGCCTGGATCGCCCCTGTGTTTCTGCTTCGCTTTTTCCGGAATCAGGAGAAGTGGTACGTTCCCCTGCTCGCGCTGCCCTTTCTGTACACCGCGTTTCTAACGAACATGATCGGCGCCTGGGACCTTTCCCTCATCACTCAGATCATCCTTCCGGTGGTGGTTCCGCTGCCCCTGATCCTGGTGCTTTACATCGACAGGGCCCTGTCTCCGCGCCTCGCAGGAATCGGATCGACCCTGGTCTTCCCCGCCGCCTATGTAACCATGGACTACCTCCTCGGGTTCACACCTCTCGGGACTCTGTTCTCCACCGCCTCTACCCAGTTCGCCTTCACTACGATCGCTCAGGCCCTGTCGATCACCGGCATCTGGAGCGTTTCCTTTCTCATCGCCTGGTTTGCTTCGATCGTAAATGCAGCCTGGGAGAACGGTTTTGATTTGAGGCTTGTCCGTGGCGGGGGCATCGCCCGCCTTGCTCACAACCCGATTGCCCTTTTCACGGGTGCTGCACTTCTGTTCATCGTCTATGGATCCGCCCGCATCGCCACCAATCCTGCAGCGGCGGAAACGGTACGGGTAGCCGGGATCACAGTCGAGCATCCGCGGGACTATTGGGCGTTGCTCGATAACGGCACGCCGAGAGAGGAAGTAGAAAAACACAAGCCGGAGATGCGGGGGATCGAGAACGAGCTTTTCAGGCAGAGCACCAGGGCTGTGCAGTCCGGAGCCGGAATCGTTTTCTGGGCCGAAGGAAATGGGGTGGTTCCTGAGGATGAGCTGAAACGCTTCGTTTCCCGATCCAGGGATTTCGCCGGAACAAACGGAGTGTATTTCGCCCCGGCGATCCTCGAGCTGCGCTACGGGAGCAGTCTGAACTACAACGAGGTGCTGATGTTCACTCCCGAGGGAGAGCTGGCCTTCACCTACCAGAAGACGAAATCCTGGCTGCCGGTAGAATCGGATGGGGCAATCAAGACCGTCGAAACCCCCTACGGCACCGTCGCGGCCGCAATCTGCTTCGACATGGATTTTCCCGGCTTCCTGCGCCAGGCTGCCAAAGCGGGCACCGACATCATGCTCGTGCCCGGGTATGACTCCGCACGTATCCGCCCCTTCCACACAGAACCGGCTCTGCTTCGTGGAATCGAAGGGGGATACTCGGTCATCCGACAGGTAAACGAAGGAACTTCCGTGGCGGCAGATTCCAGAGGAACGGTGCTGACGCGCCAGGATTATTTCATGACCGCTGACCGGCTGATGCTCGCCGATGTACCGATCCGGGGAAACCGCACGCTGTACAGCTACCTTGGCGACTGGTTCGCCTGGGCTTCTATCGTACTAATTGCCCTGCTGGCCGCTCTGGCGATCAAGTCCAGATCGCCGAAGAAGGAAGCGAAGAAGCCGGCCATCGATTACGGCGAGCCCGATGCCCAGAATCCCCATTCCGACGAGATGGGACGTGCAGCAGAGACGGGCCTGTAAACTCAGCCGGATTATCGGTACACTATGATCCGGAGAATAGTCGATTTGAAAAGACGTTTGTTTATGCTCTTTCTTTTCTGCTTATTTATCATTTTATCCGGATGTGTCTCCGCCGGCGGACGCGGCGAGGCTCCTGATACGGTGCTCTCTGTCGACCTGGAGCGTTACACCGGTCTGTGGTACCAGGTGGCCCGATATCCTCATTTTTTCCAGAGAAAAGAATGTCGGCTTTCCACTGCGAAGTACACCCTCCTCGATGACGGGCGTATCGAGGTCAGGAACGACTGCTGGGCCGACGAGGTGGGAGGAAAACGCAACCAAACGGTCCGGGCTTTTGCCTGTCCGATCGACGCAACGAACGCCTGGCTCAAGGTGCGCTTCTACCGCCTCTTCAACGCCGATTACCTAATTATCGAACTGGACGAGGACTACCGATGGGCTGTTGTCACGACACCGGACATGAATACCTTGTGGATCCTCTCCCGAGAACCAGCTTTGCAGGAAGATGTCTATCTCGAGTTACTCGATCGATTGGAACAACGGGGATTCGTGAGAGAA
>CAYMGP010000089.1:0-13976 GCA_964390045.1 uncultured Spirochaetaceae bacterium | reverse complement strand
ATGTGATGGGCGGTTTGAAGGAGAAGATCTACAACTACTACAACCAGAACTACCAAAACATGTTCAACCGCTACAATGTGACTGCGGAAGACGAGATGGTGAAGAAGGTCAGGAACTTTGTTGACAAGGAAGAGATGCAGACCCTGGCCCGCTACACCCCCAAGGAAATCGCAGCTCTTCTCGATCAGATCGGCGGCATGGACAAGTTCAACACGGGTGAGATCGAGAAATCGATCGTCAACATGTACGGGCACCTCCACGGGCATATCCAGCGGGGAGTGAACGATCTGGAGACCCTGACCAACAGCCTGCTGCGGCAGAAAACAGATGTTGGCGCTTTTGTTCGGGGCCAGAACGCCTATTCGATCGTCAAATGTTCCTTCAAAGACAGCAACTACAAACCCAAGACGGTTTCCGACGTCAAGCTGTCGGTGAACATCCTCGACTCCGAATTGATCAGCCCGATCTTTCACTACCAGGTCACCGTGGAGTACCTGATCAAGGACATGCTCTCGAAACACATTCTAGACCTGATCGATAGGGAGATCGAGCATCTGAAAGAGCAGATCATCGACGAGGGTCGCGAAGAGTTGTCCGACGGAGAGATCCTCTTCGAGAAGATGAAGAGGGTGGAGAAGTACACCTCCGACGACAAGGACGATCCCAAGAGCAAACGCTATACCTTCTTTGCCAAGAGCCTGATGGACCGCATCGAAGGCCTGCGCGCCGAGATCGATCCGGAAGAGTACGATCCGGTCAACATCCGGGAAAACCTGAAGAAGATCATCGACCTGGAAAACATAAGAAACCGAGGATTCAACACCTCGATCAATTCGATCACCTCGATCCTCGATACCTCGAAGATGGGCTATCAGTACATCGAGAACCTCAAAAACGCTCGCGAGCTGATTATTCGGGAGTACGAGGACACCGATGCGGCTCACCTGCCGGACGAGCGTTACTCGATCCGCCTGAAGTACTACGACCAGGCTCAACTGTTAGAGGAGCGCAAGTCCTTCGACGTGCAGATGAAGAGCTTCGAGGTCGAGGTCCAGCACCTCTGGGATGTCCTGGACATGGTCTACGAGGACTCCAAGTTCATGAAGGGAATCGTGGACTTCAAGGATCTGGCCAAGAGAAAACGCAACAAGATCAAAAGGAAGATCAAGGCCCTTACCGGGGATCCCATGTACGAGGACATCGAGAAGACATGGGACGAGGTGACCTTCGTGGTACCCGGCGATACCGAGGTGGAGCGTATGAACCGCACCTACCTGCCTGAAAAGGAAAAGGTAAAGAGGCGGATCATCCTTATGCGGGAGAAACTGCAGAAGGTCTACGAGTACAAGTACCCGATTCAACGGCGCGTTGCCGAAGAACGCCTGCAGTACATGGAGACGGAATACAACAAGTTCGACTACATGATCAATCCGTACCACATTCAGCCGGGGCTGATCATGGACGTGGACATCACATCGATCAAGAAGAAGAGAGCGACCCTGGACGGTATGGCCAACGTGCTGAACGAGTTCCTCTTCGGTGTATCCAAGGGCTTCGCCGATGCCGCCTTCGCAGCTTTCTCCAGACGACGCTCGACGGTTCGAGAAGACATTGCCATGTCATTCGGCGAACCGGGTGTGGAAGAAGAAGGAGCGGGAGCGGGCGAGCAGTTCGTGGACATGATCCGTACCGGTGAAACCGCCGCGTCGCAGGTATCAGAGACACCCAAGGGAGTAGTCGATGTCACCGGCCGGGGCACCGGTCGAGGACGAGGACGCCCGAAGAGCTCCGGACGCGGACGTCCGAAGAGCAGCGGACGCGGGCGCCCCCGCGGATCTTCAGGACTGAAAGAGATATAATTAATACCATGCATACAGGTGGTGATCCTCTGCCAGGAAAGGCGGGGGATCACCATTTTATTCTACTCTTAAAGCAGCCGGAAGGTTGCTATAGATAGGTATTTCAAGGTGAGTGTCAGGGCTTTGCCGGCAGGGAACTGTCGGATGAAACCCGGGACGAGGGGGTGATGATGGCACAAGCTGTATTTGAGTACGTTGGATTGAGCACTCGGGAGGGCTTCAATCGCTCGCTGAGGCATTTCAAGGCTGTCAACGAAATACTGCCCGATTTCGAGGGCAGGATGAACCTGGCGGACTTGCTCAACAACCTTTTGGACGACAAAAATATCCGGACCAATCAGATCGGACCGATTTTGAACGCTCTGTTGGTAAGTCATCCGAAATACAACTACGCTGTCCGGTCCCACAACCTGGGCCGCAATATAGAGCAGTTCGACACTATCGTGGAGGCAACGGGGCAGTGGAACGCGGTGGATCTTATTCTCGCCTACTACCATCCGGATCTAGGCCTGACGCTTATAAATCCGAAGAACAAGCAACACTGGGAAAGTGTGCAAAGCCTGCGCAGGAACGAACTGATCACGATCTACTGCGGGACCCTGACAGCCAAGGAGAGCGAGCGCCTGTACGATACGGCGATTGAGGCGATGATCGGTATTCTCGAGGGAACCAAGGTAAAAACACCAACCAGTTTGATGCAGGGCAAGTTCAAATGGAAAGCTCCAAAACCCGTGGCTCCGCGCAAGCCGAGGCCTGCGAAGAAGCCCGGCAGAGCGCCGGCCAAAGCAAAGGCAGCTGTTAAGGCGGAGGCTGTACCTCAGCCGGCTGCACCGGCTGCAGCACCTGTGGCCGCGGTACCGGTGAAGAAAAGAAGGATGACCCCCATGTACTCGATTCCCGTTTCCAACGAGCTTTTCCATAATGGGAATGTCGAGGCCTGGAAGAAGGTCATCCAGAGCTATAACGCCAAATATCCGGGTCTGGAGGTTTTTATCTTCTACGAAGGCGAGCGCATCCATGACATCAATACCCTGTTCAAGTGGGGCAAGGTCAAGCACGGCTCAACGATCATGATCGCCATCGCCGGAGAGGATATCAAAGATGTGGCCAAGCTTCAGAGGTACCTCAGGCAGGGAGCCAGTCCGGCTTTCGAAGCGTTCCTGAGGTTTCCTGTTAATACCGTTCTGAGCCTGTTCTGATGTCGAGGGGTACTCAAGATGAAGAGAAACGTCTACTTTTTCAGTGATAAGGAATATGTAAACAAGGAAGATGTGCTCAATAAAATCGGTATCCGGGGCCGGCGGGCCATGGAGCTGGCCGAGCTCAAACTGCCCATTCTACCCGGATTCGTTATAGATTCCGATATTGCCTCGGATCTCGCCGATAGATCCCTGAAGAGTGCCCTGCAGGGCTTTTTCAAGAAACTGGAAGCGGGCACGGGCAAGCGCTTCGGCGATCCTGAAAATCCGATGCTCGTCAAGATCGTCATCAGCCCCAGCCTGGTGATCACCCATTACCCGACCCTGCACAACTACGGACTGGTCGAGAACACCCTTCCGGGCTTCATTAAATTCGTGGGCGGGAACTTCGGACATCACGAAGTACAATTTCTCTGCAAGGGCAGCTTGGAAATCGAGGCCCGTATAGCAGAGATGGAGAACAAGGAAAAATACGCCCAGAAGATCAGAGAAGCTGCAGACAAATTGGACAAGCAGCTGTCCGGCAAGATGACAGCCCGAGAGCGGGAGGCCAGCGTAAAAGAGATCCTACCCCTTCTGCCCGAGGGTTTTTTCTCAGGAGATGCCTACGACCAGCTGGAAATCGCCCTGAAACGTGTCAGCTATATGCTCACTCTGGACGAGATGAACAACAACGACACGGCGCTGCTGATCCAACCGATGGTATACGGCAACTACGGCAAGGATTCGGCCAGCGGGAATTTCTACACCCGCAACATCGTCACCGGCAAAAAAATGCTTCAGGGCGAGTTCTATCAAAGCGCATTCGACTCCATAGGAGCGGCTGGAAAAGACATCAGCAGCATCGAAAAGAAATATTTCAGTCAGCTCGAAAAGATAGCGAGAACCGTGGAGGATCACTTCAAAGAGATCCGTTCGATCCGTTTTACAATCGAAAACAAAAAGCTCTGGTTGATCGATCAGCGGGCGGTGATGACAAAATCCACCCAATCGGAGATCCAGACCCTGCTCGACCTGCACAGCCGCAAGGTTGTGGATGACAAGTACGTGGTTTCCACGGTCAAGCCCCAGCAGCTCAATGAAATACTGCACCCGGTGATCAATTCCGCTTCGGTCACCAAGATGAAAGCCTTGGAAGGGGGAATCGCCGGCGCGCCGGGGGCCGCTATAGGACGGGTTTTCTTTACCACGGAAGCTCTTATGGATGCCTACAAAGATGCCCAGCTGAAGGGCGAGGATACCAGGTTGATCCTCTGCATGCCGGCGACGTTCGCAGAGGATGTGAAGGCCATCGAGGTAGCTACGGGAGTGCTGTCCTGCGAGGGCGGTTATGCGGCCCACGCCTCGGTCGTAGCGCGACAGTACGGTAAGGTCTCCCTGGTGAAACCCGAGCTCAAAATCCGGGGCAGCAAGGCCACCATCGACGAGGTTGCCATCAAAGAAGGGCAGTACCTGACCCTCAACGTGCCCTACTATGGAGATGCCGCCATCTACCTGGGAACCGCCGAGCTCATCGAGCCGGATCCCGAAGAATCGGGACTCCTCGATTTCAACAAACTGGTCCGCAAGTATGTCGAGACAGAAGCGTTTCACGTGCGCGCCAACGCCGATACTCCGCGGGACGCGGCCCTTGCCAAGAGCTTTGGCGCCGCCGGTATAGGACTTTGCCGTACCGAGCATATGTTTTTCCAGGAGAAACGGATAAACCTCTTCCGCGAGATGATTCTCTCCGATACCGTGGAGCAGCGAAAAGCAGCCCTGAAGAAAATGCAGGGTTTTCAAAAGACAGACTTTTACAAGATTTTCAAGACGATGAGCCCCTTCGAGGTCACGGTACGCCTTCTCGATGCTCCCCTGCACGAGTTTCTCCCTCACAACGACGAGGAGATGAAGAAATTCGTCGCCTATGTCAACGCAGGCCAGAAGGGAAGCAAAATTCCGGAAAGGGAGATCCGTGCTCGCTGTGACAGCCTGGCAGAGTTCAATCCGATGCTGGGGCACAGGGGCTGTCGCATCGCCGTTTCCTATCCAGAGATCTATGAGATGCAGGTTCGAGCCATCTTCGAGGCCGTGTACACGCTGCAGAAGGAAGGAGTACCTGTTCACCCGGAGATCATGATCCCGATTATCATGAACGAGAGCGAGTTGAAGCTTCTGATATACGGGAAGAAGATCGAGGGAGGATTCATCCGCGGCCTGATCGATGTAGAGCAGGAAGTGCGGGAATCGATGAAGGTAAAACAGCTGGATTATAAGATCGGTACGATGATCGAGCTGCCCGTGGCTGCTTTAGGGGCAGGCGACATCGCCCGCTACGCGCAGTTCTTCTCTTTCGGCACCAACGACTTGACCCAGACAACGCTCGGTCTGTCACGCGACGATTTCAACTCGTTTATGCCTGACTACACCCAGTTCGACGTTCTGGATGGAAATCCCTTCCAGATCCTCAACACCTATGTGAAAGAGCTTATCGAACTGGCCGCCCGCCGCGGCCGCTTGACCCGACCGGACCTGGTAGCCGGGCTTTGCGGGGAACATGGCGCCGTGCCCGAAAACATCCGCTTCTGCATGGAGGCCGGGCTGAACTACGTTTCCTGTTCCTCGTACTCGGTACCAATTGCGGCCTTGACGATCGCACAGGTGAACATAGAAGAGGCGTCTGGAAACGGGAAATAGTCTGAGCGTAGGACTCTAGCCGGGAACGTCCTGCCAAATCGTGAACTTCTGAAGTCCCTGATTGATCAGTTTGGCTGCTTTGGATGCATCTGTTTTTGGTACCCCGGCTTCTCCGCTGAGGGTTTTCTTGAAAAATTCATTTATCGATTCAAGCACATCTGCCTGATTGTAGAAGATCAAAGCGAAGTTGATTCCCGTGGGCTTGAGAATTGTAAAGGAAGAGTAGGTCATTACCGGCTGACGGCTTACCATGACGCGGGTCTGGTTATGGGCTACTACAGTTTCAACTTCACTGAAGCGGTGGGGGATCTGGTATTCGGTGTTCCGGGTGTAAGGCTCAACATACTTCTTCATGTAGTTGGCCGGCTCCGAAAGCACAAAAAGCTTGTTTCCGTCTGCCTGGAAGGTCAAGCCCTCCTGGGTCGGATAGATGGCTTTGACGCTGTTGTAGGCCACCACCTCATATTTTGAGTAGGCGGATGTTTCCTGAAAGAAAGATGATATGATATAACCTCCCATCTGAGGGAGCTTATCCTCACCGTAGGCTTTGAAAAGATCGAGTGCTTTTACAGACATGTTTTTCTCCTGCTATTACAGTCTCTTTAGTTAAGAACGGTATATTGGTCCATTCTTTCAATCGTTTTTCTTGTCTTTAGCCCCGGCCGCTGCCTCTTTCAGTTTTCTCGCCCTCTTTAGAAAGCGTTCTGCGAACTGATTGTTGCCCATGCGGTTGTAAATCCTCCCCAAGCTATCATGGGCCTGCCAGTGCTCCGGATCGAGCGAGATCAGGTTTCGAAAGACCTTCGCTGCCTTTTCAAATTCCCTTTTCTCTGTGTAAAGGGTTGCCAGGCGAAACTGCAGCCAGCAGTCCTTTTTGAACAGCTTGACCGCTTTTTCCAGCACTGCAATTGCGGTCTCCTGGCCTCCGTTTTCCTCCAGACAGGTAACCAGAGGCCGGACAAGATCGATTGCTTTTGGATTTTCGAGGAGGAGCTCGCGATACAGGAGAATCGCTTCCGTATACTTCTGCGATTCTCTGTAGCTGTGCGCCAACATTAATCGAAAGCTCGCGTTTTTCGGTTCGTGGGGAAGGATAATCTCGAGCTCGAGGCTTGCTTTTGCAAAGCTTCCCTGTTCGTATAGTAAAAGGGCGTACCGTTTGCGGGATTCGAGATCCTCGGGATAGCTTTTCAGATACCTCGAGTAAGTCCGGCCAAGCTCTGTTTTTTTATCTAGAATTTCGTATACCTCGATAAGTCGGAGAAGAGCCTGTTCGTGGTCCTCGATCCTTCCCAGCGTTCTCTGAAACCAGCCTTTTGCCAGCTCTGGAAGGTCGGCCTTCAGGTATTCCTGCCCAAGAACCTGCATCAAATTCGGATCCGGTCCGCTTTGTCGTATTTGATCCTGCAGAACCGGGATTGTCTTCTCGTAATTATTATCGAGAAAGGGCAGACACAATGCCCTGTAGTAAAGAGCGATCTCATCGTCGGGATTGATTTTGAGAATCCGCCCCAGCAGCTGGCCAAGCTCGGCGTATTCCCGCCTCTCCCAGAGAACAGCCACTAGACCGTAGTTATACTCCAGTTTCTCCCTTCTTCGCTCCAAAGCCCTGAGGTAGTGGTTTTTCGCCTTTCTCAGCTCGCCAAGCTCCCTGAAGCATTCAGCCATGATGGCGTGCATGTCGGCGTCATGGTAGGAGCGCCTGAGAACTCGGCGTGCACACTCGATCGCCTGCCTGTATTTTCTGTTCTGGAAAAGAACAACCGTCATGAGCCGGAGAAGGCTCTGGATATCCTTTACGGAGACCGAATCCTTTCCCAGCAGATCCATGGCCCGGGACATCTCTTCGTACGCTGAAGGATTGTTGCCCTGCTGAAGATGAATTACAGCCTTCTGCAGATATAAAACAGGATCTTTAGGGGCCAGGTGGGAAGCTTTTTCAAAGTGATAGAGTGAGAGGCCGGAATCGCCGAGTTCCCTGAAGATACTGGCCAGATACAGATGCGCCACCAGGCTGTCCGGTCTGTGTTTGCGGATGAAAAGCAGCGTGTCTTTGGCCTCCTCGTATTGCTGCCTGTAGAACAGCCGGACTGCGTAGGTAAGCAGGGCGTTGAGATATCCTGTGAAAAGATTTGAATTGTCGGGATCGAGGTGCAGGGCTTTCTCGAAGACATCGACCGCCGTTTTCGAGCGGCCCTGTTTGAGTAAGGTAAGACCGAGAAGCCCCAGGGCGGGGGTAAAGGAATCGTTGTATTGTATAGACACCCTCAGGTGGGAAAGAGCATGGTCGAGCAGGCCGAGGGCGAAGTAAGCGCGGCCTATGAAAAAATGACCCTCAGCGGAATCGGGCTCGACTTTGATGTAAAATTGCAGAACACGAACAGCCCGATTGAAGTCTCCACTGGCGTGATAGGCTCTGCCGAGGTACAGGAGTGCTTCCGGCATCCTGTCGCTCTTCACCAGGATCTCGTTGAGAAGCTGGATGGCCCGCGGGTAATCGCGGTTTCGCCCCGCTTCCAGAGCTTGTTCAAAGAGATCCCTCAGATCCCTATCTTTCATGAAGCTTTATTGCCGCCGGGACTGCACGGGGTACAAACAGTTTTCCACTCTTTCACCCTCAGGCATCGCATTTACTCCCTGCTTGTCGTAATGCCGAGGGCAGTTTACAAAAATGAAGATATCATATAAATATTAACTTATGATAGAGGGGGTCCGGAGAATCGTCGTTGCCCAGGTGACAAAGATCGAGCGCAGGACAGCTGTGCTGCGGATCGTTTACATCCTCGGGCTTTTCTCTTTCTTTGTTGTTTTTAAAGAGCCCCTTTTTTCATTGACCCTGGATCATCTGCTCGCCGTACTCTGCCTGATTCTTCTTGTTGGATATTCGGCCTTCATTCTGCGCTTGACGCGGAAAGATTCCTTTCCCGAACGTATCGGACATCTATCCGCGGTGATCGACGCCCTCGGTGCCGCGGTTTTTTTCGGTTTGTTCCTTTCCTTTCCCGCCGGCGGTATAGGCAGTGTTCTACGGGTACTTGCCGAGATCTACTTTTTCATTCCGCTAGTAGCTTCTCTGGCGAAATTGAAGCCGTCTCATACGATCAATTCGACGATTTGTTCCGTTGCAGCTTCGGGATTTGTAGTGGCTGTCTACTTGCTGATGTCAGACAGAAAATCAGGAACCGGGTACTCTGTCTATCTGCCGGCAGCGTTGTTCGTAGCCGGTATTGTGCTCTGGGCCAGCGTGAGGTCGTTCGCCAGGTTGTTCAGGGAGCATTTCGTCACTGACGATCTGCTGCGTTCCTCCCGCAGACAGCGTATGGCTATGGAAATCGTACAGATATCGGTGATGAATCTGGGCGAGTTCGTAAACAATTTGGAGAGAATTTCCAACACCCTGTCCATGGGGGCGCATAATCAGGCCAAGAGCATCGAGCAGATTGCCTCCTCTGCGGAAAACCTGAAAGCAGCGATGGGGCGCATCACCGAGTCGACAAACAGGTCGGCGCAGTCAATTAGACAAACCCTTGATGTCTCCACCCGTGGTAACCAGACGATGCATAGAATGATCGCCGAGATATCCGACATCCACGAAGTGGCGGAACACATGGATTCTTCCCTCGATCTGATCAACGAGATTGCAGATCAAACCAATCTTCTCGCTCTCAACGCGGCAATCGAGGCATCCCGTGTCGGAGATGAGTCCACGGGCTTCTCTGTTGTGGCCGGCGAGATACGCACCCTGGCGGAAAGGTCTGCAGAAACCGCGGGAGAGATCAGCCGTTTGGTCAAGCAGATGGAGAAGGTGATCGATGTCGGCGGTGAGTCCTCGCGGAAAGCCGGCGAGATTTTCGACAGGATCAACAATGATTTGGGACAATACGCCGACTACGTGAAGGGCTTGAATACAGCAGTCCAGGAACAGACGGGAGCAAACAGAGCGGTGAGCGACTCCCTCGATAAGATCCACAATGTCACCCTGGAAAACAGTAAGGCTGCAGACCACGTCCGAGAGGTTATCGGAGAGTTGAAGAAAGAGGTGGCCAAGCTCAAGGCACTTGTCGACGGCAAGCTCGTGGAAACTCCTCTCATCAGCGGGACAAGCCAAACTGTTCGATTATAAGAAGGCGGTACCATCATGAAACTTGTAGTGATTGGAGCCCAATGGGGAGACGAAGGCAAAGGGAAAATCGTCGACTTTCTCGCCGACGAGGCGGACATCGTGCTCCGTTATTCGGGAGGGGCGAACGCAGGTCATACCGTCGTGATCCAAGAGCAAACCTTTAAGCTGCACTTGATCCCTTCGGGCGTCATCACTCCCGGAAAGCTGGCGGTTCTCGGCATTGGAATGGTCGTAGACCTAGAAACTGTTTTCGAGGAACTGTCCAATCTGGAAAAGGAGGGGATCGACTGGCAGGGCAGGGTGTTGTTGTCCGATCGCGCCCACATTGTGCTGCCTAGCTACAAGGAGCTGGACAAGAAAAAAGACGCTCAGCGGCGAACACCCATCGGGACCACGGGCCGTGGTATCGGAATAACGTACGGGTTGAAAGCGGAACGAGACGGAATACGCGTCGCCGATCTTTTCGATTCCGCGGTTTGGGACAGGCTCGAGAAAGAGGAAAAGAAAGCTCTCGAGCCCTATCGTGAACGAATCCGACCGATGATTGTGGATGTATCGAAATACCTGTTCGAAAACAAAGATAAAAACATCCTCTTCGAGGGCGCTCAAGGCACCTTGCTGGACCTTGATATCGGCACCTATCCCTTTGTTTCTTCCGGCATGTCCTGCGCCGCCGGTGCGGCGATCGGTGGAGGCGTAGGACCGCACAGCATCGACAGGGTTATCGGTGTCTTCAAAGCCTATTCGACCCGGGTTGGAAACGGTCCCTTTCCCTCCGAGTTCACGGAGCAGAGGGACGGAAAGCTCGGTGACACGATCCGCGAGATCGGCAGGGAGTACGGCGTGACCACGGGGCGGCCCCGGCGCTGCGGCTACCTCGACCTTGTTGCTCTCGACTACGCCTGCCGAAGCAATTCCATAGACAGCCTCTGCATGACAAAGCTCGACGTATACGACGGTATGGAGGAGATCAAAGTCTGCACTTCATACAGCATAGACGGCAAGGAGCGCAGGGACTTTCCGGCGGCGATAGAGCTCTTGAACAAGGCTCAACCGGTGCTGAAGAGCTTTCCCTGTTGGCCGGGCAGCGTGAAGTCCTGCCGTCGCTTCGAGGGGCTTCCTCCGCAGGCTAAAGAGTACGTTCGCTTTGTCGAGGAGTATGTGCACACTCCCGTCGAGGTGGTTTCCGTGGGTCATAATCGCAGTGAAACGATAGTACGCAAAACTCCATGGACACCATCCTGATCCTCGATTTCGGCAGCCAGACCACCCAGCTGATCGGCAGGCGAATTCGTGATTTGGGCATCTACAGCGAAGTAATCCCCGGTGACACACCTCTCGAAGGCCGAGTCGATAGTGAAGTACGGGGGCTGATCCTATCCGGATCTCCTTTTTCGGTATACGAGCCCGACTCACCGAAACCGGATCCCCTGGTTCATTCCCTCGATTTACCCGTGCTGGGAATCTGTTATGGTGTACAAAGACTTGTTCACGACGAGGGCGGGGAGGTTACGGCCCTGCCGAAAACCGAATACGGCAGAGCCAAGGTCTTGGTGCGGGAGCGTTCCGACCTTTTTAACGGAATCCCCGACAGCTTTGTATCCTGGATGAGCCATAGAGACACGATCCGCAGGCTCGCTCCCGGCTACAGGATCGCGGCCAGCACGGAGAACGATCTTCCCGCCCTGATCGTCCATCAAGACAGGCTAGTCTACGGACTGCAGTTTCATCCCGAAGTGACGCACTGCGAGCACGGGGACAGGATCCTTGAGAACTTCGCCGTGAAGATCTGCAAAGCCAGGAAACAGTGGAACGTAGAAACCTACTTACAGAGCATTACAGACGGGATCAGGCGGGATGTGGCCGACCGATCGATTCTTCTTTTAACTTCAGGCGGAGTTGATTCCTCGGTCGTGGCGGCCCTGCTGCTGTCGGCTCTGGCTCCCGACCAGGTGCATCTGATGTACATCGACTCCGGTTTGATGCGCAAGAAAGAAACCACAGAAGTTGAGGAGCGCCTCTGCGAGCTCAGTGCCAAGCACCTGCACATCATCGACGCCTCGGAGCGTTTTCTATCCGCCTTGGAAGGGGTAACCGATCCTGAAGAGAAACGCCGGGTGATCGGGGATATGTTTATCCGAGTGCATGAGCAAGAAATTTCCAGGCTCGGAATAGAGAGCTGCTTCCTGGCTCAAGGGACTCTTTATACAGACTTGATCGAGTCGGGCAAGGGAGTGGGCAAGCAGGCGGACGTGATAAAATCCCATCACAATGTCCGCTCTCCCCTGGTCGAGAACAAACGGCGGCAGGGTTTGCTTGTCGAGCCCTTGTCCGGGTTGTACAAAGACGAAGTGCGCAGACTCGGTGAACGGCTCGGACTCTCCCGGCGGTCCGTATGGCGTCATCCCTTTCCCGGACCCGGACTGGCCGTACGCATCCTGGGCGAGGTCACCCGCGAAAAAGTCACCGTGTTGCAGGAAGCGGATTCCATCTTCATCGAGGAACTCAGGGAACGGGCTCTGTACGATGAGATCTGGCAGGCCTTCTCCGTGCTTCTGCCGGTTCGCTCTGTGGGGGTAGCAGGAGATCTTCGCCGCTACGGCTACGTACTAGCTCTCCGAGCGGTTGTCTCTCGAGACGGCATGACTGCCGATGTATTTGCCTTTCCGACAGCGGATCTTCTGGAAATCTCGGCACGGATCACGAACTCTATACCGGAGATCGGAAGGGTCGTCTACGATGTGTCGAGCAAGCCTCCGGCGACCATCGAATGGGAATAAAAAACTTATCAAAAATAGCTGTACGTAGCCGATAATCTCAGTAGTGAAACCCGATATCGAGCTCTCTGACGATCTTCCTGTGTCTGAAATGATCCGTTGGATCGCGTATAAATATGATATGAGCAAAGCGGATCTATCTCGGATGTTTCAGACTACCCAGTCCACAATCCATTATTGGCTGAAGACAAACAGAGTTTCTTTTAAAAACCTCAAAAAAGTGCGTGCCAGTTATTACTACCTCCACAACACAACCGATCCCCATACAGGAGAGAGAAAGTGCGAGGATTGCCTCAAATGGCGCCCCATTGATCGCTTTCGTGACGGAAAGGCCATCTGCCGCAGCTGTGAGAACAGGAAAACCCTGAAACACTACTGGGACAACCGCGAGGAAGAGCTCAAACGGCGTAAAGCCAAAAACTGGTACAACAAGAAAGCCAACTAACAGTTTAGCTTTCCACAACACGACATTTCCCTTTTTTTGTTCCTCAACCTTGTTCGTTTCTCCCTCCTCGCAAGCCTGGGTTGCCTCACCCCTCTAATTAACCTCGTATTGACAAGCAATCCGAGCCTGTGATAGCTTCTATCGCGTATTGCGGTTCGTGTATCGCGATTTGCGCATCGCTATCAGTGGGCCGAAGTTTGTATAGGGATTTCCGGCATCGCATGGGAGGCGCGGTGCGACGATGCAGCCGTGTTTTTTGCGAGGGCGGTTAGCTCAGTTGGGAGAGCGTCTGGTTTACACCCAGAAGGTCAGTGGTTCGAGCCCGCTACCGCCCATTTTTCTAAATCATTATTATATAAAGAAATATATGTAGAAAGGCACCTGAAAGAAGGTGCTATTTTTGTCTAAAAATGCCTTGACTGTGCCTTTTTTGTGCTCAGTATCTGGTATGCTTCATCGAGTGCAGATCTTTTTAGTCTGCATTGGTGTGAGTATCTCTTACCTCTACTATCACAAGCAAGTGCAGCCCTACGACAGGCTGCAGGAACTGCTCGAGGTGGCCAAAAAGGTAAAGAACATCTCGGCGAAGCATGAGGGGGGTGTGCCCGAGATCGAGCAAACCCGCGAACATTCATCGGACATCCTCGAGTACTTCCTACCCAAGAAGGAAATCGAAACGCAGCACCTGATGCCAGCCCTCGAACGAAATTTCATGGACAAAAACGCCTCGGTACAGAGAACCGCAACCGAGCTGCTCCGAAAAGGAATCCTCGTTCTGGCCGCCCCGCTGCTGCACCACACCGCCTCACATTGACGGTTGAGTTTCCGTCGCCTACAATAGAGCAGCATGGAGGTTGAGATGACATCACGGGAAAGAGTGCGCAGAGCGATCAATCA
>CAYMGP010000088.1:0-13992 GCA_964390045.1 uncultured Spirochaetaceae bacterium | reverse complement strand
ACCTCCGATCTCCTGCTCCCAAAGCAGGCGCCCTAACCGCTAGGCTACATCCCGAGTACCCTCTAATGATACTGAGATTGATGTTCACGGGTCAAGATTGCTGTATCCCGGGTGCAGCACTTCGAGCTGTCTGCCGGCACCCGAACCTGTCGACCGGACTCGCCGGGATCAGTGAGCTGGAAGCTCGTCCTCTCCGGTCAGCTGTTTAATGAACATCGATTTGTCGGCATCCTGGCGAAAGACAACGAGGAGCGTGTCTTCTCCTCCGATGGTTCCCAACACATCGGGAATCTCCAGTCGGTCGATGGCGAAAGCCACGCTGTGGCCGTGGCCAAGCTTTGTATGTACTACGGCCAGGTTTTGAGAAAACTGAATATCCACGATACCCCGCACGATATCGTCGTGAAGATAGGGTTCCGGAGTGGCATCTACCTCTTCCTTTACCGTGTATACATAGCCCTCCGCCCTGTCCGGTATTCGGGCGATGCCCAGGAATTTCAGATCCCGGGACAGTGTAGCTTGGGTCACATCCTTGCCGTCTTGTTTCAGGCGCTGTTGGAGCTCCTCCTGGCTGTGTATCTTTTCGTTCTTCAATATATTCAATATGAGTCTTCGTCGTGATTCCTGACTGGTCAGAGTTTCCTCCTTGGCTATCGAAATTTTGAAATATGAATTATTATACAATAAATTTCTGAAAAACAAAGTAAAAATCCTTCCCCTGACGCTCTCTTTCACGGTACATTACCTTGTCTTTCGGACAACAATCGTAGGGAGCAAGAGCAATGCAAGATGTAATTCGAAATCTGGTCGTCAAGAATGACAGGAAGATCGTGTTGCTGGTATTGGACGGAGTGGGCGGGCTTCCCCTGAACAAGGGCGGAAAGACGGAGTTGGAAACGGCGAACACACCGAATCTCGATGCACTGGCAGCCGAGGCCGAGTGCGGCCTGCATCTTCCCATCGGGATCGGCATCACTCCCGGGTCCGCACCCGGCCACCTCGCCCTGTTCGGCTACCAACCTACCGATTATCCCATAGGCAGAGGTGTGGTGGCGGCCCTGGGCATCGGATTTCCCATTCAATCGGGAGACGTGGCGGCGCGGGTGAATTTCGCCACGCGTGACCAGGAGGGGCGGATCACGGACCGCCGGGCCGGCCGTATTCCAACGGAGCGATGCGCGGAGCTCTGCCGGCTGCTTTCGGCGGTAGAGATACCCGGTGTCGAGTTGTTCATCGAGCCTGTTAAGGATTACCGCGCTGTGGTCGTTTTCCGTGGACAAGGTTTGAGCGACCAGGTGATGGATACAGATCCGCAGGCTACCGGTGTCAAGCCAAAGGATCCCATGCCTGTTTCGGAAGAAGGCAAGCGAACGGCAGAGGTGGCCGGGGAGTTTATTCGTCAGGCCCTCGAGCTCCTCAAAGATCAGCACCCTGCCAATGGGCTGCTCACGCGCGGTTTTGCCGAGCTTCCCCACATTCCTTCCATGAAGGAGCGTTTCGGGCTCGATCCCGTGGCCATGGCAGTTTACCCGGATTATAAAGGTGTCAGCAAACTGGTAGGCATGGATGTGATCGAAGACCTGCAGGATCTGGAGGCCCAGGCCGCCGCCCTCAGGAAGAATTGGGAGAAGTACAACTATTTCTTCGTCCACTATAAGTACACGGATTCCAAAGGGGAGGACGGGGATTTTCAGGCCAAGGTAGCCGAGATCGAGAAAGTCGATGCTTTCGTTCCCAAACTTATGGAGTTGAAGCCGGATGTTCTCATCGTCACCGGCGACCATTCAACCCCTGCGCTGATGCGCGCCCATTCCGCGCACCCGGTGCCTTTTCTGCTGCACGCCGAGCGAGTACGACCCGATGCTACCAGGGAGTTCGGGGAAAGAGCCTGTGCCCAGGGACTCTGGGGGATCATCCCCGGAGCTATGCTGATCCGCCTCGCCCTGGCGGCGGCGGACAAGCTGGCGAAATTCGGAGCCTGAGATCATCGAGCCTCCAACGGTAAACGAAGATCTTCTCGATCTGTATACCCAACAGGGGCGCCCTGTGTACCGCATCTACGAGCCCGATGCCGTGGTCATCGTCATGGGAGCGGGCCGTCGCCTCGAAGAGGATGTTTTCGTTGAGGCGGCCCAAAGCGACGGCGTTCCGCTTCTGCGCCGCCGGGGGGGCGGAGGAACCGTGGTTCTGTCCCCCGGCCAGGTTGTTCTGGCCCTGGTTTGTGAGGTGGCCTCGCCCTTTCAAAATCTGCACTACTTTCGTTCGGTCAACAATTGGTTTCGACTGGCCCTCGCTGACCTCGGCATGGGCGGCATCGAGGATCGCGGTATCTCGGACCTCGCCGTCGGAGAGAAAAAAATACTAGGCACATCCATTTACAGACGGCGAAAGATACTCTTCTACCAGGGCAGCCTCCTGGTCAGCAATGATCTCTCTCTATTTGCCCGCTACCTGCGCTTCCCCTCCCGCGTGCCCGAGTACCGCAGAGGGCGCGGTCACCTGGAGTTCTGCACCAGCTTGAAAGAGCAGGACTGCGGCCTTTCCGTAGCGGAGGTGATGGAGAACCTGGCAAAGACGGTGAAAGTAAATATTGCCCGGCTTGAATGAGCGAGGCCGCCTAGCGGCGTGACGGGGATTTTCGCAACCTGAAAGACAGGATCTGTTCCCAGTAGATGGCCTGCCACCAGGGCTCGCCCTGCTCATCTGCGGAACGGGCGGTTCGTTTCTCTCGCTGCGCGGACAGCGATGCGAGTGTTTCGAAGCGGAACACCACGGCGGCCTTGGCCGGAAAACGGAGCGGGCTGGGTAGCGGTAAGGAAGCGATCCCGCTTTCAGGACGCTGCACATCCTGCATCATGCCCAGCAGAAAGCCGTGATCTACGGCGATCGATTCCGGCTGCGGCTGCTGCTCTTCGCTGAAGGCAGCCCTGCAATTTTCGACCAGTGCAGCGAGCTTTTTTTCGGGATCGAGGTGCCAGAACAGGCAGTTGTTGCTTTCCAATAGGGAACCTGTGGTAAAAAAAGGAGCCTTTGTTCCGACCGCCTCGCGCAGTCGCTTTTCTAAGCTCTGTATTTTCGAATCCGCCAGGGGCGGTTCTTGGGAGGCGAGATTGCACAGAGGAATGACTGCGGGAAGCGCTGCCGAGCTGAGCATCTGCCAGTCTCTGAACAGTGCCTGGCGGATCTCAATAACCTTTTTCTCAATATTCGTTGGAGCCTTCAAGGCCAACAGATAGAAAACCACGAGCCTATTTTCCCACCCTGTTGAGCAGAACGCGGAAGCTGCTGCCTTGACCGGCGGCGCTCTGCACCTCGATCGTGCCTCCGTGTTGCTCCACGGTGGACTTCACGATAGCCAGTCCCAGCCCGGTACCAATTTCCGTCATCTTCTTTGCGTTCGAGGCTCGAAAGAACTCACTGAAAAGCCTGTCCTGCTCGGACTGAGGGATACCGATGCCGTTATCGACCACTTCGAAGATCACCTTGTCCTCGCTTGAAAGCAGTCTCAAGGTAACGGAGCCTCCATCGGGTGAGTACTTGATCGCGTTGGAGAGAAGATTCGCCACGATGGTGTGCAGTCCTTCGCGGCGCCCGTATACCACAGAAGAAGCCGAGCTCTCCGGACAGTGAACCGAGAGGGTTATCCCTCTCTCTACGGCCATGGACTCGAAGAAACGTACGTTCTCGCCGAGAAGAGAGCAGAAGTTGATTTTCTCCAGCTCTGAGGTGGAAAGCTCGGCCTTGCCCTTTGTCAGGGTGAGGAGATCGCTGACACTGCCCGCCAGTGCCTCAGCCCGGGTCTCGATTCGCTCGAGCATCTCCTTCTGCCGATCGCTGAGCTCGCCCACCAGACCCTGACTCAGGGTTCGGCTGATCGAGCGGATGGTGTCCAGCGGGGAGCGCAGCTCGTGGGAAGCTTTTATAAGAAACCAGGTCTTGGCTTCATCGAGACGTTTGAGGTTCTCGTACAACGAAGCGTTGGCTATGGACAGGGTAACCAGATCACCGAGTATAGAAAACAGCGAGATCATCTCCGGACTGAGCCTTCGGTCCCGCTCTCCATACACGCACAGAGCGCCGAGGATGTTTCCGTTGCGGCGGAGGGGTACGCAGATCAGAGTTTCGGTCTGATCATCCACCTCGGGAAAATCGGTCTCCAGGGCATCCTCCACCAGTACGGGTTTGCCCTCCATCAGGCTCCTGTGGTAGATATTCTCGGCGACGTCGATCGAAAGATCGGCCGCTTCCCGCTCTATTCCGGCCATCGCGCGCACCTTCATCGTCCCGCTGTCGGTATCCCAAAGCTTGATCGAACAGCCCCGAACCCCGGTGACCTCTACCGTGATTTTTGTGATCGTCTCCAAGACCGCCTGCAGGTCGAGGGAGCCGCCCGCCTTATGGATGACCTCGAAGATAGCCTCGAGTCGCCGGGCTCTGCGTTCGACCAGCTTGAAACGTGGCAAATCGAAGGCGATAAGCAGACCCAGAAGGACGCCGATGCCTCCGCAGCATACCAGCACGGCGGCAACGAGAATATGGGTAGAGGGGCTGTAGAGCAGAACCAGGGTGAGGCACACCAGGGATGAAATCCAAATAGGTAAAAGTGCAAGCCAAAGTTTTTGCAACCTTGGAGCTCGATTCGCCATTGCTCCTCCCGCGTTTTTCTACAATGGCACAAAATCCTTTCTCAATCAAACGGTTTGTGCTATGATGGGGCCGTGCAACGAAAAGTGGGGCGTCTCAGCGCCTATCTGACAGAAGTCATCTCGTCCTGGCCGGGAATCGAGTCCGTTGTTTTGGGAGAAGCGGCGGAGGAAAAAACCCTCGATCCCTACTTCACCATAACGCTGGATATATACAACAGTGATTCATTGCCCACGGAAGACCAGCGCAAGAAGCTTTTCGGCAATACCACCGCTTTCGACACCGTGCCTGCCTTTACCGAGGATCGCTTTCTGATGGAAGAGCTTCCCGTCAAGATACGCTACCAGCAGACTGGGGGAGTCGACAACATGCTGGAGCGCATAGAAAAACGGCAGTGGATTTTTCACGACGCGGGCACCTATCCGTTCTACAGGCTGCTCAACGGCCAGGTGCTGTACAAGCGATCGGATTGGCTCGATGAGAAACGACGGGCCTTGTCCCAGATGCCCGAACATTTCTGGCAGACCATCGTAAACGGAGCTCGGCTCTCTTCCGCCTACTACCTCAATGATCTGCGCGCTTCCGTGTATCGAGGCGACGACCTGTTTACGATCTTCTCCCTCAGCGCGCTGCTTCGCTGTGTCTGCAGCTTTCTGTTTGCCTTGAATCGTACCTTCGAACCTTCAGCCCGTTTGCTCGCCGAGAGGGTCAAGGAGCTGCCCAGACTCCCCGACGGCTTCAGCGGTCGTTTCGAGAGCCTGCTGCGGCAGACAGCCGAGATGTCCCCCGAGAGAAAACGGGAGATCGCAGAGTTGCTGGTCAAGAGCATTTTCCCCATGGCATGAGGATTCTCAAAACTCTCCTTATTCTCGCAGTGTGCCTGTGCGGCTGCCAGCAGCGCCAGCACAACCTTATGTTCTCTGTTCCGGGCCCGCAGGGCAGGCAGAGAGAGCGGCATCTGGTCACCGTAGAGCCTGGCTCCTACCGCTTGAAGGACCCGGTGAGCATCGCAGAATCGGGTCTGTCGTTCGCCGTTGCCTATCGGGGAGGCGGAGAAGGGCAGACGATCCGGGTGCTGGGAAGCGACGGGCGGAAGATCGCCGACCGGACGCTGCCTCGGGGCGCCGGAAACCTCGTTAAGCTGTATCTTCCCCTGTCCCGGGGAAGCGAAGTGCAGGCTTTCACCATCGAGCCGGGAAGTGTCTCGGTGCTGGAGGCCGGAATTACCCCGTCCTTCGCGGGCCTGGAGCTCGATTCCGGAGTCCTGCACGTCGGCACGCTGATCCGCGATTTTGAGCTGCGGGGAAACACGATCGAGGTAGCTTTCGAGCAGGGCTACGGCCCGCTTGAAGAGAAAGCCACGGAGCCAGCTGCGGCTGCCTGGCAGCTCGAGCTGGAGCTCCAAACCAGTGCGCCTTTTTCGTTCGCGGATTTCCGTCAGCGCGAATCAGCGGCTGCAGCCGCGACCGCGGCAAACGCAGAAACCTTTGATGAGCTCTCGCCAAGCCCGATGCCCGGTCGGGCTCACTGCCTGCTGACCTTCGCCGCTGATCACACAAGAACAGCCTTTCGCCACAGCGCATCTGCAGGTCTGCAGAAAATTTCGATCTATCGGGGCTTGCTCGGCTTCAGGCCCGAGTCCCTGAGCATCTCCCCTCTGGCGGGAAGCGCTCTCCTGTTGAAGCGGATCGAGCTGACCCGCCTGCCGCAGCCCGACGATAAATCTCTCCAACCACTGGCCGCCGATCCGGGAGCGGTGTTGATATACGATCCCGATGCCTGGCGCCAGCGGGAGTACGAGCTTTTCTCCTGGTCCAGGCTCCCCGGGATTCTGATCCTGGATACGGCTTCCTACGAGGTACAATCCCGCTTCTTCAAGCGGGTGGCCTTCTTCGTGGAGAAGCAGGGCTTTCGCGGCCGCCTGCTGCGAAACGAAGAGTTCGCCGGACTGCACGGCTTCAATGCGCATGACTACCGGGCCGAGGATTTGGCGCGCTTTTTCCGGGAAGCCGAGGCGCAGGGATTTCCTTTGAACCCGGAGGAGAAGCTTCTCGAGGAGATCCTCATCTATAACGGCGTGCTGCGATTCGAGGAAGAAATCGTGGCGGGAAGGGGCGGCATCCTTTCGATCTCGCGGAGCTCGTACCCGTTGCTGCGCAGGCACCTGTTGACGCACGAGTGTTTCCACGGGGTGTTTTTCAGCCTGCCGGAGTACAGGGAAGCCTGTTTTCAGGCCTGGGAGAGGTTGTCGGCAGAGGAGAAGGAGTACTGGAAGCTGTTCTTCGACTGGATGAACTACGACACGGAGGATCGGTATCTCGTCGTGAACGAGTACCAGGCCTATCTGTTCCAGCAACCCCTTTCCGAAGTGCGCTCGTATCTGGGGGGGGTGACCGCTTCGAGGTTGATAGCCAGCTACCCACAGAAGGAGCAGAGCATCCGCCGCTTCTTGGCAGAGGATCCGGACAGCTTCGAGCGCAGTTACCGGAACCTGGCCCTTCGGCTGGCCGAGCTGGCCTCCCTCGAGGGAGGTCGGGTGGTGGAGCTGGTGCCGGCAGACGCTGCTGCGGGCGAAGTGAAGAAATAAGCAGCGGATTTCCCGCGTTTCTATTGATCAACGAGCCGAGCGGTATTACTTTTATAAAGCCCTGAAAGACCGGCCGGAGGAATCCCAAACTCATTAGCAACCGGTTTTTCTCTATTGGCCGCTCGCCACAGGTAACAGAAATAAGGGAGGGGAAAGAGTGAAGATCCAGCGACGTTTCACCCGCAAGGGCGAAAGCCCGTATCAAGGAATCACCTTCGAAAAGCGTGTTTCCGAGATCCGCAATCCCGACGGAAAACTGTTTTTTCGGCAGGAAGACGTCCTGGTTCCCTCCACATGGTCACAGATAGCCACAGATATCCTGGCTCAGAAGTATTTTCGCAAAACCGGAGTTCCCCGCCGGATCGCTGCCGGCGGACAGGAAAACGACGCCCGCCAGGTATTCCACAGGCTCGCCCATACCTGGACGGATTGGGGCCAGCGCTACGGATATTTCGACAGCCAGGAGGACAGAGACAGTTTTTACGAAGAGCTCTGCTTCATGTTGGCCCGGCAGATGGCCGCCCCCAACTCCCCCCAGTGGTTTAACACGGGTTTGTACACGGTGTACGGAATCAAGGGACCGGCCCAGGGCCACTACTATGTGGATCCGGACAGCGGGGGGATGAAGAAGGCGGCCAGCGCCTACGAGCGCCCCCAGCCCCACGCCTGTTTCATCATCTCTATAAAGGACAATCTCGTGAACGAGGGCGGGATCATGGAGCTGATCACCAGTGAAGCCCGGCTGTTCAAATACGGTTCGGGAACCGGTACCAACTACTCGAATCTGCGGGCCAAACAGGAACCCCTCAGCGGAGGAGGAATCTCCTCCGGCCTGCTCTCCTTCCTCAAAGTGGGCGATCGATCCGCTTCATCGATCAAGAGTGGGGGTACGACCCGGCGGGCGGCGCGCATGGTGACCCTGGATGCCGACCATCCGGATATCGAGGAGTACATAAACTGGAAGGTCGAAGAAGAGCAGAAGGTTGTGTCCATGGTGATCGGCAGCCTGGTTGTCAAAAAGCACGCCCGGGCGATCGAGCGGGCCGTCACAGATGGTTCCGCGGCGGTGTTCGATCTTGATGAGAATCCCAGGCTCCGGACGGCGATCCAGAACGCCCTGGCGGAGCATGTGCCGCCCGCCTACATCTATCGCATCCTCCAGTTGCTCGGGCAGGGAGTACGAGGGTTGGATATCCAGGAGTACACGACGGAATGGGACGAGGAGGCCTACGGCACGGTCAGCGGGCAGTCCTCCAACAACTCGGTGCGCCTGAGCTCGGAGTTCATGGACAAGGTTGTAGAGGACGGACCCTGGTACTTGAGCGGCCGGGTGGACCCTTCAAAAAGAGTAGAGATCAAGGCTCGCAAGATCTGGGACAGCATCGCCTATGCAGCCTGGAACTGCGCCGATCCGGGCGTTCAGTATCATTCGACGATCAACGAGTGGCATACCTGCCCCGAAGACGGAGAGATCCGGGCCACCAATCCCTGCTCGGAGTACATGTTTCTCGACGACACGGCCTGTAATCTCGCTTCCCTCAATCTCATGCAGTTCTACGACAGCGACAGGCAGAGCTTCGATGTCGAGGCCTTTCGTCACGCCGTCCACCTCTGGACGATCGTGCTCGAGATCAGCGTGCTCATGGCCCAGTTTCCCACCCGCGAGATCGCCCGCAAGAGCTTCGATTTCCGCACCCTGGGTCTGGGATACGCCAACCTGGGCAGCCTGCTGATGGTGATGGGCATCCCCTACGACAGTGAAGAGGGGCGCGCCGTTGCCGCCTGTCTGACGGCCCTGCTCAGCGGTCAAGCCTACCTGACCTCGGCCCAGCTGGCAGCTCAGTTGGGCCCCTTTCGCCGTTTTGAGGCCAATCGGGAGCAGATGCTGCGGGTGATCCGCAATCATCGTCGGGCCGTCCACGGAGCCGAGGACTACGAGGGATTGAGCGTGCATCCCCGGCCCTTGAACGAAAAGGTATGTCCTGCCGATCTCCTGAAAGCGGCCCGCACCGTTTGGGACGAGGCTTTGCAGCTGGGGCAGCGCTTCGGTTACCGCAACGCCCAGGTCAGTGCCATCGCCCCGACCGGCACGATCGGGTTGGTAATGGACTGCGACACCACCGGTGTGGAGCCTGACTTCGCTCTCGTCAAGTTCAAGAAACTGGCAGGCGGCGGCTCCTTCAAGATCATCAATACATCGATCCCGCCCGCTTTGAAGCGGCTGGGTTATACGAAAAAGCAGATCGAGGAGATCACAGCCTACTGTGCCGGCCACGGCAGCTTGAAATCGGCTCCGGGGATCTCCTGGAAGAAGCTGAAGACCAAGGGTTTTACCGAGGCCGTGTTGAGGAAGGTGGACAAGGCCTTGGGCAGCGCCTTTTCCATTGATTCCGCCTTCAGCGCCTCTGTGCTCGGCGAGGAGTTTCTGCAGAGCAAGCTCGCCGCTGCGAGCGGTGCCCGCAGCCGGTCCGGATTCGAGCTGCTGCGGCACCTGGGTTTCAGCGAAAAGGAAATCGAGGAGGCGGACCGCTACGCCTGCGGCACGATGACTCTGGAGGGGGCTCCGCACCTGCAGCCCGAGCACTACCCCGTATTCGACACGGCCAGCCGGGTCGGACGCGCCGGCACCCGCTTCATACCGTGGCAGGCGCACATTGAAATGATGGCCGCGGTCCAGCCTTTTGTTTCCGGAGCGATTTCCAAGACGGTGAACATGCCCAACAGCGCCACCGTCGAAGACATCAAGGGAGCCTACTTCGACTCCTGGAAAAAGATGCTCAAATCAATCGCCGTATACAGGGACGGCCCCAAGCCCAGCCAGCCCCTTTCCTCCCTCACCGCTTCCGGCGAACCGCTGGCCGAGCAGATCCTCTCGCTGAAACGCCGGGGCTCACAGGAGACAGCTGCTTCGGAGGCCGAGCGTTCCCCGACAGTGCGCCAGACTACACAGGCCGCCGAAGCGGAGTTCAGTCATCAGCGCCGGCCGCTGCCGAGCCGCCGCGAGGGATACACCCAGAAAGCCAAGATCGGCGGGCACAGCCTTTTTCTGCGCACCGGGCAGTATCCCGACGGCAGCCTGGGGGAAATCTTCCTCGATATGCATCGCGAGGGGGCCGCCTTTCGCAGTCTTCTCAACAGCTTTGCCATAGCCGTGTCCCTGGGACTGCAGTACGGGGTGCCGCTGGAGGAGTATGTGGACGCTTTTGTGTTCACCCGCTTCGAGCCCAATGGGATCGTTCAGGGTCACGACAATATCAAGATCACGACCTCGGTTTTGGATTTCATTTTCCGGGATCTGGCCCTCGCCTACCTGAAGCGCACCGATCTGGTGCAGGTCAAGCCCGACGATCTCATCGCCACGGGTACCAACGGCGCCAGGGAGGTCGATGAGCCGGGCGGCGATGGCACCGCAGACGCCGAAGCAGCCGTGGGCGAGCAGGCTGCCGGCGGAAATGGAGGCCCGGCACCTTCCGAGCAGGATGAGACAGCCTCTGCCGCCTTCGCCGCCATGAACATGGCCCGGATGCAGGGCTACGAGGGCGATCCCTGCTCGGTCTGCGGGCATTTCACCCTTGTGCGCAATGGCACCTGCCTGAAATGCCTTACCTGCGGCTCGACCACGGGCTGCTCGTAAAACGGTGCGCTGAATGCCGGAACCGATCCTCGTTGCCTGGAGCAGCGGTAAGGACAGCGTTCTCGCTCTCCAGGAGCTTGAAACTAACCATGACTTCCAGGTCACCCTGCTGAGCACCGTTACCGAGGGCTACCGGAGGGTCAGCATGCACGGGGTCCGGGAGCAGCTCCTGCGAGCCCAAGCGGAGAGCCTGACTCTTCCCCTGGAGATCGTCACCATTCCCCAAAACTGTACGGACGAAGAGTACAGGAAGCGGATGAAGGCGGTGCTCGCTGAATACAGGCGGCGGGGCTGCCGCCGGGTTGCCTTCGGGGATATCTACCTACAGGATGTGCGCGAGTACAGAGAGAACAACCTGAGCGAGGTGGATATGCAGGCACTATTTCCTCTCTGGCAGCGAAGCCCGCAGGAACTGAGCAGCAGCTTCCTGCAGCGGGGATTCAGGGCCGTGACCACCTGCGTGGATTCCCAGGCCTTGGATCGAGCCTTTGTCGGCAGGATTTACGACGAAAGCTTCCTCGATCAGCTGCCGGCGGGAGTGGATCCCTGCGGTGAAAAGGGAGAGTTTCACACCTTCGTGTTCGACGGTCCCATTTTCAGGAAACCTGTTGCCTACCATACGGCGGAGGTGGTGCTGAGGGATAATCGCTATTACTTCTGTGATCTGATCGCCGCGGATCAGGCGCCGAAGGCCTCGACATCGGACATGGAGTGAAACGGTGAAAGCTCCCGCAGCTGCGACACGATCCCGGGAAGCACATCGAGCACATAGTCGATCTCTTTTTCCGTGTTGTAGGTGCTCAAGGAGAAGCGCACAGATCCGTGGATGCTGGTAAAGGGAACGCCCATGGCCCGCAGCACGTGGGACGGCTGCAGGTTGCCCGAGGCGCAGGCCGATCCGGTGGAGGCGCAGATTCCCTCTTTGTCCATGGCCAGCAGCAGAGCCTCCCCCTCGATGAAGTGAATGCCGATGTTGGTGGTGTTGGGAACCCTGTTCTCCGTGTCGCCGTTGACCTCGGTATCCTCGATGCGGGATAAAATCCTGGATTCCAGCTTGTCCCGCAGCGCCCGTACCCGGGTGTCCTCGTCTTCCAATTTGCCGCCCACTAGGTCGGCCGCTCTTCCCATTCCGACGATGAACGGCATGTTTTCCGTTCCACCGCGGCGACTGCGCTCCTGATGGCCGCCGATGATGAACGGACGGATCTTCAAACCCCGGCGAATAAACAAGCCGCCGATTCCCTTGGGGGTGTGGAATTTGTGTCCCGAGAAAGAGAGCAGGTCCACGGGGAGCTTCTGCAGGTCGATCGGCACCTTGCCGACTCCCTGTACCGCGTCCGTGTGGACAAACACGCCCCGCTCCTTGGCGATCTCGCAGATTTCTCCGATCGGGGAAAGAACCCCGGTCTCGTTGTTGGCGAAGATCACCGAGATCACCAGGGTATCGCTGTCGATTGCCTCGCGCAGCTCATCCAGATCCATATTCCCCTTGCGATCCACGGAGAGCTCGGTTACCCGCAGGCCTTTTCTGCGCAGGTAGGGAACCTGGTTCTTGATGGCGGGGTGCTCGACTTTGGTGGTAATGACGTGCCCCTTTTCAGGATAGGCGTCTACGAGCCCGCGGATGGCATGGTTGTCGCTTTCCGATCCGCAGGATGTGAAAACGACCTCCAACGGATTGCAGCCGAGCAGCTCGGCTACCCGCTCGCGGGCTGTGTTCATGTCCTTCTGAATCGATCCCCCGAAGCTGTACATGCTGGAGGGATTGCCGTATTTCTCCTTGAAGAAGGGCAGCATCTCCTCCAAAACTTCAGGAGCCACCTGGGTGGTGGCATTGTTGTCGAGGTAAATGCTACGGTGACGCATCTTCCACAACCTCCAGGGTCGCATCCACCAGCTCGCGGAGCTTGTCCTGAACCAGGCCTTTGAGGGTCAGATCTGAGGCCATGCAGCCACGACACATACCCATCAGTCGAACGACCACCTTGTGCTGGGCAAGATCCACCAGCTCGACGTCTCCGCCGTCGCGCTTGAGTATCGGGCGGACTTCTTCGTCCAAGACCTCTTCTATTTTTTTGATTTTCTGAACGGTGGTCAACCGGCCTCCAGGGCTTTTCTTCTGCCTCTGCTCCCGCCAGAGATCTTCCAGTATATCCTCGATCCGGGGGATACAGGCGCCGCAGCCCCCGCCGGCCTTCGTGAAGTTGGTGACCTCCTCGGCGGTGTGCAGGTTGTTGGCCAGGGCCACCCGTTTGATCTTGGTATCGGTGACCCCGAAACACTTGCAGATGACTTCGCCTTCTTCTTCCTCGTGCTCTTTGACTTTGATTCCCCTGAAATCGGCGATTGCCGCCTCGAGGGCCTCCTGACCCATCACCGAGCAGTGCATCTTCTCCTTGGGAAGGCCGCCGAGGTACTCGGCGATATCCTGGTTTGTTATCTTGGTGGCATCCTCCAGCTTCTTGCCCTTGATCATCTCCGTCAGGGCGCTGGCGGCGGCGATGGCGCTGCCGCAGCCGAAGGTCTTGAACTTGGCGTCCTTGATGACCTCGTTTTCTATTTTTAGGGTGAGCTTCAAGGCATCACCGCAGACGATGGAGCCGACCTCGCCGACGGCATCGGCATCCTCTATCGCTCCAACATTGCGGGGATGCTCGTAATGATCCATGACCTTTTTCGTGTAGTCCCACATAGTCCTTTCCTGGAGAAAACTAATGTTCACCTATAAAGTAATAATCTCCGGGTTTGGTGTAAAGCAGAATTGTATTCTTCGCGCCGTGGTGTTCGCTCGCAAAGTCCGGTCGACATAGTTGTTTTGCGCTAAGCTCACGAGCGCCCTCGCAGGCGCGACAGCGCCAAGAAGGCGTCTCCGTGCAGGGCCATGTTGGGCTTGGTCATCCATCAGATTCAGCCAATTGCTAAATCGTATCTGGTTCAAGTCCCGAGGTTTTAACAGCACTTTTCCTACTTGGGAAGTGTGCGACCTTTTTGTCATTGCTATTCTTTTATTCTATATGTCCAGCTTGGGCTTCAGCAACAGCCATTAATCATCTGCTGGAGTGTCATTTTGGGCCCTCAGTCTTTCCCAGAATCCGCGTGGAGATAGAATTAGTAGCTCTCCAACTCT
>CAYMGP010000087.1:0-14415 GCA_964390045.1 uncultured Spirochaetaceae bacterium | reverse complement strand
TTGCGGATATCTGAGCACACACTTGACAGTGAGGTACATCATATCAGAATTGCTGGAATCGCCGCCGGGTTGTTGACAAGCATACTCCCCTGTTCTATGCTTGTTTTCCGTGTGGAGGTAGGGGAGGAAACCTTCCGCATAGATTAATTAAAGGAGTGTGCTATGAAAAAGGTACTCATGGTTCTGCTGGCGTTGGTCGTTACAGCAGGGATCGCCTTTGCTACCGGTCAAACAGAAGCGGTCGAAAAGACGCTCGTGTTCGGCAGCAGTGGTGATGCGGTTCGATTGGATCCGGCTGACGTCACGGACGGCGAATCGATTCAGCGAATGAACAACATCTTTGAGGGTCTCGTTGCCTACAAGCCGGGTATCACCGAGATCGAACCGGCTCTGGCTGAATCCTGGACCACCTCGGCTGACGGTACAGAAATCACCTTCAAGCTGCGCAGGGGAGTGAAATTCCACGACGGCACGGATTTCAACGCCGACGCCGTGGTCTTCTCGTTGGCCAGGCAGTACGATCAGGAACACTGGTTTCACCAGTACGGCGAATGGGCGTACTGGGGCTACATGTTCACCGATATCGACAGGGTGGAAAAGATCGATGATTACACGGTCAAGGCGGTTCTGAAGGCGCCGAACTCGTCGATACTGACCAGCCTGGCGATGTTCACCGTTTACATGGTAAGCCCGGCCAATGCGAAAGAATACGGGGAGGATATGTTCCGTTATCCGGTCGGGACCGGGCCCTTCAAGTTCGTCGAATGGGTCAAGGACGATCACATCACCCTGGTGAAGAACGAAGATTACTGGAGGGGTGCGCCTAAGCTGGATCAACTGATCTTCAAGGTAATCCCCGACACCTCGGCGCGGCTACTCGCGCTGGAAGTGGGGGAAGTCCACGGCATAGAGTATCCCGACCCGAATGATTTCGACAGGATCCGAAACAACCCCGATCTTGAGCTTCGGAGCGAGCCCGGGATGACCGTTGGCTACTTGGCCATGAATACGGGGTACGGATACATCGACGACAACGGGAACGGTATTCGTGATGCCGGGGAAGGACCCGACAAAACCGAAGGTTATCACGAGGCGCTGACCAAGAAGAAGGTGCGTCAGGCCGTCAACTACGCCATAGACAAGAAATCGATCGTGGAAAACCTGTACCTGGGAACCGCTTCTGTAGCCAAGAACGGCATGCCTCCCTTCATGCTCGGGTACAACGACGCAATCAAAGACTACGAGTACAATCCCGCCAAGGCCAAGCAGCTTCTCGCCGAAGCCGGCTACCCCAACGGATTCGAGGTTCAGCTGCACGTGATGCCCGTGTCCAGACCGTACATGTTCGATCCCCCCAAGATCGGCGAGGCGATCCAAAGCTATCTGGGAGCCGTGGGCATCGATGCGAGCATCTACCAGGTCGACTGGGGCACCTATCTGCAGGAGACCGATTCGGGGATGCATCAGATGTGTCTGCTCGGTTGGACCGGTGACAATGGCGATCCCGACAACTTTCTGAATGTGCTCTATGGACCCAACTCAGCCAACATCGGTGCAGCGGGGAATTATTCATTCATCATGCGGCCCGAGCTGCAGGATGCCCTGACCGCTGCCGTTAGGACCTACGATATAGACGAGCGGGCCAGACTGTACAAAAAGGCTCAGGAGATGATCCATGAGGATGCCGGCTGGGTCTTCATTGCTCATTCCAACCAGAGCCTGGCCTTCCAGAAAAACGTAAAGGGATACGTATTGCATCCGACTTCCGGTAAGTTCTTCTATCCGGTGACCCTGGAGTAGACCTATATCTCCTGCAATTCTCAATGACTCAGATGTCGAGAGAGGGGTGGTTCTCACCCCTCTCTTGCTATGCCTGATCCTGAAAATGTGAGCAAAAGAAATCCGGAATGAAATGGTATATTTTTAAACGACTGGTGATGATGATTCCCGTCTTGCTCGGGGCTTCGATCATCGCCTTTTCCCTGATTCATCTTGCTCCCGGTGACCCGGCCCGAACCATAGTTGGCGAACACGCCTCTATACAAACTCTGGAGCGGATTCGGGAGAAGTACGGACTAAACAAACCTCTGCCGGTTCAGTATTGGATCTGGCTCAAACAGACCATGAGAGGGGATCTGGGCCGTTCGATCGTGTCGAACGAATATGTCACTAGAGAAATTCTGGAGCGGTTTCCCAATACCGTCGAATTGACCCTCTGCGCCATGATTTTGGCGGTCGCAGTCGGATCGATAGCCGGGATTGTGTCAGCCTCCAAGCAATATTCGGCGCTGGACTACGCGACCATGGGCGTGGCGCTGTTCGGCGTCTCCATGCCTGTGTTCTGGTTGGGCATCATGCTGATGATGATTTTTGGGGTTTTTCTGCGCTGGCTGCCGATCAGCGGCCGAATCGATACCCTCATCCCTTTCACGCGGGTTACAGGATTCTATATCCTGGACAGCATTATTACGCTGAACTTTCGGGCACTGATCAGCTCGATCCGCTATCTGATACTACCTTCTGTTGCGCTTGGCACCATTCCCATGGCCACGGTTGCCAGGGTCACCCGCTCCAGCATGCTGGAAGTACTTCGGCAGGACTACATTCGCACGGAGCGGGCCAAGGGTTTGTCCGAGAGACTGGTCATCTACCGGCATGCTGTTCGCAACGCCATGATCCCGGTGGTGACGGTCATCGCCCTCAACTTCGGTTTACTACTAGCCGGAGCCTTGCTTACAGAAACCGTATTTGCTTGGCCGGGAATTGGCAGGTATGTGGTCAAAGCCGTGGGCATGCGGGATTATCCGGTTGTTCAGGGTTGTGTGATGTTTTTCGCTCTGATCTTTGTGGTCGTGAATCTGATCGCCGATGTTCTGTACGTGTACATCGATCCCCGGATTAAGTACAGATAGTGGCTGAGCGTCAGATGGAACAGAAGCGAACAAAACAAGCAGGACAACTCTTTCGTAGGCTTCGGGAAAACAGATCGGCGATGTTCGGCCTGGCTATTCTTGTAATTCTTGTCCTATGCGCGATCCTGGCAAACTTCATCGCTCCCAACAACCCGAATCCCTCTCCTCCTGATCTAGCGAACAAGCTGAAGCCCGGGTTCTGGAGCGAAGAGGGTGCCGCAGGCATGCCGCTGGGAAGCGATGCTTTAGGCAGGTGCGTTCTCAGCCGGATCATATACGGCGCGAGGGTCAGTTTGAGCGCCGGCTTCGTGGCCGTGGCTATAGCAATGTTCCTGGGAATACTGTTTGGAACCGTCGCCGGCTACTTCGGCGGCTGGGTCGACTCCCTGATCATGAGATTCGTAGACATCATGTTCGCCTTTCCCGCACTTCTACTGGCCATCGTGATCGTAGCGGTCATCGGCCAGGGATTGGATAAAGCGATGATCGCCATCGGAGTTGTGTATACCCCTCAGATGGCGAGGATCATCCGCAGCTCCGTGCTGTACATCAAGGAAATGGAATATATCGAGTTTCAGAAGGCGGTGGGATCTTCGAATCTTCGCATTATTTTTCGCCATGTGATACCCAACAGCGTGGCTCCTGTGATTGTTTACGGCACTTTGATGCTGGCCACGGCAATTCTGGATGCCGCGGCCCTCGGTTTTCTAGGATTGGGCGCCCAGCCGCCAACCCCGGAGTGGGGCGCGATGCTCTCTAAAAGCTACAACTATATTGTCGGCGGCGCCTGGTGGGCGGCGACCTTTCCGGGAGTTGCAATTCTCCTCTCCGTACTGGGGCTGAATCTGCTCGGTGACGGCCTGCGTGACACATTGGATCCCAGGCTCAAGACGTAGTATCGCCATGCAAGAGTTGCTCAACGTTAAAAACCTGAAAACCCATTTTTTTACCCACGAAGGAACTGTCAAAGCGGCGGATGGAGTCAGTTTCAGCCTGCATCGCGGCGATACCCTGGGAATCGTAGGAGAATCCGGCTGCGGCAAGAGTGTTACCGCCCTTTCCATCATGCGCTTGATAGCGGATCCTCCGGGAAAAATCGTGGCTGGAGGAATCCATTTCAACGGTACCGATCTTCTGGCGTTGGATGAGAAACAAATGCGGGATGTCCGCGGCAGGAAGATCTCGATGATCTTCCAGGAACCGATGACCTCTCTGGATCCTGTTTTTACAATCGGTCACGAGATCGTGGAAACCCTGCAGATCCATCAAGATATGAACAAGCAGGATGCGCGGGTACAGGCAATCGAGGTGCTGCGCACCGTTGGCATTGCCGATGCCGATAAGAGGGTCGACAGCTATCCTCACGAGCTGTCAGGAGGAATGCGGCAAAGAGCCATGATCGCCATGGCCCTGTCCTGCAATCCCGCCTTGCTCATCGCGGACGAGCCTACCACGGCGCTGGATGTGACGATTCAAGCCCAGATACTCAGATTGATCAACGAAATGAAGAGCAAGTTTGACACATCTGTGCTGCTGATAACCCACGATCTGGGCGTCATCTCTGAGATGTGCGATCACGTTGCCGTGATGTATGCTGGTCATCTCGTGGAATACGCAGATATTCACACACTCTTTGGTAATCCGCTTCACCCGTATACAAAAGGACTTTATAGATCGATACCCAGATTGGATGTCGAGGCGAACCGCCTGGAAACGATCAGCGGCATGGTCCCCAATTTGATCGATCTACCGCCGGGATGTCCGTACCAGACACGCTGCGAATCATGTTTCGAAACCTGCTTGAATGAAATGCCCGAGCTGCTCCCGATCGCGGAGAATCATCTGGTGAAATGTCACCTGTATACAAGGAAATAGACTGTGGAAAACCTCGTCGAAGTCAAGAATCTGAAGAAATGGTTCTGGTCCGGCAGCGGTTTGGGTGCGCGCAAACAGGCAGTCCGGGCGGTGGATGAAGTCAGTTTTTCTGTTGCCAAGCGAGAGATCCTCGGTCTGGTGGGAGAGTCGGGGTGCGGAAAGACCACCTGCGGAAAGGTGATTCTGAGGATCATTGAACCGACCTCCGGGAGCATTTCCTTCGAGGGAGAGGACATCACTCATATAAGAAAGAGTGAGCTTGTCAAACTAAAACAAAAAATGATGATTATCTATCAGGATCCCTTCGGATCTCTCGATCCCAGGATGACTATCGGCAAAGCGATCGAAGAACCCATGGCCGTGCACAGGAGTTTTACCAAGAATGATCGTCAGGGGAGAGTCGTCGAGCTCATGGAAAAAGTCGGGCTGCCCAGGGAGCAGATGAGCCGCTACCCCCACGAGTTCAGCGGCGGTCAACGGCAGCGCATCGGGATTGCCAGAGCGTTGGCCACAGACCCTGAGTTTGTCGTAGCAGATGAGTCTGTTTCGGCCCTCGATGTTTCGATTCAGGCTCAAATCATCAATCTATTGAAGGATCTGCAGGAAGAGTTTGGACTGACCATGCTGTTCATCGCTCACGATCTCAGCGTGATCAAACACATAAGCGACAGAGTGGCGGTGATGTACCTTGGAAAGATCGTCGAGATGGCAGAGAAAGACGAACTTTTTGCCAGTCCCAAGCATCCCTACACCCAAGCGCTGCTTTCAGCCATCCCTATTCCCGATCCAAAAAAACGAAAGAAAGGCCAGATCCTGATGGGCGACGTTCCCAGTCCCATCAATCCTCCATCCGGATGCCGCTTCCACACGCGTTGTCCGCAGGTAATGCCCGTTTGTAAAGAGGTTGAGCCGCCCACGATCGAGCTTAGTGATTCGCACAGGGTAGCCTGCTACCTGTATTCAGAGTAAGAAAAAAAAATATTGTATCCTTGACAATCTGCAGAAATAGACTAAAATTCAAATAAAAGTTAAAAAACTTTTTGAAATTTTAATTCTTTTTTGGTGAGGTGCAATCATGGCGACAGAGGGATACAACCCCTTTCTAATGGCCCAAGCCCAGTTCGACAGGGTGGCGGATATTCTCAAACTGGACCCACCGGTCCGCGAGCTGCTGCGCAACACGCTGCGCGAATACCACATCGCCATTCCCGTGCGCATGGATGACGGCAAAGTACAGGTGTTTCGAGGATTTCGCATACAGCACAACGATGCGAGAGGCCCGGCCAAGGGCGGAATTCGTTTTCACCCGCTGGAGACCGCAGACGGCATGCGCGCGCTGGCCATGTGGATGACCTGGAAGTGCTCGGTGGTGGATATCCCCCTGGGCGGCGGCAAGGGCGGCGTGGTCTGCGATCCCCACCACCTCAGCATGAGGGAGCAGGAGCAGGTTTGCCGCGGCTGGGTACGCCAGCTGGTCAAAGATATAGGGCCCTTCCGGGACGTGCCCGCTCCCGACGTGATGACCAACGCCCAGCACATGCTCTGGATGCTCGACGAGTACGAGACTATCACCGGCGCCAAATATCCGGGCTTCATTACGGGAAAGCCCGTAGGTATGGGGGGATCCCTGGGAAGGACGGAGGCCACCGGGTATGGGGTGATCTTCACGGTGAGGGAAGCCCTTCGGGAGCTGGGCATCAAGATGGAGAACACTACGGCCAGCGTACAGGGATTCGGTAATGTGGCCCAGTATGCCATTCGTCTCTATCAGCAGCTGGGCGGAAAAACCGTGTGCGTGGCCTGCTGGGACCAGAACGATCAGGTAGCCTACGCCTATCGCCGCAAGGAGGGTATCGATGTCGACGAGCTGTTCGGAATAACGGACCGCTTCGGCGGGATCGACAAGGACAAAGCGCGGGAGCAGGGCTACGAGCAGCTTCCCGGCGAGCAGTGGCTCGAGCAGGACGTGGATATCTTGATCCCGGCTGCCCTCGAAAACCAGATCAATGCGGATAACGTCTCGGGAATCTCTACGAGGGTGAAGCTGATCGCCGAGGGCGCCAACGGCCCCACAACGCCGGAGGCGGACCAGGCCATAGAGGAGCGCGGGATCTTCGTCATTCCCGACTTTCTCGCCAATGCGGGTGGAGTGACCTGCAGCTACTTCGAGCAGGTGCAGTCCAACATGAACTACTTTTGGGAAAAGGACGAGGTGCTGGGAAAGCTGGACGTGAAGATGACCAACGCCTATCTCGAGGTTTCGGAGATGGCCCGCAGCAAGAAGCTGTTCATGCGGGACGCCGCCTATGTGATCGCTATCAACCGTGTGGCCGAGGCCTGCCGCGAAAGGGGCTGGGTGTAGATCGCCCTTCAAATAAACCCTGTAGCTCTTTATAATTCAAATGAGGAGGTACAAACCGCCTGTTGCTTCGGCATTACGGCGAGCGGGATATCTCTATGAATAGTTATGGAGCTACGCGCTTCCGGCGGCAAGGGCTCTCGCCTGAGGAAACATTCTCCACGATTGGCAGGGGAGATCCCGGCGGAAAGGCGGCCGGACTGGCAGCAGTCAAGAATACGATCACCAGTCACTTCGAGCAGGGGCGCTTTGCAGGCATCCACGTTACCATTCCGCGGATGACGGTGCTTCTTACAGGTCTGTTCGAGGAATTCTTGCGGGACAACAATCTTCAGATCGAAGCGCTCGAGGAGATGGAGGATGAGCAGATCGCCCGCCATTTCCAGAAGGCCGATCTGCCCCCCTACATCGTCGGCGACCTGCTCAGCCTGATCTCCTCTGTTCGCGAACCTTTGGCCGTGCGTTCCTCCAGCCTGCTGGAGGATGCCCGCTTTCAGCCCCTGGCCGGGGTTTATCAGACGAAGATGATTCCCAACAACCAGCACGAAGCTGAAAGCCGCTTCCGCAGACTGGTGGAGGCGATCAAGTTCGTGTACGCCTCGACATATTTTCGGGCTGCCCGGGACTATTTCCGTGCCCTTGGTAGAGATATCCGGCAGGAACGGATGGCTGTAATCATCCAGGAGGTGGTGGGCTACCGCTTCGGGCAGCGCTTCTACCCCACGGTTTCCGGTGTTGCCCGCTCGTACAACTTTTACCCGACGGGGGGCGCCCGGCCCGAGGAGGGGTTTGTCGCTCTGGCCCTCGGCCTGGGCAAGACGATTGTGGACGGCGGCAAGGTCTGGAGTTATTCTCTTTCCCGCCCGCAGGCGCCTCCGCCCTACACCAGTATCCGGGAGATCCTGAAGAACAGTCAGACGCTTTTCTGGGCGGTAGAGATGGGCAAACCGAAGGATTACAACCCGATCCGCGAGACGGAATATCTGCAGCACAGCGATCTCAGCGAAGCGGAAGCCGACGGTTCTCTCGGCTATGTCTGCTCGACCTATGACACCGCCTCGGACCGTTTGGTCATGGGTCTGGGTAGTGGCGGTTCGGGGCCGAAAGGCGCCCGGCTGGTGGATTTTTCCCCGATCCTGAAAGGAAGAGCAACAGCCCTGAACGATCTGCTGGAAAGGCTTCTCAAGATCTCGGAGCAGCGTCTCGGCAGTGCGGTGGAGATAGAGTTTGCCCTGGCCTTCGACCCGCAGCACAAGCGGGAATCTCGCTTCGGCTTTCTTCAGGTGCGGCCCATGGTCGTTTCGCCGCAGGGGATCGAGGTGGATCTGGAGCGGATCGACCCCGACACAGCAGTGGTTGTCTGCCGCTCTGTCATGGGCAATGGAATGCGGGAGGGGCTGCGGCATGTGGTGTACGTCAAGCCTGAATGTTTCGAGGCAGCCGAAACCTCTGCGATCGCCCGGGAGCTGGAGAGGATCAACGCCGAGCTGCTGCGCCAGCAGACGCCCTATATCCTGATTGGTTTCGGTCGCTGGGGGAGCACCGACCCCTGGCTGGGCATCCCCGTGAACTGGAGCCAGATCTCGGCCGCCCGAGTGATCGTGGAGACCACGCTCCCCGAGATGAATCCCGATCTCAGCCAGGGTTCCCATTTTTTTCACAATATCACCAGTCTGGGAATTCCCTATTTCTCTGTTCAGGAATCTCGAAACGACACGATCGATTGGCAGTGGCTTTCCAGCCAGCCTGTCGAAAACGAAACAAAATACCTGCGGCATGTGGCTGCCGATGCGGATCTCAAGGTCTTGGCCGACGGCCGTCGGAGCGAGGGGGTGATCGTGCGATGAGCGCGGAGAAGCGAGGCAGCGAAGCGAACCTGAAGAAGATCATAGAAAATCTGAAGGAACGGGCCAAAGAGCTCAACTGCCTGTACCAGATCGAGGAGATACTACGGGTCGGCGATGAGGATCTGGAGAAGGTGGTAGAGCGGTTGATCGAAGTGATGCCCTCCGGGTGGCAGTACAGCCAGCTGTGCAGGGCCAGGATCGTGATCCAGGGCAAAGAGTACACTTCCGAGGGCTTTGTAGAGACACCCTGGCTGCAGAGTGCGCCGATCGTGGTGGATGAGCACAATGTAGGCCGAATCGATGTGGTGTACCTGGAAGAGGTAGGTTCGGGCCGCCGCAGCGTCTTCCTCGAAGAGGAGCAGAAGCTTTTGAGCACGATCGCCGACAGGTTTTCCCACTACCTGCTGAAAACTCGGCTGGTAGAAACAGTCAGGGACTTCGAGACGGCCAAAGAACAGCTCAAAACGGCGGACAAGGCGCAGTGGGAAGTGGTGGTGGAGCTGTTGGAGAAGACCGACAGGGCGCTGTTCATCAAGATCAGCCGTAAGATGCTGAACTATCTCTGCTGGATCGGCATCGAGGAAGCCCGGTTGTTATTGAACCAGTTGAGCGCGGAGGGGGGCTCGAGACTCGTAGAGTCCGGAGGCGAGGTAAACAAGCCCAGCCTCAAAGCGGTGATCGCTTCCTCCGCCGAGCTGAGCCAGCGCATTTTTTCCGTGGCTCGCAGGAATTTGAGCAATGAGGAAATTCTGGACAACATTCAGAAATGGATCAAAGAGAACAGGATTGGTTTTCTGGTAAAGGCCCTGGAGAACCTGGATACGTCCCTCGGGGAAATATTGGACGCCATCTCGCGCTACCATCACATGGAGGAGGGGGATGTGGAGGTCACCCCCTATACGAGACAGAACATCAGCGTGCTTCTGATCCATCGTTTGTTTACCGAGCAGCTCGATTTCATAGGCATCGCCAAAGACTATGCGGATCTTCACGATTTTAACGATATCCTGCGCCGGACGATTTTTCCCCAGAACAGCCACGGCAGGCTGGGCGGAAAAAGCGCCGGCCTGTTTATCGCAGCCCAGATCCTGAAACGCTACGCCGGGCAGCGATCCGGGATCAGCCAGGTGCAGATGCCCAAGACCTGGTACATCACCTCTGATGTACTGCAGCAATTCTTGAGCTACAATGACCTCGAGGAAATCCTCGAGCAGAAGTACAAGAATATCGATCAGATCCGGGAAGAATACCCCAATATCATTCAGATCTTCAAAAACTCCCTGTTTCCCGGGGAGATCGTCAACTGGCTGTCCGCCTGTCTCGACGACCTCGGCGAGAAGCCGATCATCGTGCGCAGCTCCAGCCTGCTGGAAGACAGGACGGGTACATCCTTTTCCGGTAAGTACAAGAGCCTGTTCCTGGCCAACAGGGGCGCCAAGCATGAGCGTTTGAACGCCCTGATGGACGCCATTGCCGAAATCTATGCTTCGGTGTTCGCTCCCGATCCGATCGAGTACCGCCGGGAGAGAGGGCTGACCAACTTCCACGAGGAGATGGGCATCATGATCCAGGAGGTTGTCGGTACCAAAGTGGGAAGGTATTATCTGCCCGAGTTCGCCGGAGTGGCCTTCAGCAACAACGAGTTTCGCTGGTCGCCGAGGATCCGCAGGGAGGATGGACTGATCCGCCTGGTTCCGGGTTTGGGTACCCGGGCTGTGGACCGTCTCAGCGACGACTATCCGAAGCTCATTGCCCCGGGGCAACCGGGCCTGAACGTGAACGCCACGGTGGACGAAACGCTGTACTATTCACCCCGTAAAATAGATGTAATCGATCTGGAAGCCAACAGCTTCCAGACGGTGGAGATTGAGGACCTGATTCGTGAGTACGGGGAGGAGTATCCGAACTTGGAAAATGTTTTCTCTGTTTACAAGGATGGGATGTTCCGCCGTATCAGTGTTCTCAATGTAAACATGAAGCGAGACGAGCTGATAGCCACTTTCGAAGGGGCTGTAAGCAACACCGGCTTCGTTCGGGACGTGAAGGAAATACTCGATCTGCTCAGGGAGAAGATGGGCAAGCCGGTGGATATCGAGTTCGCCGTGAACGGAGGCAAGATCTATCTGCTGCAGTGTCGTTCCCAGAGCTTTTCCTCCGAAGACCAGCCGGTTTCGATTCCCAAGAATATTCCCAGAGAAAAAGTAGTCTTCACCGCCCGAAGGTACGTATCCAACGGCCGCGTCCCCGATATCACTCACATTGTATACGTCGAGCCGGAGGCTTACAGCAGACTGAAGTCGACTGATGAATTGAAACGGGTCGGGCGGGCCATTGGCCGGATCAACTCCCTGCTGCCGAAGCGGCAGTTCCTGCTCATGGGACCGGGGCGCTGGGGAAGCCGGGGGGACATCAAACTAGGTGTCCCTGTCAGCTACTCGGAGATCAACAACACGGCCGTGCTCATAGAAATCGCCCGCCGCAAGGGCAATTATGTTCCGGATCTTTCTTTCGGTACCCATTTCTTCCAGGACCTCGTGGAGGCCTCGATCCGCTACCTGCCCCTGTACCCGGATGAATCGGAAACGATTTTCAACGAGGAGCTGCTCGGAAAAGCGCAGAACATATTGCCAGATCTGCTGCCCGAGTTTGCCGATCTGGCCGAAGTGATCCGGGTGATCGATGTACCGAGGGAGACGGATTCAGAGGTTCTGCGGGTGGCCATGAACGCAGAAGCGGACGAGGCCATGGCCTATCTGATCAGCGCGGACGAGGTCGATTCCAGGCAAGAGCCCGTCAAAGTGCCGCTGGCTCTGCAGGCAGGCGAGCACTGGCGTTGGCGTATGCGCACCGCCGAGTTGATAGCCAAGATGCTCGACTGCGAGCGTTTCGGCGTACGGGCCATGTATGTGATTGGAAGCACGAAGAACGCCACGGCCAGTCCGGCAAGCGATATCGATCTACTCGTCCATTTCTCTGGAAGCGACGGGCAGCGCAGGGAGCTTCTTGCCTGGTTCGAAGGCTGGAGCTTGAGTTTGGCGGAGATCAACTACATCCGTACCGGTTTCAGAAACGATAGACTTCTAGATGTTCACCTGGTAACCGACGAGGATATAACCCGGCGGACGAGCTACGCCGTGAAGATCGGGGCGATAACCGACCCGGCGCGTCCCCTTCGTCTGTGCTGATGAGCCGCTGCCTGTTCGTCTCCGATCTGCATGGTTCCAGGCAGCGGTACGAGAAGCTGTTCGAGCGCATCGCATTCAAGCGACCGGAGATCGTGCTTCTAGGGGGCGACCTACTTCCCTTCGGAGGGATCTTCTCCGATCCCGGCGGTCGGGGAGCGGCCGAGGTCCCCAGGCGTTTTCTGTCCGATTTCTTTCTGCCCCGGCTGGAGAAGCTTCGGGCTGAGCTGGATGGCGCCTATCCCCTGATTCTTGTGATTCTGGGAAACGACGATCCCCGCTGCGAGGAAGAAGTCCTTGCCACCGGAGAGGGCCAAGGGCTGCTGCGGTATCTGCACGACAGAAAGTTCGATTATGGGAGATTCACATTTTACGGCTATGCCTGCGTTCCGCCGACTCCTTTTCTGCTCAAAGATTGGGAACGATACGATGTGTCGCGCTACACCGATGTAGGGGCTCTTTCGCCGCTCGAGGGCTGGCGCAGCGTGCCCCTCGCAAGGGAGCGCATCGAAGCCCAGACGATTCAGGGGGATCTTGTTCGCCTGACAGGCGGGGATGACCTGAGTCGGGGTGTTTTTTTGTTTCATGCCCCCCCGTACCAGAGTAATCTCGACAGGGCGGCCCTGGACGGCAGGATGGTGGATGGAGCCCCTCTGGACGTTCATGTGGGCAGCATAGCGGTGCGTAGATTCATCGAGGAGCGAAAGCCCTATCTCACCCTGCATGGACATGTTCACGAATCAGTCCGGCTGACCGGATCCTGGAGCGAGCGGATCGGAGCTACCCTCTGTTTTACGGCGGCCCACGATGGTCCGGAGCTGGCCGCCGTGGAGTTTGCGCTGAAACATCCCGAGACCGGAAAACGCTCTCTGCTCTGAAAGGCGAAGAGGTGCTGTCGATGCTGTGGGGGTGCTGGCGGCCGGGCGGTTAGACCTTTACAACCTTGCCGCTGCGCAGGCAGCGGGTGCAGACCTTGAGGGTGGTATGGGTCTTGCCCACAACCGTACGTACCTTGTGCAGGTTGGGCTTCCAGACCCGTCGGGTCTTGTTGTGGGCGTGGCTGACATTGTTCCCAGATACCGTTTGTTTTCCGCAGATATCACATTTACGCGCCATCTCAATATCCTTTTATAGTTCACCGATTATTCGTGTCTTTTTAGGAGAGCCCAATGTACCAAAATACGCATCTATTGTAAAGCACGGTTGAAAAAACAAATACTGTTTTTTCCTACCAGATTACATGTACAGGGTACCTGGGGATCCAAGGGTCAGGAGTCATGATGCTCAAGCTCTCCACGATCGATTGACTGACGAGAAGGCGGTCGAAGGGATCGCTGTGGTGTCGTTCTATCTCGCCGGTGCGCAGGAGATGTTCGAGAGTAATTGCCAAGTAAAAGAAACCCCATATGCTTTGCTGTTCGGAAAGCCATTTTCGGAGAGGAAGGGAAAGAGATAACTTCTCGGCCTGCATTTTCAGGAGCATCTCCCATACGCTCACGTGGCTGACCAGGAGCTCATTATCCGGTTTCTCCAGAACCTCCTTACTCTTTTCCGAGAGTTTTTCGGGTTCCTGAGTGAGCCAAATCAATACACAGGTGTCTAAAAGGATGGTCAACGGAAACCCCAGCGAATCATTTCTTCATCGGTGAGAGGGGCGAAGGCATCTTCTGAGTATCGGATAGGGGAGGATGTTATGGTTCCCACTTTCGGGCGTGTCTTTGATTTCGCTCCATCGAATGGAACGAGTTTAGCGACAGGGCGATCGCCTCTGCGAACCTCGATCTCCTCCCCTTTCTCGACTTTTTTCAGGAGAGAGGACAGATGAGTTTTGGCTTCGTGGGTTGTTACGCTTTGCATATACCGAATGTAACAAAATTAACAAACTTAGTCAAGACTTAGTTTAATAGCACGTCAACGGGTAAGAGCACATTCAACTAAAAAAAGAGGCGACTCAATAAATTAATAAAAAGCCGCCTCCTGTATCATGCTCGGTCTCGTGACCGGGTTTAATCCTCGTCCATTACCTTGCCGAACAGCTCTCTGTCGGTAGGCATGGTGGAGGGGATGGGGTAGGAGACCCAGGTGTAGTTGAGCAGGTACTCCCAGGTCACGTTGGAGTTGGTCGTGTTTCCTCCCCAGGGACCGCAGCCGAGGGTCATGGACATGGGCATGCCGTTTGTCCAGGCGCCGCTGTTGGCCAGACACTGGGGCTGGCGGATCATGATGCGGCTGACCCGCAC
>CAYMGP010000086.1:347-14488 GCA_964390045.1 uncultured Spirochaetaceae bacterium | reverse complement strand
TATAATTTAGTAGACAGAATATCCCCCATTGATTTGGCCATAATTAGAATTGCTGCTCGGTGCCGGCGCCCGTGGTCCCTGACGGTAATTGTTTCTTTGCTTCCGTTTGAACCTTGAAGAGTGTTAGTGCTATGATGCGGCCGGAGTATATTCGGAGGATTCTATGCACAAAAAGATAATCATCGACCACAGCAAATGTACAGGCTGCTTCATGTGCGGGCAGGCATGTTCACTTGTAAAAACAGGCACCTTCAATCCAGCCGCTGCCCGAATACGCATTGTCGATTGGGAAGACAGCGGGGTTACTGTTCCGATAGTCTGTCAACACTGCGCGGAACCTGTGTGCTTGCCTGCCTGTCCGCAAGAGGCAATCAGCAAAGATCTTCAAACCGGTATTGTAAGTATAGACTCAGAGCAGTGCATCAACTGCACGATTTGTCGCAATGTGTGCCCTTATGCGGGCCCTGTTTTCTCGCCGATCGAGAAGCAGGTGGTGCTATGTGACTACTGTGGGGGTGAGCCGACCTGTGTGAGCGTATGTCCCACCGGAGCTCTACAGTACGTGGAATGTGAGATCGGCGATGAGGAAGACAGGCTTTCGGCCATGGGTGAGATACGAAAAACCCTCATTAAAAAGGAGCGTCGGTTATGATACTCACTATCGATCTTACTCATAAAAAGATTGCTGAGCAGTCTGTACCTGAAAACTGGCCCCGTATGTATGTCGGCGGACGGGGTTTTGCTATACGCTTGCTCTATGATATGACCGGTCCTGAAACCGATCCGCTGGGTCCGGAAAATGTAGTAATAATCGCCGCCGGTCCTTTAACAGGTACCCTGGCTCCTTCCTCCAGCAGGTGTGAAGTTGTCTCGAAGTCCCCCCTCACAGGTATTTATGCGCGTGGGGATGTGGGCGGCACCTTCGGGCCGATTATGAAATATGCAGGCTATGATGTTGTCGTAGTAAAGGGAAAGGCGGAGAAACCGGTTTACATCTGGATAGATGATGAGAATATAGAAATCAGGGACGCTCAGGCTCTATGGGGGCTGGATGTGTGGGAGACTCGTGACAGAGTCTGTGCCTTGCACGAACCTGCTGCTCCCAGCAGTAAGGATTTTCTAAATCCCATCGGCAGCCTGCTCATCGGGCCGGCCGGGGAACACCTGAGCCTGGCCGCCTGTGTCATGAGCGGAGTGGCTCATGCGGCGGCCTTGGGAGGCTTGGGAGCGGTATGGGGGTCGAAGAATCTCAAGGGTGTTGTGGTACGCGGCAGTCGTGGGATCGGGATAGCCGAGCCCGAGCGGTTTTTGCAATTGTGTGCCGACCAGTGGGAACGCTACCATGACGATCCGTTGTATGCCAGTACACGCAAGTGGGGCACCCTGGGCTGGGTAGGCGGCTCGGACAGCCGTTCGGCAATTTCAAACTACATGCTGGGCGAGCGCTTCGAAGCGATCGAAGAACCGGCCTTCGAGCCCCTTATAGAAAAAAATCGCGCCTGTTATGGATGTCCGATCCATTGCGATCATTTCCTCCGCGTCAAAGAGGGCAAGTACAAGGGGTCCAGAGGCGAAGGCGTAGAGGGATTTGTCCAGATCTTAGCAATGTCTTTCAAGACGGCCAATGCGCCTTTCCTGGTCGAATGGAACAATGTATGTAACCGCTTGGGATTGAACGTGAGTTCCGCCGGGACAGCGATTATCTGGGCCATCGCCCTCTGGAAGGAGGGCATCATCACCAAGGAGGATACCGACGGCATTGAAGTGACCGAGGGAAACGAAGAGGCCATCATGGAGCTTTCCCGCAAGATCGCCTATCGTGAAGGATTCGGCGACATTCTGGCGGATTTCCCTGTTAAAGCGGCTGAGAGGTTGGGGCGCAACTCAGATCGGTACGCCGCCCATACAAAAGGGCAATTCGCCTGGATGCCGGGTCACGGCATCGGCATTACCCTGATCTACACGATGTCCCTCAATGTCAACACCCGAGGATACGACCATCTTATGGGGGGGATGAGCATCCTCACCCCGAATTTACGAACCGAATTCGGAGTGACCGAGGATCTGCTCACCCGCTTGGGCAAAGAACGATACGACGACGCAGAGATATTCGCCAAGAACGCCTGGGAATATCATCCCAAAATTGTCCAGGCCGAATACGACTTCGAGCATATGATGGTCCTGGCCGACATGATCGGCACCTGCAAGTTCGGCACCCGCTACAACCAGCCGGTGACCGGCATATACATACCTGAATGGAGAGATTTCCTTTCTGCGGCAACCGGAACACCGGTCAGTGAAGAGGATCTTCAGGCTGCCGTGCGGCGGGTGATCGCCCTGGAGCGATGCTACAATGCCCGGGAAGGGATGCGCCGCAGCGACGACTACCCGTTTTACCTATGGTGGGAGAAGAAATACGGCCGGCCCCATCCCCTCTATACGGAGGACCAGATTCCGCTCGTCCGGGAAAAGTACGATCGCATCCTGGACGAATGGTATACGCTGCGCGGCTATGATCTCGAAACCGGTATCCCCACCCGCGGAGAGTTGGAGCACTGCGGCTTGCAGGATGTGGCCGAGGACTTGCGTAAACGGAAAATACACTCATAACTGGGTTCTCAGTATTCGGAATCAATTCGTTTGACAGCTGTTTCCATCCCACCTATACTGGACGTCGACCTGGACCTCACTATGTGAAATCCGGTGCAGCAACCACTTTCAAGGAGGTATACAGTGAAAAAGACGAGTCTTTTCTTGGTTTTCCTGGTTTGCTCTGTCGGCCTGATCTGGGCCGGCGGCGCGCAGGAGGAGCCGGCGGCGGAGGCCGCCAAAGAGGGCAGGTATGGAGGCATTCTGACAAGAGCTTACTTCGCGCCGGGTACACTGGATCCCGCCTTCGCCAGTGACATCACCTCCGGTGAGATTTGCGGGTTGTGGGGTGACTACCTTGCCTACGTGGACGAGGATCTGTCTATCGATCAAAGCCGCAGCCTCGCAGAAAAGTGGGACGTCAGTTCCGACGGGCTGACCTGGACCTTTACCCTTCGCAAGGGTGTGCAGTTTCACAACGGCGAGGAGATGACCTCGAAGGATGTGAAACTCACCTTTGACCGTTTGCGCGATCCCGATATCGGAGCGGCAACGGTAAGTCTGTACGGGAACATCGCGAGCATCGCTGCTCCGGACACATACACAGTCGTCTTCACGTTGAAGCAGCAGAATCCGGACTTCCTGTCCCAGCTGGCAGAGTACCAGGCGATCGTCTGCTGGAGCGGGACCAAGGATTTCAATACCGAGCACATATTCACGGGCAAGTTCATGTTCGAGAGCTATCTGCCCGAGGATCGGATCACCTTCAAGCGCAATCCCAACTACTGGCGCAAGGATGCCGAGGGCAATCAACTTCCCTATCTCGACGGGATCGACTATCTGTTTCTCTCGGAACCTTCCGCGCAAGTGGAAGCCCTACGGGGCGGACAGGTGGATTATCTGATCTACCTTCCCTCCGAGCATGTGAAAACAGTGGAAGAGGACCCCAATCTCGTCGTGTATCAGAAGCCCTCGAACTTCCACTACGCGATTCGCATGCGCAGCGATCGCGAACCTTTCAGCGACGTGCGCGTACGCCAGGCTTTCCGTGCCGCCGTTGACAGGCAGGAGATTCTCGACGGCGCCTTCGAAGGACTGGGCGTTACCGGCCGGGACACACCCGTCGGTCCTGCCTACGGCGACTACTATCTGGATGTCCCGGAGCCTAAAAGAGACGTAGCCAAAGCCAAGAAACTGCTGGCAGAGGCTGGCTACCCGGACGGGCTGACAGTAACCCTGACTACTCAGCAGAGCTCCGCCCTGCCGGCAATGGCCACCATCATGAAGGAACAGATGGCAGAGGCGGGTATCACCGTCGACATTCAACTGGTGCCGCCCGATGTCTACTACGGCGCGGACAACCTGTGGCTCGAGGCGGACTTCGCCATGACCGACTGGGGCTCCCGGGCCACACCGCAGAGCTACCTCGATCTGGCCTATACATGTGACGCGGGCTGGCCGGAGAGCCACTGGTGTGATGCCGAAATAGACGAGTTGGCCGCCCAGGCTGCGGTGGAGTTGGATACAGCCAAACGGGCCGAGTTCTACGCGAAGATCCAGCGGATCTTCATGGACCGGGGACCTCTCATTGTCGCCTACTTCACCAACAACCTATTCGGCGCCAGCAAGAAGCTCAAAGGCATTGAGCCTACCAGCTTCTTCCCAACCCACGTGGATATGGCCGTCGTGTATTTCGAGGACTAGCCGAGGTTGAATCTGTCTCACCTCCTGCTGCACGACAGCCGGAGGGGATCTTCTTGAATTTGTGGCAGAACCCGAGGTTAAAACAGCGAGCAAACGCAGACGATTGGCCGCCAGGTGGCGGCGGCTCAGACGCTATCCCGCCACCCTGATCGGCATTTTTATTGTAGGATTCTTTTTATTGATGGCAGTGATCGGTCCGTGGGTTGCTCCCTATGGGTATGCCGATCAGGCTATGTCGGAGCGCTTCCAACCTCCCTCCCGACAGCATCTGCTCGGCACAGATCGCTTCGGCAGGGATGTTTTCAGCCGAATACTGGTCGGCAGCCGCGACGTCTATGTAGTCGCCGGTTCGGGAGCCCTGATTGCCGTGCTGCTCGGTTTGACCCTGGGTTTGATCGCAGGATACTTCGGCGGAGTGGTGGACGAGATCCTGATGCGCCTGATCGATGTGCTGCTGGCCATCCCGCCGCTGCTCCTCGCCATGATCGTTCTGTTTACCCTGAGCGGTTCCCGGCTGAACGTGATCCTGGTTGTCGGATTTCTATACATCCCCATGGTATCGAGGGTCGTGCGCAGCGTTGTGCTGGATCTGAAGACCCGCCAGTTCGTGGAAGCTGCTAAGCTGCGCGGGGAAAGCAGTTTGTACATCATGTTTCGGGAGATCTTTCCCAACGTGCTGCCGCCCCTGGCCGTGGAAGCATCGATGCGTTTTTCCTACGCCATCTTCCTCGTAGCTTCGCTGGGCTTTCTCGGTCTGGGCGTCCAGCCCCCCTCCCCGGATTGGGGTTTGATGGTCGGGGAGGCTCGCAACTACTTCGGTCAGGCTCAGTGGGCGCTGCTGGCGCCGGCTGGAGCCATAGCCGTTCTGGTGGTTGGGGTTGCCTTCATGAGCGACGGCCTGCGCCGCATGCTTCTTCCCGGGGGAGTCAGCCGGTGAGCGTGAATACAGTGGGCAGAGCGGTCGATAGTGAAACAGCTCCTACCGGCCTGGAGATCCGAAACCTAACCATCACCTACGATACAGACGCCGGACCACTCGATACCGTGCGGGGTGTTTCTATTAGCATCGCCCCGGGGGAGATCTACGGATTAGTCGGTGAATCGGGATCCGGAAAAACCACCCTGGCCCGGGCTGTTGTCCGTTATCTTGCCTCCAATGGACGGATCAAGAGCGGAAGCGTTGAGTTGGACGGGATCGATCTTCTCACGATGGCCAGGCCGGAGATGCGGCGGATCTGGGGATACAGAATTACCATGGTGCATCAGGATCCCAACAGGTCTGTGAATCCCTCGATGCCGGTAGGCGAGCAGATCGCGGAGATGGCCCGGGTGCACCTGGGGATGAGCAAAGCCGAAGCTCGGGCTAAAGCAGTCGAAATGTTGACCCAGGTGCGCATGCCCGACCCCGCCACCGTGGCCCGCCGCTATGCCCATCAGCTCTCAGGCGGTCAGCTGCAGCGGGTACTCATCGCCATCGCTCTGACCACCAATCCCCATCTTCTCATTTTGGACGAGCCGACCACGGCTTTGGATGTCACCACCGAAGCCGTGATCCTGGATCTGGTCCGGGACTTGCTTTCGGAGTACCAAACAGCGGTTCTGTACATCACCCATAACCTGGGCGTGGTGGCCAGGTTGTGCCACCGCGTCGGGGTGATCTACGCCGGCGAGATGATGGAGCAGGGCCCGGTCCGCCGGGTTTTCAAGGAAATGCTGCATCCCTATACCCTCGGCCTGTTGGGTTCGGTTCCCAGAGTCGATGTAGACAAGCGGGATATCGTGCTCAACACCATCCCAGGCTACATTCCCCAGCCGGACAACCTTCCGGCCGGCTGCATCTTCGCTCCTCGTTGTCTCGGCGCCGAGGAGGCCTGCAGGTCGGAGCGACCGCAATTGGTCGATGCTGATGAGGACAGCGGTCATCGCACGGCCTGCCGGCGCTGGCAGGCGCTACGCAAGGCGCCGGAACAGTTTACTACCAGCGAACAGAAGAGGGAGTACCGCGAACCAACAACAGGGGATGTAGTCCTGGAAGCAAATGAAGTCAGGAAGTACTTCCCCGTTTCCAGAGTCAAGCTTTGGGACGTGCTGCGCGGTCGAAGGCCGGTCGTCCGGGCCGTGGATGATATCTCGGTGCGGGTTCGAAAGAGCTTCACCATGGGCATTGTCGGCGAGAGCGGTTGCGGCAAGACGACCTTTGCCCGCTGCATCGCCGGATTGGAAAAGGCAACGGCCGGGGAGATTCTCCTCGAGCAGAAAAAACTTCACCCTTCGGTATCCAGGAGACCGGCGGATCAGTTGAAGAAGATCCAGATGGTGTTTCAAAATCCAGATGCCTCGCTGAATCCCCAGCATACCGTGGGCTCGAGTGTAGCCCGCCCCCTGGCTCTGCTGCGAAGTCTGTCGAAAACTAAGATCCGGCAGCGGGTCAAAGAGCTGTTTGAGGCGGTGAATCTTCCCGAGGACTACATCGCCCGACTCCCCCATGAGATAAGCGGCGGGGAAAAACAGCGGGTGGCCATTGCCCGGGCTTTTGCCACCGATCCTGCCTTGATGATCTGCGACGAGCCGATCTCTTCGCTGGATGTTTCTGTACAGGCTTCGCTGATGAACATGTTGATGGAGCTGCAGGATACCAAGGGTACATCCTATCTGTTCATCTCCCACGACCTGGCTGCTGTACGTCATCTCTCGGATTGGATCGCCGTCATCTACCTCGGCCGCCTCTGGGAGATCGGCTCGGCTTTGGATGTGTTCAGGCCACCCCAACACCCGTACACCGAAGCGCTTCTTTCTGCCCTTCCCATCCCGGACCCGGACGCCGAGCAAAATCGCATCCGCCTGCACGGCGATGTCCCCAGTGCGGTGAACATTCCTTCAGGCTGCCGCTTTCATCCCCGCTGCCCCCGGAAAATCGGTGAGATCTGCGAGAAAAAGAAACCGCCCTGGCAGGAGCACGGTCGCTGGCACAGGATCTGCTGTCACATCCCGTTGGAAGAACTGATTCAAAAGCAGACGGCGGGAGACATCCGATGACGATCTATCTGCTGCGCCGTTTCGGGTTCATCCTGCTGACCCTCTTCCTGGCCTCGATCATTATCTTCGCAGCCACGCAACTGCTGCCGGGGGATGTGGCTCAGGTGATGCTGGGCAAATTCGCCACGGAACAGGCCCTGGCCAATCTGCGGGAAGAACTGGGGCTCAACCGGCCGGCCTACGTTCAATACTTCAATTGGCTGGGTCGATTTATAACAGGAGACTGGGGCAACTCCATGGTAAGCCGTCAGCCTGTTCGTCCTCTGATTGCAGCCCGAATACGCAACTCCGCCATGTTGGCGATCGTGGCTCTGCTGTTCTACGTGCCTCTGGGAATAATTTTCGGCGTGATCGCCGCCCTCAAGAGTGAGAAGCCCCTCGATCAGATCATCTCCGGATTTTCCATGGCTTTCGTCGGTTTGCCCGAGTTTGTGACAGGTTTACTGTTGATCAGCGCCTTTGCCTTTGGCCTGGCGCTGCTGCCTGCAAATTCATCCATCGCTCCGGGCACCTCTTTCCGGGAAGCCTTTCCCTCCCTGATTCTACCGGCGATTACTGTAAGCCTGACCGGCCTGGGCTACATCACCCGCATGACCCGGGCCAGCACAATCGACGTATTGAACACAGATTACGTGCGGGCGGCGGATCTCAAAGGTCTCCCAAACAGGCGCGTGTTGACCCGGCATGTGCTTCGCAACTCGCTCCTGCCCACCGTCACTGTCGTAGCTATGGGCATCGGTTATCTGATCGGCGGACTGATCATTGCGGAAGCTGTTTTCGGCTATCCCGGTCTGGGCAGATTAATCGTCTACGGGATCCAGCGGCGCGATGTGATTTTGATCCAAGCCTGCAGCATGGTCGTGGTCACCGTGTACAGCCTTTCCAATCTGATCGCCGATATCCTGTATTCGATTCTAAATCCGAGGATCCGCTATCGCTAGCTACCGCGAGAAAGCTATGGATGGAGATAGTCTGGCGGCGCGCTTTATCACAGAGACGACCTGGGAAAACCTGGCGGAAGTGGTACAGAACAAAGCCAGAATGTGCCTGATGGACAATCTGGCGGCCACGATCAGCGGCGCCCAAACCACAATCAGCCGCATTTCCACGGAGTTCGCTTCCGCCCGCATGCCCGGGGAACAAGCCACGATCCTCGTGCACGGGGTAAAAGCCACGATGGCGGGTGCGGCCTTCGCCAACGGCTGTGCCGCCAATGGGCTGGACACCGACGACGGCGCCCGCTACGCCTACGGGCATGCGGGAGCGCAGATTTTTCCCACAGCCCTGGCCGTGTCCGAAGCAGGGGATTTGGGCGGGGCCGAGCTCCTCGGCGGATTGTTCGTGGGTTACGAGATCGCCCACCGCATCGGCCGCTGCTGGCATGACTACCACCAGGTCTATCAGGCCTGCGGCTCCTGGGGATCGGTGGCTTGCGCCGCCGTGGCGGCTCGTCTGCTGAAGCTCGACGTTGGGCAGACGAAAAACGCCCTCGGCATTGCCGAGTATCATGCCCCCAACCTGCCCATGATGCGGGACATCGCCCACCCGGCCATGGTCAAGCACGGCATCGGCTGGGCAGTTCTTACGGGCATCAGCGCGGCTGAGCTGGCCTCCTGCGGATTTTCAGGAATCCCGACGCTGTTCAGCTTTGAGAAGTACAGGGAATGGATAGCAGATATAGGCAGGCACACCATCATGGTCGACGGGGTGGGTTGGAAGGCAAAGGGCTATGCCTGCTGCGGTTGGGCTCATGCCGCCGTGGAAGGCAGCAAGAAGCTGGTGGATGACCACAAAATCGATCCCAAGCAGATCGAAAGAATCATTGTGGAAACGTTCAAAGAAGCGGCTGCGTTGGGGACCCGGCTTCCCGCCACAACCGAGGAAGCCCAGTTCAACCTGGCCTGGCCCGTAGCGGCTATGTTGGTGGACGGGGAGATCGGTCCTGCCCAGACGGTGCAGGGACGCCTGCAGGATGAGACGATCCGAAGCCTGGCGGCCAAAGTAGAAATCGTGGAGTCTGAGGAAATGAACGAGCTCTGCCGCCTGTTCAAGGAGGGCGATCCCCGCGGCCGCTTCGCCAGCCGGGTAATCCTCATCCTCAAAGACGGGACACGGCTGGACTCCGGTCTGGTGGGCGGCGGCCTGGCCTATCCTCCGGCCGGCTGGGATCAACCGAGGATGGAGGAGAAGTTCCATTGGCTGGTCGACCCGGTTCTGGGCAGGGACCGGGCCGACAAGTTGATCGAGCTGGTATGGAGCTTCGAGGAGCAGCCCTCTATGGCTGAGCTGATACGCACATCCATGCGACGGTGAGTTGGCTCGCCTGAGCGGATATAAAAACAGGGTGATTATGGTTAAAAATTATAGCTTTGGAAAAATTATCGATGTCGATCTAACCAACCATCATATAGACACCCGGGCTTTCACAGAACAGATGGCCCTGAAAACTCTCGGCGGCTTCGGCTACAACATGGAGTTCCTGTACACAAATCTCGAGAAAGGCACCGATCCCATGGGACCGGAAAATATATTGATGGTAAGCCTGGGGCTTTTAACCGGGACTGCGGCGCCATCCTCCTCCCGGGTGCATATCAACGCCCTATCACCTCTCTCCGGCCTGATCGGCAGCTCCAGCATGGGTGGTTTTTTGGGCTCGAGACTTCGCTCTCTGGGAATCGCCGCCTTGATCATTCGCGGCGCCTCGGCAAAACCGGTGTACCTGGACATAGACAAAAGGGAGGTGCGAGTCGCGGAGGCCCGCAATCTCTGGGGTATGGACACCCGGCAGACAAACGCCGCCCTCAAGTCACTGGTCGGTGACGAGAAGGCAGAAATCCTCACCATCGGTCCTGCTGGAGAAAATCTCGTTCGTTATGCGTGCATCATGGCGGGAATCGACCATTCCGCCGGTCACACGGGAATGGGTGCGGTGATGGGCTCCAAGCTGTTGAAAGCAATATGCGTCCGAGGCGCTTCACGAGGAGAAAAAACTCCCCCGCAAGCGATGCAGGCAGTAAAAGAGTATATAAAAAGCATTCGAAACAGTGTCTCCCGCTACCGGGACTATTCCCAGTTGGGCAGCTCCGGGGATCTGCAGGAGCTGAACGAAATGGGGCTTTTGGGCACCCGCAACTACCGCTCCCTGCAGCTGGAAGGAGCCGAGCGCATCGACGGCAGGAATCTGAAGTCATACGTTGTCCGCAACATTACCTGTCCTGGCTGTGTAGTGCACTGCAAGGCCGAAGTGGAGCTGAAAGAGGGCAAGTACAAAGGCTTTCGGGGTGGACGTCCGGAATATGAGACCGTGATCGACTTGGGCGCCCTGTGCGATCTTACCGATCCCGATGCGCTTATGTATTTATCCAACCTCTGCAACATCCTCGGGATGGATACTATCTCAACAGGTTCGGTCATCGCATTTGCCATGGATCTTTACGACAGGAAGATTCTTTCGAAAACGGAGATAAACGGAATCGATTTGACATGGGGCAACGCCGATGCCATGGAAGAGATGATGAAAAGGATCGCGGCTCGGCAGGGGATCGGGGATATCCTTGCCGACGGGGTTTTCCGGGCAGCCCAGAAAATCGGCAAGGGGGCGGAGAAGTACGCCTACCATGTAAAGGGTGTGGAGCTCTACGGATCCGATCCGCGGGGAATGATGGGCACCGCGCTCTCCTATGCGGTGAGCATGAGAGGAGGGGATTTTACCAGCGTCTATCCGGTCCCCGAGTTTCGCTATACGCAGGAGCGGGCGGAGAAGGAATTCGGAACCCGGCAGGCGGTTGACCGACTGGCCACTGAGGGTAAAGGCGCCCTGGTGCGCTACTGTTTGCTGGTGAGTTCCGTCATCGATTCCCTGGGAATCTGCAAAGTCCCGGCATTGACCATTGCGGGCAACTACGACCTGGAAAAAGAAACGCGGTTGGTTCGGGCTCTGACCGGTCTGGACCTCTCCAAGCAGCGGCTGCTGTATATAGGGGAGCGAATCGTGAATATCGAAAAGCTCTTCAACCTTCGCTTCGGCGCCACCTCCGACCTCGATACCCTGCCGGAGAAGTTTCTCAACGAACCGATCGGGGAGGGACCCTCAACAGGGGCAAAGGTGGATCTGCAGCCCATGGTGCAGGATCTGTACCGGCGTATGGGATGGGACGAGCAGGGTGTTCCTCTGCCTGAAACGCTCGCCACTCTGAATATATCTTGACTCCATGGCAGTGAAATCGGGAGTGTAAAAAATTAGATACGTTTGTAAGGTGTCGGTGGGTCAGGGGGCTTTGAAGCGGGCCAGATATTCGCGGCCCTCCGGGGTGATCTCCTCTTTTCGACCCTTGATCCAGCGACGGCAGTTGGCGCTTCCACACATGCAGGCAAACTGTTTGACAAGACGGTCCTCGGTGTGCGCGTAGTCCACGGTGATGGCCTCACCGATCCCGATATCCTTGACGGCCGTAACCTCTCGTTTTGCAGGATCAATAATGGCGTTGGGGTCGCAGGAGTGCAGAAGACAGCCTGCAAAATCCGGGTCGTAGAGGTGGGTATGGGCGCTGAGCTGCAGGGTGTGCAGGCGGTGCTCGCTTACGATTTCACCGCTGACAACGGCGATCAGCTCTCCGCGGACATAGGGCCGCATTGCATAGACGCCCAGTCCTTTGCCGTCCCCGCGGTCCTCTACAACAAAATCCTTTCCCACCGAGTTAGGCCTCCTCGAGAAAAATCATAGGAAAGCTGATCCAGGAGCGCAAGCCTGTGAACAGCTGTCCAGTTATCCCAGGATAGCCTCGATTTTCTTTTTTAGCTTTCCCTCCAGAGGCTCGGGCCGGTGGCTTTTTAAGATTTCCTCCACCTTCTTCCGCGTTCGCTGGCGCAGGGTCATACCGTCTTCAGCGAGCCAACCTTCGAAGTGGTTGCGGTTGAACAGCCGGGGATACCAGATTTCCCTGTAGTGGTTCACCGTGTGCTCGCTGGAAAGGTAGTCTCCCTCCGGGCCGAGCTCGGCAATCAGGTCCAGGGCCAGCGTCTCCTCGTTGACCTCGATTCCCCGGCGGTAGCGGCGGATGTAGTCGATCACTTCGTCGCAGATCGCCAGCATCTCGAGGGAATAACACTTGCCGCTCTCCAAGTATCCCACGTCGTGAACCAGATTTGCTTCGCCCAATGACTCGAACAGTAGGGTAAGCGAAGCCTCGGCGGCAGCCTGCTCGTCGGGAAGTTTCGAGTCGCTGGATCCGCCGAGACCGAAGACAGGCAGGCCGTAAAATGCGCCCATGGCCGTGCGCACGCCGTAGCTCTCCGGACCGGTGTAGGCTCCCGTGGTGGTACGCATGTCGAACACATCCCCGTAGCCGCCGCTGTGTATGATCGGCGCTCCTTCCCGCTGCAGCTGCGCCAGAACCAGCCCGACCAACTCCCCCGCATTGGCCAGGGCTACGGCACCGGCACCTGTTACCGGTCCACTCGCACCCCGCAATACCATTGGGGTGTAGGTGGTGGGCAGCCCTTTTTCAGCAAGATAAAGCACCTTCCTGAGGGAGTCGACGTTGTGCCGCAGGGGAGCGGTTACATTGATGTAGCAGAATCCGTAGGGTTTCCGCTCGTGGTTTTTTTCGCCTCCCGCAACAATTTCCGCCGCCCGGACCACATCCAGGCAGCTTGAGAAATCGTTGGTCACGAACATGATCGGTTTGCTGCTGTTCTCGATCATGGAGCGCATCTGCAGGTGATTGGCCGCATCCGGGGGAACATCGGCCGGTAAAAGCGCGGACATGAGAAAGTCGATATTTGGCAGGGCGTCGGCCAGCCGGATCGCCTCATTGACATCCTGCAGGGTCGCCTGCCGCCGCCGGCCTGTCCTGTGGTCCAGGATGAACAGGCAGTCCGAGCCCAGGCCGTAGTACACTCGCCCGGGCTCCAAGGTCATGGCAGGCTCTCCGTTGCGGTCGTGGAGCACGATGCGTTTGGGGGCGATCGACAGGGCCCATTCGACAAGCTTCGGCGGTATATGGAAGGCTCCTCCCTCGTTCTGGCGGACTCCTGCTTTACGCAGCAGCGCCGCAGATTCCTCATCGTCGATCAGCGCACCGACTCGTTCCAGGATTTCCATGCTGGCCGCATGAATCTTCTCCTGCTGCGCCCGAGAGAGATAGCTCAGCTTCGGAGTGTGTCCAAGTGTGGTATCGGCCACATCCTTCCTCCTAGTCCCTGTACTCTATTCCGAAGGCCGTGAGTTTTTCTTTGCAGCGATCGTAGACATCGAGGTATTCCTGGGTGGGTCGTACGGTTTTCAGATCGTAACACTCGTCGAAGCGCTTTCCCTGGGGTGCTTCGGGGATCCGGCTCTCGTACTCCCCCAGTATCTTCTTCACGATCTCGTTGGCTTTCTTGCGGGTAATCCCCTGCTGGGCGATCAGGTAGGCCGTCTCTGACCCGATCCTGGCCTCCATGCCGCTGGAGCGTTCAGGCAGCTTGTTGCGGGCTACCGCTACCAGGTTCAGGTGCAGCCCGGATACCGTAGCGGCCAGAACGGTCGCCGCAATCTCGTGAACCACCATCTCGGTGCAGGGGCCTGCTGCAGTGAAGGGGCTGACCCCGATCAGAAGGCCGGTATTCCTGGCCAGGGCCTGCCCGGTAACACTGATCAGCCAGAGCAGATCCCGTGTGCTGTTGCAGCCCTGCATGAGGTGCAGGGGGAATCCGTCGTGCCATTGGGCGCCGAAGGCCAGCAGACCGAGAAAGTGATGAGCCACATGGACGATCGCCGTAGCTTCCGGTCCTCCGGCGTATCCACCCATGATCGGACCGTACAAACCGTA
>CAYMGP010000086.1:0-337 GCA_964390045.1 uncultured Spirochaetaceae bacterium | reverse complement strand
CTCGTAGTCTACCTTCAATTCGGAGATTGCCGCCACTGCAAGGCCGTCATTAGGGTGGGCGCCGAACTCCTCCTGGACCGCCGCCAGGGTGGCATCTGTCTTCTCGGCATTGGAAATCAGGTTGTGGATGCCGATCAGCGGCCGGCCTGCCGCCCGGGCCGCCTCCCGCAGCTTGACCACGTTCCAGATCGCCGCCTCCACTTCCTGGGGCGTGCCGGATTTGATCGGCCGTCCCCCCACCGTTTGACTGAAGGCACTGGAGAAGGTGTCGCTCAACGGCTCCTGGGCGTAGCTCTGTACCATGGCCACGAAGCGCTCCTCGCCCACGGTGCAGCCC
>CAYMGP010000085.1:0-14722 GCA_964390045.1 uncultured Spirochaetaceae bacterium | reverse complement strand
CCCTGGACTTATCGTAAACTTGAAGAGTAAATCTTTTAGGGGGCTTCTCTCCCGCTATCCCGTCGTCGGACCATAAAACACGATCTATGCTGACTTTGTGCTTTCCTGCTTCCTCACTCAGAATTTTTCCGATTTCTATCTTCCCTTCGGTGATTGTCATCGTAACCTCCACCATATTTAGTGTTGTACGTGCTCGGCGCGAGACCGAGAGAGGACTCCACGAAATTCGCCACAAAATGCATCATAACCGGGCTGAATAGAGCGGAATAGGGCGACATTTGTATAGACAAGAATACCCTGGTTTCCGTATAATTCCATGAAAACTCCCGACGGCGAAATTATGAGCTTGGTTCGGGACCGAGGGACCGCCGGCGTTGCGGGTTACAAGAGCGGGAAAGCATTTTAGAATCATCGGCACGTTATCGGCACTTTTCCCACATAGACATATATCAAATTAAAATTGGTAAGCGTTTTGTAAAGCTTTTTCCCCCGGAATAGTGTATTGTATGCGGTATATGCTCTATATATTGTGTTTTTGCCCCCTTTGTGCTACAAGATATTGTGATGTGCAATCTGTGCGATTTTTTGTTAAGCAGTAGCATGCTCGTCAGTGGATATCATGCTGTAGAGGAGAGCCTGCGCTCCGGAACGCGGGGTTCCCTGCTGGTATCCCGCAACAACAGCCGGACAAGATCCCTTAAACATCTCGCTGCCGAGCTTCGAATCCCTGTCAGGATCGTCGCCGCAGGACAGCTGAATAGCCTTTGCAACAACGATCGTCATCAGGGCGTCGTCCTTGTGGTTGAGGATTCTCGCAGAGGGCACAGCGCCAGCCTTCGCGATGCCTTAAACGGCCTTTCCAGCACCAATGCACTGATTGTGCTTCTCGACCAACTCAACGATCCCCACAATCTCGGCGCTATCTTACGCTCCGCCGATCAATTTGCCGTGGACCTGGTGGTAACTACGGAGCGTAGAAGTGTTTCCGAGTCTCCCGGGGTGGTGAGATCTTCTTCAGGAGCCAGCCGCTATGTGCCTCTGTTTCCCGTGGCTAATCTCGTACAGGCTATCAAACTTTGCAAAGAGAATGACATCTGGATTTACGGGGCCGACATGGACGGTGTGAGTGTCGAACAGCAGAGCTTTCAAGGTAGGATTGCCCTTATACTGGGAAGCGAGCAGCGCGGAATGAGGCGCCTGGTGAGACAAAACTGCGATGCTTTGATACGAGTCCCCACGATGGGTCATGTGGACTCTTTAAATGTTTCCGTCGCCGCAGGTATCCTCATGTATGAGATACGCAGACAGCAAGGTTTGTCCGAATCCTAAGTTCTTTGCTCATCGAGCGACATGGCCAGTTGTTTTATCGTGGTGAAGTTTTTCATTATCTTGGCGAAAAGGTAGAGGTTGTTGTACCCGTACGTCAGTCGGGCAAGGTATTCCTGGGTCTTCTTTCCCGCCATCAGTTTGATGTTGCTTATCTGCGCAGGGGTTTTCTGTTTGGCGTCATTCAAAATCTCGAGCAATATCACACATAGATTATAGAAGCAGTTGGCTCCTTCCTCGACCAGCAATCTCGAGTTCTTGTCGATCGCTTCTAATACCGTATTGACCATGTTGTGGACAGGTTTGCCCTGGTCCAACAGCTCTATATATTTTGGTAGCTTCTTGGCGGATTGAGTTCCTTCGCCCTGAAGCTCCTCTTCAAATTGTTTGATTTTCCCGAGCATGCCGTCGCACTGATGGTATGTATTGGTAAACATATTTTGAAAAATTTTATTCTCGAATTTACCTTCCACGATGAGGCGTTTGAGACCGTTTTTGAGCTCCCTGTTGAAGTGCACCTGTATGTAGTTTTTCAGGATGCACAAAGCTCTTATGTGGACAAACCCGTCGTATTCCCTCTGCTGAAGGGCTTGATCGATATCTTCGCGGTAGCCTTCGATCTGTTCGAGTTCTAGGCTTGGAAAGAGCCGCTTCAAATCATCTTCCACCACCTGTGCTCTCAATGCTCCCTGTATTCTTGTTTTGTTTTTCTGGTAGCCGATTCGAAGACGGTTTTTGAAAGCCTCGAGAAAGGAGCTTTCCTCTTGAATTGTCTGGGGCACGAAATGTGGTTCTTTTTGGATCAGGCGAATAAGCGCCAGAATGGACTCGCTTCTCATCTGCTCTGACAGCAGCTTCTTCAACCTGTCTAGGACTTTTTTCATTCTTTCCTTGGCGTTTTGCGAGCGATCCCTGGCCAGGCGATCTAAAAGAAAACGCATATTTTTTTCAACACCTTCTGTGAGCCTCAACTCCGCCAGAATGAAGTAGAAATCCAGCAGTTCTTGGAGAGCGTTCTCTCCGGAAATGGAGTCAAAAGCGGCAGGATCCGCTCCGTCCAAGGAGTGGAGGGAGGGGTCGAAGAGACGCAGTAGAGGTATAAAATTATGGCTGCTCAGTGCTACGAGTCTGTCCAGGGAGGTATAGGAGCTGTCAAAACCTTGAAATTCGCTTCTGGACAGACCGGCAAGCAGCTCCTCGATCTCTTTATCCGTCCGCTCCAGCTCTTCGTTCGGATCATCGGCCTGCAAAACCCTGTCTTTCAGGGCTTTATAAGCGAAACTCGAATGCACAGCCTGTAGATTCTTGGGCAGCCGGGCTACGACCAGATAATCCTTGTATCGCTGGGCCAGCTTGGGATCGGAATTGCAGATCGTTTTGTCGAAGAGCTCCCGGAGAGGACGGAGCTGGATCGCCAGCTTCAAAACAATCCGTGCGAAATCAGGCAGGAGTTGATCCGGCAGACGGCGGTAGTACAGCGGTTTTTGCTTTTTCAGCTCGGCGTAGTAAGATTTGAGCCTTCGCCGTCGCTCCACTTCCTGGGGGTTCCGTATAAACAGGGCAACGAATATATCTTGTAGATACTCAAATATCCCCGCCATTAGATAGAGGTATTATACCCCTAAATTGTAACTTCTTAAAACCTATCGGTGGAGAAAATCGGAAAACAGGCGTTTGTAGTCCTGAACCGTTTCGGCCCTCACTACCTGAGCTCGCAGCCGGGCTCCTCCGGGCACTCCCTTGCTGTAGTAGCAGAAGTGCTTGCGCATGTCTTTGCAGGCTTTGCGCTCTCCCTTGAAGGCTACGGCGAGCTCTAGTTGTTCGAGAGCCGTGCGCAGCTTTCTCTGCGCTGTCGGTGCCGGTGTAGGAGTCTTGCCCTCCAGGAGCTCCCTGGTCTCTGAGAAGATGGAGGGATTGCCCAGAGCACCGCGTGCGAACATCACCCCATCGCATCCTGTTTCCCGGAGCATTGCAAGAGCGTCCTCCGGGGTGAAAAGGTCGCCCGAGCCGATCACCGCCGCTTTGCTCTGTTTTTTTATCTGCCTGAGATGGGACAACTGGACTGTACCTGTGAATCCTTGGCTGCGGGTTCTCGGGTGCAGGCAGACGAGTACAGCTCCCCCCTTTTCAGCGGCCGCGGCTGTATCCAGGAAGTTGATGCTGCTCTGGTCCCATCCCGATCTTAGTTTGACGCTCACGGGGATATCGGTTTCCTGGCACATGGCTCGCACCATGGCCAGGATCTTCTTCGGTTCGCGAAGAAGGGCGGCCCCGGCGCCGCTCTTCAATACCTTGGGAACCGAGCAGCCGCAGTTTAGATCGTAGAGTGATGGATTGTGGGATTCCAACAGGCGAACTGCTTTGGCAACAGAGCCTTCGTCGGAGCCGAAGAGCTGAACCGCGAGAAAGCGCTCATTTTCTGCCCGCTTGAGAAGATCCAGGGTTTTGCTGCTGTTTCTAACCACACCTGCCGTCGAAACCATTTCCGTATAACACAGATGCGCGCCCCAGTTGACACAGATCGAACGGAAGGCGGCGTCGGAATACCCGGCGATCGGGGCCAGAAAAAGATTCCCCGGAATCGTAAGGCCCGGGAGTATGATCTCTTTTAACAGCGATCTCAAGGGTTTTTTCTGATATCGAGCGTAACGCCGGGTTTCTGCTCCGAGTCAGCCTTCTAACTGGAAAAAAGTGACACTGTTGTTGTACAGAGCTTCTGTGAACTCCTCGATTGGTATGTCTCTGAGCCCGGAGATGAACTCAGCGGTTTCCCTCAGGTAGGCCGGTTTGTTCCTCTTGCCCCTGTACGTGGCCGGGACCATGAACGGCGATTCGCTTTCAATAAGCATTCTGTCCAGCGGCATCTGCTTCGCCGTGTCATGCAGATTGCGGGCGTTTCTATAAGTAACATTTCCGGCAAAGGAGATGTACAGGTTGAGCTCCAGAGCCCGTTCGGCGTAGGCGAAGTCCTCCGAATAACAGTGAAGTATGCCCCCCCTGTCAGGCAAGCGTTCCTTGAGAATTTCGAGCACATCGCTTCCCGCTTCCCGGTTGTGGATGATAACAGGTAGCTTCAGTTTCTGCGCCAGATCGAGCTGGCGGATAAACAACTCGACCTGCGAGTCCCGATCTCCGAACTTATGATAGTAATCGAGACCGATCTCTCCCACCGCAACAATTCGATCGAACTTGCTTCCTTCTGTTATCTTTGCTTCCCAATCGTCGCCCGGTCGGGAGACTTCAGATGGAGAAATTCCGATACTGTGATAGATATGCTCTTCCGTCTTGAGATTTTGATAGATTTGGTAGAAATCCCGCAGATTGTTACAGATGCTGACAATACCTATAACATCTTCCTGCTTTGCTTCCTGAACAACCATGAGCTGTTCAATAGGATCCTCGGTAATGAGACCAATATGAGCATGTGTATCGAAGAGTCGCATTTCTCTCCACTTTTTCTTAAAAAGTTTCAGGATTGCTCGGAGTTGAATCCAGAATATGAGAATATCACGTAGTGGCAACACGAGTCAATAATGATTTGACAAAACAGTAGTCCCGTGTTAGTGTTGAGCAACTACGGAAACGTTAGCGAGTTACGACCCATTCACCTAATAGGCCCAGGTGGTCGATTATAGAAAAGGGAGATTTTGGTGTCACCGGCACATCAATATAAGAAACTAGAAAACGAGATCGTCGATACTCTGGGGAAAAGGCTCAGAGTATTCTGGAAGAGATTCCTCGCTTTTTTCAAGAAGGTCTATCAGAAGGGAAGGCAGCGCTTCACGGTGATGTTTATCCCTCATTCGGAGAAAAGGATCTTCAATTTCCAGATTTCCGTGTTCACACTAATCTTCTTCGTCTTTCTGCTCTCTGTTTTGTTAGTCGGTTTCATAGGTTTGACCACCCATTTCACAGGCACCAATGACAGGTTCCTGAAAATGTCAAAAAATCTAAATGCCAGCGAGGCTTCTCTGGACAGCTTCAAGGACGAGATAGTTGAGTTGCGCAAAGTGGTCAAGGAGTTCAAAGCCCGCATGGAGGGCGTGCTGACGAAGATCGGTACCGAAGGAGCACAAAACTATCTCGAACAGGGCGTAGGAGGAGACCTTTCCTCTCTGGTGAGTCTCGAGGATGTAGAGTTCGGTAATCTTCGTGATCTGAGCGATCTCATCAGCCTGCGCACATACCTCGAGAATGCGGTTGAACCCCTCGGGGAGATACACCAGGTTCTCGAGGCGCAACGTGAGCTGCTTGTCGATATACCCACTCTTTGGCCCCTCAAGGGTGTGCACGGTAATGTGACTCAGCGCTTCGGCCCGGCCAAACACCCGTTTACAGGCGGGTGGTATCTGCACAAGGGAATCGATATCGCCTGGGGATACGGAGTACAGATCGTGGCTACGGCAAACGGCAAGGTACAAAAAGTCGACCACGATCCCATGGGGCTGGGGTGGTATATCGTGCTGAGGCACAACTACGGATTTCATACACGCTATGGTCATCTGGACCGGATCATCGTCCAGAAAGGACAAGAGGTCCGGCGTGGACAGACCATCGGGTATATGGGAAACTCGGGGCTTTCAACAGGACCGCACCTGCACTATGAGGTCGGTATCGGGACTCAGGTCGTCGATCCGGAACAGTTCTTAAGCATTCGCAGTCCATTGATCAAGAAATCTATCACCACGGGCAGATAGGAAGCCTTGATGAGCGATATCCAGATTCCCGGTGGGCCATATATCAATTCCATTATAGGAGAGGGTACTCGTTTCAACGGCGAGTTCGATCTCAACGGATTGCTGCGCATTGATGGAGATTTCTGCGGCACTGTGCGCACAGATGGAAAGGTTCTGATTGGGAAAAACGGCAGGGCGGAGTGTACTGTATATGCCGGTACAGTGGTGATCGGTGGCATTGTGCGGGGGAATATATTCGCCAACGAAAAGGTTGTGATTCTTTCGACGGGGATTGTTTTAGGCAACATTCACTGCCCGCGTTTTATAGTTGAGGAGGGAGTAATCTTCAACGGAACGGCGAAAATCATTCGGGAAGAGAGGGCGACCAAGGCTCCTCCCTCCGGTGAGCCGGCCAAGAAAAAAGCGGAGGATCTTGAGACCTTTGCCCCCGTAGAGGGAGAGATCATCCAGGAGCGCGAAGAAATTAAAGATCCTGTTTCCGCATCCAGCGGGACACGCTAGGCGGGACGAACAGCTCCGGACGCGCTCGGCACACGGTTTGATCCTGGTATGGAAAGAATAGAATCACTTGACGGTTCCCATTTCTCGGGACGCTCCCGGGGCAAAAAGAGCAAACGTTCAAAACAGCTCAAAGCACGCTCCTTCTCGTCCGTGGTGCAGGAGGCGGGCCGAGATGGAGCGCTCGATCTCGATCTGGAGGATCATCGGGAGAATCTGGGGGAGTTACTCGATGAGGTACATGAAAGCGGGGAAATCCTGCTCGAAAGCCAGAGTCTCGAGAATATCAGGAAGTATCGTCAGACGGTGCAGGCCTTTTTAGAGTACGTGGTAAACAAGATGCTCGCTGTAGAGCAGCGAACGTCCGGCAGTAATATCCTGCGGCGAAAACGTTTCACCCAGATTACGATTATCGACGGCAAACTGCAGAGATTGGTTACCGGGGTGCTGCAGAATCAGACGAAACAACTTGAGCTTTTAGAAAAAATCAATGAGATTAACGGCCTTTTGGTGGATCTGATTACCTGAGGGTTACACCCGAAGGCTTCGAGAGAGGGAAGATGGAAGCATCGCAGAATACCGCCGAGCAAACTTTCTACCGTGTCAAGATACTTCATTCCAGTGCAACGGATCTGTACAGCTACGACGGAGAGGGCGCGTTGAAGCGCAACGATTTTGTCGTGGTTCCGACCCGCTACGGTCAGGAGCTCGGCCGGATTCAGGGAACAGTAAAACCGCACAGCGAGGAGCGAAAGGAATCCCAATGCATTACCCGCCAGGCATCGGATGATGATCAGGAGCGGTATCAGCTGCATAAAGGAAAAGAGGAAAACGCTTTTCAGATCTGTAGGAAAAAGATAGAAGAACACGGCCTGGCCATGAAACTGGTAAGCGCCCACTACTGCATCGACGAGAAGAAAATCCTCTTTTATTTCACGGCGGAAAACCGTATAGATTTCAGACAGCTCGTTAAAGATCTGGTAGGGTATTTTAAAACCCGGATCGAGCTTCGTCAGATCGGGGTACGCGATGAGGCGCGGGTATTGGGAGGAATGGGAGTCTGCGGAAGGACTTTCTGCTGTCACGGGATCACCGACAAGCTGCGGGCAGTCTCTATAAAAATGGCCAAGGAACAGAATCTGACCCTGAACTCTATGAAAATTTCCGGACCCTGTGGCCGACTCCTCTGTTGTCTGGCCTATGAGTACGACTGCTACCTGGAGAATAGAGAGAGCTTGCCCCCGGAGGAAAAACGTAATGAAGAAAACGGCGAGAGCTGATTGGCTATCCTCAAGAATCGATTTACGGGAGAAAGCAGAGAAGCTGCCGTAGATCGTTGATCGTGTACGTGGGCTGCAGCCAACCTTGAGGGTATTCGAAGCCGAACGGAGCGAACAAACATGTGTCCAATCCGGCTCTTTGACCTCCTCGTATATCGGAGCTGGGGCTGTCGCCCACGCATAACACGGCTCCTGCCGAAAGATCGAGCTGCTGCAGGGCCAAGCAAAAAATTTCGGGGTCGGGTTTCGAAATACTCACATCTCCCGAAATGATGATACTCTTGAAATAGGTGTCGATGCTCGAGCGTGCAAGGCGCTCATGCTGCACGCTGGCGATGCCGTTGGAGACCAGAGCCAGGGGTACCGTTGAGGACAGAGCCTGCAGAACGGTGAGGGCGTTCGGCAGCAGATAGCCCTTCTCGCTCAGAAAAGATATGTAATCCTCTCCAACCTTTTTCGGATCCGGAAGCAGCTGCTGTCGATCGGAGGAGGGAAGGGCTTCGAACAGCAGACGGAAGCGTTCGACACGAAGCCGGTCTTGGGAGATCGAGCCTTGCTCAAAGTGCTTCCAAAGATGATCGTTGATCCTGTGATAGGTGTCGAAGCTTTCCTCGGGCAGACTGGCGCGCTGATACCCATTGGCTGCGAGGGCTTGTCCGAGGGCTTCCCGTTCGGCTCTGTTGAAGTCGAGCAGGGTGTTATCGGCATCCAATATGAAGCCTCTGTAGGATTTCTGTCGGTTCATTTTTTCGGGAGGCCCCTTGACCTTTTCCTGAAAATGAGTATATTTCAGTTGATTTTTTGTTACGAAGTTTAGCTGTTTCTGCGTTATGACGCAAGAAGCACTTGGTTCTAATCCGTTGGTGGCTCTGCCTGCGGTGCTGAGGCTGAGACAGAGTCTACAAAAAAATCTCAATAGGATTATGTGACCCAGTAACGAGGAGGATAAAAAATTATGGCTGAAATCAGCAAAAATGCTCGGGTGAATGTAGTCACGCAGCAGTTCTACTGCGCCTGCGGCGGCGAGGTCAAGATGAAATCCGTTTTCTCAAAAGGAAAGCTGAAAAACGTCGCCACTTGCACCAAGTGCAATCGTACAGAAAGACGGCCGAGCGATTTCAAATACTAGTTCGTCCGGCGACAGGCGCGCTTACAGCGCAAGAAAGAGAGAACCCACCTGGCTTCGCTGCCGGCGGGTTTTTCACTGCCTTCGTTCCTTGAGATGGGTGACCCAAGGTCGATTCGAGGGGGTGTCGAGCACAATATAGTCGCTGTCCGTACAAACGCAGACAACGGTACCCGTCAAAGCATTGAGGATGGGATTGGGACGCACACCTTGTAGATTCCGCAGCACCTGTGCGGGATCGAGAGCTCTGCGAATCCACGAGCGAGCGGCGCTGGAATTGACAAGCGCGGCTTCGCGTATCTGCTGCCTCGGAATCCTCACGCTCTCGGTCAGCTCCTCCCCACCCCTTCTCGAGAACAGCGTCTCCAGGAGCGATTTCCCCCCCTTCTTGGAGTACTCATATATCAGGAAGTGCTCCGAGGAATAAAGGATCCCAAACGTGTCCGGAATGCCCCTATAGTAGGTATGAGAGATCGATTTCATTAGAATGGGCTCCCCCAGTTCTTCCTCTTTGCCGCGCCAATATTGATCTACCTCTACTTGTTTCTCCATAGCTCCACCTGTTTCTTAATTTCCGCGTGGGATGTACGAACGATTTCCCTTATCTTCGAGCGCTCGCTCGTAGCCGGATACAGCGTTAGAATCTTTACCCTATACATACAGTGCCGCAGGTTGGTGATGAGTCCCTTGAACCGGGCGATTTTGTACCCCCCATTGACGGCGACCGAGACAACAGGCATCTCGGCGGCTTCCAGAACTGTTCGAACCGCAGCGGAATGAAAAGGTCCTACAAATCCGGTCCGCGAGCGCGTGCCCTCGGGGAAAATGGCAGGACAGACTCCCTGGCGGGCGTAGTGCGCCATTTTCAGAAGCTCTCTGCGGGCGGAATCGAAATCTCCCGTTCGGCTGATCAAAGCATGCTTGCCCTTTCTCACTCCGAATGAGACGGTGGGAACGCCTCGTGCCAATTCCTTTTTGGCTACAAAGCCGACTGTATATTCATTGAACACATAGGCCAGTACGGGAATGTCAGCCAGACTCTGATGATTGCTGAGTATCATGAACTGAGAGGGCAAGGTTCCTTTTGAAGGCTTCTCTATAATGATCTTGAGGCCGGCATAGGTTTTTACGGCTGCGATAAGAGAACGGGCGCTTTCACCCTGCAGGCGGTCGAAGCGCTCGCAGTGCTCGCAGTTTCTGCCGTCGCAGAAGCTGTAGGCGATACGAAAGCGTATATCGTAAAACAGCATGATAAAACCAAGGCAAAGCAATGCCAGAATCATTCCCATCACAGGGATTAAGCTTAGCATGCTTTTTTTAATTGTGAAAAGACCGATTATTCGCTATAGTCCGGAGTATGTTTGAGCAAATACTTCTCTACTGCTGTGTTTTTTTTTCGGGAATCATTGTGCTAGTTCATCTTATCTGTTCAGCCGCCGTACTGCTCAACCGCCTGCGCGACGCTCTGCAGGCAAAGCGAATATCCGAGCCGTTTCGCTCTGAAGTCTCGGTAATCGTTGTTGCCAAGGACGAGGAGGAAATCCTTCCTAAACTGCTGTCGTCACTCGAAGCTCAGAGCCATAAGAGTTTCGAGACGATTCTGGTGAGCGATCGTTCAGAGGATAGAACCCTCGAGCTCATGCAGGAGTACCGTAAAAAACACGGAGCACGGGTCAAGGTGCTCGAGAACAGGGAGGATCCAGAGGGCCTTGGGCCAAAGCAGTTTGTATTGGATATCGCCGTAGAGGCGGCCGGCGGGCAGATTCTGGTATTCACAGACGCCGATTGCATTCTTCCTCGCACCTGGGTTGAACATCTGCTGCCCTATTTCAACGATCCTCGGGTGGGGGTTGTGTTCGGCCAGATCTCACTGGGACCGCAGAAAAGCTTCTTCCGCAGATTCCAGGCCTTTGACCAGCCTCTGATTCACCAGTATAACTCGGCCACCGCCGGGTTGGGCATGCCGGGAAGTTGTTTCGGAAACAACCTGGTGGCCCGCAGGGCGGTGCTCGATGATATCGGCGGTTTTCGCAGTCTCGGCTACACCTTGACAGAAGATGCGGCCCTGGCAACGGCGGCGGGGAAGAAGAAATGGAAGGTACGGGTTTCCACGAGAACGGACACGATGATCCAGACCGTATCCCAGAACTCCTGGAGGGATTTTATAAACCAGCATCTGCGCTGGAACAGCGGCGGCTTTTATCACAAGGATTTTACAACCCGCTTCGGCTATCGGTTCATTACTCTGTTTCTCATCGCCAGTATCCTGGCAGTGCCTATCGCCCCATTTGTTCCTTTGCTCGCTATCCTGCCCGTGGCCTCCTTTGTCAGTGTGGGGCTGATGGCTTTTCTTTCCGGAGTGCTATACAGGCCGGACAAGGTGGGATACCTGCTGCGTTTGGTTCCCTACACCTGCTTCTTCTTGGCCTTTTATAGTTTCGTCACAACCTTGAGTATTTTCAAAGTGCCGCTGCAGTGGAAGGGCAAACGCTGGCGCGCCGTGGAGCCTGAGAACCAGGGGGAATGAGCAACGCTGTCTTGCGATCTGTCAGCGATCGGCGAGCCATTCTTCGAGCCGACCGGCGAATCTGTCGGGGAACAGGACTTCAACCCGTTGTTGCTCCACCAACCATCTGTTTTCTACGTAACCCCAAGCGGCCAGATTTCCTACAATTCGAGGGTCGTGAGCCCACTGCGAGGTGAGATGATCGATCTGATCGTCGATGAACAGGGCTCTCTGCAGGCGATGTTTGTCGAGGGTTGAAAGAATCAGGGCTCGTTTCTCGCGGGCTCCACAGCTCAATATACGGCTCCGGTCGATGGTTATACTGTTTGCCCGCAGGATCTCGCGTATGAAATCGGCTCGTTTCGTCGACAGGACGTACAGGCGGCGGGCAGCCGCCCATAGGGGCAGAACTTCCTTGATATGGGGATATATCCTATTGAGTCCTATCCAGTAAGCACGTTGGGTTTTCAGGATTTGTGAACGGGCTGCATAGAAGAGTTCTGAGTAAAGCTCGAGCGTTCGGGCACTCCGTATTTCCAACTGGGCATCGAATTCTTCCTGGGACTGGACAGTGGTACCCGTATCGATGAGCTCCTGCATCAGGATGAAGTCCTCTCCGGCGCGCACGTAGGGTCTGAGAAGGGAGAAATTCCGTCTTAGAGAAACAGCTACCGATCTTCTTTTCTCTTTCAGGTACAGCTCGTGGTACGCCTTCCACGAGCTCACCAGGCATTCGAGCAGGGAATCGCAGATCACACCGTCAAAATCTAGAAATACCAATCCTTCCATAATCGCGCTCTATCCTGTATGCTGTTCCATCATGAGCTTTTCAGGAGCGAGGAGTTTTGTACTCCTTGTACTGGCGGCGTTGGTCATCAACGCCTGTACATCTTCGGTTCGCGGTTCCGAGCTCGCTTCCGAGTACTACAATTTAGGCAATGCATACTACGATCTGGGCAATTACGACAAGGCCGTACTCCTGTTTCAGAAAGCGATCAGCATCGACAAAGAAAACAGGAAAGCATTCTTCAACCTCGCCCTCTCCCTGATCGCCGCCGACAGGGCGGGAGAAGCCCAGGGTGTATTGGAGGATCTGCTGCTCCAGGATCCGGATAATCAGAGCCTCAGGGAGACGCTCGCCTTCACCTATCACATCCGGGGGGACAGCGAGAGGGCCATCGAGATGTACCAGGGCATCATCGCGGCGTATCCGCAAAGCGTCAAGGCCCGCTACAACCTGGGCATGCTGTTCTGGGAGCTGGGAAACAGGGAAGCCGCCCTCGAAGCCTTTGTAGTGCTCTCCGAAAACAATCCCGAGGATCTCGAAGCTTTGTACAACAGAGGCAGGCTGCTCCTCGAGCTCGATCGAAGCGAGGAAGCCGTGGAGGTATTGGAACGCTATCTTCAGAGCAAGCCTGACAGAGCCGAGGCTTATATGCTGCTGGGGCAGGGATACCGCTTCCTTGAAATATATGACAAATCGTTGAACGCTTACGCCGAAGCTCTTATCTACGATGAGAATCTTGCCGAGGCTTGGTATTACAGCGCTTTGATCCAACTCACGAAGATAGAAGATCCCGAACGGGGATTGACAGCCCTTTCCGAGGCTCTCGACGCCGGCTTTGATGATGAGCAGCTGATAGCAGGGCTGCTCGGCTCTGAGGAGCTGCTGGAGCGAGAGAAAGTGGAGACCTTGCTGGAAGCGAGGAGTTTGCTTCCTGAAACACAGGCCGGCGACGGGCAGTAGCCGGCGGCACTCTTGTATCTATTTCAGGATCTGTTGGATTTGGAGGAGGGAGTCTTCGGGAGATTTTGAAGAATCGATGTCCCGGAGCAAGCCCTTTTTCCTGTAATAGGATATAAGTGGTTCGGTTTGCTCCTTGTACACCCGAAGTCTGTTTTTTATTGACTCGATCTTGTCGTCGTCTCGAATGTAGAGCTCTCCGCCGCAGCGGTCGCATTTCCCTTCGGTTTTGGGGGGCATATTCTCCACATGGTAGATCGCTCCGCAGGAGCGGCAGATCCTGCGTCCGGAGAGGCGGCGGATCACGATCTGATCTTCGATCTTGAAGTTGATCGCCCCGTCTATGGTCTGAAAGGACTCGAGAGCCTCCGCCTGAGCAATGGTACGGGGAAAACCGTCGAGAATATATCCGTTTTTGGCATCCCCATCGGCCAAACGTTGTTGTACCAGCTGCACTGTGAGAGAGTCGGGAACCAGTTCTCCCCTTTCCATGATGCCCTGAACCTTCTTGCCCAGCTCGGTTCCCTGTTTCACAGCCTGCCGGAAGATGTCGCCTGTGGATATCTGGGGGATTTCCCGTGCTTTGCTCACCAGGGTCGCCAAGGTTCCTTTGCCCGCGCCCGGCGCGCCTAAAAAGATCAGATTCATGGTTGCTCCTCTACTAGTTCTTCTGACAGTCCCCTGAGGGGCGTCTGCTCGTGAAAGCGGTTTATTTTATAGTGGATCGAGCAGGCGCCGCAGCAGAATCGGTCGCCATATCCTGTACCGACCCGGAAGTATGTGCCGCAGTTCTCACAGGCACGAAACTGCTCTGCACAGGCTTCCGAGCAGTACCGGTTGCCTACCAGCCCCTCGGACTGCAGATACGCTCCACAGTTGCCGCAACGAACGTAAGCCAAACGATTCACCTCTCTGAAGGCTCATAGTAGCTACTCGTGAGCCCTCACGTCAATTGAGTTGTAAAAACTCTTCGCCATGACTATTTTAAGTATACCACGGTTTTGAAAATGACATCGTGGAAGGAGGAAAAAATGAGCTTTTGGGAAAGAATGGAAGGAATTGTCAACCAGAGCCTCGAATCCTCTCGGGAGATTCTGGGAAAAGCTAAAGAGAAGGCGAGGGATTTGGGCGAGAAAGGAGTCCTTCGCTACGAGATAATGCAGATAGAAAAACAGGCTGAAAAAAAGTTCAGCCAGCTGGGAGTACGGGTCTACGAGAAGCTCGTGAAAAACGACCAATCCACCGTGAGCAAGGAAGCGCTCAAGGAGCTGCTCGATGAAATCGAGGAGCTCAAGGAACGGCTCGAGGAAAAGGAGAAGGCTCTCAAGGAGGTCGGCACCTAGTTTTCCCGTACTTGACAGAAAGTGGAGGAGCGCATATATTCCCCCTGCCCTCGAATGATTCAGCGGTACGGTATCACCCGGGAGTCGGAAAATCCGAGAGCAGCGGGCTCTTTTATAACTTTTTGAGGGGGTATAGCTCAGTTGGCTAGAGCGATGGCTTTGCAAGCCATAGGTCTGGGGTTCAAATCCCCATACCTCCATC
>CAYMGP010000084.1:0-14983 GCA_964390045.1 uncultured Spirochaetaceae bacterium | reverse complement strand
CTCGACCCATTCCCTGGGATCGAGCTTGGTTTCGTCGATCGGCTCCTGGCGCACGATGGCGTCGAAGTAGAAACCGTCCTTCGGCATTCGGCCGGAGGCTGGAGCGCCGCGATCCCCCTCCGGATATTGAACAAGGTCCCCGCCCGGAAGCTCATCCCATACGAAGTGCTCCGAAACCAGCACGTCGGTACCATCGAACAGCCGAAAAGGTTTCCAGTTCTCGTTCTTGTACCCGAAAATCGTGACCGGCAGCATGATGCCGTAGATATCGACATTCAGAGCCCGGCGTACCGGCTCCTCCACCTCGGCCAGCATCTGGAAGGGTTCGTATACCCGGATCTCCCCTTCTCTGATATCGAGGGCTGTTTTGAGTTTCGCGTAGGCACTGGCCTGGATACCGGTCACCAGGCTGGAGCCCAGGTCCACCGGAACTCGGTCCGGCTCCTTATGTTCTAAGGTCAACTGGACACGTTCTCGGGAAGTCACGGAGGCTGCTCCTTAGTACATCCCGATGCTTAGGAGACTGCAGAGGTCTGTCAGCTCGCGGGTGATATCCCCGTAAGCCAGGATGTAATGCTGGGAGAGAACTTTCTGGGCAAAATCTTCAACTGGAATATCCGGTACGATCTCCAGGCTGGGGACTTGTGGAGCCGGAGGCCGCCAGCCCGCTTCTTCCCAGGAGCGGGGTGCCACCGCTTCAGCGGTTATCATGTGCAGACTGTAGCGATCCCCGCAGGCGGTAAGCCTGCTCAGGGTAACACGACCCGTTTTCACCTTGGAGATATTGAGGATCCCCTCGGCGAAACCGCCGAAAGCGGTGGGCAGAACCTTCACCTTGCCATCCACCACCTCGGAGGGTACGAAGTCGGGAACGCCCATCAGCATGCGATCTTCGAAAAGCTCGTAGAACTCGAAGTAGGGGGCGATCTGACCGCTTACGAATTTCACGAACAGTTGGGTGACAGCCCCAAGGGTGTCGTTTTCGGGAACGGTGCAGACCCCCAGCTTTTCGCCGAGGAGCATGAAAATCGGCGCCGGAGGATACTCCAAGAGTTTTTTCATACCGTCCACGTCGATCAGGGAAACCGCATCGTAGGAGCGTTCGTTGACAATATCCCGCACCGCCAGAAAATAGCGGGCCGCCTTTTCCAGGGTCTGCCTCTGGGCTTTGCTCTGGAACTGCCAGTTTGTTTCCATATGCCGGATCACCTTCTCCACCTGGGAAGGATCCAGCTTCTCGCTGCGCTGCACCATCTCCAGCATCTCGAAGCACTCCACCTCCAGCCCCGTTCGAGCCTTCAGGGAAGGTCCGTCGAACATCGTGCCGTACAGCTTCATGTCCCGATAACCCATCATGCCGATCTTTGCCCTCCTCAACAGGCTTCGTGCGCGGGCCGCCCGGGCGAAGCTGCGGATCTGTTCCAGCTTGGGTTCGGCTTCCGGACTCTCATAAACGTACTTGAATCGATAGCCCAGGTCTTCGAAAACTTTACGCAGGGCCGTGGTCCCGGCTTGATCGGCCGTGGTGACCAGCCGTCCTCCCTGGATGTAGCCTGTCAGTCCCCAGAGCAGCATCGGTTTGTGAGCGAACTCGGAGGTGATCCGGACAACCGCCCAGGAGGGAATCCAACCGGCGATACACAAAATAAGTAGGTCGAATTCCTCTTTCTTCAGTTCCCGGATGGCCCGTTCGGCCTGAAGCCCCTGAGGATCGTCGCTTACCGGGTCGGTGCGGACCAGATCGAAATCGAGGTTCTCGAGCAGTTTCTCCGCTTCCCCCACTTTTTTCAGGATGATTTCGGCCGGGGTGTTCACCTCCCCGAAACCGACAAAACCTGCTTTCACTTTGCGCATATTTAGGTTCCTTTCACTACTTGATGGCCCCCATGGACAAACCGCGGATGATATTCCTTTGAAAAATGAAGTAAACGATCAGAGCCGGAACAGCACTGAGCAGCAAGCCGGCGAACTGGTAGGTCGGGCTTCCCGAGTAGCGTCCCATCAGGGCGGCCAGGGCGACCATGACCGTCCTCTTTTCCATCTTGGTGAGGAAGATCATAGGCGTGAATAAATCGTTCCAGGACACGATAAAATAGAAGATAATCGCCAGGAAAACCGCCGCCCGGCCCATGGGAACCACCACGTACCAGATTTTCTGCAGATAACTACAGCCGTCGATTTCGGCAGCTTCCACCATCTCGTCGAGGATGCCCCTGAAGTTGGCCGTCAGCAGAAGGACCGCCTCGGGCAGGAACAGGGCCAGATAAGCGAGGATCACGGACAGATAGGTGTTGACCAGTCCCACCTTGGAGAAGGAAACGAAGAGGGGAATGATGGTCACCTGGCTCGGCACGAACATGGTCATCAGCACGGCAACGAAGAGCACAGATTTTCCCTTGAAATGCAGTTTGGCGAAGGGATAGCTGGCAAAGATGCCGACGATCAAAATCAGGATCACAGTACCGGCTGAGATGATGAAGGTGTTCTTGAACAGAGTAAGGATCTTGAACTGACTGATCATGGTCGTGTAGTTGATCAGCTGGAGACCCTCGTGGGGTAGGGCAAAGGGATTTACGAAATACTCGGTCCTGGTCTTCAAAGAATTGATAAACATGAAGTACAGCGGATAGAGAAACGAGGCTGTCAGAACTGCCAGGATGATGAAGACGAGGATCGCTCGTAGATTCGTCCGTCTCTGCATCTGCCCGCTACCTCCCCATTTCCGCCCTGTTGGTGATTCTCATCTCCAGTAGGGTGAGAGCCAGAATGATGAAGAGCAGGATTACGGCAATCGAACAGGCCATGCCGAAGTTTATCCCGAAGCTGAATCCGAAAGATTTCAGGTAGATCATGTAGTCCAAGGTCGTGGTCTCGTAGCCGGGACCGCCGCGGGTCATAGAGTGCAGGAATGGGAACAGTTGGGTCAGGGTCCAGACTCCGGAGGCGATCACGCCGAACTCGATCACGCGGATGATCATGGGAAACACGATCTTGAAGGCCCGCTGCCAGTAATTCGCTCCGTCGATGATCGCCGCTTCGAACACCGATGGGCTTATAGAAGACATTCCACCGAGCATGACAATCGACTGCCAGCCGATGCCGTACCAGGCGATACTGATCACCATGACTGCCAGGGCCGTATAGGGGGTGCCGAACCATTCTATGGCCAGCCCCTGCAGGCCGATCGCAGTGAGGATAATATTCACAGGCCCGCGGAAACCGAAAAAGATGCGGAACAGGTACCCTATGATCACGGCAGAGATAATCTGAGGTGTATAGATCACGGCTCGAAAAAATTTCCAACCTAATATTCGTTCATAAAGAAGTAGAGCAACGAGGAGACCTATGAATACCTGCAACGGAACGTTGAGCAGGAGGATGAGAGTATTCCTCAAGATCATCATAAATGGGCCGCTGCTTACAAACTCTCTGTAGTTCTGCAGACCGATCCAGTCGTTTTGAAACAGCCCGTCCCAGTTGGTGAAACTTTTGCCGATCGCAATCGCGATCGGATAGACCCGCAGTACCAAGAGAATCAAGATCAGCGGCAGTAGTGAGAGAAACGCCTGCAAATAGACCCGTCTTCTTCTTGTGTTCAAGGTTGTTTCAATCTACCCTTTTTCGTTTTCGAGTACAGCCGGCTTCAGCAGCATTCCGCATTATTCAGGGAAAAATCCGGCACCGCCTCGCGGAAATCCCGCGAGGACAGCACCGGATTGCCTGTCTTTGATTAGTACTTTGTACCTGTTATTTGGCCGCTTTGTCCATCTCCGCAGCCAGTTCCTGGGGCGTCATCTTGCCGAGAGCGACCAGCGGCGTCTGCCTGTAGAACACCTCCGCCACGCCGGGAGCCAGGAGGTTGTCAGGCCAATAGATGTAGTTCTTGGCGTAGTTTTCGTAGAGGAATGCGATGTTCGAACCGGCCTTGTAGCCAAGCTCGGATACCGACAGGTCGACCCGCACCGGCGGAACCTGAATTATCTTCTGGGCTCTCATGACTTCTTCCTTGGAATTGAGGAAGGAGATGAGCTTTACCGCCATTTCGGGGTGCTTCGTATTCTTGGCCACTACGAGGCACTGGCCGGGTCCTCCGATGGTGGAATCTGTGATCGGAGCGCTCGGGCTGATATCCGGCGGCATCAACGCGCCGGCGTCGGCACCCAGGGCGCGCTCGCCGTCGCTCAAGAAGCTGGTGACAACCGGTGTCATGGCACCCTGCCCCTGGAGGAAGCGGTTCCAGGAATCTGCTGAAGTTCCCATGTCCTGGTTGAAAAATCCGTTCTTGTACATGGAGCGGTAGTAGGTCAGAGCGTCCAGGAGGCCTTTGTCCTTGCTGAACTCCTTTTGGCCACGGCTGGCTGCCAGAATGCCATCGGTGCCGGATACCTGGGCCCACCAGTAGTCACCGATCCAGGCGAAAAACCAGGGGAAGGCTTCATCCACGACGATCGGATCCACTCCCAGAGCCTTGATCTTCTTCATGGCCGCATTGGAAGCTGTGAAATCACGCGGCGGATTGGTGTCCCAGTTCATCCCCGCCTTCTTGATAATGCTCTTATTGTACAACAGGAAGCAGATCTGGTTCTGGCTGGCCGGGTAGCCCATGATTGCGCCGTCCGCTTCGAAGTCCAGCTGCACGCTGTCCCAACCCCAAATGTTCTTCTTGTCTTCCGCCGAGACGTAGTCATCCAGGGGCATGATCACATCCTTTAAACTGAAGGTGGCCTGTCCTGTCCAGAGGTTGGCGATATCCGGGGCGGTTCCCGCCAAGCCGGCCGCTTTGAAAGACTGATGGGCACCCTCCTGGTCCGGTGGTACGGATAGCTCGATGGTGACGCCGGGATTCGCCTCTTCGAATCGTTTGAAAGCCTGAGATATGTACCACTGATCCTGAGGGAGTTTCTGTTCCTCCGGACCGATGTAGCTGTCGCTGCCATTGATCCAGACGGTTAGCTTGATTACTTCCTTCTTGGTTTCCTGCTTCGCTCCGGCGAACGTGAGAGCTGTCGCTGCCAGCAGGAAAGTCAGGGCGAGGATGCAAACAACAAATCTTTTTGCTTTCATAACACCTCCTTAGTGTATGATTTGTTATAAGTGTAGGTTGCCCTGCTTGTCCCTTCAAGAAATAGAATTGACTTTTTATAAGACAGAATTGGCCAGAGTGGTCGGTAGGGTCTCCCAAGTAGTCACTATTTTCTCTTCGACTAACACTATTTTATCCTGAGGGGACCGTGGCGACCGGAAGACCTACGTTATGTCGGCTACCACCTTGATGTCCAGAAGCGCGCAGAGATCCAGCAGCGGTTCTACATAGTCCCCGTAAACGGCGGCGAAGTGCTGTGACTGCACGTGGTCCAGGATTTGGCGAACACCGGCATCGGGATAGAACTTCACACTCGGCCACGAGGGAAGGGGTACCCCCATTTCCACCCACTGCGGCGGTTCCTTGCCTTCGCCGGAAACGATATGCATCCGGTATCCCTCCCTGTCCTCCGACAGGCAGGCAAGAGTCAGTCTTCCTTTTTTCATCCGAGAGCACTGTACGATCCCTCCGAGAAGCACGGTTTCCACCGGCTTGATCTGAGGCTTGCCCTCTATGAAGTCGCTGGGGCAGTAGCCGTCTTCGCCTAAGAGGATCCACTCGGGATGGTGCTCGTAGTGCTCCAGGAACATCACCTGCCTGCCGCTGATCCACTTCAGCATCAGTTCGGCGGTGAGATTGCCGATATCGTTTTCATCTACGTAGGGATAGCCGGCCGAGGCGACCAGGGATGCCGGCAAAGCGTGTACTACATCCAGGGCCAGGTCTACCCCGTCGACGCATTTGTAGGAGAAGGCGTCGAAGCGTTTTTCCCGACACAGCTGAACCGTAGCCAGGTACATTGCGACGGCTCGGGTCACGACTTCCGGTTTGGGCTCTCCCTGGGGGTACTGCCAGTCCGCGGTAACCCGTTTCACCTCCTTGTCGACTGCGGCGGCATCGAGAGATTCCATCTTCTGTTTGAGCTGCAGCATATCGAGGCTCTCCACTTCCGGTCCGATTATGTCCCTGAGCCGAACGACTGAAAAATCGGTGCTGTACAAACCCATGTCGTTGAAGCCTATCATTCCCAGACGAGCCCGCCGCAGCCTGCGGGCAACCTGAGCGGCTCTGCCGAAAGAGAGGATTCCCTCGATATCCATGGGAGAATCGGGCGCGTTGTAAAGATATTTGAAACGGATGCCCCACCGCTCCATGGGATAACGCAGGGATGTCGTTCCGGCACCGGCGGCCGGTGAAATCAATGTGTCCCCCTCGGTGAAGCCGCCGAAACTGTACAGGATCATCGGCTTATCCCGGAACTCCAACAGGACCCGTGTTACTCCGCGCACATCGATCCAGTTGATCACATTTGCGATCAGGAAGTCCCAGTCGGCCGCTTTGAGCTCGGCAATCGCCCGTTCCGGTTCCTTGTCCTCTCCGAATACGGGATCCGTTTTTACTAGCTCGATCCCGGCATCCCGGAGTTGCTTCTCAGCCCGCGCGCTGATTTTCTTCAGATTCTCGGGTTCATAGAACATCGTACCGAAGGGTACGTAACCCGCTTTCAAGCTTTCCATGCTTCGATCCTCCCTCGGCTAAAGATAGTATTAATCGCCGCCCTGATGCCGGCGGATGAATTCACTCGTGGTCAAGCCTGTATACTTCTTGAATACTTTTATGAAGTAGCTTTCGCTGGCGAAACAGAGCATTGTTGCTACCTCTGTTCCCCGTCTACCCTGGAGCAGCAGGGATTTGGCCGCTTCCACCTTTGTGCGCTGAGCATAGGAAATCACGGTCTCGCCGGTTTCCCGTTTGAACAGCCGGCAGACGTAGTTGGGGGACAGGGCAACGTAGCGCGACACATCTTCCAGGGATATCATACCGTAGATGTTGTCTGTGACATATTTCTCGATCATCTCTACCGCATGGCCGTGCCTGTTCGCTTCCCGTTCCCGGCTGTAGCGTTCAACTCGTTTCAACAATTCCTTGACATAGCTGTGGATTTTTTCAAGGTTCTCGGCCAGGGAGACAGTCTCGGCGGGTATTCTGTTGTCGATCCATACCTTGCCGAGGGGTATTTTTTCGCTGCGCAGCAATTCGATGATATGGTAGAGAACGTCGAGGTATAGCCCTCTGACTGTTTTTATAGACAGCCCAGTGCCTGTTCTACGGATACTCTGGGTAATCCGATCGACAAGTCTTGTAAGGCTGGCTGTATCACCCAGAGCACGGGTGTCGAAGATCGACTCCCTTAGGTTCTCAATCTCACCCGGCAAGCCGGATTCCAACTTCTCCTGCTCTTTGTACAGGTACACTCCAGGAAGGCTGTCAAAAAAACTCTGGTTCAGGACCTGGTTCGCCTTCTCGTAGGCCTCAGCCATTTTTTCGGATTTGTCGTAAGCCGGGCTGACGCCAAAAGCGGCGTCAATGTCGAAAAGCTGTTGAAGCGTCAGCTGCATCCTGCGGCAGACCTCCTCTGCCATAACTTCGGGCTGTTGATCCTTCGCCGGACAATACACTGCGGACAGCCGCTGCTCGTGGCTTTTGAACACGAATCCTGAACCGGATTCCTGGAATATTTCTTCGCACAGGCTGGCTATGGATGAATCGGAGTCGAAGCTGCCTGTCTCGTCGATATCGGGCACGGCGATGTTCCCAATTATTATGAAGAAGTAGGGTCGTGTGTCCAACATCAACCCAAACGGTTCGAGGATCGAAGCGATCCGCTCCTGATTTTCAACCTCTCCTCGGATCAATCTGTTGAGATACTCAACAATCAGGGTGCGGCTCTGCTTGTTTCCCGCCTCCATCCTGAAACTGTCGACAAGCCGTTCTTTCTCGATCTGCTGTCTTACCTTCTCCACGGCAGCCAGCAATTCCTCGGCTTCCAAAGTGCCTTTTTGGATGTATTCGGATACTCCGAGACTGATCGCCTGTCTGTAATACTCAACCGTGCTGCGACAGCTGATAACGATAAACTTACAACCTGCATTGAACTGTTGGATTTCTCGGATCAGCTCGAAGCCGTTTTTTTCAGGCATGACGATATCCACCAGAGCAAGATCAGGCGATGTCCTGCGAGCAAGTTCGAGTGCGTCATCCACGTTGGCTGCTTCTCCTACAATTTCGAATCCACTTTCACGCCAGGGGATTATGGTTCGCATCCCTACCCGGGCTAGGGGTTCGTCGTCGACTATAAGCAGTTTCATCTTGCTGCGACCTGTTCTTTCACCGGTTCGGCGACCTGCGGGAGGGAGACGGTAACAACCGTTCCCTTGCTGCGATCGCTTTCAATGGAGACACCGAACTCGGTACCAAAGTAGTACCGGATTCTACGCTGGATATTGACCAATCCTAATCCGTGTCCTTCGATCGTCTGGGGTAGAGCCTTTAGTTTGCTCTGGATTTTCGAAAGCAGCACATCATCCATTCCCACACCATCATCCTCGATTTGAAACATGAGTCGTTGTCCGTCGGCAAAGCCGCTGATCACGATGTTGCCCTGTTTATTCTTCGGGGCGATACCATGGAGGATGCTGTTCTCTACGATCGGTTGGAAGATCAGTCGGGGTATGCGCTGATCCAAAATAGCCTCGTCCACGGCAAAAGTGACGCTCAGCTTGTTCTGGTAACGTATCTTCTGAAGATAGAGGTATTGCTCGATGTAATCGATTTCCTCCCGTACGCAGGCGAGGTCATTCGATGATACGAGCAGGTAGTTGAGCATCTTGGTGAAGGAGGTGATGGCACCCGCGATGCTTCGGGCTCCTCGAATCTGGGCCATCCAGCGAATCGTATTCAGAGTGTTGCGAATAAAATGGGGATTCATGCGGGACTGGAGGAACTTGATCTCCAGATCTCTTTTCGTCACTTCAGCTTCCCGAATCTCCTGGACATGTCGAAAAAGGTTCTGAATCATCGTATCGAAGCTTTGGCTGAGCTCGCCTATCTCATCGCCCTGAGGGATATCCAGGGCAACCTGCCAGTTTCCCGCCTGAACTTCTTTCACTTTTTCGTTTAGCCGCACCACAGGAAAAACGATCTGGCGCTCTATGATGAGTATAAGCACCGCTACCGAGACAACCGTGACCAACAGCTTGAGAAGATAGAAGTAGCGTACGATGATCAGGCTGCGGTGCAGGGAAAGACAGGGGGTAACAGCCAGGATTCGGAACGTCTTGCCCGCTGCGGGGAAGGACAGGTTTCTAGAGAAAAGATAATATTCGCGTTTCCCCACAGGCAGCGTGGCAATGGCTTCACCATCTGGTTTTGTACTCGCAGATTGATCGCTGCTTCTCCTGAACGTCGAGTAATTCCAGTAGTTCAGCTCTCCCTCGGCTACAGGTTGTTCCAGGTCATCCAATAGAAAGACACTCGTGTAGTCATCGATATGCAGCGAATCGAGCAATCGAGAGATGCTGGAAGCGCTGATCCCGACTGCGATAACGCCGTGATTCTCCCAGTCTCGAACGATATTGCGGACGAAGTAGATTTTTCTTCCGCCTTGAGGGTAGAGGTAATGATTTGAAAAATCCATCGTAAAACCGGGAGACCTAGAGCTTTGAAAAGGATCTACCCAGGGTCGGGAAAGCAACGTTGAAGTGTCAAACTCCGAAGACGCGGGCGATATGTAGGTCAGATTCGAGAAGATTGTGCCGTCGCGGGCGAGAATGAAGTAATGAAAGGGATAGTTGATGTTGAGGATCCGTTCGCTCTTTGCAATCTCATTGCGGACTCTGAAAAAGGTGAGCTCTCTATCCGCTTCCGATTCGAATTCCCGGGAAAGCAGGGATGTTATCTGGTGGTTGTACGCTGTGTTGGCAGTAAAATTTATAAAACTCTGCAGCAGCTGGGAGGCTCCGTTGATCAGGTGATCGAGGGACTGATTGACAGTTACTTCTACCTGCCTGTCCACGAAATGCCTGAGGAAATTATCTTCGATAATGGAAATAAGTCCCTGAGGCAATAAACCGATCAGGAGAAGCAGGACTAGAGCCCTATACTTCAGACTCAGTTTCCCAAAACGCAGCATTACTTTCGATAGTAGCGCATCTTTCTCGCTAACGAAAGGTATCCCATTGGGGGTTCGCCTAAATAGCCACAGTCTCTACGGTTTGTCTTTTACTTGAGATCAGGGCTGCGGTCTGCAGGGCATGGGACAGCCGGGTTTCCTCCGGTGTGAAACAGCTGAAAGCTACCTCTTTGCCGTCGAGCTCATCCAGGTATGTGGCCCACATTTGCAGTATGCCATCGGAAAAGCCAAACTCGAAGATGCTGCCGGTGATGGTGGGTACCAACGGTTTATGCCCCACGACAACCCGGGCCCAAGCCTGCTCCTCGCCCTTGGTTTCCAGGTAGGTGAAGGCGTTGGGATCATCCGTTGTGAACTTGGCCGAGGCCTTGAGACCGTAGATCTCGAGGAACCAGCGGTTGGTGGACCCCGGATCGAGGCGGTTTGTTTCCAGGGTCATAGGGAAGGTGTAGCCGTCAGGATGATCCACCTGACAGATCAGGGAAGCGTTGTCCCAGGTCAGACAGGGGGCGCTGCCGCCTTTACCGTCGGGTCGCTCCGGCACGATGTCTGACAAAACAGCATATACGCTCTTGGGGATCCAGCCCATTCGGAAGGGCACGTGCTGGGTGTGGATGCCGAGGTCTCCGAGGCAGCCGTACTCACCATTGTAGTCGATCATACGCTTCCAATTGATCGACTTGTTCAGATCCATGTCGCTGGAATGGACGAAGCCGCCATGCACTTCAAAGATCCGTCCGAAGCGACCCTCCCGGATCCAGGAGATCAACCTCTGGCAGGCCGGAAAGAAGGGAAATTCGGAGGAGCAGCGCACCACCAACTCAGGGTGTCGGGACAATTCCTCAAGAATCGCAGAGTTGGCTTTTTGATCGATTCCGAAGGGTTTCTCCCCCATCAGGTGCTTTCCCGCCTTGAGGATATCCAGGTACAGCTGCTCGTGCAGATGGTGGGGTACGGCGCAGTACACGGCTTCGATTTCCTTGGCAGACAGAAGTTCCTGATAGTCTGAGGTAGCGATCTTCACCGAAGAGAAATTGTCTGAAAACCAATCCCTGGCTGCTTTGTTCGTGTCACAGACCCCTATGATTTCCGGCACCGGGCCGTCTGTCAGTAGATGACACCAGCGGGCGGAGGCACTGCCGAACTCGCGTCCCATCAGTCCGAGACCGATGACTCCGAACTTTACTTTTTTTCGTGCCATTGCAGAAATCTCCTCGCTCACATCTGCCCGATCCGCTTATTTGCTCAGAGCCGGGAAAGGGCTCGGTCCATCTGCCTGATCAGGAAGTCTACCATTTTCGGGGTGGAGGTCAAGGGCAGTTTGGTTAGTGCCGCGGGCGGGCAGTTGGGCTTGTAGGTGTGGGCGCTGATGTCGATGCAGGCTTCGTTCAAGTGCTTGATGAACTGCACAGCCTTTTCCTCGCTGTTGAAAAAGATCGACGACAGGTGACGCTGCCCCTCGATCCTGTCGATCCACTCGGCGTGCCGTTCGGCCAGCCGTTTGAGCTCTCCCTCGTAGTATACACCGAGCTCCTCGGTGTAGGCCGCATTGGCCTGCGCAAACTCCATGGTGATCAGATACGCCAGGGAAGCCAGCTCTTCCTGGCCATTGGTTACCAGGGCGCCGAACTGGTTGAGGGTGTCCATCTCGACAGTTGTCAAGATCTTGGAAGCGGGGTATTGGCCCCCGGGAAACCCTTTGCCGACGGGTACGAAGTCCGGCTGCAGCCCGTACTCCCGGAAGTGGAAGAGATCCGGGCTCCAGATGCAGCTCTGGATTTCATCCACGCAGGTGGGTACGTCATGATCCCGGCAAAGCTGGTACGATTTTTTCAGGAAAGATTCCTCAAGCCGAATCGCCCCGTAGTTCATCAGGATGAGTTCATGAAAGAATCCGGCAACCTTATATCCCCCTCTGTCGTGGCGGTTGAGCAGTTCTTCGAAATGGGCGCTGTCGTTGATCCGGACCGGCTCTACCATGAACAGCTCGCGTTCGTGCAATTTTCCGTACATCCCCGGCCAAAGGCCCCGCATGAGCTGGGTGAAGATGGTCGTGCCGTGATAGTTGGCCTCTTTGCCGCCGTCGTTGTCGGCGATAACGAGGAATACAGGCGTGCGGTTCGCATAGGGAGGATCGGCGAAGGTCTTGTCCAGCTTGAAGAAGCGGGTCAGCATCATCTTGAGGGCGGCTTCCACCGCCAGGCTGCCCGTTTCCAGGTTGATCACCCGATTCAGTACGCGAGGTTCCTTAGAGGACAGTATTGCCTTCAATTTCCCGCGCTCGCGCCGGTCGATCCCGTTCGCCACCCGGACCAGTTCTTCCTCGACCAGGCGTGTGATGTGGCCGCGGGTATTGTTGTGGGTGACATTGGCGATTCCCAGTCGTTTGGCGTTTTCGATCAGCCGGTAGCCTGGAAAATCGTGACCCAGGGAAGCGTGGTAATGCTCGCTCTTCGACACCAGGTAGGCCCGACCGTCCTCTCCGATACGAATGAGGCCGTAGCCGCTCAAAGGCGCCATGGCGATCTTGCTGGCCTTGGTGAAGGCGGCAGTCGTTGCTCCACGGGCTGAAGGGTCGAAACCGGGGCAGATCCGGGTGCCGACAATGTCGATCAGCTCATCCACCCTCTTTTCGAACGCCTTGGGGTAGAAGTCGATCTTTTCATCGGCGATGGATTCGAGCTTTTTCAAGGCATCCGCTGAAGTGCAGGCTCTTGCTGCGCACACCGCCTTCGTGTACTCTCTGCCCAACAGGTCGCTCAGGGACAGCTGCGGACTCCGGATTGACACTTTCATGGTGATTCTCCTGGATCCAGGTATTTGTGCCTGTATATTGAGGGCACCGGGAATCGTATTGACTGTTAAAGACAATTATAATTTGATATATTGTTAAGTCAAGCACAATTTGATTGAATTGATCAAAATATGATCAATCTGTATAGGCAGCAGGAATGGAAGCGTGTACAGTGTATTGACCGCAGTGAATCGCAGCAATCAACGGGGGGGCCGGATGCTCTCCGTTGTGGATCTTCTCGAAGCCGGCACCCTGACCGTATATCAAGCTGCCTGGCTTCTGAACAAGGTGCTTCGGGGATCCTCCTGGCTGGTGGGAGCCAAGCCGGGAGGGGCGGGCAAGACCACGGTTATGTCCGCACTTTTAGCCATGGCACCCAAGGGAGCACAGGTCTGGCTCACCAATCGAGGCAGCGGCTGGCAGGAACGCGAATCCGGGGACTATATAGTATCGTACGAGCTGAGTCCCGGATTTTACGATGCCTATATCTGGGGACAGGATGTGGTTCGAATGACTGCTTTGGGCTCGACGGGTTGCCGCATTGTCAGCAATCTGCATGCCGATACCCTCGAGCAGGCTCGGACCCAGATTGTGACGGAGTGCGGGGCAACGGAGAAAGGATTTCGAGCCTTCCAGATATTCATTCCTCTGATGCTGAAAGGCTCGCGTTTCCACTCGACTCCTGTTGTGCAGCGGATTGACTATGTCCGGGATGGAATGTGGCAGCAGCTGAGTCAGGGCGGTCTGGATAGAGCCAGAGCAGAATCCTCTGTAGGTTCATCAGCGGCAATCAAGATCGTCGAATTCTTGTCAGCCTGCAGCTCCCGCAACATCCGCCAGATAGAGGACGTTCGGGAAGAGTGGATCGAGTGGTGTGACCGTCACGATTTGGGTTGAGGGTTTTTCTTGACATAATCATTACAGTACCCTAGCCTAGATCAACCAAGCAAAATGAACAAGTATGAACGTCGGACAATTCGGCTGTTGGCAATGCTTCAGCGAAACAAGCGGTTGGGTGTCAAAATAGTCGCCTCCAATCTCGGGATTTCGGAGGCAACGGCCAGGCGGTTTTTCGGCCGCCTGGAGGAGGAAGGAAAGGTCATCCGGGTACACGGGGGGGTGCAGTTGGCCGAGCCGTTGGGCTACGATTATTCCTTTCGGGTTCAAGCCGCCCACCGGCAAGATCAGAAGGCACTGATTGCTGCCCGAGCCGCACAGCTGGTCAACGATGGGGATCGCATTTTTTTGGATTCGGGAACAACAGTGCTGAAGCTGGCCGAAGCCCTTTCCTTGAAATTGCAGACCGGAGATTTGAAAGGTATCGTTGTTCTAACCAACTCGATATCGCACATTGAAACCGTGGCCCGGTGGTGCAAGGTCATCCTGGTCGGTGGAGAGATCAGGGCGGAACGCCTCGATGTCTGCGGATCGGTGGCGGAGAAAACCCTGATGTTGTTTCATCTAAACAAAGCTTTTTTCGGAGCCGACGCCATCAGCGCCTCCGGAGGGTGTATGACTACCGACGAGCGCACCTCGACGATCAACGAAATCGTTGTCGAAAGGGCGGGGAAATCATACGTGCTCGCCGATTCGAGCAAGTTCGACAAAACTTCGTTCATTCGCTACGCCTCGCTTGAAGAAATCGACCTGATTTTGACGGATGACGGTATCAGCGCCGAGACGTTGAAGGCCTTTTCAGATGCCGGTTCTCACATAGAGGTTGTCCGCGCGTACACGGACACTACTACCTCCTGTGAATGACATAAATCGACTTAACGAATTGTTTAGCTCTATCTTCTTTCAATATGCACCGAATTTCACTCCAACATTTAAGTTCAATCCACTCAGATCACGATTGTTTACATTTGTAAGCGATACGAGTGTATGAGAGGAATCCAATCCAAAAACAAAGCGATAACTTAATCCGGCAACCAGTCTTACCTTTGTGTGTAGATTCATTTCAGCATTGATTCCAGGTTCGACAACATAAAATCCTGGACCTGTAATATTGCCGAAATTATCAAAAGGACTTGTTTTTGGATTCTGATAATCCTTTGTCGATCCGCCACCCAATAGCAGGATCAAGTCCAAGTTCTGCTGTAAATTCAATCCTCCAGTAAATCAGCTTGCCTTC
>CAYMGP010000083.1:0-15037 GCA_964390045.1 uncultured Spirochaetaceae bacterium | reverse complement strand
AGAGAATTGAAGAAAGATCGGATTCCTCGATTTACTTAACAATTATCCCAAAAAGGAAGGAACGAGGTATTCGATAGCTGAGCTCCAAGTAGAACTCAAGCTTGGCTTACAGATACCAGAAATGGCATGCCACAAAATGTCCGGCGGATGCTTCCTTGAACCGCGGTTCTTGAGAGGAACATATACCTTTCGCCAGCGGGCAGCGAGTTCGAAAACGGCAACCACTCGGCGGTTTCAATGGGCTGGGAACATCTCCAGACAGGATCACCCGCGCCCCTTTTTTTTCCGGATCAGGTACCGGTATCGCAGAAAAGAGCGCCTCGGTATATGGATGAAGGTGCCTTTCGAACAGCGTCTGCGCCGGTGCCGATTCCACGATTTTTCCTAAATACATCACGGCTATCCGATCACTCACATGTTCGACCAAAGAAAGGTCATGGGCAATAAACAGATAGGTAAGCCCAAAACGCTGCTGGAGATCCAGAAGGAGATTGATGATCTGGGAACGAATCGACATATCTAGAGCGGAAACAGGCTCATCGCAGACGATGATCTTCGGATTCAGCGTGAGGGCGCGGGCAATGCCGACACGCTGGCGCTGGCCACCGGAGAGCTCGTGAGGATACCGGTGCATCATATCCGCAGGCAGGTTCACCAATTCGAGCACAGAGCCAACTCTGTCCCTTACCTCCCGGCGGCTGCAGATTCGATGAACAATGTAGGGCTCGCCGACAAGATGCTCGATGTTGCGGTGAGGGTTCAGCGAGGAGAATGGATCCTGAAAAACCATCTGCACTCTGCGCCTGAACTCACTCAGTCGCTCTCCCTTGATACCGACTGTATCCCTTCCATTGACGATGATCTGCCCGTCTGTGGGTCTTTCGAGATGAAGTATCATACGGGCGCTTGTAGTCTTGCCGCAGCCCGACTCGCCGACCAGCCCAAGCGTCTTGCCCTCCTCTAGGTCGAAACTCACTTTATCGACTGCACTTACATAACCGGTTGTCCGCATGAACACTCCTGTCCTGACCGGGAAGTGCTTGGTGAGATTGCGCACTGCAAAAAAAGGAGTCTCAACCTCGACGGTTCTCATCCTGCGCTCTCCTCGCGAGTGATATCGCCGACCCGCCGGCAGCGTACTTCATGCCCGTTTTTTACCCTCTTCAGCGCAGGCTCGCTCCCAAGGCAAATTTCGGCCACAGCATAGGCACAGCGATCGAAAAATTTGCACCCGGGTTTCAGCTCCAACAGATCGGGGACCGTTCCGGGAATGGAGTAAAGCGTATCTTTCCGAAGGTCTCTACCTCTACGGGGCAACGATCGCAACAGGCCGCGGGTATAGGGATGCAGCGGTTCATGGAACAGCTCTCCCACGGAGGCGGTCTCCACAATACTACCAGCGTACATCACCGCCACCCGGTTCGCTACCTCGGCCACGACTCCGAGATCGTGAGTGATAAGAATTACGGACATGCCGATTTCCCGTTGTAGTTTCTGGAACAGCTCAAGAATCTGAGCCTGGATTGTCACGTCGAGAGCAGTGGTGGGTTCATCGGCGATGAGAAGTTTCGGACTTCCACAGGCCAGCGACATAGCGATCATGGCGCGCTGTCGCATTCCACCGGACAGCTCATAGGGATAGCTGCGGACACGCTGCTCTGGAGAGGGAATGCCGACCAGATCCAACAGCTCGATCGCTCGCTTACGACGCTCGCGTTTATTATGGGAGATACGATGGGCAATCAATATCTCCTCTATCTGATCGCCGATCCGATACACCGGATTGAGGCTGACCATCGGCTCCTGGAACACCATAGAGATTTTCTCACCCCGGATGTCTCGCATTTGTGTCTCTGGAAGATCGAGCAGATTCACACCGCCCTCCAATACGATCCTGCCAGCCACGATCCTTCCCGGCTTCGGTACGAGGCGTAGAATCGACCGGGCCATCATGGTCTTCCCGCAGCCGGATTCACCTACAATCCCAAGGATCTCTTCTCGATGGATCGAAAGATCGACACCGTCCACCGCGCGGACAACGCCTGCGTCGGTGAAGAAGTATGTCTTTAAGCCGTAGATATGCAGGATATGCAGCACCTCGGAACCACCTTCCTTGTTTGATAGGGAATCATACATATCGCAATCTTCGCTTCGCAACTGAAAGGAAGATTAGCGATGTCTTCTTCCAGCTGAAAATGTTGTCAGAAAAACAAGATTCTCAGCCGTCATCATAATATCAAACCACCGAACTGCCGATCCTGCGCGCAGTGTTTCTCAATCTAGGGTCCAGAAGGTCCCTCAGACCATCACCAATGAAGTTCAATCCCATTACGGCCAGGGATATGGCCAGACCGGAGAAGATCATAAGCCACGGGGCGCTGCGAATGAACTCGCGCCCGTCACTGATGATGATGCCCCAACTCGGAGCCGGTGGTGGTATCCCCAACCCCAGAAAGCTCATACCGGACTCAACGAGAATCGCCCATGCAAAACCAAAGGTGACCTGCACGATCAGGGGTGCATAGGCATTGGGCAAAATATCGCTGATAAGGATCCGCAGATCTCCCGCCCCAACAACACGAGCGGCGTCCACGAAATCCTGTGATTTCAGCTCCAGAACCGAGCCCCGGACAACGCGAATGATTCTTGGCGTGTATAGAATCGTCATAGCCAGGATCACGTTCGATTCTGCCGGGCCGAAAGCGGCCATGAACATTATCGCCAGGATAAGACCCGGAAAGACCATGAGGCCGTCGACCAACCGGCTTATCACCATGTCCAGCCCCCGATAGTATCCCGCCAACAGCCCGAACACCACTCCAAGAACGGCCGTTGAGAGGGTACAAAGCCCACCGGCCCGAAGCGAGATGCGGGCTCCATATAAAACCCTGGCAAACACATCCCGACCAAGCTCGTCGGTACCGAACGGATGCTCCCAACTCATCAGCTGCAGGGAACTGCTCGTGTCGATTTCCACGGGATCGTAGCGGGTGAGCAGGGGCGCGAACACGGCGGCAGCACAGATGGGGACGAGAATGACCACACCCATCAGAAACAAGCGGTTACGAAACATGCGGCGAAGCTCTGTCAACCACAATCGCCGTCGTTTCGGATGATCTGTTGGCTTTCTATTCCGGCGACCTACGATTTGATCATTCATATTTCACTCTCGGGTTAATAATTGTGTAAGAGATATCCACCACCAGATTTACCAGAAGCGACAGAACGGTCAGGTAGGTCATCCCGCCTTCGATTACGGGGTAGTCCCGCCGGATCGCCGCAGTCGTGACTAGCTGCCCGAGGCCCGGAATGGCAAACACGTTCTCCACCAAAACCGAACCGCCGAGGCTTAGGGCGAAGGTCAGACCTATGACGGTAACTATCGAAATGAACGCGTTACGAAGAGCATGCTTGTAGATCACCTTGACTTCACTTAGGCCCTTGGCGCGAGCTGTGACTATATACTCCTGTTCTAACACCTCCAACATGCTCGATCGGGTGACCCGTACTAGTAACGCGATCTGCGACATCGAAAGAGTCACCACAGGAAGAACCAGCCTGGACAGCCAGGGGTTGAAACCCATGGACAGCGGCCGGTAGCCGCTGGAGGGAAACCAGCCGAGGATAACAGCAAAGAGTATTATCAGCAAGAATCCCAGCCAAAAAATCGGGATGGACACACCAAGGGTAGAAAACACCATTGAGGCATGATCGAGCGCCGAGTTCTGACGAGTGGCAGATAAGACACCCAAGGGAATGGCGACGGCCAGAGTCAGCATCATGGCCAGGGCTGCCAGGGAAAGGGTAATTGGAAAACGATCAGCAATAACCTCGACCACGGGCTTGTTGAAAAAAACGGATGTACCAAAATCCCCCCGCAGAACCTTTGGCAACCAGTTGATGTATTGAACCAGAATCGGCTTATCCAAGCCCATGTCGCGGGTGATTTCCTGAATCTTCTCCTCCGATACGGAGTGATGGCCGATGAGCGACCAGACCGGATTACCGGGTACCAGGCGGGTGAGAATGAATATGAGGGTGATGGAAATAAACAGGGTCGGTACAAATGCGAATATCCTACGCGCTAAATATGCCCACATGACATTCCCTCTCAGATAAATGGCAAAACAGTAAACACCGTTGTCACAACAGCTATGAAAGAAGGGCACCCGCCTGGCGGGTGCCCTTCCACTCAATTTGCTGCAGTTAAACTCGATCCTGTCTACTTGTTCAGCCAAACATTGTGCATTGTCAGGTTCCCAAGGGCCAGATTCTCTTCAGAATCCATGACGTAATCCCGCTTGGCTACCAACCGATAGCCGTATCCCAGGTTGATCGTCGCGACTTTGTCATAGAACAGGGTCTGCAGGAGTTCTCCGGCACTATACCGCTTCTGGAAATCCGTCTCCTGTTCGAGTGCCGTGAAAGCTGCATCCACCTCCGGATGTTTGAACCCTACCTCTTTGGACGGGAACGTACCGCTGAACTCGGGCTGGTACAGCGAAGGATCGATCCAGTAACCTTCCGAGGAGTAAATCATGAGCGAGTTTGGATCCCTGCGCTTGGCTACCCAGGTTGCCACGTCGTAGTTACGTACCTCTGCGTTAATCCCGGCCTTCTTCAGCTGTTCAACCACCGCCACCCCGACGCGAACGTTGCGCGGACTGGTGGCGATCACCTGATAGGTGATAAGCTCTCCCTTGTAACCAGCTTTGTCCAGATACTCCTTCACTTTGGCTAGATTCGTTTGGTCGTACAGCTCGGAGCGCACACTGGTGTTGTAGGCGCTTTCTGGAGGATAAAAGCTGGGGTTTGTGAGCCGGAAAGCCGGGTTCGGAACCGCGGCTGCCACCACCTCATCGATATCAAGAGCAGCCTGGATCGCCTTGCGAACATACAGATTACTGGTGGGACCGGTCTGATGGTTGAACATCATATAGAACAACAAACCGGGACCGTTTTTGACTGGAACAACGCCTTTGGCCTTCTGCAAACGATCGTATTCAGAATCGGGAATGTCCGTGATGATATCGTAGTCACCGGATTCAAGTCCTGCGACGCGGGTGGATGCCTCGGGCACTATCCAGAAAATGATCTCATCCGGATATGCAACTTTTTTTCCGCTCTGGTAGTTCGGGGCATCGTTGCGAGCCACGTATTGTTCAAATCGAGCAAGCTTAACATACTGATCTTCTTTGTACTCGACGAACCTGTAAGGGCCGGTTCCTACCACCGCAGACAACTTCCCGCTCTCCGGCGAAGAATCGGCGACTTCCTTTGGCATAATCACACATTTGTTCTCGTCCGATCCCAAAAGGAGCAACAGAGTCTGGCCGATCGGTTGCTTGAAGTACATCTTCACGGTGTATTTGTCCGGGGTCTCGATGCGATCCGTCTTCAAGGACGGCCCCTTCGGGCCTACTTTCTGCCAACGCTCGATCGATGACTTTACATCGGCCGAAGTCATCTCCTCACCGTTGTGGAACAACACTCCTTTGCGGAGGTTGAAGGTCCACACCAAACCGTCCGCAGAAGCCTGCCAGGAATCGGCCAATTCCGGAACTGCGTTGAAATCCTTCCCGAAGGCGGATAGCCCTTCAAAAACGTGTCCCATGACGTGTGGAAGGGGGTGCGACACTGTGGACTGCCAGTCCAACGTGACCAGGGGGATATGCAGCCCAACGTTTAGCACACCACCTCTTCTTGGCGTTTCGGTTTCTGTTCTTGCCGTCTCTGGCTCTTGTGTTCCGGTAGCGAACAAACTCACCGTCGACAGCAGAAGCACGGAGAACACAGCGACTATACGGGATAGCTTTTTCATACAAAGCCTCCTTAATATAATTTTACCATCTGGCTTTGATAAAGCCACATGATAGTTCACATGTGTCACAGGTGAGTGCCAAAGAGAAACCTAGGAAGAAGAGATTCACTCACTGATTGTCCTATATTAGTTCGTATAGCATATTAACTTACCTGTTGTCAAGAGCTCCATAATGAAGTCTGCCAATCTTCAGCGCTATTTACAATTTTTTTTTATGAAATCAATGTTCACTTTTTAAATTCTTCCGATCCAAAGACATTGGTACTTCCCATACCCACACTGATTTGAGACAACCTATGGACAAGATAGAAGTGATCGCCCCCGATTCGAAATTTCCCGAACCTGCTTTCCGTTTGGTTCGGTTTTCCGAAGTTCTTGACTGCACCGATTCGGTCCTGGGCCACCTGATTGGTCTTTGCTTCCGCATACCACGGCATAGAGCAGATGCAGCGAAGCGACTATAGTGGTACCCGGTGGCTGCCCAGCTTCGCGCTCCGTTTCTTAACCGAAAACCAGGAGGGGGGGAGATTAAAGTCAAGAAGTATAACCTTGACAGTCAGTACAAGTTAATATATTATACGAACAATCAATAATCTTTATTTATGGGACCAAAGCTTGTCTATGAAAATCAGAACTGGTGATCCAGAAATGGCCCGGGAAATAAACCGCTCCCTGATCTTGAATATCTTGCGCGAACAAGACCTGCTCAGCCGTGCCGACATTGCCCGAGCACTTGATCTGAGCAAGGCTACTGTATCCACAATCGTGAGCAACCTCATCCAGGATGAGCTGGTAGAAGAAAGGGGCGCCGGGGACTCTTTGGAGAGCGGCGGTCGCAAACCGATCATGCTTTCCCTCAACTCAAGCAAAAAATACGTGATCGGCGTCGACATCGGTACCACAAGCACAGCAGCAGCGACAGCGGACCTGAAGGGAAAACACCTTCAGGTGACGCGCCGACAGACAGGCGACAACCTCTCAGTAGACAGGGTACTGACTCAGGTTCAGGAACTCATCGAACAGGCGATACACAAGTCCAAAATCGACAGAGCACACATCCTGGCTCTCGGCGTATCCGCGGCTGGGATTGTGAACAGTGTCAAGGGATACATCTACTTTTCCCCCGATTTCGACTGGAAGGATGTGGACATCAAATCGCTGTTGGAGAAAAAGACGGGGTTCCCGGTTGTAGTGGACAACTGCACCCGGACCATGACCCTGGGCGAACAGTGGTACGGCCGCATTCGTGATGCTCGAAACGTGCTCTATGTCAACGTCGGATATGGAATCGGCTCAGCCCTGATTCTCAACAAGCACATCTACAGCAATCACAGTGAGTTCGGGCACAGTTTTATCACCAAGCAGAAAATCCGCTGTCACTGCGGGAAATATGGCTGTCTGGAGGCAGTGGCTTCGGGTAATGCAATCGAGAGTCAGGCGAACGAGCTGCTCGGAGACAAGGTGGACAAGCGGATCACCGCCAAGATGCTAGCCACGATGGCACGAGACGGCGACAGGACAGCCCGCGGGATTTTTCAGAACGCCGGGCGTTACCTGGGCCGGGCGATTTCGATTGCCACCAATCTGTTCAATCCGAATACAATCGTTATCGGCGGCGGCGTGGCTTTGGCCGGAGAACTGCTGCTGGATCCTTTGGTACAGGAGTTCGACAAACAGACAATGGATATCATCCGCAAGGATACCCGCATCGAGTTATCCTCTCTCGGGATTGACGCAGGCGTATCCGGTGCCGTAGCCTTAGCCCTGAATCGTTTTGTGTTCAAGTCGCATCTTGTGAACGAGGTTGTCCGCTAGAGGATAGGATCGGTTCGAGCAGATTCGGGGATCCCGGATCCACGCTTTGTATGCTCACTGAACGGACTTTCAGGAGTGAGACCATGAAACAGGCAGTTATGACTGAACCTGGAACTATAGAGTTTCGCGAGGTACAAGAACCGGAAATCAACGATGACCAAGTGCTGGTACGGATCATGCGGCTCGGCGTTTGCGGGTCTGATATTCACGTCTATCACGGCAGGCACCCCTACACTTCCTATCCTGTGGTGCAGGGACACGAAGTCTCCGGGCGTGTAGAGCGAGTCGGATCCAAGGTGAAATCCATGATCCCGGGAGACAAGGTGACCATCCAGCCCCAGGTAGTCTGCGGCCGCTGCTACGCTTGCACCCACGGGAATTACCATATCTGCGACAACCTGAAGGTCATGGGGTTCCAGACCACGGGAGCTGCGTCTGAACTATTCGCAGTGGAGGCTTCTAAAACACTGAAGCTGCCCGATCAGATGAGCTACGAGCAGGGGGTCATGGTGGAGCCCTTGGCCGTAGCCGTACACGCCCTCGGTCGGACTGATGAGGTGAGCGGCAGGAAGATCATGGTCCTTGGGGCCGGTCCAATCGGCAATCTGGTGGCTCAGGCCGCCAGGGCGATGGGCGCAGAATCGGTCTTGATAACCGACATCAGCGATTTCCGGCTTTCGATTGCTGCCAAATGCAGTATCGCTTACCGGGTTAATTCTGCAAAGCAGGAGTTGGGCGCGGCGATCGTGAGACACTTTCATCTGGACCGGGCCGACTTGATCCTGGAGTGCGTCGGAGCCGATCTCACCATTGAACAGGCGGTGTTATTGGCGCGCAAAGGTACGGACATCGTGGTGGTGGGGGTATTCGGTACGAAACCCCTGGTGGACCTGGGGGTCGTCCAGGACCGGGAACTGCGCCTGATCGGCACCCTGATGTACCAGGAAAAAGATTTCCGAACCGCCATCGAGCTGATCCGCCAGGGAAAGGTGGATGTAACCCCGCTGATCACCGATTCCTTCCCTTTCCAGGATTACCCGAAAGCCTACGAATACATAGAAGCGAAAAAGGATAAAACCATGAAGGTAATGATCCGAGTCCAGGAGGAAAAAAAATAAATGAACAACTTTCAGTACTACCAGCCTACTCAGATCCTCTTTGGATCCGGATGGGTGAATGATGTAGGAAGCGCTGTAGCCCGTTTCGGAAAGCGCTGCCTGATAGTTTCCGGACCGTCGGATTCCTCCTTGAAAGGACTCTATCAGATCATCAAGAACTCGCTTGAAAAAGCCGGGGTGGAATCCGTTCACTTCGACGAAGTGCTCCCCAACCCGACCATAGCCTGCGCCGATCGGGGCAGTGCCCTGGCAAGGAAGGAAAAGACGGACGTTGTGCTGGGGGTAGGCGGAGGATCGAGCATGGATACGGCTAAAGCGATCGCGGTCGGAGCCACTCACGAGGGGTCGGTCTGGGACTACCTGTTCTTCAGGGAGACGCAACCCACTGAGAAGACCCTACCGGTAGTGGCGGTCACCACCACCTCGGGCACCGGGTCTCAGGTTACCCAGGCCTCGGTGATAACCGAGAGCCGGAGCAGGACAAAGTCAGCTCTCTTTCATCCTCTGCTGTACCCGAAAGTGGCCGTTGTTGACCCCGAGTTCATGGTCACTGTTCCTCACCATGTTACGGCTTCCACCGGGTTTGATGCCTTCTGTCACGCCTTCGAGGCTTACCTGCACCCAGCTTCCTCAGCCTACACCAACCTGTTGGCCCTACAAGCGATCCGCATAATTATAGCGAACCTGCCCCGTGTTCTAGCCAAAGCCGACGATCTGGAAGCCCGCTCCAACCTCGCCTGGGCAGACACGTTGGCCGGCTTGTGTATCGCAAACGCGGGTGTCACCCTACCTCACGGCATCGGCATGACAATCGGAGGGGTCTGCCCGCAGGTGATGCACGGCGAGGCCCTGGCTGTGACGTATCCCGAGTTCACGCGCTTCACCTGCGGTTCCGCCCCTGAAAAATTCGCCAAAGTGGGGACGTTTTTCAATTCCGAGCTGGCCAGGGAACCGGTTTCCCGGGCAGCGGAGAGGAGCTGCGACGAGCTGGACAGCTTTCTCAAGGAGATAGGGATGTGGCTGTCTCTGGAAAGCCTGGGAGTACCGGAGTCGGAGATCCCCTACATCGCCGATCACAGCAGGGATCTTCCCGACTACAAGAACAACCCTCGCATCGCCGACAGAGAGGAGATCTACGGGATGCTCTTGCGCAGTTACCGACGTTGAGGTAAGGACGATTCCACACAGGCTCCTGCGATGTAGGTCGTTGTGGCTGTCCATGGGTGAGGTTCCTGGGACAACCACGAGGGAGAGAAGTTATGACGGTTCGGGTAAAGGCTTTCGGGCAGATGAAACGCTACCTAGGAGAGCACGTCCGGAAAGCTGAGCTTCCTAATAGCGCCCGGCTTTCCGATTTGTTGCGCCATATGGAGAAACACTGGCGCAGCCAGATTCCCGATTTCCTATGGAGTGAAAAGAAACATTGTTTTCGCGGACCTGTGGTGATCATGATAGAAAAACAGGCGGTTACCGACCTGCAGACAAATCTATCCGATGGCCAGGAGGTGCAGCTGTACAAAGTAATGGTAGGTGGCTAATTGACGTCGGAAACCGCAACTTAACGAGCGAGGACGAAGCATGAACGGCAAAGGATATGCTGGGAAGCAACTGCGGCTGCATTTGGACACAAAACAGACGAAAATCGAGGAGTTGCGCCGGGACATCATAGCGGGATACCTGGGGGGCACTGGCTACGCTGTCAGGCTTCTCTTCGACGAGCAGGCTCCTGGCGTCGACCCCCTGGGAAGTGAGAGCAAGTTGATCTTCGCCACCGGACCCCTGACTCAGAACAAGATCCCGGGAGGCGGTAGTGTAGAGCTTTGCTTCAAGAGCCCCTTGACTGGCGGCTGGGGCGAGTCCCGCGCCGGTAGCGACTTTGGACCGGACATGCGGCGGGCCGGCTATGATTTCATAATCGTAGAGGGAAAGGCACCGGAGCCCGTGTATGTGGTGATCCAGGACGACAGGGTGGAATATCGGCCTGCCCGGCATATAGTCGGTAAAACCGTCTCGGAAAAACGGCGTATTATCAAAGAAGAGCTGACCGAGGGCCGCTTTTCCATAGGCTGCATCGGACCGGCAGGAGAGCGGCTGGTAAAGTTCGCCAATGTGATGTTCGAAGACCGCGCCGCCGGCCGCGGGGGTGCAGGGGCGGTCCTGGGTGCTAAAAACCTGCTCGGCATCGCTGTAACGGGCAGCGTTCAGATTGAAGCGGCCGATCGAGACAGGCTGAAAAAGGTGCTGCGGAAAGCCTTTCAGATCCTGAAGACCGATCCTATGTCAAGCGGCTTCAAGCAGAACGGTACGATCGGCGACATTCCGGGAAACGACGACAGCGGTGACTGGCCCACTAAGAACTGGCAATCCAATTCCTGGGGTAAAGGAACGGCCTTGTTCGACTACTACAACGAGCACAATTTTCTACGGCCCTACAGCTGCTACCGCGGCTGTTTCATCTCCTGCGGACGCAAAGTACGCGTGGCCGACGGTCCATTCCGCACTCCAGAACATGGCGGAGCTGAGTACGAGTCGATTTCCTGTTTTACTGCTTTCATAGTTAACGAAGATATGGATGCTGCCGTGCATGCGACTTACCTTTGCAATGAATACGGGATCGACACCATTTCCACCGGTTCAGTTATCGCCTTCGCCATGGAGTGTGCCGAAAAAAAACTTTTTGAACCCGCCCTTATTGAAGGCCTGGATCTAAGCTGGGGTAACAGTGCAATTCTGCCTGAGTTGGTCAGGAAGATATCCCTACGCCAGGGTTTGGGAGATCTGCTGGCAGAAGGGGTACGGTCGGTTGCCAAGCGACTCGGAGGGGGGGCTGAAACCTTCGCCGTGCATGTTAAAGGTTTGGAAGGACCGGCCCACGATCCCCGTTCCAGCAAGGCGTTGGCGTTGAGCTACGGCACGGCCAATCGGGGCATGTGCCACATCCACCCTGTCGAGGCTATGGCATGGGACAGTGGCAAGATGCACTGGGGTTTAATGAAGTACGGGCTAACCGATCCAGAGAAGGTAGATCGCTGGGGTGAAGAGAAAAAAGGCAAAGATGTGAAGCTGCTCCAGGAAGGCTTGAGCCTTCCGGATATTCTCGGTACCTGCAAGTTTTTTATGTACGCCGGTATCAACATCGATCATTGGGCGGAAATGCTCAGCGCGCTGACAGGACAGGATTTCGATGGCTGGGATCTGTTGGAAATCTCGGAGCGCGTGTACACGCTACAGCGACTATTCAATCTCCGCGAAGGATTGTCATGCAAGGACGATGCAGTACCCGAACGGGCCATTTCTCAACCGACATGCGGGAAATATAAAGATCAACTCGGCTGTGCTACCCAGAACTACGACAAGATGCTCCGTGAGTATTATGTGGCCCGCGGCTGGGACCCGGAAACCGGAATACCTAAACCCGAGACCTTGAAGCGACTGGGTCTGGGTTAAGCGAACAAGGAGGAGAAGATATGCAAAACCTGCAGGGAACGTTTGTAGTCATGGTTACACCTTTTACCTCAGGTGGCAAAGTGGACTATCGGAGCATTCGCAAGAACATCGAATGGTGGATCGAGCAGAGGATTCACGGTTTGATTCCACTCGGCAGCACCGGGGAGTTCGCAAGCCTTTCTGACGCCGAAAAAAAGCAGATCACGGAAACCGTGATGGAAGCCGTGAATGGGCGTCTGCCGGTAGTAGTAGGGGCCACGGCGGAGACAACGGAGAAGGCGATCGAGTACACCGCCCAGGCGATGGAGCTCGGAGCGGCGGCAGCCTTGATCCTTCCCCCATACTACTATGCACCCAGCCAGGAGGAGATCTACTGGCACTACAGGCGCATTTCCGAGGCGGTTGATTTGCCGATTATGATCTACAACAACCCCTTCACGGCAAATGTGGACATCCAGCCGGAAACCATCGCACGCATGGCGGAGCTCCCGCACATCGACTACGTCAAGGAGAGCAGTGGCGATATCAAACGCATCGCCTCAATCCGTCAACTCAGTGACGACAGAATAACCGTATTCTGTGGATGGGAAGACATGGCCTGGGAATCCTTCGCTGTGGGTGCGCAGGGCTGGGTCTGCGTGATCGGAAACATCCTTCCCCGCGTCGCCGCCGAACTCTTCGAACTGGCAGTGCTCCAGAAAGACCTGGTGCACAGTTGGGAGCTCTACAAGAGGATGTTGCCGATCCTCCGTTATCTGGAGTACGCTGGCAAAACCCAGAAGGTGCTGAAGCATGCTCTGGATGAAATGGGATTGTACGGCGGGTACTCAAGCAGTCCCAAGCTCCCGCTGAGCGAGGAAGATAAAGCAGAGATAAGCAGATTGTTGGAGCAATTTCATGAAACAAAACCATAACCTCGTTCGTCAAATCAATGATTTGTACTATCTATACAGTGTGAAGTGCAGCTGCACGCCTATCTGCTTCTCGGCGCTTGAAGCTGTGTCAATTCCATACCCTTGCTAACGCATCGGAGCCGAGATCTTTGAGAATGAGATGGTGAGTAAACACCGCCAGCCCGATCAAATGGGGGAAATTCAGAAAAGGACTTTGCTGTGAGAATCACAAATGTTTCTTCAATCGCATTGAGTCTTCCCATCCCGCCAGATGGGTATACTTCGGAAAAAGCCGGTACCAAAAGGGAGTGGGGACGCAATATCAGGATTACACCGCACCGACCTGAACCGGTCCTGGAATATGTTATCGTACGCGTAGAAACCGACCAGGGTATCACAGGTCTTGGGGAAGCCACTCCCGACATTGGCTTCTTCGGTGAAACTCTGGAAGAAGTCAAAACGGCTATCGATCGATACATGGGACCTCGGCTAATTGGTGTTGATCCCTTCGACCGCGAACACATTCTGCATCAGTTGGATGTGCGTGGAAGGAGCTGCGCCCAATCAGCTTTGGACCTAGCCATTCATGACCTAATGGGAAAAGCAGTGGGCAAGCCTGTATGCGATCTTATCGGAGGGCACTGTAAATCGCGGATCCCTGTAGCTCTCGAGATCGCCGGAGGTGAGCCAAAAGTGATGGCTGAAACTTGCGCTAAGCATGTACAGCAAGGGGTACGTGCTTTCAAACCAAAAATCGGCGGCTATCCGGACGCAGATTTTGAACGATTGAAAGCCATCCGGGAAGCCGTTGGGAAAGACGTAACCATTCGTGCAGATGCTAATCAAGGCTACTCTCCTAAGGAGGCGATCAGACTTTGCAGGTTGGTAGAAAAGTATGATATCGGCCTGGAGCTGTTGGAGCAGCCTGTTGCGGCATTCGATTTGGAGGGTATGGCTCAGGTGCGCCAATCGGTGGAAACGCTGATCGAGGCTGATGAAAGCGCCTTTAGTGTACAAGACGTGATGAACATTATCCGCCACCAGGCAGCTGATGTGATTAACATCAAAATCGAAAAAGCTGGTGGTCTGTACAATGCTAAGAAGATCGCAGCCTTGGCAGAAGCGGCAGGGCTGCAATGCGTGATTGGCACGGCCTTTGGTCTAGGTATTACCATAGCTGCCAAGCTGCACCTAGCTGCTTCGACAATAATCATAAAGGACGCTGTGGAATTTACCGAAATCCGTCTGCACGAGAACCTACTGGCAAAACCTAACGACAGCCTGCTAGCACTTCCCCTTGAAGATGGGTGTCTGCCCGTTCCTGACGGACATGGATTCGGTGTCGACTTAGACCAAATAAAAGCACAAAGCTACATCTCCACCATCGTAGATTGAATGACAGTATCAGTGGATCGCGTTCAAGATTGCAGATGTTCATTGTCTTGAGATCGCCCGCCAGCACAGTTACCAGGACTCGAAAGCCCATAACCATCGGGATCGTTCTTCGCCGCTAATCACGAGCGCCGCGCAGCATTTCGAGTTCCCACGAAGCATGATGGATTGTTGCAGTTAATCGGCAGACAGGCCTACGCGCTGGTGCTGGAAAACAACAGCTCCAACTAGCCGGATTCGATCTTCACGAAGTTCACTTTATGACCAAGACGAATAAGCCAGAAAAATATGTGTTCTGAGAATGTTTGCAGTGGTTCGGTTGGTTCGAGCAAGGGTGCTGGGCCAAGCTCAATAGCCGCTATAGATATTCGTCCATGGTGTCACGAGAGATCCTAATGATTATACGCATCAAATCGTTGTACAGTTGGCTTATGCTGAAATCCAGTGTATGGAGAAACGAACATGTCGAGATCCCTTAAGTTGAGTGACGGGTAAGACTGAAACTACAAGTGGGCAAGGAATACCTCAGAATCCTTTTGCCGTGGAGGCAA
>CAYMGP010000082.1:0-15410 GCA_964390045.1 uncultured Spirochaetaceae bacterium | reverse complement strand
AGTTTCCCTGAGCGATGCACCCAAGAGCTGGAAGGACCTGGGCAACAGCAAGTGGCGGGGTGAGATCGTCATGGCCAACCCAGCCCTCTCGGGCTCGGCCTACGCCCAGCTGTTCCAGATGGTGGGCCTGTACGGCTGGGATCACATCAACGATGTTCGCAAAGTTACCACCTTTGTCCCGAAGTCAACCCTGGTCTACACCTTCGTAGGACGAGGTGAGTTCGGCATCGGGGTCACCGGAGAGGGGAATGTATTTACGGAGAAAGCCAAGGGCAATCCAGCCGCAGCGGTGTATCCGTCGGAAGGAACGGGCCTGCGTTTCGACGCTTCCGGGATCATCAAGGGTGGACCGAATCCGCGGAACGCCCGGATCTGGATGGACTGGTTGACCACCAAGGAGGCCATGACCATCATCTCCCAATCCCCCCACTTCCGCAGGATGACCCGACCGGATGTGCCGCCGCCTCCGGGGCTTCAGCCGACCTCGGAGATCAAGTTCTTCGAGTATGACGCCAACAAGGCATCAGCGAGCAGGAACGAATACCTGCAGAAGTTCGGAGAGATCTTCGCTACTCGCTAGAATATAAACAGGCATGGACGGCCGATCAGGCTGTCCATGCCCGTATTAACTGAAAATCACGACACGAGGCTCACTCAATGACAGCGCAAGGCAGCGGACGGATCACTTTATCTATCAGAAATCTCAGCAAGATCTTCAGGGCAAAACATGACCAGGTACAGGCGTTGGACGACGTGTCCCTTGACATCCGGGAGGGAGAGCTGTTCACCCTGCTCGGTCCCAGCGGCTGCGGAAAAACCACCACGCTGCGCTGCATCGCCGGATTCGAAAAGCCCTCCGGCGGTGCCATTGATTTTCTCGGTCAGGACTTTACATCGATTCCCCCCTTTCGGCGAAACATAGGCATGGTTTTCCAGAGCTACGCCTTGTTTCCCCATCTATCGATTTTCGAGAACGTGGCTTACGGTCTGCGAATCCGCAAGCTCGGCCGAAGGGAAATCAAGGAGAGGGTCAACCGGATCCTGCAACTGGTAGGTCTCGATGCGACTCAGAAACGCAAGCCCAGCGAGCTCTCCGGAGGGCAACAGCAGCGGATCGCCCTGGCCCGGGCTTTGGTTTACGATCCTCAGCTTCTTCTCCTCGATGAACCATTGAGCAATCTGGACGCCAAGCTGAGGGTCTACATGCGCGAGGAGATCCGGCGGATCCAACAACGAGCCAAGGTCACCACGATCTATGTCACCCACGACCAGGAGGAGGCCCTTTCCATCTCCGACCGGATCGCCGTAATGCACGCCGGTTCGGTCAGCCAGGTCGGATCCCCCGACGAGATCTACGAGAACCCCGCATCGATCCGGGTGGCTGACTTTATAGGCCAGGCCAACTTTCTTGAATGCACGATCAGACAGGATAGAAATCCTGCTTTGACTTTTGCATCCGGTGAGACCATATCCCTGGATCAAAGTTCCACCAATGTCAGGGGCTTTGCCGGCGGGGAAGGAATCCTCTTTGTGCGGCCCGAACAGATGGAGGTTGTGCCGGATCCGGAACAACCCAACACTCTGGCCGGTGAGGCGAAAGTCATTCTCTACCTCGGCTCGGTCGTCCGTTACTACGTCGAAATCTTTCAAAACAACAAACCTCAAGAAATTCTCATTGACCAGGACCGTCGTGTGCCGGGGGTTGCTGTCGGCAACCCGGTCTCGGTGATCGTCCATGGTCAGGAAGCCAAGCTCTTTCCCACAGAACAGAAGAAACAGCTGGACGAGGATTAGGAGTCGCGTGTGGCTGTGGCAATCAGAGAAAGATTGAAGGCTTTCGAGCTTACTCCCTATTTGGTCCTGGGTCTGACCCTCGTCATTCTGGTCCTATTCATCGCCTATCCCCTGTCCAAAGTCGTGTTCAACAGCTTCATCGAGCTGGGAGATGCACCGACCCTGAGCAACCTGACGCTGGCAAACTTTTCACAGTTTTCCACCTCTACTCTCTTCAGAAGTGCCTTCTTCAACACGCTGACCGTCGGTCTTTTCTGCGTTCTGTTTTCCTGCCTCATCGGTATTCCCATGGCTTACTTCGTGGCCAAAACCCAAACCCCGCTGAAGACCTTCTTCCTGACCCTCGGCACTCTGCCTCTGATCCTGCCGCCCTTTGTGGGGGCTTATTCCTGGATCCTTCTCTTTGGGCGTCAGGGGGTGGTCAATTACTTTCTCGATGCGGCTTTCGGATTCACACTGCCCGATATCTACGGCGCACCCGGGGTTATCATCGCGATCACGATGAGCACGTATCCCTTTATCTTCCTGCTGACCTACGGGGCTCTGATCTCGGCTGATCCCTATATCGAGGAGAGTGCCGAGATCATGGGCGCCTCCCGCTGGCGGGTCATCCGGACCGTGACCCTGCCCCTGGTCATTCCGGCCATCGTGGCCGGGGCCCTGATCGTTTTCATGAGGTCGGTCGGCAACTTCGGGGTGCCCGCGATTCTAGGCGGGAACTTCTACGTGCTGCCCACATTGATCCACTTCCAGGTCACCGGATTTTTCAACCTCAACGCCGCCGGGGCTATCGCCATGGTCAACGTCGTGCTGGTCGGTTTTGCCATCCTTCTTTCCCAGTACGTCACGGCCAGGCGTTCCTACGTCACCATCACCAGCACCACCCAGGCTGCCCGCATATCCTCGAGCAAGTTCCTGAAATGGGTGGGAACGATATTCTGCCTCGGAGTGATCTTCTTCTCGCTGCTCCCCCACCTCACCGTCATTATCACCTCTTTTACAGAGGGCTGGGCCGGAACGCGCTACCCCACGAAATTTTCTTTTCAAAACTACAGGAGGATCTTCGATATCGCCCTGACACCCATTAAGAACAGCCTCTTTCTGGCGACCACGGCTACCTTGATCGCCTCGGTGATCGGCACGCTTCTGTCCTACATCAATGTGCGCAAGAACCTCCGGGCTCGCTGGATACTGGATCTGACGGTTATGCTACCGTTTATCCTTCCCGGGATCGTCGTCGGGGTAGCCATCCTGATCGGGTTCTCTTCGGGACTGCTCATCCTCAGCGGCACCTGGATGATCATGGTGGTCGGCTTCTTTATCCGGCGCATGCCCTACATCTTCCGCTCCACCACGGCTTCTTTGACCCAGATCGATGTGGCTGTGGAAGAGGCCTCTTCGATTACGGGGGCCTCGTGGTTGACCACGTTCAGAAAGATAACTCTTCCCCTGATGGCTCCCGGCATTCTCGCCGGGGCTGTAATCTCGTTTTCCACACTCATGGGGGAGCTGTCGACCACGGTCATCCTCTACTCGGCTCGCTGGAAGACGATCACCGTGGCCATTGTAGAATACCTGTTCTCCGCCACCATCGGCCCGGCCTACGCCCTGGGAACGATCCTCATCGTATTGGTACTGGCAGCAATAACCCTGGCCAACCGGATTTTGGGACGGAAGATGTCACAGATGTTCAAGATGGTTTAATTGCAGAGTTTTTTACCGCATCGCCGACGGCGCGCACTGCTTCCTCAATTTCGCTTTCCGTGGTCATCCTTCCCGTGGAAAAACGGATGGCTCCTCCGGCCCACTGTTCAGGGACATGCATCGCTTTGAGAACCGGGGATATCTCGACGCTACCGGCGTGACAGGCGGACCCGGCAGAGGCGGCAACCCTGTCTTGAACGGCGGCGAGCAGCTCGTTGGCCGCTGCGCCTCGGAAACTCACATTCAACGTATTGGGCAAACGCAGTTCAGGGTGACCGTTCAGTTTTAGATTCTCTGCCCGTGATATCAATCCCTCGTGGAGCCGATCCCTCGCGGCTCTCATCTGTCGGCTGTTTTTCTGCAAATCCCGTTTTGCAATCTCGCATGCCTCTCCCAAGCCGACGATTTCCAGCACGTTCTCTGTTCCCGCCCTTCTGTTGCCTTCCTGCCCCGCACCAAGCATAAACTTTTTCAGCTGCACGTCCTGCTGCACATACAGGGCTCCGATTCCCTTCGGCGCGTAGAGCTTGTGCCCTGCCAGCGAGAGAAGCTGCACGCCCAGCTTGCGCACCTCTGTGGGGATCTTGCCCGCTGACTGAGCCGCGTCTGTGTGCATAACGATACCCCGTGCTCGGGCGAGCCTGGAGATCTCCTCGATGGGCTGAACCGTTCCTACCTCATTGTTGGCGTGCATGATGGTGATCAAGACGGTCCGCTCCGTGATCGCTTCCTCCAACTCAGAGACACTGACCAGCCCGAACTCGTCCACGGGCAGATAGGAGACCTCGAAGCCCTCCCGCTCCAGGTCGCGGCAGACTTCGATCACGGCCGGATGCTCTACCCGGCTGGTGATGATGTGATTTCCTTTTTCTCGAGCAACAGCGGCGATCCCGCGGATCGCCTGGTTGTTGGATTCGGTTCCCCCGCTGGTAAACACTATCTGTTCGGGATGACAGCCGAGCAAAGATGCCACCTGGCCGCGGGCCTTGTCCACGGCATCCCGCGCCCGGCGGCCATAGGCGTGCGAGCTCGAGGGATTGCCGAAATGTTTTTCCAGATAAGGCCGCATAGCGACGATGACCTCGGGATCGTGAGGTGTTGTTGCGTTGTAATCCAGGTAGATCGGATTCCCGTCTCTGTTCTCCGTAGCTCTCCGTTTCATATATCGACCTCCACTTGCTGCCGGCTGTCAGCGAACATTTTCCAAGTATGACAATAGTATCTATGCCAAAATTATATATATATAAAATCGTAGGCGCTCACCATGAGGACAGCGGCGGAACCGATACAGGTTCGGCCTACGTCTTTAAATAATCGCTCCTTCTCTACAAATAATCCCTGTCGGCAAGATATTTACTGATCAGTCCGGAGAGTGTCTGCACCTCCTCTCTCACTTTCTGATAATCTTCTCCGTCATAGGGCGATTCCCTCGTTCTTGATCTCCAGAGCGATCCGCCGCTCCCGATCCATAGAGAATGATCTCGGCCTGCAGACCCACCAGCACGTTGTTCAGCTTCTGCTTTAGATCGCCGAGCAACCTCTCCACCTCTTTATCCATTGTTATAATTATAGCGTAAGCGACAAGGTCAGGCAAAGACGCTGTCGTAGGGAAACGGTCAACCAAGAATCACTTTGATCCCCACCTCTTTCTTATCAGGCGGCGGAACTTTGTTCCCGGATATCGGTTTTCCGTTCATCAACACGGTCTTTACACCGTGGCTGAGACCCTTCGGATTCTTTACTTCGATAGTGAGCCTGCTGTTACGGTAAAGCCGCGTGAAATTGTACTCTTTCCAGTGCGGAGGAATGCAGGGATCAAGGATCAGTCCGTCGAGCTCCGCCCGGGCTCCGAGCATCCAGTTCACCACGGCGTACTGCATCCAGCTGCAGGTGCTGGTCAGCCAGTGATGGAAACCCTGGCCGTGCAGGTTCGTTTCCGGCCCGGCCACAAACTGTGAGTATACGTAAGGCTCCACCGCATACTCGGGGTGCTGCCGGCTGCGCAGCACCGGGTTGGCTTTGCAAAAAATCTCCCACGCTTTTTCGGCCCGCTTGAGCATCAGCTCCGCGACCAGGCAGAAAGCCATGGCGTGGGAGAATACAGCACCGTTTTCCTTCACTCCGGGAGGAAAGCAGGAGATCAACCCCACATGGGGATCATAGCTGGAATACGGTGGGCCAAGGCAACGGATTCCGTACGGAGTATCCAGCTCGCGCTCCACGGTATCCAGGCAGATTTCCTGGCGCTCCCGGGGAGCCAGATCGGCGATCACGGCCCAGACCTGGGGATTGAGGTAAATGCTGCCCTCTGCGTTCTTGCGGCAACCGATCACCGTACCGTCATCATGAAAGGCTCTCACAAAACGATCCCCGTCCCAACACCGGTCATTGAGGATCTCTGACAGCTCCCCTGCCTTCATCCTCCATTGCTCGGCAAGAGCGCCCTCGCCGGCCAGCTCGGCCAGAACAGCGGCGTTTCTCAACGAGTAGGCGAGGAACTGACCGAGAAACACGGATTCGCCCCGGCCTTCGCCACCGAGACCGTCGAGGGCATCATTCCAGTCGCCGTAACGGATCAAGGGAAGCCCGTGCCGCCCCATATCCTTCAGAGAGCGCTCGAGTCCCACTCGGATATGTTCCAGCATTGCGGCCTCGGGTCCGTCAGCAAAGGGTACCTTTTCCGTTACGAGAGAGATGTCTCCAGTTTCGCGGATGTACTGCAGCAGGGCCAGGGAAATCCAGAGAGGCATATCCGATTTTTCAGATGGTTCCACCGTCAGAGGTACCCTTGGTGCCCGGTGGCTGGCTGCTCCATCCATAAACTGAAACGAGACGATACGGAGAATCATCTCCCGGGCCCGCTGCGGCTCGAGCATTGCCAGACCGAAGGCGTCCTGCAGGCCGTCCCTAAAACCCGGGCTCCCGTCGGAGGCGTGGTAGTAGGAAGGAGCGGAAGAGAGGTAGGATTTAATCAGGATCTGATAAGAGGACCACCCCTGGTGCAGCCGGCTAAACTCAAAATCGGGAGTGTGAACCCAGAAATTACGCACCCGCTGATTCCAATGGGCCAGCGCTTCGCTCTGCGCCGTCTCTAGGCGCCGTGTATCGGCAAGTGCAAGAGCCCGGTCCACTCCTTCTCCGAACGGTGCAATCCCGACTATCACCTGCCATTGCCGCTTTGCACCGGCTTCGATCTCAACGGTCCACTCCTGGGTGCCGAGGGCGTCCACAGCCCACACCTCGTATGGATGTGCCGGTTTTAAAGAGGGATCTTCCAGGGCTGCCGGCCGGGAGAGATCCCGATATAAGCCAATGAACTCCGCTTTGTCCAGCCATATTTGATCGGCGGGGCGGGTGGCGGCGGCAAAGCCCTCGAACTGCCAAGGCTTGTTTTCTCGACTGCCCCTCAAGCCCCATTTGAGCTTTCTGCCGATCACTACATCTCTGTCTACGAAGACGTGCTTGAAAAAAGAATCGAAGCGGCGCGCCACCGGATCGACTATGCTGTTGCCCAGCATCCACTCCAGGTAGGCCAGGACGCGCAGCCTTCGGGGCCTGTCGCTGCTGTTTGTCAGACTCAAACTCCAAACCTCGGCGTTTTCGTCGGCACAGACAAACATTGTCTGGGAGCTGTCTATTCCCAGATACGAGGACTCGATTCGGGTATAACCGAAGCCGTGGCAGCAGATGTAACTGTCCAGAGTAGTTGAGCTCGGATTCCCGCCGATGTTCCAATAGCCGATCTCTGTTTTTTCAAGATCCTGGATGAAGACGAAACGACCGGGGCGGTCATTCAACAGGAGATCCTGCTCTCGCCTCGTCAGAGCGTGGTGTAGGGGATCCAAGAAGAAACTGAAGCCTCCCCCGCTCTGGCTGGTTAGAGCGAAATAGTCGCCGTTGGTCAGGTAGTTGATCCAGGGGCGTGGTGTAAACGGTGTGTGGATCAAAAACGCATTGTCGTGCTCTGCAAAATGCCAGGTCCTCATATCTACAACCTAACTAAAACACCTTCATATCGCAACAGAGTTTTTTCGCCTCTACAACGCCGGTGAGCAAAAATTCTTATCACAAACAAAGAGATTTTCGCGCTGCCGTTATACTATAATGCTGAAGGTCGGCCGGCACAATCGAGAGGCACCGACGTTCCACCAGCCTGTTTCACGGTTCGAGAGTGATCCACGGGAGGCTTTGAAGTGAATATCGGCCAACTTATAGCGGTTCTGATCATCCTGGGAGCCTACGGATTGACCTGGTATTTTCTCATCAAGTCCATGAGAATCGTGAATATCATCGATAGGGAAGGCCTGAAACACTCCAGCGAAATCAAGGCGAGATTCAAACGCAAAAGCTACCGCGGCGAGCGTGGCGAGGGTGGCGAGCCCGGCAATCAGAAAACAAGATGAAGCAGATCAGAACGGAACTGTCCCGAGAACTGTCCCTGTTTCACATCACGATGATGGGCGTCGGTATGATGATCGGGGCCGGTGTGTTCGTATCCACGGGCATCGGCATTGGAGTTGCCGGGCCGGGCGGCATTCTGATGGCCTTTGCTCTGAACGGACTTCTCGCCTTTCTCTCGGTGATGACCTATGCCGAACTTGGATCGGCGATTCCCCATGCCGGCGCCGGCTATTCCTACGTTCAGCAGAGTATCGGAGGCTTCACAGGGTTCTTTTCCGGGTGGATCAGCTGGTTCGCCCACTCGGTCGCGGGGAGCCTCTACGCCATCACGTTTGCCAAATACACGATTCATTTTCTCGCGCAGCTGGAAATCTTCTCCTGGCTCAACCTCAATCTGCCTTTATTCGAAAAGGGTGTGGCTGTGCTGACGGCCCTCATATTCATCTACATCAACTATCGGGGAGCTTCGGAGACGGGCACGGCAGGCGCCGTGATGGCGATCGGCCAAACGATCGTGCTCGGCCTAATCGGGCTGGCAGGGGTGTATGTGGCGATCAGAAATCCGGCCAGGGTCGGGAACTTCGAACCGTTTTTGCCCACCGGCTGGGGAAAAGTCCTCGTCGTTATGGGGTTCAGTTTGGTGGGCTACGAAGGATACGAGGTTATCGCCAATACGGCGGAGGAGGTAGTAGAGGCCAAGAAGAACGTTCCCAAAGGCATGTTCTTTGCAGTTATTATCGTCATTACCACCTACCTGCTCGTTGCTTTTGCTGCAATTGTCGGTGTCAAAACCTCCGGAATGACGATCGTTGAGTGGTTTCGAGGACAGGGCGCCACGGGTTTCGCCGATGCAATCGGCCAGCTTTTACCGGCTGGAGGGCTGCTCGTTACTCTGGCCGCCATATTCGCCAGCACATCGGCGCTGAACGCGACGATCTATTCTTCCACTCGAATATCCTTCGCTTTGGGAAGAGATGGATATCTGCCGAGGTACTGCGCTCACATATCAAGAAAAAACAGAACGCCCAGCGTCGCCCTGTTGCTGTCCGGTACGGTAATCGTAGTCATAGCCGCGGCTTTTCCCGTCGAAGTGGTGACTGCCGGTGCAAGTCTGTTCTTCATCGTCCTCTTCAATCTGGTCACACTGGCCGCGATAAAAATCAGGATCGAGCAGGGCGATACATTGAGCTACGGGTATTTGATGCCCTTTTTTCCTGTAATTCCCGTGATCTCTTTTGTCGGCCGGCTGGTAATCGGCGTATTCCTTTTGGATATGGGAGTTTCAGCCTACATCATCGCCGGCACCTGGATCGGTATCGGTGTATTGCTCTACTTCACCTACTCGAAATCCAGTGCACGGGAGATAGAAGAGGGGAAACCGCTGGAAACAATCATCATCGGATCCAAAGGCTATTCCGTTATGGTACCGGTTGCCAATCCGCAAACCGCACCTGTTCTGGTTCGTTATGCCGATCTCCTTGCAGCTGGCGGCGATGCCGAGGTCCTTATCACCAGCGTCGTAACGGTCCCCTACCAAACCCCGCTTTCAGAAGCTGAAAAGTTCACCGCCGAGGCAAGGGCTTTGGTCCACGAAATGTCTCTGCGCGCGGAAAGTCCGGTGCAGCAAGTGATTCTATACGGGCATAACGTCGCCCGGGGAATCATCAGCTCTGTTCGGGAGAGAAAGACCGATCTTCTCGTTCTCGGCTGGCGAGGATACACCCGCTGGGAACATCATCAGATGGGCAGCACTTTGGATCCGGTAATCGACCAGGCTCCCTGCGATATTATCGTGGTGAAACCGGATCGGAAGGATCCTGACAAAGAGGTGAAAAGGATTCTCTTTCCCGCCAGAGGCAAAGGCCCTCACGCCGAGCTGGCCGTAGAGGTATTGAACCTGATTGCCGGCAGGTACAGCGCAGAGGTCACAATTCTCCACGTGCTCGGCAAGGGCAAGGATCAGGCTGATGCCCGGGAAATGACCGAGTCGATCGCAGAACAAATGCCGGATGTCAGGTGCACAGTGCAGATCGTAGAGAGCGACGACTCGGCTGTCAGTATTTTCAACGAATCGAAAAACCATGACCTGCTGGTGATCGGCGCGACAAACGAGACACGTTTCCAGCGGCTGTTGTTCGGTTCGGTGACGGAAGTCATCGCCAGGCATTGCCCCAAAACCGTATTGATGGTGAAGAGAAAACTTGGTATTCCCCTGTGGCTGCGACGCTGAACCGGTCTGATTCATGCAGGCGGAATGAAACGGTAGCCAACTCGGTGCACCGTCACGATGAAGCGCGGCCGGCCCGGATCATCCTCTATCTTCTTGCGCAGCTTGGCAATATGCTGATCCAGAGTGCGGGTCGTCCCCTCGTAACTGATCCCCCAGATCTGATCCAATAATTCGGATCGCGCCAGGACCTGTCCGCTGCGGGCGTGAAATAGGTACAGAAGGTTAAGCTCTCTGGCCGTGAAGGAAAAGGTTTTCCCGCTTTTTTTCCCTTCCATCTTGTGCGGATCGATCTCCACATCCCCGAAACGCAAAGACTCGCGCTCTGGTGTCTCGCGGGCTCGGCTGCGACGGAGCAGCGCCCTGATTCGAGCGAGAAGCTCGCTTACACCGAAAGGTTTCACTACGTAGTCATCAGCTCCCAATTCCAAGCCGGCGACCTTGTCCGGCTCCTGTCCTTTGGCGGTGAGCATCAGGATCGGAGTAATAGCATCTTTCTTCCTGATCCGTCGGCAAACTTCGTAGCCACTGATTTCCGGGATCATGATATCGAGGAGAATCAGATCGGGCTTTTTGTTCCGGTACGACTCGATCGCCTCGTTGCCGTCTCCGGCGGTTTCGACCAGGTAACCCTCACCGGCCAACAGATCTGCGAGTCCCATTACAATCGCCGGGTCATCCTCCACGACCAAAATTCGCTCTGCCACTCTGCTTCCTCTCTATTGTTTTTCGGCCGCGGGTAGTTGTATCCGAAAAATGCTGCCTCCTCCGTCACGGGGCATATACGATATATCTCCACCGTGATCGCGGACGATACGTCGAGTTATGGAAAGTCCCAGACCGCTGCCACGCACCTTGGCGGTGAGTGAATCATCGCCCCGGTAAAACTCCTCGAAAATACGCTTCGCCTGGGAGGCGGAAACACCGATGCCTCGGTCCAGCACTTCGACAATTACCGATGATTGCCCCCGATGAACCGCTACCTCGATTTCCTTGCGTTCACTCGAGTATTTTTCGGCGTTGGAGAGAAGGTTCAACAGGGATTGCTTCAAGCTCTCGGGATCGGCCCGCACCCACACTGATAGCTCGACGGCATCATCAGTCTCACCGCGCAGGTCCAGGTGAAAGCCGTTCTGTTCGTAGCGCGGGCGCTGATTCTCAACGACTTCCCTGCACAGGAGGAAGAGATCCACCTCCTCCATGGCATACAGCTTACGCCCCTGTTCCATCCGGGAAAAATCGAGCACATTGTTGATCAGGCGCGTTAGCCTCTCGGACTCCGACACCATGAGGGACAGGTACTCCTGCCTTTTGGCTTCGTCGTCTTGTCTGCCGGTTTTGAGCATCTCGGCAAACATCCGAATCGATGTCAGAGGGGTTTTTAATTCATGAGATACATTAGCCACGAAGCCCGTCTTCTGCCGGGCCAGTAAACCTTCCGCCTGCACCGCTCTCAACACGAGAATCCCGCCGACCAGGATCGATACGAATAGAATAGAGATCAACACCCAGAGGATGCCGGCAACCCGGCCGGCGCGCGAAGAAACAAGGGCAGGATCGGTAAGGTAAGCGGCCGCCTCCCAACGGGGCAGTAGGGCACTGAGCTCCCGAGCCACGAAGGGCCGCCTGTAGTCTCGAGGTTCGCTCTCTTCGGGGGCCACCAGGGGTTTCCCCTGTTCATCCACCAGGGTGAGTACACGTACCGGTGTGTAGAGCTCGGGAATCAGGGCGATCATCCGGGCGCGCAGCTCGGAATCGGAAATCACACAACCCACGATGCGTCCTTCGGAGAGCTTCTTCCAAAACAGGAGGGACAGGCGCTCGTTGACAAAACGTGAAATCAAGCCCTGGTCCCGATCCTTTGTGATTTCGTCGAGGCGTAGATCTCGTGAGATGAAGATCGACGGAGGCGGATCTTCGCTCTGTTCTGCGCTAGCCGAGGAAGGGAGCAGTACTCGCGACTGGGCTTGCATTCCCTCCTCTGAAGCCTGTTCGTAGATCTTTTCCTGGAGTTCCTCGCTCATCTCGAATTGGCCTTTGGCCAGCTGTCTCTGCACAATCCCTGTCTTTTTCTCTTTCTCAAGGTCCTCTTCGGGAACGATCTCATCCTTGTAAGCCATGGCGATATCCTCGAACACGGGAACTTCGAGACGATTGCTCAGAAACTCGCTGTTCAAGCGCAGAAAAGATAACTGCTCTGCGTCCAGATGGCCGTTACCCCGGGGCCAGAGAATCTCGAACTCGGAGGACAATAAAAAAGGCGAGGTGACCAGTGGGGATACATTCCGCCACTCGAGCAGGGCGACCTGCGGAGCGACGACAGAATCGAGGGGGACGGAGCCGGACAGATCTTCCTCGATTCGACCCAGCTCCGTCTCCACCAGAGTTCCCAAATAGGTCACTTCGGCAAGCAGCGTCCCTTCCAGCTGCTTCTCGATATAGGCCTCCTCCCGGTTGATCGAGCGCACAGCGATCACCGCCAACAGAATCCCGGGAACCAGGACGGCCGCACCGAAAATCCAGCCGAGACGCCCGCCGCGTTCAGGGTATCTCATACCGCCCCTCATCTTCCCACCATTGCCCGGGTTATTGCAAGCCGCGGAACGCCCGGGTGGGAAGGGTTGCGGACATCCCCGCTCTAAAAGCCTTTGCCCGAGGCGTGGGGAACGGCGCCCAGATGAAACACGGTATCTCTGTAGACGAGTGCGTTGATCGCAAAATCTTTCAGTTCTCCCGTGTATTCGAAGCCCAGATCGACACCGGGACTCCGCCCGTAGCGCATCCACGGCAGGGCGTTTAAAAATTGTTGTGCTCTTTGCCTGGAAAGCGTCTTGCCTTGCTCGTGGCCGGTCATGGCCACGACGCAGGCCTTGATGATCTTGGGCCACATCTGGGCGAACAGATCGGGAGAGGCGAAGATATCGACGCCGATGATCCGCTGCCCAACAGCCACGACAACCCCGGTGGTTTGGTTTTGCAAACGGGGAAGATCCTTGAATTTCTTCTCGACTTCCGAAACTAGATTAGCCACCTCTTCGGTTCTGAAAGCATCCTGATAAGCCTCGGTGTCGGAGCTGACTCCCATCTTTCGGTTCGACTCTGCAACCTTGTTCCACACTTCCGTTTGGTTGTTTCCAGACGTTCCCTGAGTCGCTGCGCGCATCGAATAAGTCCCCAGGTTTTTCTCGCTCTTGAATGCTCCGCTGACGTGGTGCCAGCGTCCAGACTCGACGCAGTAAACGGGCAGCAGGAGCCTTCTACGTTTGGGAGCCATCAGAACATCCCGAGCTACGATACGGTCCTGTTTGCATCCACTGAGAATCTCACCCCCCATGATGAATATGCTCTTGTCGCTGCGATTGTTGATCACGACCCAGGGCACATCACCCCCGTCTTTCTCCCGGATCTGTAAAACACCCTCATCCAGGGCCTGATCGAGTGTCAGGTAGGAGTCGGGATCGATGTTCGGCCGCCCGCTGCGCAAGTACACGGGTACGACGGTGAGATCGCCGTAGTAAAGCGGCTTGCCGGCTTCGAGCTGCTCGACGAAGCGCTCGATCCCCTCTGCCGCTTGGGTAAAAGCACGGACACCGGCCAATAAAAGTCCCGACAGGATGACCGTGATGAGCACTACTCTCTTCATTTTCTAACCTCCCAATATTGAGTTTCACACTGTCATCCTCAAAGGGTAGCAGCCCTCACATCAGGAGTTGTCATCGTGGTGTAAAAAAGTAGTAAAACAGTTGACATTTACATTTCACGGTGGTATACATTTTATCGTTACTTTGCATCGCAAAGCAACTTTGTATCGCGTAGTAAATTAATTCGGTGGGGCCTAGGGATCCGGGGGAGGAGCATGGCAACGAGTGCCCCCTACTACACTCGATTCGATTCCGTGTTTTTCGAGAAAACCCGCCTGTCCATGATCACGCTACTGAACCAGGAGGGGCGGGTCTCATTCAATCGCTTCAAAAAAATACTCGGAGCAAGCGACGGTTTGATCTACAGCCATCTCCAGAAGCTCTTGAGTGCCGGCTACATCAGCCGGAAGAGGCAGCTGGCCGGAGACAAACCTCAGACCGTGTACACGCTCACAGCGAAAGGAAAGAAATTGTTCCGGGACTATTTAGCCTTTCTCGAAGATCTCATCAAACAACAGGAGGAAGCAGCGCAGTGACCGAGAAGGACAACAGCATTCGCAGAAAATTACTTGGATCGTGGGGAAGGTGGGCCGCGGGGCATTGGGGTTTAACCCTGCTGATAGCCGTTGCCATAACCGCGGTGATGGCTGTGGGCGCCGGCAGCCTGCGCCTGGAGATGACCTTCCACTCGCTGCTGCCCGAAGGATCGAAACAGGTCAAGGAACTGAAGAAGATCGAAAAACTCTTTCCCGCAGCCTCGTCGATCGTGGTAGTGATCGAGGCCGAGCAGGGCAACCCTGTTCAGGCGGCCGAGCGCACGGTAACGCGGGCTGTCGACATCCTGACAGAAGAGCTCTCCACGTTTGTCGATTCGGGCCCCCTTGTTCGCGTGCAGGGAAAGCTGGATCGAGATTTCTTCAAAAAACACGGCCTCCTGCTCTCCGAGGTGCGGGACATCGAAAGGATGCGCCGGGTTTTCGCCGATCTGAGCCTCGTACCCTTCCTCGAGAGCCTGAACGAAGATTTCGAGCGGGAGTACAGCGGAAACGAAGAGCAGCTGTCCGAGGACGAGGAGATGGCAACCTCTCAATTCGAAGGGCTCGATCAGCTTCTAGCGACGATGGAGAAGGCTGCTTCCGGCAGGCCTGTTCCTCGCGAGGAGATTTCCGTTTCCCTGGACCGTTTTCTCTTTGGATCGCCCTACTTTCTCAGCAAAGACGGCACCACGGCTCTGATGTTTCTCCAGCCCGACTTTACGATGGATGATATCGAAACCTACGTAGATTTCGTGCCCCGGCTCGATCGGCGGATCAAAGAAAAAGCGGCTGTCCTGGGCGTCGAGGCCGGACTCACCGGGCTGCTCGTCGTGGCCAAGGACGAGATGGTCACCAGCATGCAGGGGCTCGCCCTCTCGATGACTATCGCCGTCGTGCTGATTCTGGCTCTCATGATCCTCACCTTTCGCATGTACGCTGTGCCATTGATATCCGGGATTCCGCTGCTGGTAGGGGTGTTCTGGACACTGGGGCTGGCCGGATTCATCATGAGGCGGCTGAACATCATGTCGGCCATGTACATGGTGGCTCTCGTCGGCCTGGGCATCGACTACGCCATTCACCTGCTGACCACCTACATTCAGGAAC
>CAYMGP010000081.1:0-16229 GCA_964390045.1 uncultured Spirochaetaceae bacterium | reverse complement strand
GCCGATGGCGCCCATAGCGGCAGCCCCAACATTGGCGATGGCGATGCCGGCACCTATAGCGCCGAATCCGAAGGCGATGGCCGCCGCGATCAGCCCGAAGCGCGCCACGGAAGCTCGCTCGGCCGTCATCACCACCTCTGCTTCAGGCGCCTGTTCCTGGGCGAAGACCCGCACCACCGAGACCATCCCGAACATGATGAAGAAGACGAACAGAAAGAGCAGGCTCAAAAAGACCTTACGTCTGAATCGCATTTTATTATTTTTTTTCACCCCTTCCTCCTATACAGAGTTTTTCTTGAGCGTTACCGGAGCGTAGGCCCGCCCGGATCCACTGAAATATTTGGAGAAGAATTCATAGTAGTTCAACCTCAAAGACTGTATTCCCGCGGACAATCCTTCCAGAGCGATGACCAGGATGTTGCCCGCGATCAACACCAGGTAGGAGCCGACGGTGAAGTTTCCGGCCGGGCCGCCGATCATCCCGGCTATCGAGAAGAAGGCGATCATCAGGCTGACGTGGGCGATCCCCAAACCTGCCACCCGCATGAAGGAGAGGGTATTGGCCAGGTAGCCGGAGAAGATCTCCAGGATCTCCACGATCCATTCCATGAAGAAATCCACGGGAGTGAACAGGGTAAACGGTTTACGCGGCTTGCGCAGCAGGTACTCCAGCACGGGTTTCAAGGTCAGGAGCAGCACGGGAATGCCTATCAGAAGGATGAGCAGATTCGCATCGGGCAGCTGCCTGTAGTCATGCCTGACGAAGTACATGGCCGCATACACTCCGGCTGCGTAGATCCAGCCGCCGATCAGCCCTCCCTTGTCGAAGATGAGCCGAAACCACCTCCGTTTGGCCAGGCAGTTGACCCAGTTCAAGACCAGACCCAGAGCGATTACGGCGATCCCGAAGTAGATGGTAATCACCAAAATGCCGTAGATATCGGTCACCAGCCCCCCGCCTCCGTTGCCGGCCACAACGCCGTGGTAGTCGAACCAAAGCGGTGGGAACCACTGCATCCCAAAGTAGGAACCGAACAGGATCCCCGTAACCACGGCGGCCCCACCGCAGTAGGCGATCAAGCGCAGAAGATTGCGCACGCCCGAACGGGCGCCCTTGTACAAAAGGGAGCCGAGCAATCCCAACACGAGCAAGACCGCCCCATGACCCGCGTCGCCGAACATCAGGCCGAACATGATCAGGTAGGCCACGGCCACCAGGGGCGTGGGATCGACGGTGCCGTACTCCGGAACCGAGTAGTTGGTGACCAGCATCTGAAAGGGGGAGAGGAACTCGGGATTGTGCATCTGCACCGGTACCGAGGCGGGATGCTCCTTCGACACTTCCCGGCCCCCATGCCACTCGAGGTAGCAGCGGTTTTCCGTTACCCGGCGCACCGCTTCGGTGAGAACGGATCGCTTGTCCGCCGGCAGCCAGCCTGAAAAGATGACTGTGCGAGCCGTTTTGCTGAAGAAGGACTGAACGCGGGCGTAGAGCTCGTTGAGACGCAAATTGCTCCACATCTGCTTCAGGGACGGAAGCTTGTCCCGAACCAGGGATTCCACCTGGGTCTTGAGCTCTTCCTGCTCCTCCTTGAGCAGCCGCAGCTTGTTGTCCAGCTCCTCCTGAACCTGATCTTTCTTCCCGGAGAGCTCGCGGGGAAGATGAACATCCGTCCAACTGAATTTATCGAGAATCCGATTGACGAGCCCTTCGTCCCGCTTCATGGTGATCAGCAGTAGCAGGGTCTGATTTTCCTGGACACCCACTTCCATCACCACGTTGGGGACCTCCGCCAAGGCCTGCTCGAAGGGCTCGAGCAGGGAAGCGCGGATCGAACCTGTCTGAACGCTCAGGTAGGAGTACTGGGAGCGGGCTTCCATCACTTCGCTGAGGTTGCCGAACATTTGGAGCTGTCGCTGGATATCTTCGAGCTTGAGGACCTCCTGCTGGCGGGCACTCTGACGATCCCGGATCTCCTGCACCGAGGCAGCCAAGGTGTCGAGGACCTTGTTGGTCTGCTCAAGTTCGACGGCTTTCAGATCTTCGACTTTGAGATCCTCTCCACTCGGAGGCTGCTCCTTGACTACGGCAAGAAAGCCCTCGATGCGTCGCCGGATCTCGGCAATGCCTGCCTCGGCGACCTTGGGCGTTACCGCTTCTACCTGAGAACCCACATTTCGGTCCACTTCCGTGATGCCTACGAAATGAAGAAGCCCCAACCGCAGCAACTCCTTGGTTACCGCATCGGCGTGGTGATCGAGCACCACTGCCACTACCTGCTGCATCGGTTCTGTGAAGATCATATCTCTAACTATACCAGCGCCAGGATCCTTTCCTCCGGCCAGTTGTAGAACTTGGCGTTCAGAACGGTCATGATTTTTCGTATCTCATCGCTTTTGAGAATAAAATAGGCCAAAATGATTCCGATTGTGAAGGGGTAGCCTGTCAGTATTTTTTTCACTTCGATCGTCATGATCTGCTCCAGGATGCGCTCGATCATGGTCAGCCGAGCGGTGAACTTGGTCTGCTCCCGGGAGGCAAGCAAGGGGGCGATCTCCGGATAACGCTTTCCCACCAGGGCGGAGATCTCCCTGTCCGTTCGTTCGGCGTCGTAGCTTTCCCGCATCAGCTCACTGCTGAGGTTCAAACCCCCGGGCAGGGTGAATCCAAGAGCCTGGTCCACCTCCAGAGAGTAGAAGGTCTTGAAGCGGATCAGCCAGCCTACGTTCTGCAGGTCGATCTCCACGCCAATCAGGCGCCGGGCGATCTTCCGGTCCCGGGCCCCAAGCCGATCCGTCGCTGCGGCCAGCCGGCTGTAGAAGAAGCGATCCAGGGCCAGCTCGAGGGGAAAGAGACTGGCAGCTTCCAACACACCGGCGGCTTGCTGGCGGACGATACCGGCGTAGGGCGTGCGCTCCAAATGCTCGGCCGCCTGCTCCAAGGTATCGGCGTTGATGATTGCCTCCAGGTCGATCGAATGATGGATGGGCTTTCGCAGCAGGTAGCTTCGGGCATCCTCGATGTTTCGGCCCCGAATCCGCCGATCGAACCACAGCCGGAGGACGTTTTTCAGCACTTCGATTTCGAAACGGGATGTCAGGGCGTGTACAAATTCGTGCACTTCCTCCTCGACCAGCCCCTCGAGCTCGAGGTAGATCGATAGTTCCTTTTCAACGAGCTCCAGCTCGGCCGTCTTGACGTCCCCGGTACGCTCGTAGACCTTCTGTACCGGAGCGAAATCTGTTTCCGCCAGCATCTGCACGCTTTCTGCCAAAGAGCGGGCGCGGATCAGCTGCCGGATAAACTCCTCCGGCAGAATCTTGCTGATTCGGGTTCTCAGCTTAGCGTTCACGAAGGCGTAGGTTTTCAGAGGTCCTGCCAATATCTTGCCGTCCTAGAAGCTCACTCTCCGGGCGTCGATTGTTCCTGAAGCCGGTGGTAAGTCCATGTCTCAGGAGCTCGCTACTCCTGAGCCCATTCGGGAGCGATGATCAACGACACAACGGCTTCTACAGCTCGATTGATTTCCTCGTCGTGGCTATGAAAAAAGGCCTGATTTTCATCACGAGTCTGCTGCACGGACTTCTCGTATTCCGCCCGGGCCTGGTTGCGGGCTTTTTCCAGGATTTCCTGGGAACGCTTTGACGCCTGCTCCCTGGCTTCCTGCAGCTTCGCCTCGACCTCCCGGTCCGCCTGGGCTCTGATCTCCCCGGCCTTGCTGCGGGCTTCCTGGATCGTTGCTTCCGCCTCTTTCTCGGCTTCGAGAACCTTGGTTACGATTTCCTGCATGAGCGGATCCTTCCCTCCCCGACCCTTATACCATATCCCGGGTGGTGCTTCAATCGCACGGCGAGTCGGAACTGTACGGCTGGAGCGATCAGGGAAGGACCCGAACCTCTATTCCGTCCAAATCAACTGCAACTCGCGATGATTGACGGCGCAGTCTCTGAGGTAAAGGTTGATCAGCTGCCGGTAGGGAACTCCGGTCTTGTTCGCCATGGATTTGAAGTACGAAACGGTATCCCTATCAAGACGGATAGTAACCGGTTGTTTCAATCGCTTGGTATAGGGGTTCTTCCAACCCTTCATTTTCGTGAAATCATAATGTTCTCTCTTCTTCTGATGCTCCGGAACTGCGGCATCTGCAATCTCAGAGAATCAGCGGGAAGGAGGTTTTCAGGCTTTGAAGGTGCGAATCGAAACTCTTCAGCGGCGCCTCGAAGCGAAGGGCCAGCTCCAAGTAGCTGGCATCGTAGTAGGTCAGCCCGTTATCCCGAGCCAGGTTCAGAATCCGCTCGGCTATCGGAAAATCTGACTGTTCCTGGGTAACGACAGGGAAGCGAGCGATTTTCGAAACAGCCGGAGAAGTCGATTGAGTCGGCATTCGACGGGCCTGCTCCGCCATGAGCAGTCCGTTCCCCAGCTCGTACCAGAACAGATGCGGAACGAAGATCTGACCGTTGACGGCTATGGTAGCGTGGATCAATTCTTCGACTTCCCGCCCCTCCTCTTCCGCCAGCACCAGGGCCAGAGCTGCCGAGCCGTCCAGCACGATCAGAGGGTAGGCCATCAGCGCTCCCGGCCCCTGTCCCGGAGTTCCTCGATTTCCTGCAGGGTAATCTTACGCTTGCAGAGGGACCGGATCTCCCGTAAGGCGTTCAACGAGTCCTTTTGCGATACCGCTTCATCCTGTTTGAGGATCGCTACTGGTTTTCCCCGCCGGCTGATTTTCACGACGGCCCCTTCCTCCACCTCATCGAGCAGCTGGCTGAAATGAGTCTTGGCCTCGAATGCGCCCACCTCAATGGTCTTCATAATTTCACACTGCGCATTTCACAATACATTGGATCAACCAGTTTGTAAACCAGTTTTCTAAAAACACCCAATTGCCCCTGGAGTGCGGAATGAAGTGGAGTATGATCTTTACGCCCGGGCGCGGTAGTGCCGCCAGATCGAGTAGCCGATCATGGCCAGCACGGTGATCAGGTAGGGAAAGGCCAGGATGAAGTCGGCGGGGATGTTGATCGCTCCTTGAGCGTAGTTGGAAAGGCTCTCGGCAAGGCCGAAGATGAAGGAGGCGATCACGATGCCCCAGGGCGTCTTGTTGCCCAGGTAGATGACCACCAGGGCGATCCAGCCGCGGCCCGAGGTGATGTTGGGCACGAAGGCGCTCAGCTTTAGGGTGAGCATGGCCCCGGCCAGGCCGCAGGTGAAACCGGAGATCAGGATGCCCGCCATCTGGTAGCGCCGCGGCCTGAGGCCGAGCGAGGTGATCGTCGCTGAACCCAATCCGGTGCCGCGGATGCGCAGCCCGAAAGGGGTGCGGTAGATGGCGAGCGCTGCCAGTACCACGATCAGCCAGCTGAGATACACAAGAACGTTGTGCCCGATTAGAAGGTCGCCGAGCACCGGGATGCGCGCCAGAGCCGGAACCGAAAGGGAAGGCAGCTTGGCGATCTCGAAACGCACCACCCCTTTGTTGCCGAACAGCTGAAAGGCGAGCACGACGGTCAACCCCGAGGCGAGCAAATTGGTAGCCAGACCGGAAATAAACACGTTGGCCTTGAGATTCAGGCTTACGCCTGCGAATAAAGCGGCCGCCAGCACAGCCGAGCCGATGCCGAGCACAACGCCCAGAAACAAGCTGCCCGTCAATCCGGCGAAGACCACGCTGAAAAAGGCACCGATCAGCATCAATCCCTCTAAGGCGATGTTGAGCATGCCCGCCAGCTCGGTGAACAGCCCCCCTGTGGCGGCCAGGAGAAACGGGGTCATGATACCTACGGCGTTGTGCAGCAGAGGGAAGGCGAAGCTTTGCTCGTTCATTTGCGAGACCTCTTTCGATAGCGTAGGAAGCTGTAGATGGCCTGGGCGGTGATCAGATAGAAGATGACCGACTGGACCACGGCTGCGATCTCGAAGGTTACGTCGGAGTGCAGCATGGCCGCCTTGGCGCCCGCGTCGAGATAGGCGAAAAACACGGCCGCCGGCAACACCCCCAGGGGATTGTTCTTGGCGATCAGGGCCACGGCGATCCCGTTCCAGCCCATGCCGTAGGAAAACTCCTTGACCGCCATATGGTAGGTGCCCATGATGGCGATCCCCCCGGCCAGCCCGTGCAGGGCACCGCTGATGATCATCGGCAGAACCACGTAGGTGGAAACGTTGATCCCTCCGTAGCGGGAGAACTCCCGGTTCAGCCCGCACATACGCATTTCATAGCCCCAGTGGGTGTAGTACATCAGAAAAAAGACAACTACCGCGGCCAGCACGGCGAATACGGCGCTGATATCCAGCTTGGAGGGCTGGAAAATCCCCAGAAAGTGGTACTGCTTTGCGATGGCACGGGTGGCCAGCATGCTGTTGCTCGGGTCATCCAGGGGTCCGGTGATGAAGTAGTTGACGATGAAGATCACCGCCGTGGAAATCAGGAACGACGATATCAGCTCGTCGGTCCCCCACTTCATCTTGAAGAAGCCGCACATTCCGGCCAAAACCGCTCCGGTAGTCAGAGCGGCGGCCAGAGCGAGTGGACCGCCCAGGTAGCCGCTGCCCTGCGGCAGGGCGAGCAGAATCACCGTGGCCGCCAGTGCCCCGGAATAGACCTGTCCCTCCCCGCCGAGGTTGAACACCGAGCTCTTGAAAGCCACCGCGATACCCAGGCCGGTGAACACCAGGGGGATGGCTGTATTGAGCATGTTGCCGAAGTAGTACTTATTGGTGAAGGGACCGACGAAGAAGTAGTAGATCGTAGTGAGGGGCTGCTTGCTCAAGAGGATGATCAGCACCACGGCGATGAGAAAGGAGATGCCCAGGGTGATCAGCAGGCCAAGAGTGCCGGCGAACAGCTCGCCCATCCGGCGCGCGCGCTTCACGACGGTTTGCCTTCGTCTGATCGATCGGAGGCTGGAGACCCGGTCCGAGTATCATCGCGCAGCCCCATCATGTATTCCCCGACCACTTCCTTGGACAGCTTCTTCGCATTGTCCAACCTGGCCACTACCCTTCCCCGAAACAACACCACCAGGGTGTCGCAGAGGGCCAGGATTTCGTCCAGATTGGAGGAGATCAGCAGCACGGCGATGCCTCGCCGACGGATTTCCAGGATCTTGGCGTAGATAAACTCCGCCGAGGCCACGTCCAGACCCCAGGTTGGCTCGCTGAAGATGATGAAGTCGGTCTTCGAGGCCAGCTCCCGGGCCAGGATGACCTTCTGGATGTTGCCCCCCGAAAGGGTGCCTATCGGTACCCGGGGATCCCCGTCGATGGAAAAGCTGCTGGTCAATGAGTCGGCGAACTCTTCCACCGCCTGCTGTCGGAAGATCCCGCCCTGGAGAAAATCATGATGGCTGGAAATGATCATGTTCTCCATGACCGAAGACTGCAGGCTCGAGCCCCTGTGCAGCCGGTCCGCCGGCACATAGGCCAGCCCCCGTTCGCGCAGCTGTACGGCGGAAAGATCGGTGATGTCCCTGCCGTCGTGCAGCAGCTTTCCCTGCGTGACCCGCCGCAGACCTCCGACAATATCCTCCAACTCGGCCAGTCCGTTGCCACTCACCCCGGCAATCCCAACGATCTCCCCGGCGTGCACCTTGAGATCCACATGATCGAGCAGGGGACGATCCTGACTTTTTTGACGCAGCACCACACCTCTGAGCTCCAGCACGACCCGGCCCCTGCTAACCGGCTCTCTCTCGAACTGGAAGGTGACACTCTTGCCAACCATCAGGCGGGACAGCTCCCGTTCATCCACCTCGTCGGTGTTGCGAACCGCGACCACTTTGCCCTTACGCATTACCGTGACCCGCTGGCTGACGGCCTTCACCTCCCCGAGCTTGTGGGTGATAATCACAATGGTTTTCCCGATCGAGCGCAGGTTTTCCAGGGTTGCGAACAACTTGTGGATCTGCTGTTCGGTGAGCACCGAGGTCGGCTCGTCGAGGATCAGCAGCTCGGCCTCCCTGTAGAGGATCTTGATGATCTCCACCAGCTGCATCTGCCCCACGGTTAGGCGGGACACCGGCAGCCTGGGGTCGATGCTGAAACCGTAGCGTCCGATCACCTCTCCAACCCGGCGGATCGCCCGCTCCCTGTCGAGGAAGATTCCCCTTCTCCTGGGCTCGATGCCCAGCACCACATTCTCGGCGATGGTAAACTCCGGGATCAGGCGGAAGTGCTGGTGAACCATGCCGATTCCCAGCCTGTTGGCTTCGAGGGGACTGTGGATCTGAACTTCCCGTCCCTGCAGGAGGATTCGCCCCGAGTCCGGCTGCTCCAGACCGTAGAGAATCTTCATCAGGGTGGTCTTTCCCGCTCCGTTCTCGCCCACCACGGCGTGAATCTCGTTCTCTCTGACCTCGAAATCCACATTGTTGTTGGCCAGAACGTTATTTTCAGGGTAGAGTTTCGTAATTCCCCGCATCTGCAGGTACGGCTTAGAGCTCAAAGCTTCCGTCCCTTGACAACAGAGGGTGCGGGAAGGGATCGTCCTCCCCACACCCGTTACATTTCCCGGGATGTCTTCCCGCTACACCGGGCGCGCAATACGCGCGAGCCGGGCACAGCGCTACAGCTGGGGAGGCTCCAGGTGGAACTCGCCGCTGCGCATCCTCTTCAGTAGGTCGTCCATCTCAGCGCGGATGTCGGCGGGTACATTGTCGGTGTACAGAGGATCCTCGTCGGCGAAGTCGACGTAGCCGTCCTTGGTATGAACGATTTCCGCCTTACCGAACTCCAGGGTTTCCTCGATCGCCATCTTGACCCGTTCGTAAGTTGCCCGGGTCTGGTTGAGAACCGCGCAGCCCACGATGGTTCCCGGAGCAGCCTTGTAGTCATTGGCATCCACGAACAACACGTATTTCCCTCGCTCCTGGCAGGCCTTGATCACTCCCTGGTTGGCCCCTCCGGCGATCGTGAGGATCACATCCGCTCCGGCGTCGATCATGCTGTTGGCCAGGTCCGCCGCCTTGTTGGCATCGTACCAGTTGCCGATAACCCGGTAGTCGACCGTGAATCCGGGATTTACGGCTTTGAGCCCCATTTCGAAGCCCGGCTTCATCATCTTCGTAAGAGCCGGGTATTCCTGTGCCACCACCATGCCGGCCTTTAGATCCGGATTGGCGCCGCTCATATCGCTGGTCGAAACCAACGCGCCGAGATAACCGTCCATGTAGGTCATCTCCATCTGGTTGTACAGCAAGGTGTGGAACTGGGCATTCCCATCCAGGTAGCCGTCCAGGTTCAGCCATTTCTGATCGGGGAATTTTTCCGCAACGGGCAAGGTCACAAAGGGCATGGCCGGATTGGCGGTGACGATTATTTGGTACTCTTCTGTTGCGGCCAGGGATGTCATCTTCTCCTCCCACTCGGCCTGATTGAAGCCCGCCTCCAGCACCTTGACCGCTACATTCTCATACTCCGCTGCGGCTTTTTCCGTACCTTCCACCAGCTGCTCGTAAAGCGGACTGCCGGTCACGACACCGGGCACGAATACGGCGATGTTGAAAGGCTCGGCCGGTTCGGCTATTGCCTCCTTCTTTTTGCACCCTGAAAGAAACAATCCGGCAGTGAGCAAGCTCATCAGCAATAGAGCGCTTATGATTGCTTTCCAACTCCTCTTCATACTCCTCTTCATAGAAATCTCCTTTCGTTTCTGGCCTGAAGTTCCCTGCGGAACCCGGCGCCCTATAATTTTTCAGCTCTCGTTCGCCAATCTTCTTCAGGGTAACTCCGCAGATATCCTCGGGGCCTTCAGCTCCCAGGGACTCGAGGAGCCGCTCCAGCTCGCCGATGATCCGGGTGTAGCGTGCGATTCCCTGCAGATGTCCGGCCGTGCACTCCGGCAGCCACCACGATGGATTTCCTGAACTCCAGACCGCAGAACGTCGTCTTCAGTTTCATAACCAAGTACCTATTTAAACATCTATGCCGTTTTTACGCCACAGCTTTCCGGCCTCTTCCCGGCAGGCCGCCTCCACATCTTCTGTCTCGAGGGCTGTTACCACTTCTCCCCGGCTGTCGATACGCTCTCTCACGCCCAAGCGCAGATAGCGCGGGACGAGAGGCTGCGGCACGGGAAGATAGAGATCCCAGATATTCTCCTTGTGCGCCCGGCGCATCTCCAGGGTGTCGCGGAATCCTCGAGTAACGATCAGCCCTGTCTTGGCACCGCTCGCGGTAAGCAGGGTGTTGGTGGCCACGGTCGTGCCGTGGGCCAAGAAATCGAGCTCGGAGAGGAAGCCGCCGCCGCTTTACGAATCACATTGTACAGCCCGATCGAGGGATCTTTGGGAGTGGAAAGTTCCTTGAAGGTGTGTATCCGGCCCTGCTCATCGATTACTACACAATCGGTAAAGGTACCGCCGGTGTCCACTCCCACTCTGAGTTTCATGTTCTGCTCCCCGCGTGCTCCGCGGCTTCATTTATAGCAGTTTTTCGTTCGCAGGTGAACTCCGCTGTACTCGGGCTTATAAAAAGGAAGGCGCCCCTTGATTAACTTTTATTTCAGAGTAAAATAAGGCGCTGGAGTGTGTAGTATAAACGAACGGGTAACCTATTTGAAATCGCCTGTGACCTGTCGGTTGCATCATTTCATTTAAATACCTTTTTTTGAATTACCGTACGAGGGATATTGCATGAAGACGAGAAGATTATTGATCCCCATCCTGATCGTTGTCGTCGTCGCCGTCGTGGCTGTGGTCGTGTATCTGACCATGAATCCGGCCGATACCACTCTGGAGTTCCAGGCCCGGGACGCAGTCAGCAAGAACTGGATTTGGGAGGCAACGTTTCGACTTCAAGACAGGGTGATTCGCGGCTACTATCAGTCCGACCGCGGACCGTCCGCCTTGAGCTTCACCCATCTGAAGCCGGGAGACTGGGAGCTGGAGCTCAGCGCTCCCTCCTATGTGAGCAAGACAATCCCGGTAACCCTGAAGCGAGGGGAAAACCGCCTCGGGGAGCCTATCGAGCTGGTGGGCTACGAGATCCCCAGCTTGGTGAAGTGGATTATTTTCGAAGACCGGGTGGGCAACGATATCGTTCAGGAGATCCGTCCGGTGAGCGAAGAGGGACCGGCGGTGATCAATCATCCCTGCCTCGACCTTTGGATCGGTGCCAGGGTTTCGATTCAGATTTACGACGGTCTGCCCGCTCAGGACGAGACGGAAGAGGGATCGGAACGCGGGGAAGAGCTGTTCAAAGGAATCCTCGATTGGCAGTGGGATCCTCTTCCGGAAACCACCTTCCGCTACAGCTCGACAATACCGGGCGCCAAGATCAAAGAGAACGCGGATCCCTACTGGGTGATCGACTACCTGATCGTCGTACCCGATCCGCGCAAGATCAGCCGCGAGGAGGTCGAGAGTATCATGGAGAAAGCCTGGGAGCTGCCCCCGGAAGCAATCCAGGCTTACCTCGAGCCTTACTCCAACGAAGGCAAACTGACTCCCTATATCTTCACATCCTGGAATGTCGAGGGGGCAAGCTGATGATCCAGACAAAAGACCTGACAAAACTCTACGGAAAGTTCGCCGCCGTTGATGGGGTGAACCTGAATATCCCCGCTGGAGAAATCTACGGTTTCTTGGGACCCAATGGAGCGGGCAAGACCTCAACGATCATGATGCTTCTCGGAATCGTGAAGCCGACCCGCGGCGAGATACATCTGTTCGAGGAGAAATACAGCCCGAGACGGCTCGACCTGCGCCGGCGCATCGGTGTGGTTCCGGAGAAGCATCCAACCGGAATGTGGAGCTGGATGACCTCAGAGGAATATCTGCAGATGTTCGCAGAGCTGTTCGGTGTCGAGGGAGCGGAAAAGCGCATCGATCACCTGCTCGACCGCGTCGGGCTTCTCGAGGTCAAGAAGAAAAAATTCTCAGAGTTTTCCAGGGGCATGCTGCAGAAGCTCTCGATCGTCAGGGCTTTGCTCCACGATCCGGACATCCTCTTTCTCGACGAGCCTATCTCCGGACTCGACCCCTTCGGCGTCAAGCAGATACGAGATTTGATTCTCGAGGAAAACAGGGAGGGAAGAACGATCTTCATTTCCTCGCATATACTCTCGGAGATGGAAAAGGTATGCCACAGGGTGGCTATCATTTTCGGAGGCAAACTCCTGGCCGAAGACCAGATGCAGAGCCTGCTCACAAACCTGGCCAAGGATCGAGAAATTCATGTAGACCTCGAGGAGCTTCCGGCCGAACTCATTGAAAGTGTACAATCCCTTGATTTTGTGCGGGGAGCCGGCCAAATGGGAAAGACCCTGATCGTCAAGGTACCGAAGTCCGGAGATTTCCGTAAAGATATCTCCAAGTACCTGATCGATAAAAATTACGTACCTCTTAGCATTCAGGAGAAAAGCCTCAGCTTAGAGGAGGCGTTTGTTACCATCACCAAAGAAAACATAAATCTCTTTGCAGGATTAGGAGGCGGGAAATGAACTACAGAGCCCGCGCGACATCCGTTCTCGCCAAGCGGCGTATTACAGAAACCCTGATCAGCCCGGGATTCTACGTGGCTCAGGCCATCGGTTTGCTCCTCGCTTACTTCCTGGTCTCCGGTTTCGTCCGGGCCATCGATTCGAGCGGCTTCAACGATCAGCTGTTTCCCCTCTACGAGCTTATAGGAAGAAGCCTGCGAGGGGCTTTTGGGGCAACCTTCGTCGACAAGCTGTTCGCAGAAGGGCCCTTTCTCTTCACTCTATACATAGCCTTTCTACCGGTCTTGCTCTACCTCTCTGTAAGCTCGGTGTTCCGATTCGGTCTGGAGAAGAAGGTCGGGGCGCTCGAGCTTCTGGCCTACGGACCGGCGGACGGGACCTCCTATTTCCTGGCCGCACTGATCAAAGACATCCTCATGACGTTGCTCTATCTGGTGGTGCTGCTCGTTTTTCTGTTCATCGCTGCGGCGATCAACAATCTGATCCTCGGGCCGGCGTTTTACTTCAGCCTGCTCGTCGTCTTCTTCCTCGCTGTAGCGGTGTACGGCTACGGGATCTTCGCCTCGTCGCTGACGGACAACTCGGCATCCGCCGTGGCCGTGTTTCTCGGCTTGCTCCTCTTCTTCATCATCATCATGATGGGCTCCTTCACGGTGGTCAGCGGCTACGTCCGCAATCTTACCAGCGTATTCGCCTGGATCGTGAAGTGGATCTCGCCGCTGTTCTACTGGGATCTTGCTCTGAGGTACCTGGAGGTCGGCGGCTGGGGCCTGTATCTCCTGGGAATGGCCCTCCTCCTCGTGCTGTCGGCCGTCGTTTTATTGATCAGCCATTTCATCATAAAAGCAAGGGGTGTGCGCCCATGAAGACTCTAAAATTACTCGCCCTGATTCTCGTGCTCTGCGCGGCAACCCTGGCCGCCGACGTCCCCGTACGCCAGGAGCAGCTCATTTACTCGGTGCTTGCCTTCAATGGCAAGGACTATGCGGGCACCTTTGCCCGCGAGGACTCCGACTCGATCTACCTGATCGCCGATGTGGACAATTTCATCACCGTCAGAAAGGCATTCGTGTACTTTTGGCCGATCACCGGTGAGTGGAAAACAGACACCTCGGCGTTGAACATCCCCTTCGAGGGAAAGCTCGAGCTTTCCGGAAAAGACAGGGAGCCGGAGATGATCGGCATGAGCCCCTACACCTACTACAATACCCGGGGAGAGTACGAGCTGAATTGGAACGTGGCTCAGGGCGCGGAGGCGGACGCCGCCTGGCAGCACTACCAGGAGCTGATGGACGCCTACTGGCAGTCCGTTCAGAATTACTACCAAGCCAGAGCGATCTACGAAGCGATGCTCAACGAGCTGACAGCCCAGATAACCAAACTGCGGAACCAGGGCCAGGATGTGACCGCGCTCCTGGATACCCTGAAAACTCTCAAGCCGCCGCCCGAGCCGCAGTACCCGACCGAGTACGTCGTCGCCCCGGTTCCTATTCAAAACGCCTTCATCCTCAACCTCCCCGTTGGAGAATACTCGATCCGTTTCTTCTCGGAAGACGGCGTTGTAATGGAAGGCTCGGAGCGCCGAATCGTGGTTTTCGAAAAGCGCAGGGCCGAGGCGATCGGCCTCGAAGTGATTCCGGGAGACAAATGGACCCGTCCTGTGGAGTCGAAGACACCGGCCTCGGTGCTCTACATCGACGGATCCACCGACCTCTACCTGCTGCCCTTTTTCCAGAGGGAGTACAACGACCTGTACTACGCAAAGATGAAGAAAAACGACGCCAAGGGCAATCCGAACCTGATGACCTGGGTGCGCATACAGCAGGTGCCCAAGGCACGCATCGAGGTCACCCGCCCAGGATCGGAGACCGAAATGGTGTTCGAAGAGCCCTACTACGTGGAACAGGTAAAAGGGGCGGCCCTGGGCTATCAAATCGTACCCTTTGACCCCGAGGGCAAGCACAAGGACAGGGATCCTTCGCTGCAGGCTTTCCACATTCCCGTTACAGAGGAGCAGCGGGTGATCCGGCTGCGTGTCCAGGACAAGGAAGGGCAGTATCTGTCCTCGAGTGAAAGGCAGATACGGGTGATCACTCCTGCGAAGGCGGGTTTTGTATCCCTGATTCTGGCACTCGTTCCCCTGGCTGTCATGGCCTTCGTGCTTGCCAGAAGATCGAGAAGATACACTAGATAGAGCCGCCGGTGTTCAGCCTTCGGCGAGCCCTTCGGCGAGCCGCTCTGTGAGCACGGCGCGCCAGCGTCGGTAGGTTTGTCCGTAGGCTTCGCCGAGCTCGGGATTCGGCTCGACCGTGCGCACGGGCTCCAGGCCGTGGAAGGCATCGTCGAAGTTGTAGATGCCGGCACCGATGCCCGCCCCTCTGGCGGCTCCCTGGGAGCCGTCCGTGTTGAACAGCTCGACCCGCGCATCGGAAACGGTGGCGAAGGCTTCGGCGAACAAGGGACTCAAAAACATATTGGCCGCCCCGGCGCGCACGGTTTCGATCTTCAACCCCATGCCTTCCATGATCTCCAGCCCATAGCGCAGGGCGAAGACGACCGCCTCCTGACCGGCTCGCAGCACGTGAGCCCTTCCGTGCCTGTTGAAGTCGAGGCCATGCAGGGAGGCGCCGAGGTTTCTGTTTTCCAATGTCCTCTCCGCTCCATTCCCGTACGGCATGATGAGCAGCCCGTCACAGCCCACCGGGGCGGCTGCGGCCGCCTCGTTCATCTGTTCGTAGGAGCTGCTCGAGCTCTCGGAGCCCATCACATTGTGTTTGAGCCAGCTGTTTAGACACCCCGAGCCATTCACGCAGAGAAGCGTCCCGTAGCGGGGCTTTCGCTCGGTGTGATTCAGATGCACGAAGGTATTGACCCGGGAGCGCTCGTCGTAACTCGCTTCGCTTCCCACCCCGTAGACAACTCCCGATGTACCCGCCGTGGCCGCCACCTCGCCCGGTTCCAGGACATTTAGGGACAGGGCGTTGTTGGGTTGATCACCGCCCCTGTAGGTCACTTCGATCCCCGGCTTCAAACCGAGACGGGCGGCCGCTTCCCGCATCAGCTTTCCCTGAACTGAAAAATTGGGCACAACAGGCGCAATCATAGTCTCCGGAATGCCGTAATACTCGAGCACAAAACGGGCCAGGTCGTTGCTAGAATAATCCCAGAGGATGGCTTCGGAGAGACCGGAAGGAGTGGTAGAGATTTCACCGGTCAGTCGAAAGGCGACATAATCGCCCGGCAGCATGACTTTGGAGATCTTTTCGAAGACAGCCGGTTCGTTCTTGCCGACCCAGCTCAGCTTGGAAGCGGTGAAATTCCCCGGAGAGTTGAGCAGGACCTGCAGACAACGCTTGGGACCAAGCCCCTGAAAGGCCTCATCCCCGATTTCCACGGCCCGGCTGTCGCACCAGATGATCGCCGGCCTCAGCACGGCGCCTGCATCGTCCAGGCAGACCAGGCCGTGCATCTGGTAGGATATGCCGACCGCCTCCACCTCCCCGAGATCCACTCCTTGAACGCTCGAGATTTCCTCTGTCGCCAGCACGAGGTGTTTCCACCAGATTTCCGGGTCCTGCTCGGCCCAGCCGGGGCGCGGAGCCTGGATCTCGAGCTCCCTTTTCGGGGAAACGGCCGCCGCCGCGAGGCGCTGACTCTCGGTATCGAGAACCGTCGCCTTTATCGAGGAACTTCCTACATCGTATCCTAAAAGATATCTACCCATTACTACGCTCCTATAATATCTGTGGATCCTCCGAGCCATGGACTTGGAGGTATGGTACACTT
>CAYMGP010000080.1:15448-16859 GCA_964390045.1 uncultured Spirochaetaceae bacterium | reverse complement strand
GACTACGAAGGAGGCATGGTATTCTTGAGCGACTGGGATTGGATGGAATAGCGGCTCGAATCGGCGAGGTGGTGCCTAGGGTTTTAGAATCCGCTCACCCTTATAGCGTACTACCTCGCCGTCATAATCATACACGGTACTTGCACTCTCAAAAAAACTAAAGGGAATAGTCAGATCGATCTCTCTCGCTTTCTTGAAATTGATAGCAATGTCAGGAGGAGAGACAAGCCCAACCTCTAAATCTCCCGGTTTCACGTTGTTCTCTAAAATTTCGAGGGCATACAAGGCAGCTTTGAGGGCATTGTTTTCGAAACTGACCCCGACAGAGAGAACGGCGCTGGCATCATCTTCGCGTACGATCTCAGGCACTACGCTCAACACCGGAATGTTGCCTGCAAGTCTGTCGATCGTTTCTATCTCCTGAAACACAGAGGTGCTCCCCGTGATCCAGAAGATGCTGTCCCGCTGATCCGGATCTGTAGTTCGTATTTTCTCCACCGCCTGAGGTACCTTCCGTACCAATTCCTCCCTGGCCTTGTCCTGATCCTCGACAACCACATCGATGACGCGGATGCCCTCTTTTTGAGCCAACGAGACCATGGGTTTCACCTGTGTTTGCACGGCACTGATATTATCGCGGGCGTACATGATCGCTATATTTTGCAGATTTTTCTTTAGCCGCAGCAGATAGGTGAGTTGAAGATTCGTGGGAGCATCCAAAGAGGTAAAGGCGATGTTGTTGCCGCTCCCCGCCCCGTAGTCGGCGATTTGTCCCAGCAAAACGGGATCTTTCGAGCACACAGAGACCACCGGCAGGCTTCCCCCCGAATAATGATCGTAAATCAACTGTGTGGACCGGGAACCCATAGAGAACAGGAGATCACAATTCATCTGTTCGGCGTCCTCCAAGGCTTCAAGGCCTCCATCGAGATCGTTTTGGAAATTGATCAGGGTAAAAGCAGCCGGAATGCGATGTGCTGAAAAAACACCGAGGATCGTGTTCAAAGCGATGTCGTAGGCCGAAGATGCCTTTGGAAACAGAACCATGATGCTCCGCGGCTCCCCGGATTCGAGCGGTTCCTTCGGTTTCAAGCGCAGTGCGGCTGCATTGGCGGGATCCGGAGCGAGCTCCCAGTGCTGCTCCGAGGCAGAGCTCAGGTCGAACCAGTCGGTGTTGGTGTCCCCGGCAATCGAAGCTGGGAATACGAAGGCAAGGACAGCCCAGATGCATGCAGCTGCCAGCCTAAAAATCCGTTTATGCATCGATCCGCGCCTTTTTTCCAGATACAAAGATAAGTCCGAACACGACAACGGCGATCCCTATCAAGCTGATCGATAGGGTATTCTCGTTCAGCGCCACCAAAACACCGCTGACGATCAGAGGCCCGGTGACGTGTCCTATTCGTTCCAG
>CAYMGP010000080.1:0-15348 GCA_964390045.1 uncultured Spirochaetaceae bacterium | reverse complement strand
ATTCGTTTTGTATTTCGCAGTCTATCCGCCAATCTCGAAGCATACCTGCTCGAAATCAGGACTCCAGCTGCATAGAACATGAGGATCTGACCGATATCCTCCTGGGGAAAAGCTCGAGCTGCGAGAAGCAGCGGCAAGGCGTAAATCGTTACCCCGGTGAGTATCACCTTGGTAGGTATCCCGACCAACAAGACGGTTTTCAAGAATGAAATGTCTGTAAATACCCGCAGCAAGCCGCGAAAGCTCCCCCTCGGCCGGGATGTCTGTTCTTGATCGGGCCGGGCAGAGGACATATAACGCAGCGAGTACAGCAGGATGACAGCCCCCACGGCGGATCCCAGAACAAACACTCCTTTCGTACCGATATAGAGTGCCAGCATAGCTCCTATGGCGGCTCCCGACAGAGTTCCACCGTTATACGCATACACAATGATCGCCCCGCCCTGGGTGCGCGTTTCCCGCGTTGTGTGTCGCAAAATGTAGGATTGAACGCCTATAAAAAGCATCCCTCCGCCCGCACCGGACAGCATCCTGACCAAAAGCACAAGACCGAAAGTATTGAAAATCGAAAGAAGCAGCAGCCCGCCTGCCGAACATACCGCTCCCGCTATGATTAAGAGTTTCGAACCTTGCCTTTGTGCATAGGAGCCTGCCGGGATGATGGTCAGCGTATAGGCGGCGAAATAGGCCATAAAAACTGCCGAGGCTGCGCCCGCGCCCAGACCCGACTGCCGGGCTATCGTCTTCATTAGCTGGGGAAGAAACGAGGCATGGAGCCCTTCCATGAAGATTGCCAGAAAATATACAGGCTTGACCAGGTCCCTTTTCCTGGCCTGACTCGCCGCCGGGGAAAGCTCAGACGAATCCACGCGGCTTTTCCGCTGAAACGAAACGGTCAGATTCAAGAATAGGATCGATAGAAAACCCGAAGCTATAAGGAGCACAAAGAAGTCTTTTCCATATCGCCACAACGAATAGAAGAGAAGCTTTTTCGATACCCCAAAGCGAATCTCCGTCTCCGCTGGTTCGGTGTGCAAGACTTGAGAAAAGCCAAAGGTTCCGCTTTGCGATCGCCAGGTTCTTCCCGCTCGACCATCCTCGGTGTGTATGGTTACGATATCGCCTTCTGTGAGAGCAATATATTCAATCTCCGGATTCAACTCCTGGTATTCCTTGAAGGTGGTATCCAGCTCCGTGAAGCTGGACAGATCGATCCCCATATCCAACGCGGCATTGAGACGGGCGCTGAGCGACTCGGCCAGAGCTCGTCCCTTATCCTGGATCCCGCTGGAAAGCAGTCTGATGAGCGTGACCATGACGAATATAGATAAAAAAGCGAATGCGGCGACGTAGGCTCCTCTTATCCACAAATTCGCTCGTTTGACTCTGGATCTCTCCGCTAGAAAAATCACGAGCAGGTAGACTACGAGTAAAGACACCCCCACAATCACAGCAGGGAAAAAGAAAGCATTGATTTTTTTATCGATCAGCGTCTTATCCGTGACTATTTCGAGACTGCCGACTGTCCCGAATTTGTTCCGCAGTGGCAGGGAGAGTGTGAGCAAGCGACCGCTTTCGTAAATGCTGTATTTACCCGAATCCCTGGAAGTTCGATTCGTCTGTGGCTGCTCGGCAGAAGCGGAGGGAGGATTGCTGAAAATCATCTTACCCGTCTTATCGATCACCCTGATTTCGGATATAGACGGTTCTGAAAGCAACACAGGTTCGCTGAGGGTAGAAAAACCGACAAACTGGGAAAGAGGAAGTCCCGCCGCCAGAAAGGTCTGCAGCGAGTTCTGCGCTATTTCGCCGACCGCAGCCAGAGAATCGAGCCGAAGATCTGGATAGGTGTGTTGAGCTTTCCCGTAGCCGATGTACAGTACAAGAACAAGAGCCAGTCCCAGGAGAAGCACCGGCAGAATGACACTGACCGTGCGGGCATTACGATTTTGCTTCGTCCTCTACACCAGCCTTTCTGACCTAGGTTATAAGTTCGGTGATATGACCGATAAGGTGCATCTTATGCGTGAATAATTGGTGCAATCGATTGGCCAAGACAAGCCGTATCAGGTCGGTATAGTTCATCTCATGCTCCGCCAGCCCGATGCAGATCAAATTCGTCACTGTTTCGGAGGGTTTTTTCAAATCCGGCTTTGGATTTGTTTCCAGCACGTAGAGGTCTCCCCTTTCGTCAGCCCGAATGTCGAGCCGGATGAGGGATTCCAAGGCCAAATCTAGATAAACAGTCTCTCCGAGCTCTTTTAGCCGTTCGATGATCTGCGAATCTTCAGCTTTGCTCATCAGCTTGGCCCGCTGCCCGGTGATCGGCTTTTTGTCCATCGAAGTAAAGATTCGTTCATCCTCTTCCAAAACCCGCTCAATAGGCGAGAAAGCGAATGGTTTGCGTTCGAACGCATACCGCCCATTAGCGTAACGAACGTTGCCGCAGACGGCGATACAAAACTCCCTTCCTCCCAGATACTTCTCAATAAGAACTGTATCCAAAGTGTGGCTGTAAACTTCTTCTACGGCATCGGGGAGCTCGTCAACCGTATCTACGACGTTCACTAAAAGCGAAGCCCGGCCGGACACAGGTTTTACCACGAAGGGACCGGTATAAGAGCCGAAGCTCAACTTGAATATCTTGTTTACCTTGGGCATGAACTTTCCCCTTGCGCCGTTCCAGTTCATGAAAGACGCCGTGGGTATGCCGCAACCCTGACACTCGAGTTTGAACGCATATTTGTTGTCGAGCTTGGCTGCATTCACGGGATGGTGGCCGACATAGGGAATCCCCACCATTTCCAGCATAGCGGGGGTGTGGCTCATCGGGCTGTACCCCTGCACGCCGGCCGAGTTTATCCAAACCACATGGATGTTATTCTTTTTCAAATTGTCGAGGAGGGTCCTGTTTTCAGGCAAGACAAAGACATGCTCGAAGCCGATTTCCTTCAGGGTTTCTTGTATACCCTCGGCCACTTTCTGATAACCCTTCCAGGAGCGCGGATTGTGGGTTTTGTAGATAACCGCATCAGGATCGTTTTTGTCGCCGCTGTAGGTTACCGCTATGCGAAGTTTGGAATGAAGATCTTCCATGATCGCGGGTAAGTTGTCGATGGTATAGTGCATAATTTCCCCCGTGTAATTCGATCTGATCCCAGCTATTTAAGATTCTCTTCGATAATTTTTTCGCGATCTGCCATATCCTTGAGTAGATAGTGTATGTAATCTCGGGAACCGAGCTGCTCGTAGCTCTTGAGTGGATAAATATGGGGCGTAATATACAGCACCGTTTCGAAATATTCCTTCTCTTGGCTGATGCGTTTAAACAGGTAGTTCAGAACCGGAATCCGATGCAGCAGGGGAACGCCGCCCTCCGATTCCTTCTCTTCCCGTTTGATCAATCCTCCTACAATCACAGTTTGACCGTCCTGGACATTTACCTGAGTGGTAATGGTGTTCGTGTCCGTGGCGTATTCCGACCCTGTAGTAGGTACAAAAACGGACAGGGAACCCTCGATCTGCAGGCTGATCAGGCCATTGGCGGCTATATTGGGAGTGACTCTCAAATCCACTCCGGCCTGAAACTCCTGCAGCTCGTATGTGGTGGTATTCGTATCGGTGTCGAAGGCACCGGGCACATTTACCCATTTCATCTGTTCCAATCTGATTTCCGCTTCGTTGCCGTTCTTCACGGCGATGTGAGGATTGGTGATTACCCTGGCCAGATTGTCCTGAACCAGCACGCTCAAGTTGAGAGAAAACTGAGGATCGAGGGTATCGAGGAAGCGGTAGGTGAATCCGGCGGTCGGTTTCACTTCTCCGGGACGAAAGGTGATTTCAGACATGGGAATGACCTGACCCGAAGTCACGTCGAATCCCCAATTGAACTGGGTACCATGGCGATACTGCACGATGAGAAGCTCGATCAGGACCACGTCGCCTTCCTGATCGATTGTCTCGAGAAAACAGACTAGCTTTTTCAATTCCTCCAGAGGTCCGGTAAGGGTGATCGAGTTGTTTTCCGCCAACCCCTGAAAGCGAGCCAGATCAACGATATCCTCGATCTGACTCTCCGCAATGTCCAACGGCAGAGCCTTTAGTTTATAGACATAGCTGATATCCTCGCCGGCTAATAGTTCTTCCGCTCGATCCGCGTAGATGGTGAAGTGGTTGCCTCGTTGAACGGCAAGACAGCCAGCACAAATGGCCAACCTGTTGATAACACGGGCCAGAGTGGGTTCCTCGATCGTCACGCTGACCGGTATATCGGCATCGCCTACCGTGTCGTAGTCGATCTCCAGCCCAGCAATTTGGGCTGTCAACTTTATATCCCTCAGAGCATCGGCTAGGCTGTCTTCCCGCAGCTTCAAATGAAAGATCTGCTGCTTTTGCACTTCCTGCCCAAGCGGTACCGAGACTGTCAACAGATCAGTCTGCTCGGGAGAGGTCTTGCAGCCAAGAAAAAGGCTCGCCGCAAGGATACACAGGCAGAGGCTGAATCCTCGTATTCCAGCACTATAGATTGTTCTCATTGACACTACTCCCCCGTAGAAATGACCATGTATTGACCAATGACTCCGGTAATTTTTTCTTTCATACTCTCCGGAATGGTTATGTCGAGAAACTCGGCCGATTCCCTGTTTACTACGACATTCGGTACCTGTTGGAACTCTATCGGCATCGAGCCGGGCTCCTCACCATAGATGATCCGTACGGCCATACGACCAACCTGCTTTCCTAAAACATACAGATCCGTATAGGTCGAAATAAGGGCGCCGTATTTTGTAGGATCAACCAACGCGGAAAACACGGGGATATCGCTTTCAATGGCGACATCCCGGATATGGAGGGCTGCGGAACTGGAGACGAGAATATCTGCAGGAAGATAGATCGCATCCACTTTGTCTATGATGTCACGCGTGGCTCGTTCGAGGTCGTCGGCATCTTTCGCGGGGGCACAGATTACGTTAGTAAGGCCGAGGCTGTCCTTGACCGCTAGCACCTCGTCAACTTGTACGAGGGAATTGGGTTCGCCGCCTCTGTAAATAATACCGAGCCGTTTCACAGAGGGCACAACCTCACGAAAATAGGTAAACTGTTTCGAAAATTCCTGGCGATGACTCGATCCTGCATAGTTCGTCTGCGAGCCGTCGAGGTTCGGCACAATGCCCGCATTCACCGGATCGAAGACCCCTGAAAACAATACAGGAGCCTCGACGAAGTTGTTCTCCTGGAGAATCTGAGTACTCCTTGTACCCAGGCTGAGCACAAGGTCGTAGTTGCCCGCTTTCATCTTCTCGACCAGCTTAATCGCCTGCGATTCGTTAAGGCGGGCTTCATAATAGTCAAACAACAGACTCCGGTTTTCCCTGTATCCAACCTCCAAGAAGGTGGCTCTGACACCAGCCATGATCCTGTCGTAGATTTCGACGGAAGGTTTAAACATGAACACGGCAATCTTTGCCTTCTCGATGCAGAATCCGGGAACCAACCCAGCAAACAGGAACAGGAGAACTAGGAATACCGTCCAGGGTCGTTTCCCACGCAGCAGCAGCGATCCCGGACTGCTGCGCGTATTCTGTTTGTATGATTTGCGAGCTAAGGAAATATGGATCCTCACTAGAGCGACCTCCAAGGCTGGGTAGAATTCCGAACTGCTAACCCAAACGGCGGATACAGTTCTTCGGATTCTCCCCGTGTGTACTCCAGATCATAAACGATAAGAAGGCAGAGCACAAGTTAATCTGTTTCCGCAGGTAGAACGACGGATAGGAAGGGAAGGCGCGATTTCTCTGCAACGAAAATGAACTTTCTACTCGCTGACAAATATACTCGGGTCCAGTCCCACATTCAGGCGATAGTCAGAGTAGCGGTCTTCTATGCTGAGGGAACGATCCGCCAGTGTAACCAAAAAACTTATCCGCACCCGCATATCCATACTGAATACGGAGGGCAGCCAGTTTTCGCCGACCGGGGCGAAGCGAATGCTCATGGCAAACTCCTCGAGGACCCGGGGAAGCTTTGCCGGAGCCATCTCCACATAGAGAGGCTGATACTCACTCCGGGAAACAAAAGCAGTCCCTGTGAACAGGTTTTCCTCCGGCTCCTTGGGATTGAAGCCCACCAGCCAGACTTCCCGGCCTTCGAACAGCTCCTCACCTTTCAGCTCGAACTCGTACAGGCCGGCGACCTTGTCACTGAACGGACTTTGAAATTCCTCTTCACCCTGCCGGCTGCCGCCCCGCCTCTGCTTGGCAAGCTCGCGCTCCATTTCCTTCCTGCTGAGCGTACGCCCGTCAATGGTCATCGACAGATATTCATTGTGTATTTGATTTGGCTCCAGCACGTACACCCGGCGAACCGACAGGGTCTCGCTCTTGATCTCTCGGCGCGAGGCGTCTTCCCACTCCACCACGGAAGTCTCGGCGGTGTACACCATATCGTGGATCGCCTCTTCGCGAACAGCGTCTGCACGCCGCAACGCAGAGAGGATTGTCGCGAGGATTTCATTTTCGGTTCGGCTGGTCTGCGGGTACAGAAACGCCGCCGCCAGCACAAAAACGAGGCCGAATAAGTATTTCATATCATTACAGACCGAGAAGCTATGGTTTCCTCCATACATCTCCCGTGTAACTACCCAATAAACTACGAGTGGAGCGATAAAAACGCAAGCACCAATTTGGTAGATTCCAGGCAATCTCATCCGGCAGCTATTGACTTTTTTTTCCAAAATATATAGCATCCACACCCGTAACCCGAATCTTCAGGAGAGCGGAATGCGGTGTAAATCCGCAGCGGTCCCGTCACTGTTACCGGGGATGAAAGCGGCAACATGCCATTGCCGGAATCTGCAGCAGGAAATCCGGTGAGAAGGCGTCGCGAGTAAGTCGATCCGGAAGCCAGGAAACCCCCCTGGAGGACACCTTCGAGGAGAGGTATGGCTTCCGGCGTATTTTCCTATTTCCGTCAGTTTTTTTTAACCCAACAACGATACCAGGAATCTCTCCTCGGCGAAGCGAGAAGCTGCAACTCTCATATAGAGTCGTACTTATAGAACAACACAAGGAGAGTGTGTATGAAACAAAAAAAAATCCTTCTACTGGCAACGGCCGTCATCTTCGTAGGCTTGCTGTTCGGCTGCAAGACTGACGAAGATCCTGTCATCGAAGTCAAGGGTGACTGGGAACTCATTTCGGCTTTCACTAGTGAAACATGGTCGATAACCGAATCTACGATTTCTTACGACGGTGGCTTCGGTATTTTCTACAAAGCCGACATTGTCTCTTTCGACAATGAGACCTTCAATGCCGGCGAATCCGATGCCTCGGATCATGGATACGCTGTTATCCAATACACAGCGGTGGACGGCGCGGGAACTGGAGAAGTGGGCAAGTACAACGTGTTCCGATGGAAGGAGTTCGATGGAAGTACTTCTGATTTTTCACAAGGCTACAAAAATGTTGGGGATCCTTATCCCAACAATGTCAATGGTGTGTCTGATTCGGAGGCGGAGGCGGAAAGTGACATCACTGAAGCGAATGGTTATTTTGCTGTTGCCTTTTACAGCGAGGATGCGGTTCTGCAGTAGCAGCAAGAAACACCTTCCCTCGTTCAGGGGGAAGGTGTTTCTTCTTCTCTGCTTGCTCATTGCCTGTCTATCCTCCTCCTGTAGCCTCGATCCGGGAAAGGATCCCTACGATCCTCCGACCCTCTACTACCCCGCAGAACAGTACTGGATCACAGAGGTGCTGGAAGTGTCCCCCGGAGCCGGTCAGCACGCCAACAACAGCGAATACGCACTGATCGGGGCCAACTACAACAAGGTGCTCGGAGCTCCGGACGGCTCGGGCAGCAGCAGCGGCAGTGCCGGCTCTGTAATTTCCCTGCACGGTCCGGGGGCCACCATCACCGTGCGCTTCGATCCTCCGATCGAAAACCATCCGGACAACATTGGCGGCTACGACTTCGTCGTGTTCGGCAATGCCTACTGGATCGGCGGCGATCCCAGCGGCACGCACTGGCAGGAACCGGCAACGATAGAGGTGATGAAAGACGAAAACGGCAATGGTGATCCCGACGACACCTGGTACCTGATCCCGGGAAGCGATCTGGGTGCAAGCTTCCCGGTTACTACAGACACTGTAGAAAGCAGGCGAGAGGGAACTCTGGGCGCTGAGAACTACTACCCCAACAAGATCGATTGGGCTGCCGGAGAATCCCATTCCGAGTGGTACCCCGACGATCCGGTCTTTCCGGGTTTTCCCGACACGATCAGTCATACCTTCTACCCGATCAACGCCTCGAAAGCCGGAACAACTACGGAGCGGATTTGGGGCTATCTCGACGTCACGCCCACCCTCAAGCTCGGCGACATGTCCGGAGCCGACGGGGCGGGGGACAACTCCCTGAGCGATCCGGAAGACTATCCGCCGAGCGAATACCCGAACATGAAAGCAGAGTACTTTTATACGACCCCGGACACCCACGGGGATCTGTTCATCGACGCCGGCTCTGGAGGCGGCGATGCCATTGACATCGCCTGGGCCGTCGATCCGTCAACGGGCGTTCAGGCAAACCTGGATCATATAGATTTCGTCCGCCTTACCAACTGCACGAAGAAGGTGGAAGGTGGATTAGGTGATACTGATGCGGAGCTCGACGCCATCGCGCGGGTGAGGCGACAATGAAAAGTCCCAGATGGTCGCTGCTCCTGCTGGCCGCTTTCCTGACATTTCCCGCACTTGCCCAAGAAAATGACGAGACCGACGAGCAAACAGAACAGGAAATCGAACGTATCACCATCACAGCCGACTACGAACCTTTGGATCCGCGCACCGTATCCGCCCAGGTAAGCGTGATCGGGCAGGACGAGATCCGGGCCGCCTCACCCCGCTCAGCTGCGGAAATCGTAGCCCCTGTTCTGGGCGTGCTGGTCAGCCGCTACGGAGGGATCACCGAGCCGAGCACGGTCAGCATCCGGGGCTCCTCCGCCGAACAGGTCCTGGTTCTTGTCAATGGCAAGCGCCTCAACTCCGCCCAGGGCGGAGGGGTGGATCTGAACACGATCAACCCCGAGTTTATCGAGCGAATTGAGATCATCCGCGGCGGCAGCAGCGCTATCTACGGGGAAAGCGCCTTCGGCGGGGTGATCAACATCGTGACCAAGGACGGCTACGGTGAACAGCTCGGCGGCAGCCTATCCTACGGTTTTGCTTCCCTCAATACCCACACGCTCAGCGCTCAGATTATGGGATCCTTCGGACCGGAGGATGCCCTGGATTTTTTCCTCTCCGGCAGCGGGCTGTATACCGGAGGCAACTACACGTACGCTGATCCCAACGCTCCAGGGGGCATGGACACACGCAGCAACACCCAGGGACTGAAGGGGGACAGTCTGTTTAAGCTCGGCTGGAATATCAATGGGCAGCGCGGCCTCCGACTGAGCCTGGCCGGACAGACCCACAACGACAGCAAGGGCGTTCCCGGCCTGTCCGAATTCCCCACGCCCAACGCCACAATCGAGGACCAGCTGTATCGAGGCACGGTGAGCTTCAACTTCACAGACAATCCGGTGGCAGCCTTGAGCGCCGATCTGTATCTGGGCAAACAGATCCGGGACTACAGCAATCCCGACGACATCGAGGGAGAGGTCGAGGACAGGCACGACAACACGGCCGGAGGTTTGGACCTGGAGCTAAAACGCAGTGATCGCTTCGGCCCGCTGCTGCTAAAGACCAGCGGCGGTTACCAGTTACGGTTCGACCGACTGGTATCCACCGGACTGCTTCAGAGTGCCGGTACCGAGAGTGCAGAAGGCAGAGTGGCCCGCAACACCCACAGCGCCAGCCTGCGCGGGGAAATTCACCTGTTCCCCGGCGGGGAGGACGGCATGGGCCGCCTGGTGCTGTTTCCCGCGCTGCGCTTTGACAGCCATCATTTGCTGTTTCCCGACGGGAACGTGGATCGCCTGGATCGGGCCTTCAGCTACAACGTGGGTGCAATGATCCCACTGTTCGAGCGAAACCGGCTGATCCTCAAGGGCAACGTGGGATTCGCCTATCGACTGCCCTCCTTCGACGATCTGTTTTGGCCGGCCACGGCCTTCGCCGTGGGCAATCCCGAGCTGCTTCCCGAAGAGGCCTTTGTCTACGATGCCGGCATCCTCGTTCAACCCTTCGCTTTTCTATCCCTGGAGGCCGTGTATTTCGATCACGATATCAGCAACTTGATTCAGTGGAACCCCGGGCCCTCCGGACAGTGGCGGCCGATCAACCTGGCCAGCGCCCGCATCCGCGGATTGGAAACCGAGGCCAAGCTCTTGTTTCCCCTCAATTTCATGAGCAGCTACTGCGAGCTGAAGGGTAACTATAGCTTCACAAAAGCCGAAAACACGACCAAGCAAGGGGCGACAGCAGGCGCCCAACTTCCCCGCCAGCCCTATGAGAAAGCCAATCTCAGTGGCACCCTCACCCACTATGACGGCCATTCATTCAGAGTGGAGGGGCGCTTCGTGGGCTTTCGCTTCACCACCGCTCAGAACACCAAATACCTGCCCGCCTACTTCGTGCTCGACGCCGCGGTCAATCTGAAGATCGGCGAACGCTATCAGCTAACCGTGAGCGGCCGTAACCTGCTGAACAGCGAGTACGTGGATATCCGTGAGTTTCCCGTTCCAGGACGGGAGCTGGCCGTTGGGCTGGAGGTCTCGTTTTGAAGATACGATCGGCTATTGCTTTTTTGATCGTTCTCGGCTTGAGCGCCTGCGTGCTGCCGCCGGATCTCGATCTGGAACGGCGAGAGTTCCCCGATCTGGCGCGGGAAATTTTCCTGATCAATGGGCTGGCAGAAACCGTCAGCGTACTGGATCCCCAGACCCTGAACGTCTACCCCGATGTGATCACGGTCGGCAAATGGCCGAACGCGATCCTCCATCACAACGGCCGGCTATACGTCACCAACTCCGGTGACAACAGCATCGTGATGTACGATGAAAGCACCTTCGAAAAACTCGGACGGCTGTATCTGGGGAAAAACGCCAATCCCTGGGCCGTGATCGTCAAGAGCGGTACGGATAAGGGCTGCGTGCCCAACTGGCTGGCAGATGAAGCGGCCATCGTTAATCTGGCGGATCTGACCGTGATCGCCCGCGTACCGGTCGGCAATACTCCGGAGGGAGGAGCCTATGCCGCCGGCAAGTTCTACGTATGCAACACCAACTACACGGGCGGTATACCCGAATTCGGTCCCGGGTCGGTCAGCGTGATCGACTCTGACTCCTACGCATTGCTCGCTACGATCACGGTGGGGACAAATCCGCAGAGCGCCATCGCCTTTCCGAGCAAGAAAGAAGTGCACGTAATCTGCACGGGCGTCAACGGCGCAGATGACGGCAGCGTCGTGATCATCGACACGGACACCGACACGGTTGCCGACACCCTTTCGATTGGTGGTTCTCCTGTGGGAAGCGAACAGGGTGTAAATTGGGCCAACAAGATCGTCTATCTAACGAGCGACAAAGGTCTGCTCGCCTACAACTACGAAACCCGGACTATTGTTCACGATTCCTCGAATCCAATCGATACGAGCAAGGCTCCCGCCGACTACATACTGGGCACAGCCTTTGACGAGGTGAACAACCGTATCTTTGTCTGCAATTTTACCCAAGATGAAATCATTGTGCTGGACGGATCGACATACGATCCACTTGCTGAATCCCCTCTATCAGGATCGGATGGTGTTCAGATACCGGTACTCGTCGCAGAATAACCTGCTGGTCTTTTTAATCGCTTCTGTGATGCTGCACGGGGCTCTGTTTCTGCTGGTCCGCGATCTCCCGGATCGAGAGCTACCCAATCCCATTGAGCAGACACGCACACGAATCACGGTCGGATTGGTGTCGCCGCCTGCTCCCGTGCAAACACAACCGGTCGTTCCAGAAATCCAAGTGGGCCAGGCTCCGCCGATGCAGGAAAAAGTCGAAGAGACACCTGGAGTTCGGGAGATGCGGCAGGCTACTCTAGCCGAAGCGGCGGTGAAGGAACGGGTGAAAACTGATGAGCAGCCGGCGGAAAATGCGGTCCCTGCAACGAGCCAACCTGATCCACCCGCTCCCGTTGCGGCGGCGCCTAGATCGCCCCCCGTCGCCCAATCCGTTCGGCGGCCGGTCCCCCAATCCGGGCCGAGCCGGGTGGGCTTCGCCGAGCTGTCGCGGGGACTCGATCTGCCCCGTCCGCCCTACCCCGAGGTGGCTCGCCGCTGGGGATACGAAGGGGTAGTCACGATAGAGATCCATATCAGTGCAGACGGCAGAGTCATGGAGGCGACGCTGCTCGACTCCAGCGGGCATTCAATACTGGACACCTCTTGTATCAAAACCATTGAAAAAAAATGGAGGTTCCCGGCGCCGGGTCGTGAAATCAAGACGATCAAAGAGTTCGAGTTCAAGTTGAGGCGCTGAATGGGACATTCTGGTTGATTTCATCACGTTCCAGGGCAATTTCGGCTGGGAGCGCATATCAACGCGGCAATGGGCATCAATGTAGCTCAAGACCGCTGACGGCAGTCTGAAAAACGCTATGGCTGTTGCGGGCGTTCCACCAGAAAGGATAGCTCTCCGGCACCGGCCTGTTTGGCCAGATCCATCACCGTGACCACTCTGCCGAAATCTATGCTCCGATCCGCCTGAATCACGAGGGAGTTGTCCTTCCGTTCGCTGAACAACGCGTAGAGCAGGGGCGGAAGCTCTGCCACCGTGACAGCACGCCCGTTCACCTCGATACCCCCGTCGGCAAGCACGGCAACGGTCAAGGCTTCGGCTTCCTCGATTATTCCGCTTTCACTTTCTGGAAGATTCACATCCACCCGCGGATAAACAAAGATGGATGTAAGAAGAAAAAAGACGAGGAGGATGAAAACCATATCGATCAGCGGAGTGAGGTCCGGTCCTCTTCTGGGTTCGACAATCTCTTTCTCCAGGTCGAATTCAATCACCGGATCACCCTCATTGCTCCCTCAGCTGCGCCACGATCTGCTCGCCCACCATCTTCATGTCGAAGGCCAGTGTCTTCAGGCGGTTCTCATACAAATGACAGAAAATGAGAGAGGGAATGCCGATAAACAACCCGGCTACGGTTGTGATCAGCGCTTCCCAGATCCCGCCGGCAAGAATACCGGGATCGGTCAACTGCCTCACCGCGGACACTGCTTGAAAGGTACCGGCCAGGCCCAAGACCGTGCCGGAAAGACCGATCATGGGCGCGATTTTTCCGATCAACTCGAGCAAGTGCAGGTAACCGGACAGTTGTTTGAGCACCGCAGAACCGACTAGGGAGATGCGTCTTTCCAATTCCTCCGCCGGCAGGTCACGTTGCTCCAAAGCCTCCCGGAGGATCGTCGCGACTGCCGCTCTACGGCCCGAAAGCTCCCGTAACGCCAGGTCGTAATCACGGCGCGCGATCGTTTGCCAGAACAGCTTCAATCGTGCAGGTCGGATCCTCATACCTAAAAAGCGAATCCCCCGCTCAAGGATAATGGCCAGAGCCAACACCGAGCATACGAGGAGAGGGTACATCAGGGGACCGCCCTTTAGAAAAAGCTCAATCACTTATGAGTCTTGTTATAGACCTTGGTGAGTCACAAAGTCAACAATGGTAAAAAAGGATTCAGCGGGTTTTTTGGTTATAACACGCCGGTCAATCGTAGGAAACCGAGGTATTGACCGCACCCTGCTGGCCGGGATCTACCGTTGTCCCATCGATGAATTCGTCTTCCCGGTAAACCTCCACATCGACACTCTCAGCGCCATTATTCTCCACGTACACAAAAGCCCGAAAAGGAAAATCCGTGTATTTCAACTCGAACTCGTAATCCCAGGGTGTCGTTGTTGATGAGGTAAAGATGACTCCTTCTTCATCCGCCGCAACGATTTCTACGGAAACAGAACTTACAGTGTGGGTGACGGAATAGGACACCAGTTTTTTATCAAAAAATAGGTTGCATCCAGCCAGGGCAAAGATGAGCAGCGCCAGAATCAGAATCCAAGCGGCTCTTTTCATGGTTTCCTCCTCGTTCGCTCGTCGAGATCGGTGTTTACTACGAATGTATCCCACTTTCGGGCGGAGTGCAAAGATTCTCTCTCGGTGGGAAACTTGCATCATCCGAACGCTACACCCGCTGCAAGCGAGCCGGGAGCCTGATCACTCCCGGCCGCCTGTGTTGTTTACGACCTGAAGGCCTCGATGTAGCTGTCCGCATAGATCTGCTTGTTCATTACCAACTCGGCTGTGAGCAGGGCATTGACCAGGTCCTCGTCTGTGACGTCGCAGATCACGGTGTCCATGCCATTGGCCACCATCATCACGGCGAAGGTGCGGTTGATCAGCTTCTTCTTGGTGGTTCCGTTAGCGATGTTGGAAAGCCCGCAGACGATATGGGGCGGAGGATCGCTGAACAGCTTGAACTGATTTGCGGCGCCCAGGATCTCCTGGGCCTGCTCCTGCATGTACTTCAGGGGCATGACGATGGGATCGAGAAAGAGCTGCTCCGGATTGATGCCGAACTCCATGGCCTTGGCCAACAGCTTGCCCGCGTTCTCCACCCTCATGTCTGCAGTCTTGGGGCTGCCCGACTCATCCATGGCCAGCCCAACGATCGAGGCATTGTGCTCGGCCACGATCGGAAACATGACATCCATCTTCTCGTCCACGGCCGTGGTTGAATTGATCAGAGGCGGTTTCTTGCACATGGGTACCGCTTCCTTGAGCATTGCGGGCTTGTTCGTGTCTATCGAGATGGGAAGATCGCTGGCGGCCTGAACCTGCTCGATCATCCAGCAGAGGTCCTCCGGTTTGCTCGATACCGCCCCCAGATTTACATCCAGATAGGTGGCTCCGGCCTTTGTCTGCTTGACAGCCCACTTTTTGATGACATCGGCGTCCTTGTTCTCCACCGCCGCCTTGACGTCCTTGAATCCGGTGTTGATTCTCTCTCCAATGAAAATCATGAATATTTCCTCCTTAGTAGTTGGTAAAAAACATGAAACCCGGCCTTTTGCAGCCGGGCGCGTGAGTCAGCCATAGAACTGCGCGATCGTTGCCTGGACGTTCTTCATCGCCTCAGGGTGAGCCATGATCATGATGTCCGCCCCGGCCTGCAGGTACACGGAGGCACAGGAGGCCTCCCACATCGGTCCCCGCTTGGCCAGCTTGCCCCAACCCGGGAGCACGTCGTCGTCCACCGCCGCTTCCTTGATTCGCCATACCTCACCGCCTACATCGCAAATCTGAGGCAGTGCCATGAGCTTGTCGCCCTTGAGCCCGGCGATCCGGCAGCGCTCGAGAATCGTGT
>CAYMGP010000079.1:7313-18075 GCA_964390045.1 uncultured Spirochaetaceae bacterium | reverse complement strand
GTGGTCATCCACAGCAGGTGGGAGGCCAGAAAGGCCACCTCGAGCATATTGTTCCGTCCAAACGGGTAGTAGGCATCCAAGATGTCATCCTGACCCAGGGCGATATTGACTCCCTCGGCGTACAAATCCCGTACCCGGGCGTGCAGGGGACCTGTATGCGGATCGCTGACCACCCCGATTCGGGCTCGCTTGAGCAGGGCAAGAATCTTGCGGAAGTAGGGCTCGGGGTACAGCTGCATCGCCCGGGCATGCTGAGCCGTAACCCTTCCTTCCCAGCCTTCCGCTATTGTTTTTACAGCCAGTGCCTCGAGGGTTCGCAGGCCGGAATCTCCGGCGTCATCGATGAGCATGGACACGTCCTTGTCGTACTTTTTTGCCAACTCGAACATCAGGTCGATATGCTTCTTCGCATCTTCATCGGTATACTCGATCCAGGGAATTCCTCCGACCACGTCGGCTCCGATCTCCATGGCCTGGCGTATGTAATCCTCGGCGCCGGGGTCGCGAATAACCCCATCCTGGGGAAAAGCCACAACTTGAACCTCCACCGAGTCCTTGAACTCCTCCCGGGCTTTGATAAGAGCTTTCACCCCTTCCAGCTTGGCTTTCGTGTCCGTGTCGGCGAAGGCCCGGATGTGCGTGTTTCCGTATTTGACGGCCAGGCGAAGGGCTTTACGCACGTTTTCGATGATCCACTTCTCGTCGTACTGCTCCTTCACCTTCGAGGCCAGTTCGATGGCGCTCATCGCCTTGCCCATGGACTCACCCTGATACGAGGTAAGAGCTTCCTGCGGCACCATGGATAAGGTATACACCTTGCAGAGGTGCAGGTGACCGTTGACGAAAGATTCAGTGACCAGATTTCCGGAGGCATCGATCACAACTTCTGATTCATCTTTCAGTTTCTCCCCGATCTTGGAGATCCGACCGTCTTCGATGCCGATATCGAGAAGTTTGTCCTTCGAAAAACGGGTTCCAGCATTTCTTATCAGAAGATCAAAACTCATCCTTCAACTCCTTGTAACAATATAATTTATCCCCCCTTCTCCTCCCGGCGGTACGGCCTGAGAAGGCTGGCCGGAACCGTGGCCCGGCGTGACACTCCTACCAGGGCGACAATCGTCATGAGGTAGGGAATCATCAGGAAGATGTGGAAGGGTACCTTGATGCCCAGTCCCTGCAACCGCAGCTGAAGTCCGTCGAGGAAACCGAAGATCATTGCTCCCAGCACCCCTTTGAGAGGATTCCAATTTCCGAAGATCACCATGGCGATGCTTACCCATCCTCTGCCTCCGATGACATCGATAAGGAACATGTTCTGATGTGCCAGGGTGAGGAAGGACCCCCCGATCCCCATCATCGCACCCCCGGCCACCAGGCAAAGCGTGCGGGTCCGGTAGACATTCACCCCGACGGTGTCCGCGGCAAAAGGATTCTCACCCACGGTGCGTATCTTCAAACCCGCCTGGGTCTTGTAGAGCAGCAACGAGAGCAGCGGGACCAGCAGCCAGGCCACATAGGTCAGGAGGTACTGGTTGAACAGGCCCTGCCCTATTAAGGGGATCTTCGACAGCAGTGGTATGGCGATTTTGGGGAAGGGATTCACCGTTGGAGGCACCAGCGGGGAACCGAAGTGCAGGCGGTAGATGAACATGGCCAGTCCCGTGGAAAACAGGGTGATGCCCAGACCCGAGACATGCTGGCTCAAGCCCAGGTAGACAGCCAGGAAGGCCATCAGAAGAGCGAGAGCCATGCCCACCAGAGCCGCGGCCAGAACTCCGAGCCACAGGGACCCCGATGTGAGCGAGACAAGGAAGCCGGTCATCGCTCCCATGAGCATGATCCCTTCAATCCCGAGGTTCAGCACGCCGGCGCGCTCGCTCAGGATCTCTCCGAGAGTGGCGAACATAATGGGCGTGGCCATGCGCATCGTCGCTCCGATCAGCCCGGCGAAAAAGGATACAGTGAATATCTCGCTTATCATCTGCTCACGCTCCCCGCGCTGCTCGCTTTGCCTGCTTCGCGCGTACGCACGCCCATGCGCAATACCTTGATTCTGTATTCCGTCAGAAGCAAGAAAACAAGCATCACCATCAGGGCCATCCCCTGGATCACCTCGGCTATGTAGCTGGGCACCCCGGTCATCCGGCTCATGGTCTGAGCCCCCACAATGACCACGCTGAAAAACAACGATGAAAGAAGCACTCCCACCGGATGAAGATTCCCCAACATGGCAATCACGATCCCCGAGTAGCCGTAGCCGGGCGAGATATCCATGATCAAGCGGTACTGCAGCGCGCAGAGCTCTCCCACGCCGGCCAAGCCGGCCAGACCTCCGGAAAGGAGGGCGGTCTGCAGGGTGACCACGGTTGTGTTGATCCCACCGAAGTGGGCCGAACGAATGTTGGCGCCGACGGCTTTCGAGCGATATCCGAAAACCGTCTTGGTATTCAGGAACCAGATAATGAAAACCGCTGCCAGGCCCATGAGAAAACCCATATGGAAGCGGGAACGAGCAAGGAGCAGGGGATACTTCGCCGCCTGCAGAATTTCAGATGAGCGCGGCCAGCTCGAGCCGGGCTGCTGCAGGGGGCCGAACAGAAGGGCTCCCATTATATGGATCATCACGTAATTCAACAGCAGCGTAGAAACAACATCATCCACCTTGAGCTTTGTTTTTAACAGAGCCGGGATCGAGGCCCAGATACCGCCTGCAAAAAAACCGGCTACGATGACCACCGGCAGCAGCAGAAACGCGGGAATCCAAGTGCCGTAGATTCCAATCCAAGTCGCCACCAGCGCTCCTGCTAAAAGCTGTCCTTCAGCCCCGATGTTCCAGAACTTCGCCCTGAAGGCCAGGGCCACGGCCAACCCTGTGAAGATCAACGGGCTGGCTTTGACAAAGGTCTCAAGAAGATTGAAGCGTGTTCCCAGAGCACCGTAAAAAAGGAAGTAGTAAGATTTCCAAAGCTCCCCCCCGGCAACCAGAATCGGGACGGCGGACAGGATCAGGGTTACCACGATGGCGGAGATCGGAATGACAATCCGGGCCCAACCGGGCAGAGGTTCCCTTTTGACGACCATCAACCTGATCATGGTTGCACTCCGGTCATCCAAAGGCCGATCTGCTCCCGCACGGCTTCTTCCACCGGCACCTCCCCCATTATTCGCCCCTCGTACAGCACGATGATCCTGTCACTGATGGTGAAGATCTCGTCCAGATCTTCTGAAATCATCAGCACACCAGCCCTCCTCGCTTTTTCCTCCAACAGCCTCCGGTGGATGTATTCCATAGCACCGACGTCCAGACCTCGGGTGGGCTGAGCTGCAATCACTAGCTTCGGTCTGCCGGCCAGCTCCCGGGCCAGGATTACCTTCTGCAGGTTGCCCCCGGAGAGGCTCTTGGCCGCTGCATCCCGGCTGGAGGTAAGGATGTGATATCCCTCGATGAGCCGGTCACTGAACTGGTGTATCTGTCGAAAGTTGAGCAGCCCCCTCCTCTGGAAAGCCTTGCTGCCGTGACGCTCCAGGATCAGGTTCTCTTCCACGGACAGGTCCGTCATGAGCCCGGTTTCGATCCTGTCTTCCGGAATCCTGCCCATGCCGAAGCGAATCGCAGAAATGGGATTTCCCCACGGAAGCTGCTGTCCACTGAGCTTTAAGCCTCCCTCCGCCGGAACCCGCAGTCCGAAGAGCACCTCGGAGAGCTCTCTCTGACCGTTTCCTGAAACGCCGGCCAGACCCAGGATTTCCCCCTCCCTCACAACGAGGCTCAAGCCCTTGAGCGCTTCCAGTCCTTTATCGTTGAGGACGGTGAGGTTTTCGATCTCGAGAACCGGTCCGCCGGGGGGAACCTTTTTCTTCTCGATCCGCTCCAGCAGATCGCGACCTACCATGAAATTCACCAGCTCCCGGGTATTGGTCTGCCCTGTTTCCCGCTCGGCTACCACTCTTCCGCCGCGCAGAACCACGATGCGGTCGGAGATGGCCATCACCTCTTTGAGTTTGTGGGAGATGAACACCACCGAGCGGCCTTCTCCTACGAGAATTCGCAGCGTCTTGAACAACTCCTCGATCTCAACCGGAGCCAGAACAGCGGTCGGCTCATCCATGATCAGGATGTCCACACCCCGGTATAGCGCTTTCAAGATCTCTACCTTTTGCTGTTCTCCCACCGAAAGGGTCCATACCCTGGCATCCGGATCCACGTGCAGCCCGAAACGGCTCTCCAGCTCGAGAAGCCTCTGCCTGGAGGACTTTAGATCGAGAAAGATGCCTCTGCCCGAGCTGGTCGAGATGATGATGTTTTCCAGCACCGTCTGGGCGGGCACCAGGGTGAAGTGCTGGTGGATCATCCCGATCCCTCGGGAAATGGCATCGCGCGGCGAAGAGAGGCTTGCCTTTTCTCCCTTGATGAAGATCTCCCCCACGTCGGCCGTGTAGTAGCCGAACAGGATATTCATCAGGGTGGTCTTGCCGGCCCCGTTCTCGCCCAGCAGGGCGCAGATCTCGCCGGGGAAAAGGCGGAAATCGATGTCCTGATTGGCGACCACATCGAGGAAACGCTTATTGATGGAAAGCATCTCCACAACAGGTTCGTGCTTGTTGTTTGACAAAAAATTACCTCGGGATCAAAAAAGACCGGCAGAGAGTGAATCTACCGGTCTTCTACAACCCGTTTCTCAGTCGGAAGTAGGCGGATCCTCGACGATAGGAACGCGGAAGGTTCCGTCGAGTATCTTCGCCTCCAGGGCTTTCACTTCATCTAACACTTCGGCGGGAAGCGCGCTTTCGAACCCGTGGAACGGAGCGAGTCTGGATCCCCCCTTGGCCATCATGGACCATTCGCCGAGGTCCTGGGAAACCCAGGCGTCTTTCTGGACCATCTCGATGCAGTACTTGATCGTAGGCCACATGTCCCACACAGGTCCACTGATCACAGTATCGGGAGCCAGCTCGTTCTGATCGGACATGTTGCCGAAAGCAAGAACTCCGAGCTCCTTGCAGGCCTCGAACACTCCGAAGCGTTCAGCGAATATCAAGTCCGCACCGGTTTCGATCTGGGCCAGGGCTGCTTCCTTGGCTTTCGGTGGATCGAACCAACCTCCGATGTAGGCGATCTTGACCTTTACATCGGGATTCACACTCCTGGCTCCAAGGATAAAGGCGTTGGTCAACCTGTTCACCTCGCCGATCGGGATGGCAGCCACGATACCAAGGACGTTGGACTCGGTGAGCTTGCCGGCGATCACACCGCAGAGGTAGGCGGGCTCATGGATCCAGTTGTCGAATACACTGAAGTTCGGCGACACCGGGCCGAACTCCGAACCGAAGGCAAAAGCGATCTCCGGATAATCTTTGGCCACTCTCCGGGAGGGCTCCTCTCCGGCCAGGAAGGCATCGCCTACAATGAGGTCGAATCCCCGTTCCGCGTATTCCCTCACCACCTTCTCGAAATCCGCAGCGGCGATCTTTTCCGTGAACTCGTACTCTATTCCCATCTCCGATTCCGCCTTGATGCAGGCCTGGTGGATTACACCGTCCCAGGGCTCTTCAATGGCCGTCTGGAACACGGCGGCCACGCGGAAAGCCTTCTCCTCTTCTACAGCTCCTGTCTCCTTCTCGCCCCCTCCAAAGACAAGGACCGCAGAAAAAAGGAGGATCAAAAGTATCCATGCTTGTCGTTTCATATCACACCCCCTTACTTTTATTGACAAGACCAATTGAAATTATATTGGAAGAGTGACTAGCCGTCAAATTATATTTTCTTGACCGTAAATAAGAGAACCTCATACAATAGATGTTGCTACGCGGTCTTGATTTCCCCTGGCCGCGATGTTGGTCTACGGAGGAACAACATGGAGTTAAAATACGTCGGCAAACCTGAGCAGCGGGTCGATGCCGAAGACAAGGTTACGGGTATTGCTACCTATATAGCGGATATCAAGCTGCCCCGCATGCTGCACGCCAAGGTGCTGCGCGCCGGAGTACCCCACGCCAAACTTTTATCAATCGACACAACAGAAGCGGAAACGATGCCCGGCGTGAAGAAGGTTGTGACCGGAAAGGAGTGTTCAATCCTCTTCGGAACCTGCCTTTGGGACCAGCCCCCGATCGCGGTGGATAAGGTACGCCACGGCGGAGAAGCGGTGGCGGTTGTGCTGGCCGACACCCCGCTCAAGGCCGAGGCCGCTGTCAAGAAAATCAAGGTGGAGTACGACTCCCTTCCCTTTGTGATTGATCCCGTCGAGGCGGCGGCCGAGAACGCTCCCCTAATCCACGAAAAAAACGGGGATTACAGGCGGGTCGAATACGTGGTGCATCCGGTGAAAGGGACAAACATATTTCATCACTACCGCCTTCGCAACGGAGAGGTGGAAAAGGGGTTCAAGGATGCAGATATCGTGGTCGAGGAGAACTTCGAGTTCCCGTTGAGCAGCCACTGCGCCATAGAACCCCACGGCGCCATATGCCGCTTCAACACCGAGGGAGGCATCGAGATCTGGGCCAGCAATCAGGCTCCCTTCGTGCTGCGCGACGTGCTGGCCGACATGTTCGGGACCTCTACCGCCAAAGTTCGCGTCCATATTCCCTACTTGGGCGGAGGCTTCGGGGGGAAATCGGATATCAGCATCGAGCCGCTGACAGCCTATGCCGCCAGCTTCGTACCAGGCTACGCCGTCAAGCTGGTGCTATCCCGCAGAGAGGTCTTCACCAGCAGCCTGGTGGGCCGCGGGGTAAAGGCGTCTATGAAAATCGGTGCCCGGAAAGACGGATCCTTCACAGCTCTGGAAGCTACCATGCACTTCTCCGACGGGGCCTACGGGGACACGGGGTGGCCGGTGTGCACCGTGGCCGGTCACAACTGCACGGGCCCGTACCACTTCCCCTGCGTCAAATCAGACGTCTACGGTGTCTATACGAACTCCCCGCCCGTGGGCGCCTACCGCGGCTACGGCCACCCGGAGGGCCAGTTCATGGTGGGCCGCCTAATCGAAATCCTGGCCCGCGAGCTCGGTATGCCCATCTGGGAGGTTATGCAGAAAAACTTCCTCAGAGAAGGAAAGAAAAACGCCCTGGGCCAGACCGTAACCAAGAGCAATGGCGATTTGGACCGCTGTCTGGAAGAAGTGAAGAAGGCGATCTTCGCTGCGGGAAAACCGAGGGAGGATGTAAAGTACCTCTACGGTCGGGGCCTGGCTGCGATGATGAAGTCCCCCAAGATGGCGACCAACTCCTCTTCGGGCTGTCTGCTGTCGATCAACACGGACGGCAGCGTGTTCGTGAGCCTGGCCGGAATCGAAATGGGCCAGGGCTGCCATACCGTGTTCACCCAGATGGCTGCGGAGGCTTTGAAAGTACCGATCGAAAAAGTGCGGATGTATACGGATGTGGACACCCAGTACAGTCCCTGGGACTGGCAGACGGTGGCTTCTATGCAGACATACCGTGGCGGCCGGGCGATCGTTCAGGCCTGCGAGCGTGCCATCGGTCAGTTGAAGGAAAACGCCGCCGCGGGCTTAGGCTGCCCTGTCGAGGAGATCGAATACGATGGAGAGTGCTACCGCCGCAGCGAGCCTGGGAAACGAATGTCCATAGGTTCCCTGGCCAGAGGGTACATGCACGAGAACGGTCTGACCGTAGGCGTTCCCGTGCACACTATAGGAAGCTACCGCGTGCAGGGGGTGATCGAGCCCGACCTGGAAACGGGGATGGGCAACGCCGCCGCTTCCTGGACCTTCGGCTGCCAGGCGGCCGAGATCCGCGTCGAGAAGGCCACAGGCAGGGTCGAGGTTCTGCACTTCGCCTCCGCCTTCGACCCGGGCAGGGTCATCAATCCGACAACCTGCCGGGGCCAGGTGGTCGGCGGGGTGGTCCAGGGTATGGGAGCAACCTTGATGGAAAAGCTGGAGTTCAAGGAAGACGGTACAATCAAAAACGCAAACTTCGGACCCTACAAGCTGCCACGCATCAAGGATGCGCCCAAGAAACAAACAGTCATTTTCGTAGAGACCCCCAATGAAGAGGGGCCCTGGTCTGCGAAGCCGATCGCCGAGCACCCGATCGTGGCGGTGGCGCCGACTATCATCAACGCCATCCGGGATGCCACAGGAATAGACTTCTCTCGCCTGCCGGTGACCGAGGCGGATATCCTGAAAGCCCTGAAGGAGGGGAGCTGAACATGCCCACCATCACTCTTACAGTCAACGGAACCAGACATACAGTGGATATTGAAGAGGGGCGGGTAACGCTCCTGGACGTACTGCGGGACAAGCTGGAGCTAACCGGCGCCAAGAACGGCTGCGGGGTGGGCCAATGTGGGGCCTGCACGGTAATCCTGAACGGCGATGCAGTAACAAGCTGCACCGTCCTAGCCAGAAAAGCAGACGGAGGTGAAGTTCTCACAATTGAGGGGCTCTCCGACGGCTACACCCTCCACCCCATCCAGGAGGCCTTTATAGAATCCGGGGCGGTCCAGTGCGGATTCTGCACTCCCGGGCTGATCATGCGCACCTATGACCTGCTCACAAAAAAACCGAAAGCCACGGAGCAGGACATGCTGGAAGCCATCAACAAGCATCTCTGCCGCTGCACGGGCTACGAAACGATCCTGGAAGCGGTAAAGCTTGCCCAGGTCAAGATGAACGGGGCGGGCAAGGAAACTCCGGCGAGAGCCTGACGTACCGCTACGCCTCACTCGCAGGCGTCGGCAATCAGGCTCTCCAGATACTTGATCTTCTTCTCACAAACCCCGATGAAGCTGCCCGGAGCCTGCGAGCTGCGGATACGCTCGTCGGTCCACAACCACTTGAAGCGTGCGTACAGCCTGCAGTATTCCTCACGGCTCAAACCTTCCCAGTACGCGCTTTTTTTCTCTCGAAGTACGTCGGGATTGCCGCCTTCCAGAGCTTCGACATCGGAAAAATACATGTCCAGCGGCATCCGGGACTGGTATTCCTCCCAGATCGACAGATTATGCTCCCTACCCACCTTCAACTGCTTCTCCCAGAACTCCAGGATGTCTTTTATATGGTTTACAGGCTCGAAACCCTTCTTGCCGCCGTCGTAGATGGCGCAGCCTTCCAGCCCGATGATCACCCTGTCGAACTGCGAGTGTTCGAATTCCGGGCTCAAAAGGGCACCCAGCTTGTAATTCTTTAGTAGATCCGTATCGTAGAGGAAATTGCGCAGTGGAGCGTCGCGGGCGGCCAGACCGAAGCGACCTTCCAGATAGATCAATATCGTCCGCTCGTATTCCGGGAAGCTGCTTTTGAAAATCTTGTGCCACTTGGCAAGCACTTTCTCCGCTTCGATACAGCCAATCGTGAGAAAAACAAAGTTCTTCAGCTGGTAGTTATTGGATTTCAGAAAATTGTTGACGTAGTCGATACCGTTGTCCAGGGAGACCCCGGAGGCAACGATGTCGGCTGTGTAGACCGTGGCCTGATCGGGGATTAGAAACTTGCGATAGGTGTCTTGGCTGACTTCATATTTCCCCTCTTTGAGGACCCTCTGACTCGATATATAGGAACTGGAGTGCCACTTGTAACCGAAACCCTTGAGCAGGGCTTCCCGCACCTTGAAGTTCAGTCCGCCGCGGAGGACGTGGTACACATTCACCGATTTCGAGTCTATCGCGCTCAGGCGCTCCAGTATATTTATGCCTTTCAGCGCGTTAGTCACTCCGTTCTGCATCAGGTTGGTGAAATCGCAGTTGATGATCTCCGGATAGTTCATCAGGTCGCGGGTATCCCGGGTGGATACGACATAGCGACTGAAGTCATCCTCCACGCCCGACCCTTCGATCCGGTAGACTGCAACCGCCTCGTCCTTGAACTTACGAACCAGATTATCCTGGGACATGTCCCCTCCCTTTCTTCTCGGCCGCACTCGGCCGGGCGGCCGAATCCACGGCGGCCGAATCCACGGCGGCCAAAATCTTGACGGCTTCTATGGCCACCCGGATGGCTTCTTCGATCCCGGCCTTGGCCACGATCGGCTCATCCTTATAGGTCAGTCCGATTACAGCCAGGATCTCCCCCGCCCGGACCTTTTTAATAGAAGAAATTACAAACAGAGCGGCCGCTTCCATAGATGTGGAAAGCACATTCGCCCGCTGCCAGACCTGCCACTGTTGCCTGCAGTGCTCGGCCAGGGGCAAATCCGACGACCCTTCCGTGTAGAAAGCATCCTTGGTGTGGCCGATTCCGACATGGTAGGGAAAACCGAGCGTTCCGGCCGCCTCCCGCAGGGCCGTGGTCACGTCGATATCAGCCACCGCCGGGTACTCGAGGGGCACGTACTGGCGGGTAGTCCCTTCCTCCCGTACCGTGGCGCTGGTGATGACCAGGTCTCCCACTTCGATCCCCGGCTGCAAGCCTCCCGCCGTGCCGACCCGAATGAAGGTGTCGGCTCCGCATTGTACCAGTTCTTCTATGCAGATGGCGGTGGAGGGGCAGCCGATTCCCGTCGAGGTAGCGGAGAGCTTGATGCCGTCCACCGTGCCCGTGAACGTTCTGTACTCTCTGTTGTAGGCAATCTGTTCAGCGTCGTCGAAGAGGGAGGCGATTTTGGGAACCCGGTCGGGATCCCCGGGAAGCAGCACGTAGCGCCCGACATCCCCTTTCTTCAAGCCGATGTGGTACTGTCGCTCGTCCTTCATATACCCCCCTCCCCCTGGTTATAGCACAGGAAACTGAGAGACGCAAAGGGGGTGAAATTGTTAACAGTAGTTGTTAACAGGCTCTCTTCATAGAAAGAA
>CAYMGP010000079.1:0-7213 GCA_964390045.1 uncultured Spirochaetaceae bacterium | reverse complement strand
GGAGTGTCCGCCGCGCCGTCCTTCAGACTGCGGCGAAACTCCCGGAGGTTTGCTGTGACGAATACTCAGTAATTACCCGACCCGGAGTATCACTCGAACAGTATCGGCTTCGAAACCTGGAACCGCGTATCGATCAAATGCGTCCATCGGCAACGAAATACCAGCGGAAAATGGACCCGGGCGCATGATCGACAGTCCCCATTACAACAGAGTCGAGACTTTGTAGAGAGGCAGATTGCGGTGAGAGCCGGAAATCCGCTCCACTCCGGCGGTAACGACAACCGTCGATTCCGGCTGATGCCTTTCACGGTAGACGGCGAGGCTCTTTGCTCGATGCATTCGGCTTCCGGATTTCACCTCGATGGGGACGATCTTACCGTCGACAACCACGAGAAACTCGATCTCCGAAGTTCTCCCTCTCCAGGAGTAGAGTTCAGTAACCCCGGCACTGTACAACTCTTGGGCGACATAGTTCTCCGCGAAAAATCCTTTGTAGGTTCCAAAGTCCTGGGACATAATGCTTTGAATGGGAAGCTCGGCCATGCACCCAAGCAATCCTATGTCAAAAAAATAGAGTTTGAAGATGTTGTTCTTTCTTGTGCTGCTGAGGGGTATTGCCGGCGAGTCGATGATCGACACAGGTAGAATCAAACCCGATCGGATCAACCAGTCTATGGGCCCCTCCAACTCGGAAAACCTTGAATACCCCGGAACTACATCTTTGAACCTGTAGCGGCCAACCGATGAATCAACAGTCTTCATGATCTGCTCAGGAATATTCTCGAATACCCTGTTGATATGCGCCGCATTGATTTTTTCCGCATGCTTGGCGAAATCCGCACGGTAGCCCTGAATCAGACGGCTTTGGATCTCTCTTATCTCCAGAAATGTCTCATGGGATGGCGATGGATGATGCAAATAGCGCTGTACTACCTCGGGCATTCCCCCGGTCATATAGTACGTTTTCAACTGCTCCCACAAACGGTTGTGAAAGACCTCCGGTATCGGCGGGGGAGCATCGATCATCTCCGCTAGGTTTGTTTGCTGGGCTTCCAAGAACTCTCTGAATGTCATCGGATACAGGCTCAATTGGTCGATTTTGCCGACTTGAAAGGATGTGTTTCCCAAGGCAAGACCGATGTGAGAAACGGCACAGCAGACTGCAGCCTCCGGCTTCTCCTCGGCGAAGTACTTCAGGCTGGTCAACGCTCTGGGACAGTTTTGAATTTCATCGAACAAGATCAGATCTGAGGCTGATTCGATTCCGTGATCCAGATACAATTCGATATTTCGCAGGATTACATCCGGGGAAAGAGACCCCTTAAAAAGTGTGCAAGCATCTGTATCTCTTTCGAAATTCAGTACATGGATCCGTGAGAACTCATTGTTTCCAAATTCGGTGAGCAGCCAGGTTTTTCCGACCTGCCGCGCCCCCTTTAGCAACAGAGGTTTTCGATTCCTTTTGTGTTTCCATTTGACCAGTTTCCGATAACTGATTCTCTTCATATCGTAAAAATAGATTAATATTACAATTATTACAAGCAAAAAAAGGGAAATAATACAATATTTACATGTTAAAAATGTGCATAGGTAATATGAGCAGATCTACTGCCTGAAAAAGGTCGAACTTGAATGATTCGTCTCGACTCGGTGCATGAGAAGTATCACAGAGGAGGCACACTGCAACACGCGCACTAGTTGGACAAGAAGAAGTCGTCCACTCCACCGCAATCCCGTATTCCGGCCGATGGCTTCCCACGCTTTACCTGTATCACGCCCGGACCAACGGGCGCTCGTTTCCCACTGGATTGCACAAGGCAGCCATCGCGAAGTCTTCTGCTTGCTGCTCGTGTGGAGGTAGAACACCTGGACCTGCCGCGTGTTGCGTCTATCGCCTGCCGCCTCGTTCAGAACAAAGACCTTCCTGCCGTCCGGCAACAATATATACCCGATATCTCGAAGCCTCCTGTTCTCCGAATTGCCGGCAGCGATGGTCTGATGTTCAGCTATGAGGTGGGAACCGATCGGGTTTAAAGTATGAAGGATTAGAGCCACTTTCCAGGTTTGGTAGATGGTTCTGCCGCGTTTCTTCGATTCGACGAGCTCGGTCTGTTGGTTTACCAGAAATCCCGATCCGTCCGGCAGCCAGACCGGGTTGAAATGGTATGCATCGTCTTTTTCGAGGTCATACATCAGGATGCCGACCACCGCAAGTCCCCGGGCGGCGCTGCGCGAACCGCTGAAGATGTTGCCCCGGCAAACATCCAGGATGACGATGTTCAGCGCACTCCAGGCGCTATCCATGGCCGCCAGCACGATTTCTACTGGATTTCTGCTATGTAAACCGTGGATGCATGGGATAGGTGGCTTGATGGTCCAATAGCTACCACATTTGTGGCCTATCCGGCTTTGCTCCGATTATAAAAATTGCTATCATTTTCTGCGTTGCTCCTTGTAAAAACGAGACCCAGCAGGAGATGGCCTTCGGGGGATTCGAGAAGGACCGGCAGAGTTTGAAGTACCGTTGTCCGGCACGTCACTTCGGCTACGATTGTGAAAGCCAGAGCAAGTGCCCGGTGAAATCTTCGGTGCGGATTCGTCTCTCAGAAGATCGAAGGGTGTTCACCCCGCTGGCACGGAGTAGTTATGCCTGGGCGCGGATGTACAAGAAGCGCACCGCGGTGGAGCGGGTGAACAGCCGTCTGGATATGTCTTTCGGTTTTGAGGAGCACTTCATTCGAGGGCTGGCCAAGATGAGACTGCGTTGTTCGCTGGCGTTGTGTGTGATGTTGGCCATGGCCGTGGGAAGAATCCGGGAGAATCAGAAACCACTGATGCGCAGTCTGGTCCGCTCAGCCTGAAGTGGATCAGACCCCCAAGCTGATACAATTCCAGTTGGAGGTAGGGGGAAGGTCTGTCCTCACCATGCTCCAATAACCCGGGTAATATCGTATCCATCTCGAATGCCGCACCAAATCGGCTGCTCGCTTGTCAATTTGATCCAGACGGGTTGGACTGTGGGGTTCCCCCATGCCCGGCTGCCGACTCGATCCAACCAAAATTCCCCACAGCACAAATGCCTCCTCATCCACAACTATTGACAATATCCCTTATAGTTACACTATAGTGTCTTATTATAACAACTCGTTGTGCGGTACATTGAAGCCGGATTTAAGAGATGTTTCTGTCAATGAACGAATTAGGTAACATTAACTCTACACTAACAAATGTACTCGCTGGTGAGCGAGGAACATGGAAGATCGTTTATAGTGCTGGCTCTAAAGGCATTTCGGTTGGTGGTTCAATCCGTATTTGGTCTCCCCAAAATCATGCATACAGATTGCGCTATTACGAGTGGCTCTTTGGGCAGGTTAGTGCTCATACAGAATCGGTTTCAAAAGTACTTGCTACTGTCGGTACGCAGGACGAGAGTGCAATACCGTTCATCCTCATAACAGTAGCAGGCACACCCCTGGTTGAAGGAGACAGGATTGAAGTCCTTATCGGCGATACACTCGCAGGGGTTGATCCTGCCAGAGCACAGACAATGAGTGCTCGGGAGGTGAGATTCAACGTTGAGATAGATGTATCGGGTAGTGGGTTTTTCCAACACCTAACAGGCTTTGAGGTGCAGGTTCTTCCTGAACGTCCAGAAAGCATCGACATCACTATCCCAGCTTCGACCGTTCGAAATACACAAAACAACTTACTGGTTTTTGTAAAAGACCGCTATAACAATATATGTACTAACTACAGTACTACCGTGAATTTGCGGAAATCTCTGAATTCTCGCCAAATTAGTAAGAGAGCAAGGATCAGAAACGGAATAGGAGAGGTCACTCTTAACTCGTCAAAACACACCCACTTTAGAGTGACTGGAGAGGATACTCGGGGCGGTATTCGCGGGGTGAGCAATCCTGTCTATAAAGGCTTTTGCGACGGGTACGATATTTTCTTTGGTGATTTGCATACACAGTCCGGATATCACCTTGCTGAGCCTGCGCGGGGTACAACGAAAGATCTCATCAGTTATGCTCGTGACATTGCAGGATTAGACTTCATCGGATGTGGTGATTTTGTCGTGAATTTCTACAGAACCACCGAAGGACGATCCTGGTGGGACGACAAAAAACAGGAGGTGGCGAAGAATAATATTGATGGAGAATTTGTGACGCTTCTCGGTTATGAATGGCCTTCTCCATACTACGGTCATCGTAATGTCTTTGTTGCGGATGATGATATGCCCATCTACCGATTTAGTGGTAGTTTTGCGGAAGAAGACCCTTGGTGGCGAATACCTACCAGCAAAGGCACGGACAAACCGCAGGATCTATGGAAGATGCTCGAAGGTATTGACGCCATCACGATTCCTCACCATCCAAACGCAGATACGGACAGATCAAAAGACGAGATAAACGTTGAACGAAGGTTACAGGCATGGTCAGCTCCTGAATGGGACTACAAACCGAACAACAGTATCGAGACACTTATCGAAATCTACCAGGGACGAGGCTCTTTTGAGACAGACGAGTTAAGTCCTTGGGTTAAGTATGGAGGATTCGGGAGGTCTGTTCAGGATTGGCTGCAGAATGGGTTCAAAGTCGGTTTTGTTGGAGGAAGCGATGATCACTTGTGTCGAACGTCTCCGGCCGTCACCTTTCCTGACACTTTGGGTCTTAGAGGTGGTATTACAGGTGTCCTGGCCAAGGCGTTGGCCAGAAGGGACATATTCAGCGCCATGAAGTCCAGACGCACGTATGCAACTAACGGGGTTCGGATGCTACTAGAGTTCTCAATAAATGGCGTTCTCATGGGCGGCGATTTATTGATCAACGAACCGAAAGAAACACGTGAGATTCGCTGCCATGTGGTCGGCACAGATAGAGTAGAGAAGATAGAACTACTGAGAAACAATGTGGTTGTCTTCACCCATTATGGAGCGAATGATCAGGAATTGATGTTGTTCAGAGATGAAACACCAATTAGCACGGGGGAGTACTATTACGTGCGGGTAATACAAAAGGATTACGGTATTGCCTGGGCCAGTCCTATATGGATATCTACTATGCTGATGCAAGAAAGGCAACTCGCTAATCGGTTACGGTTGAAGGACAGCAGACCGCTTCCTTCCCCGAGCCTACCAGGCCGACGATCTCTCCCGCCCGCACCGTGAAGTTAAGGGGCTCGAAGTACCCCGCCTTGCTCAGGTTCTCAATCCTCAGGATCTCTCTCTGCCCAGGTGTCACCTGTTCCTCCTCTTGAAACCGGTCCGCCGTGCAAACATGGCCTACCATCAGCTGTTTAATTTCCGAGAGCTTCGCCTCCGGAGCTGCAATCTCCGTTACATTCTTACCATCCTTCCGATCGGGTTTAAAGTATGAAGGGTTGGAGCCACTTTCCAGGTTTGGTAGATGGTTCTGCCGCGTTTCTTCGATTCGACGAGCTCGGTCTGTTGGTTTACCAGAAATCCCGATCCGTCCGGCAGCCAGACCGGGTTGAAATGGTATGCATCGTCTTTTTCGAGGTCATACATCAGGATGCCGACCACCGCAAGTCCCCGGGCGGCGCTGCGCGAACCGCTGAAGATGTTGCCCCGGCAAACATCCAGGATGACGATGTTCAGCGCACTCCAGGCGCTATCCATGGCCGCCAGCACGATTTCTACTGGATTTCTGCTATGTAAACCGTGGATGCATGGGATAGGTGGCTTGATGGTCCAATAGCTACCACATTTGTGGCCTATCCGGCTTTGCTCCGATTATAAAAATTGCTATCATTTAAACGCTACGGGTATGAATGAGCTGGTGCATATCTTGAGAGCCAAAGTCGCCGGTCAGGTTCAAAACCATCCGGAGCAATAATAGGTTACATGCTCGCCGAACCGGGAAAAGGAAAGATCCGATTCACAGTGCCGCTTCTCCTGCTTATAACAATCGCTGCACCGTCTATGGCAAAAGATGGCTCGCCGGAAGCTGTATTCGCCGCCCAGAGTTCCCCGCAGCCCGGCCCGCAGGCGCCTCCCGAAACCGACCGCGCAGTCACCTTGTTTCTCTGCGGTGATGTAATGACCGGGCGGGGGATCGATCAAATACTACCTCACCCCAGCGATCCCCGTATCTATGAGCCGTTCGTGAAAAACGCAAAACAGTACGTGGCGATCGCAGAGCAGGCCAACGGACCGATCCCTCAACCCGCTGCTTTTTCCTACATCTGGGGGCAGGCGCTTGAAGAGTTGGAGCGCATGAAGCCGCAGGTACGGATCATCAATCTGGAAACGGCTGTAACGGCGAGCGAAGAGTACTGGCGGGGCAAGGGGATAAACTACAGAATGCATCCCGACAATATTCGCTGCCTGAGCACAGCGGGGGTTGATATCTGCTCTCTTGCCAACAATCACATTTTGGACTGGGGCTACTCGGGCCTGGCGGAAACTCTGCGGACGCTGGAAAGACAGCGGATCGGCTTCGCCGGAGCGGGTCTGAACCTGCAGGAGGCCGAGCGGCCTGTATCGATACAGGTGTCGGACAAAGGAAGGGTGGTGCTGTTTGCCTTCTGTACGGTATCCAGCGGCGTCCCCTCCGCCTGGACTGCATCCGCTACCACACCGGGTGTAGCCCTGATCCGAAACTTTTCTGATGAAACGGTGCAGCGAATCAAAGAAGCTGTTCGCAAGGTCAAGCAAGCAGGGGACATCGTAGTTGTCTCGATCCACTGGGGGGGCAACTGGGGGTACGAGATCTCCAGGGCACAGAGAGCGTTCGCCCACAAACTGATCGATGAGGCGGGAGTCGACCTGATCCACGGACATTCTTCCCACCATCCTCGACCGCCGGAGATCTACAAGGATAAACTGATACTCTACGGCTGCGGGGATTTCATAAACGACTATGAAGGCATCAGCGGGCATGAAGAGTTTCGACATGACCTGGTGATCATGTACTTTGCCCGTATAGACCCGGCAGAGGGAAAGCTGATAGATCTACGGATGAAGCCGCTGCAGATACGGCGTTTTCGGTTGCAGCGTTCCTCGAGAGCCGATGCCCGCTGGCTGTGTGACACGCTGAACAGGCATTGTCGAGGGTCTGGAACGCAGGTCGAATTGGTAGAAGACGATACGCTGCGCCTCAGCTGGGTCGGCTCGCAGCCGGAGTAGAACGACCGTTTCACGGCGACCGTTTCACGGCGACCGCTTCGATGGCCTGTCGTTCGAGCG
>CAYMGP010000078.1:0-18112 GCA_964390045.1 uncultured Spirochaetaceae bacterium | reverse complement strand
ATTGAGCAACCGGAGGGACCATCGGCCCCGGCCGGGCTGTACAAGCTGATCGGAATAATACTCGGTGTGATTTTGATCGCTCTGGTGCTTTTTATCCTCCTGCGTTGACAGACACCTTTCGTTGCGGCTGCACCTGCAATCTCAGTTGAGCAATCCCAATCCTGCACCGCCGTATAGAAAGTAGGAGTCCGGAGGGCTGAACTCTCCGGACAGGGCAAGGGACACGAACAGCTGGGTTTGCGGGATCATCCAGTGCGCCTCGAGAGCGGCCTGGAAGGGGTAGTGCAGGTCGAAGCCCGGGCCGATGGGCAGAGAGCGCAGAGACAGCGAGCTTCCCACGATCAAGGGACTCAGGTCGAAAAGCAGGCCCAGCCTGCCGTACAACCAGCTGTAAAAGCCTACGGGCGGCACGTCCTCGGAATCGTAGGAAACATACCAGGGCGATATGACGATTTCCGGGGAAAACAGCAGGGAAACAAAGCCCCACTGCAGGCTGGTAGGGGCAGCGAGGGAAAAGCCGCTGAAATTTGCCAGGGTGTCCGTGTACACGTTTTGATAGCTCAGCTTGGCCTGGACCGCGCTGCCCAGAGCGAGTCCTCCAGCCCCGCCGTGGGGCGGAAGCAGCGAGGCCTTGAAGGCGGCGCTGGCAAATAGTGGAAGATAGAACGTGTCCTCCTCGGCGTAGTAGCCGACAATTGCTCCGATGGACGTGTCGAGCTCGAAACGGTGTGCTTTTCCGATGCCGAGGCGAAAGGAAAGGTTCAGCGGTACCCTGACTTCGGTGCCCGAATCGGCGGCATGGGCGTGGGCCAGAACAAGGGAGGAAAGCTGTATGCTCCCGCCGGGGAGCACCTCGGGGGAGGGAGCGTAGAGCAGTCCGGAGCTGCCGCTCCAGAGGCTGCGGAACTGGAGAACGATGGAGCTGTCGATGCGTACCTCAATTTCATCATGCAGTACCGTGCCGTTTTTTTCGGCGATCGCCTCGACGCGTACCGTGTACTTCCCGTCGGGAAGCGGAAGCCCCGTTGAACCGCGGCCGTTCCAGGTAAATTCCTGGTCCCAGGTCGTGAAGCGGGAAAGGGTAGTGCGGAAGACCTCCCCTCCCTGCTCGTCGGAGACAACGGCACTGCCCCTACCGTACGTGCTGACCCGGAAGCTGATCCTGGCTGCGCCCAGCAGTCCGGCATTACGGGGATTGAAGGCACTTCGACTGCTTTCCAGCTCGGAGAGGAAAAAATCAGCCTCTGCGAGCTCGACGTTCAACTCCGTGAGGGTTCGCTCGAGAATCTGCACCTGGCGCTGTGCATCCCGGTAGCCGAAGGCCCGGATCCGTACCGTGTAGGTTCCGACAGGAAGCTCTTGAATCCTGTCCGCCCTGAAGCGCTCCGACTCGATCAACAGCTCCGCGTCGCCGGGAACAGCCGTGATTTTTAGGAGCCCTGTTATCCTTTCCAGGTCGATGGAGTATGAGGCATAGGCGCCGTAGTAGTCGATCCACTCCGTCCGGCTGTAGTATCCCTCTTTCTTCAGTGTAAGCCTGTGCCTGCCAGGCTCTACGTCCTCGAGAAACAGGGGGGTGAGGCCCATATAGCGGTTATCGAGATACACGTGAGCCTCATCGGGTTGGCTGTCGATCTCCAGCCCCGATCGTTGCCCGGCTGCGGTTTCCTCGCTCTCCTCACTGCCCAAGGTAAATGAAATAACGCCGCCTGCTTTGGCGTCGCTGTCGGCAGCCTCATCGTAGAGCGTCCCGCCGGTCGTGGAGCAGGCGCCCAGGGCCCAGAGTAGAATCAGACAAGATGCGGTGCACAAAGCGCGCGCAGCGTAGGTAGCGAGTGCAGTCCTGTTCATCTTTTCAATGTATCCTCACCCCAATCAGATTACAAGGTTTGTTTCCGGCTACGAGGATTGCGGCGCTTTTTTTGTTTTTTAAAATACCGATAAAGTAAATGAAAGAGCATGGTCCGATTCGAAAAAAGCGGCCGGAGAGGCACCGGCATTCTACGCGCCGTACGCAGTTTCTATCGCAACTTGAGCAGGGAAAACCTGCCCAAACTGATACTCTTCGTCACCCTTCTCGTTCTGCTCGGCGGCGTTTTAGTATTCGTAGCCGAGACAGGAGTCAACCGGGGGATGTTCGGGGAGCTCTTCGACTCGATCTGGTGGGCTTTCGTAACCATCACTACGGTAGGCTACGGAGATCGCTACCCGGTCACTCCCCTCGGCCGAGCACTGGCGATCGTTCTGATGCTGATGGGAATCGTGACCATCTCAACCCTTTCCGGTACCATAGCCAGCATTTTCGTAGACCGGAAAATAAGGGAGGGTAAAGGTTTGCAGGATATAACAATACGTTCCCACGCTGTAATCTGCGGCTGGAATGTCAATGCAGAGCGGATTCTGGACGGCTTAAGCTTCCTTTCCCGGGGAGGCAAGCGGAACGTGGTGCTGGTGAACGAGATGGATCCCGAGCAGTTCCAGGCCCTCAACGCCAGACATGACGACGTAGACCTGCGTTTTGTGAGGGGGGATTTCAGCAATGAAAAAGCTCTGCGCAGAGCCGCTTTAGGTTCGGCAAGGACGGCGATACTGCTCTCGGATACCTCGGGAGGAAACACCTTGAGCAACGCGGACGAGCGCACCATCTTGACCGCCTTGGCCATCAAAGCGATCAATCCGGATATACTGATCAGCGCCGAGCTTGTCAATCCCGAGAACGAGGGCCACCTGCGCCGGGCCAATGTCGACGAAATTCTGGTCTACGGGGAGTTCAACGGCTTTTTGCTTTCCAGCACTACGGTGGCTCCGGCGATTCCGCAGGTGACCAAGGAGCTGCTCTCGTTTCACGGCAGAAGCTTCTTGAAGCAGGTGGCGGTTCCGCTCGGCTTCGCCGGAAAGACCTTCGCCGAGCTTTCCGAGCACTTCCTGAAAACTGGAACCGGGGTTCTAATCGGCCTGCTCTCCGAGGAGAAGAAGATGTCACTGGAGGACATCCTCTCCGAAGGCTCCTCGGCGATCGATGCCTTCATAAAGGAGAAGTTCGCCGAAGCAGAGCTCGACGTGTTCGAAGGGGAGAAGGAAGAGCTGCAGATCAAGCTCAATCCGGGTTCTGAGTACGTGATCAAGGAAAACGAAGCCGCCTTCGTCATAGGCAATTCGGGGCCTTGAGAGGCACAGGGTATGAAAAAATCGAGAACGAGCTCCGATCGCTTGAAAAAAATAGGTATCCTGTCCGATTTTTCGGCGGAAGAGATTGGAGCAATCCGGCGGATCGCGAATAAAGTAGAAATTCCTGCGAACGAGGTGGTCATGCGGGAAGGAGAGGTCGGAGACTCGATGTACCTCTTCGCCGAGGGAGAGGTGTTGGTGACAAAAAACCTGACCTTGAAGACGGGCAAGCGGGGATTCAGCCAGGCGGAGAAGTCCATGGTGCGCCTCGACGCTCACTACGTGTCGTTTTTCGGGGACATGGCCATATTCGAGAATGATGTGCGCAGTGCAACGATTACAGCCTCGAAAGATTGTCTGCTCTACGAGGTTAAAAGGCAGGATTTCGAACGCATCGCTTCCGAGAATCCTGTCCTGGCCTACAAGCTGGTCAGGAAGATCGCCACCGTGTTGTGCGGCAGGGTGCGCCAGGGCAACCAGGACATTCTCAAGCTGACCACAGCCTTGAGCATCGCTCTCTCGAAATAGGGTAGGAGTGGAAGCAGATATGAGGAGATCGGCCGCTGCCATACTACGGATTCGCACTGTATTCGTGCCCCTGATTGTGCTGCTGCTAGCGCTGCTAGCCTTCGCAGGCCCACTATGGGCCCAGGAAACAGCGGGCGGGGTGGAGTGGCCCAAGGGTTTTCGCTCGATCGAGCTGGGCATGGAGCTGGAAAAGGTAAAAGAGCTTCTTCAGGCAGATCCCCTGTACGACTACCGGGGAGATCCGGACATCAGTTTTCTTCCCCAGCCTCCCCAGACCCTGATCGAGTGCTCGGGAAGCTCCTACATCAGGCGGGCCTACTTTCAGTTCCACGAAGATCTTCTCTACATCCTGATCCTGGCGCTGGATCCGGAGAAGCTCGATTACTACACCCTCTACTCGACCTTGGCTGCCAAATATGGGCAGCCGGACAGCCTCGATCCAACGCAGGCGGTTTGGTCATTCGCCGACCTTCGTCTTTCCCTGGAGCGTCCTCTCAGTGTAAAATACATAGACACAGTGGTTTTCGAATCGCTGCAGCAGGAAGGCCTGGTGCAGCAGGACCTCTGGGAGCTTTCGAAAGAGAATTTTCTCGAGCAGTTCTGATCGACCTTCTATTTCAAGGAGTTTTTAAGCCGCGTGAAACGACTCTGTACATTGATACTGGCCGTCTTTCTCTCGAGTGCAGCCCTGCTTTGCTGCGGCTCGGGCCTGCAACGCGTCGATGTGGTAATCGGCGGGCAGACCTTCACGGTGGAGGTGGCACGCAGCGAAGAGCAGCAGCGTGAGGGATTGATGAACAGAGATTCCCTCGGTTGGAGGGAGGGGATGATCTTTGTCTACGATTCGGATCAGCACCTCGCCTTCTGGATGAAGAATACAACCCTGGAGCTGACCATCTTGTTTCTCTCCAAAACCGGGGAGATACTTCAGATCGAAGAGCTCAAGCCGCTCTCATTGAAGCCTGTGGTTTCCGAGCGTGCCGCTCGCTACGCAGTGGAGCTGGCCAGGGGAAGCCTGGAAGAGCTCGGGGTGAAGCCGGGAGACGAGGTGGTTCTGCCGGAAGATTTTCCCTGAACGCTTCGGCGTCAGGATGGAGCGCAGCGCCGCGCTGTTTGTCACGCCTCCTCTTCCTCTTCGGGAAAGAGCTCCAATACAGGTTCCTCCTCTCCCCCTTTTTTGTCGGGCGCGCTGACTAAAATTTCCACCTTTCTCTCGATCTTGGCCAGTTGTTTTTCCAGCTCTTTGGCCAACTTCATGCCCTCCTCGAAAATAGAGACCGCTTCTTCAAGGGGTATCTGACCCCCGCGCAGCTTTTCAGCCAATCCTTCCAGTTTATTCAAACGTTCTTCAAAACTCTTCATAGCTCTTTTTCCTTGACAGCGGCCTTCAGCCGGCCGTTGTGGAGTCGTATCTTCACTGTATCTTCCAGCTCGACATCCCGACTTGAAAGCACAACCCGCCCGGTTTGCTCCTCGCTGACAACGGCATAGCCTCTCTCCAATACGGCGAGCGGGGAGTTGCTCTGAATGATCTGGGAAAGGAGGTCGACCCTGTGGCGGGCGGGAAAGAGCAGACGTTCCATGGCGACCTTGAGCTGCTCCCGCGTCTCTTCCACCGACAGGGCGAAGGGCTGAACATATATCTGGAAGTTCCTCACCAGGTTGTCCGGGCTGAACTGTGAAAGCAGCAGGCGCACGCGCTCGAGGCGGGACTGAAGCATCTCGGAGAGGGATTGCTTGAGGGCAGAGACCTGAGCGAGAAGCTCGTCACGGGAGGCGGAGACCATCTCCGCTGCGGCCGAGGGGGTAGGGGCGCGAACATCGGCTGCCAAATCCGTCAGTGTGGTATCGATTTCGTGTCCGACTGCGGAGATCACGGGCAGCTCGGAGGCTGCCACGGCCCGGACCACGACCTCCTCGTAGAAGGGCAGCAGATCCTCGAGCGAACCTCCGCCCCGGGCCACGATGATCGCCTCGCCGATTTCGAGATCGTTAGCCCTGCGGATCTGAGCGGCGATGATCTCGGCCGCCCGCTCTCCCTGAACAGGAGCGGGAAGCACGACGAGGTTCAGCCCTGCATTTCTGCGTTTCAATACCCGCAGGATATCCCTGATGGCCGCACCGGTGGGGGAGGTGACCACCGCCACCCGTGAAGGGAAGAGGGGCAGCGGTTTTTTTCGCTCCGCGTCGAACAACCCCTGAGCCGCCAGCTTGGCCTTGCGCTTCTCCAGCATGGCCAGCAGCTCTCCCTCGCCGGCCTTCACCAGGGACTCGCAGATCAGCTGGTAGCTGCCCCGCTTGGCGTACACCGATATGCTGCCCGTGGCCCGCACCATCATGCCGTCGGCCGGCTTGAAGGTCAGGCCGAAGAGGCGGTTTTTGAACATCACGACGGAGAGCACAGCCTGCTCGTCCTTGAGACTGAAGTACAGATGTCCCGTGCTCGAGGGACGGCAGTTGGATATCTCCCCCTCGACGGTGATATCTACGAACTGCCCTTCCAGCAGATTGCGGATGAGGATGGTAATTTCGGAAACAGAGTAGCGGCGCTTGTTCTCAGAGCTCAACAGCAGCCTCGCAATACCGCTCGAACCCCCTTGCCGAGCCGAGCTTTTGTGAGAGAGTACAGCTTTCTACGGGGAATGGCAATTGAAAAAGTTTTCGAAATGTCGATAATTTCGGTAGACATGAAGAACCTAGCCGTGGCCAATGCCCTGGCCTTGAACAACCACGCAATCGAGGCGATTGCCTCGGGAGCAAGCGCGCTGGAGCGCAGCGCAGAGTATGCCAAGAATCTTCCGCAAACCGGCGAGAGGGTTCTGCTGCTTCCCGCAGATGAAAACCTTCCCGGGGGAGCGGCGAAAACGGCCGTCGATCTCGGATTCCGCACGGAAAGATTCAAAGAGCGATCGATCGAGGAGCTGCTGAAGCGGCTGCAGGCCCTCGCCGCCGGCTACGACAACCTTTTCTACTTCTTCGCCGATTGCCCGCTGCTCGACTGGCAGCTGAGCGCCCGCATGTTGGAAAATCACCGTCGCTACTATGCGGACTACACCTTTGCCGATGGATTTCCCTACGGCCTCAGCCCGGAGATCTTGAAACCCGCCGTGCTGCCCGCCCTGCTGGCCCTCGCCGAAAGATCCAAATCAGCGGAAGGCGAGATTGGGGAAAAGCCGATCCGAGCCGGGCAGAGAAACGCCCTGTTCGAGCTGATCAAGAAGGACATCAACGCCTTCGACATCGAGACCGAGCTTTCCCCCGTGGATCTGCGCATGCTGCGGGCCGAGCTCTGTGCGGACAGCAAGCGCAACCTGCTGCTCGTCCAACGGGTGATCGACGAAGGAGCGGGGAGCGCCGAGCAGGTGTGCCGGATCCTCCAGGACAAGGCCGAAATCCTTCGGACCCTGCCAGCCTTTTTCAACATCCAGATCGTGGCCGGTTGCCCCCAGCTCTGCACCTACTGTCCCTATCCCCGTTTCGCTATCTCGAAAACGGGCAAGCAGGGGGAGATGGACCCGGGAGCCTTTGCAGGCATCCTCGACGGGATTCAGGGCTTCTGCGAGGAAGCCACGATAAGCGTTTCCCTCTGGGGGGAGCCCGCTTATCACAGCCGTTTTGCCGATCTGGCTGCTGCGGTGGCCGAGCGGCATCTGCGTTTCATCGTCGAGACCTCCGGTATCGGTTGGAGCGAACGAGTTTTGGAGGAGGTAGCCCGCTCCACGAAGGGAGGATCGCAACTCGATTGGATCGTATCTCTCGACACCCGCAACCCCGAAGAGTACGAAAAGCTGCGCGGGCAGGGGTACGAGGAAGCCCACAGGAGCGTGGAGGTACTGCAGCGGCTCTTTCCGGGTCATGTCTATCCCCAGGCCGTCCGGATGAAGGACAACGAGGAGGGCTTGGAGAATTTTTACAGATACTGGAAGGCCGAGACGGGTAGGGTCATCGTGCAGAAATACGATCCGTTCTGCGGCTTTCTGCCTGACCGCCGGGTCACGGATCTCTCCCCGCTGAAGCGTTTTCCCTGCTGGCACATAAAGAGGGAAATGGCCGTGCTCATCGACGGTACTGTGGGCCTGTGCAGGGAGGATCTGAAAACAGAGCATCGTCTCGGCAACGTTTTCGAGCAGAGCCTGGAAGAGGTCTGGGCGCAAGGAGACCGCTACTACCGCGATCATCTGCAGGAGCGCTATCCGGAGCTTTGCAGGCAGTGCGATGAATACTACAGCTTCAACTTCTAAAAAAAGAAAAGCTTTTGAAAAACAGAAGGTACCCTACACGGTAATAGGCGGTCCCAAGGTCGACAGAACCCGCAAGACCCGCTATCCCCTGGCCCTGCTGCTTCTCAATCGGGGCAGCCGCTTCTACCGTCAGGAAAAGCTGCACGAGCTTCAGGATGCCGGCGTCGACGAGATAATCTGCGTCGAAGGGCCGCGTGCTCCCTACGATATCGAGCCTCTGTCCCGCGAGTTTCCTGAAATCCACTTTCTGCTTCTGCAGGAGGAAGCTTCGGCCGGAGAGAAGATCAATCTCGGGATAGAGGAAGCGCGTACCAGGCTGGTTTTTGTGATGTGGAGTGATATGGAACTGGTCGGCACTCCGCCGGCGGGCGGCGAGGCGGGATCATCATGGCAATCGCTGCTGGCCCCGGAGTTTCTGGCGGAGATCGAACACAAGGAGATCCTCTGCACAGTACCCCGGCTGAGGAGCTGCAAAGACACGACCCTGCCGTCGATCCAAATACCGGCCCTGATCAAGGGAAAGCTGAAAGTGATTCCCTGGGACGCAGTCGAGGAGGGCATGAAGAGCCTGTTTCCCTACGACTACTGCGGGCTTTACCACCGCAGTCGTTTTCTGCTGGCCGGCGGTTTCGACAGCTGGATGGCCAGTCCGTACTGGCAGAAGCTCGACTTCGGGCTGCGCTGCTTTCTCTGGGGCGAGCAAATCCTCTGCCGCCGGGACCTGGAGCTCAGGTACAAGGGAGAAACCTTATCCGAGGATACCAGCGCCGATGTGAGCTACAAGCTCTTTTTTTTGAAGAATATGGCTGTCCGTTTCGACGGAGAGATGGGGATTCTTCCCGCGTCGAAACGCTTCGGCTACTGCCTGCGCTCCGATTCCCGCTGGCTGGAGGCGAGAAGCGAGTTTCAAGAGGTGCAGAATTGGGTCCGGCAGAACCGTTACCGGTTCAAGTACGATGTGCCAAGCCTGGTGAACCACTGGGAAATTCCGGAATGAGCAGGGGCGTGCTTCTGCAGGTCCGCCTGCACTCCACGAGGCTGCCCCGCAAAGCCCTCCTTCCTCTGCGGGGTGGGAATGTACTCGAGCATGTGCTGAGAGCCCTCGCAGGAATCGAGGCGGATGTGCATGCCGTGCTGACCGATGCGCGCAGCTCGGCAAGCTTCACTCCCTTCGCCCAGGAGGCAGGTTTCACAGTATTCATCGGGTCCGAGGAGGATGTGCTCGACCGCTACGCCCAGGCGGTCCGTCATTTCTCGCTGACGACCGTGATTCGGGCCACGGGGGACAATCCCCTTGTTTCCGCCTCTGCCGCCGCAGTCCTTCTTGAGGAACACGAACGAGGCGGTTTCGATCTGAGCCATTTTCCCGAGCTGCCGTTGGGAACAGGGGTGGAGGCTTTGAAAGCTGAAGCCCTGCTCGATGCCGCGGACAAAGCGAAAGATCCCTTCGAGCGCGAGAATATCACAACCTACATGTACCGCCACAAGAATGCCTACAGGGTAGGGGAACCGGCCTGTCCTCCGCAGTGGGCGATGCCCGGAGCCCGGGTAACGCTGGATACGCGGGAGGACTACGAATCGATCTACAGGGTTTTCGATGAGCTGTACAGGGGATCCCCCGTGGAGATCGACGAGCTGGTGGCCTGGCTCGGCCGCGCACGAGCCGGGCACGAGGAGGGAGCGTGAAGGTCCTGCTCGTGCCTGCCGTGCAGATGGGAATGGGAAGCGGACACCTGAGAAGAGCGTTGAAGCTGGCCGAGCACTTCGGCCGGGAAAGCGGGATTCTGCTTGAAGATCTGGAGGGCAGCCTCAAATGCAACCTCGACCAGCTGCTCGGGCCCCTGCAGGAAGCAGGCAGCAGACCCGGGATCGTGTCACATTACGATCCGGAGGACTGCTGGGACCTGGTACTTCTCGACAGAAGGAGCAGCACGCGCGATCAAATGGCTCGCTTCGCCCCCACGTCCGTTGTCTGTCTGGATGAGGGCGGGCCGGCTCGCAGATATGCGAGCTATCTCATCGACACCTTTCCCTCCTACAGGCAGAACCATGCGCCCAACCTCAGTGCCCTGACGCTTCTCGATCTACCGGAGCGCAGGGCGGCGCTCCATTTCCCCTTCCGAAAGCCCCTGATCAGCTTCGGCGGCGAGGATCCGGCCGATCTGAGCACGGCTCTCGTAGAGCTTCTGTTGGAAGGCGGTCTGTACTCAACCGGGCAAATTACCCTGGTCGAGGGATCCTACTTCAGCAGACACTCCTGGCCTGAAGAGGTCGTGGTGTTGAAGAGCCCGCGCGACCTCAAGAGCGAGCTGTACAGGTACGACCTGCTGTTCACCTCCTACGGGCTGACAACTTTCGAGGCCCTGGCTACCGGAGTGCCTGTGATCAACTTCAATCCCAGCCGCTATCACAGGAATCTCAGCCGAGCGGCGGGCATCCCGGAGATTGGCATCAGAAAGCCGCGGGCGGCAAAACTGATTCGCCTTCTCCGTGCGGCACAGCCTTTCGAGCGCCTGCTGGCACGCTATCCGGCGGCGATCTTCAGCGGCGGCCCAACGGCGGGCGAGCTGACCGACCGGATAAGGCCTTCCGGGCCGGCCCGCTGTCCCGTCTGCTCAGAGATACTAAACAAGGCATTGGTCCGCTTCGAGCAGGGCAGCTATTTTCGCTGCCGGAAATGCGGGATCCTGTATTTCCTCGCCTTCGGCCAGCAGCCGAAGCGCTACAGGAAAGAGTATTTCTTTTCAGAATACGAAGCACAGTACGGCAGAACGTATCTCGAGGATTTTCAGGCTATCAAGCGGGCGGGTGCGAGGCGCCTCGAGATCATCGGAAAGCTTCGCTGTGGGCTCAGCAGTGGCTGGCTGCTCGATGTTGGCTGCGCCTTCGGCCCTTTCCTGCAGGCTGCGGTGGAGGCCGGGTTTCAGGCCCAGGGGCTGGACATCTCGGCGGAAGCGGCGCGCTACGTGCACGAAGAGCTGGGCATTCCCTGCCGGGCGGGCGATTTCTCCTCCCCCGATGCGATCGCGGAGTTGGATAGCACACCGGGTTCGTTCGACGTCTTGACGATGTGGTACGTGCTCGAGCACTTCCGGGACCCGGCGGCGGTCCTGACCCGGGTGAACAGATTGCTCAAACCGGGCGGGATTTTCGCCTTCTCCACACCGAGCGCTTCCGGGATTTCAGCCCGCCGCAACGAGCGGGCCTTTCTCGAGCAAAGCCCCTTGGATCATTTCACGATCTGGCCTCCCGGATGTGTCGCTGGGGTGCTGCGCCGCTTCGGGTTTCGTCTGAAAACACTGAGGAGCACGGGACATCACGGGGAGCGTTTCTTTCCTTCCGGCCGGCTGCAGCCCGGATCGCCAGTCAGCTTGCTGCTGACCCAGGTAAGCCGGATCTTGCGCCTGGGAGACACCTTCGAAGCCTACGCCGAGAAAGTGAGGGAGCTGTGATGCAGCCGGACCGCCCTGGGAAAACGATCCTGATTCTCGGGGGTGGAGTGATGCAGCTCCCCTCGGTTCGTATCGCCAAGCGCAGGGGCTGGAAGGTGATCGTGGCCGCTGCCCGGATCTCTGAAGAGATAGAGGCTCTGGCCGACGGAACCGAGGCGGTGGATCTGCGGGACAGGGAGGCGGTGACCGCGGCGGCAATGCGGACCCGAAGGAAGCACGGATTGGACGGAGTGTTCACGGCGGGAACGGATTTCTCCACGACCGTGGCCTGGGTGGCGGAAAAGCTCTCCCTGCCCGGTGTGTCGTACGCCTGCGCTCTGGCAGCCACGGACAAGGCCCGGATGCGCGAGACTCTGGACAGGCAGGGAGTGCCCGGTGCCCGTTTTTTTACCGTCGAAAGAGAACAACAGAAACCGCCGTCAGGGTTCGCCTTTCCCCTCGTGGTCAAGCCGGTGGACAACATGGGAGCGCGAGGTGTGCGCCGGGTCGATGATGAGGGGCAGCTGCGCCGGGCCGTTTCCGAGGCCTTGAAGCAATCGGGAAGCAGCCGGGCGATCGTAGAGGAATACCTGGAGGGGCCGGAGCTGAGCCTCGACGCCGTTGCCTGCAATGGCGAAATCACGATCTGCGGGATAGCGGACAGGCACATCTGCTTCGCCCCCTACTTCGTCGAGATGGGGCATACCATGCCCAGCGCACTGGAAGATTCCCTGTTGCAGGCGGCCGGGGATGTCTTTGTCCGGGGCATTCGGGCTCTGGGTATAGAAAACGGAGCGGCCAAGGGAGACATAAAGATAACCTCGAGGGGACCTGTCGTCGGCGAGATCGCGGCGCGTCTCTCGGGCGGCTATATGTCGGGGTGGACGTATCCGCTGTCTTGCGGGGCGGAAGTCACAGAAGCGGCTCTGAATATCGCCCTGGGAGATCCTCCCGGCGACCTGGAGCCCAGTAGGGACTGGGTGTCGGCGGAAAGGGCTTTTATATCCATTCTGGGCAGGGTAGGCGCTCTGGAGGGACTGGAACAGGCACGGAGCGAGCCCTGGATAGAGGAGCTGTTCCTGCGCACTGCGGCAGGGGAGATGGTTCAGCTGCCTGTAAACAACATGGGAAAGTGTGGAAACATCATCTCAAACGCTCCGAGCAGGCGGGAAGCGGTAGAGGCGGCGGAAACCGCCGTACGTCGCGTTCTGGCGCGCCTCAATCCGAACGAGGAGACTACCGAGAGCTTCCTCGCCGGAAGCCTGCAGAGCGGATTCTCGGCCTTCGCAGGCCTTCCGGAATCTCTGGCCGCGCGAATTAAAAAGATACCCGCCTCGGCAGGAAATCCCGATGTTGTTTCCGGGGACGGCACGGCGATCGAGATCCTGAGCATCCCCGGCTTGGACAATGACAGCCGGGATTGGCATGGGTTTTCCATGCGGGAAGCGGTCGAGCGGGTCGGGGAAGTGACAGCGGTGAGCTGCGTCGAGAAACCCTCGCCGGGCCGCCTCTGCCTGGGCGGTATTTTTTGGAAGGCTCTGGTCAAGGGAGGGGTGCAGGCGGGGATCTATGTCATCGACAGCTTACGGGCGCCCGAAAACGATCCGAAAATTTTAGTGAAGAGGTGGTCGAGCTGGAAATGAAGCGCCTGACAGCTGTCCTCGCTTTCCTGATTCTGCTCGCCACAGGTACGCTCTGCGCCGAATCGCTGCCCCTGCAGGGCGTATTGGAGGAGCTGAAAGCCAGCCTGCAGTGGAATCCGGAAACCGAAACCGGATATATCGACCTGAGCGGCGAGGGCCTGGGAGAACAGGGAGATCGCATCATTTTTTCACTCTCCTCTCCGTGGATGATCGTGAACTACAGAGAGAAGATACCGACCTCGGGGGTGGTACGCGAAAAGGGGCAGCTGTTGTTTCCCGCAGAAACCCTGTCCACTCTGCAGAGTTATTTCGAGCTGCGTGCCCGGCGCTCAGTGCAGCCGCGGGTGGCGGCGATCCTGGTCGATCCGGGACACGGAGGGAAAGATCCGGGAGCGATCGGATATCACAAGATCGAGGGGAAAGAGCTCAGAATTTTGGAGAAGGATGTGGTTCTGGACGTCTCGAAGCGACTGTTCAACCTGCTCAAGCTCGAGTATCCAGACAAAAAAATATCTCTGACCCGCAGCGACGATACCTATCTCAAGCTCGAGGAGCGCACGGAGCTGGCCAACAATGTCGAGCTTGGCGAGCATGAGGCCATCATCTTCGTATCCGTGCACGCCAACGCCGCCTTCAACAGAAAGGCACAGGGGTATGAGGTCTGGGTGCTTCCCGGAGATTACCGCAGGGACTTGATCGATGCCGATAAGTTGGATGTGGACACCAAGCCAATCGCTCCGATCCTCAATGTGCTTCTCGAGGAGGAGTATTCGATAGAGAGCGTTTCTCTGGCCCAGGCCGTGCTGGACAGCTTCGATCGCAGCGTAGGGGATTTAACGGAAAACAGGGGAATTCGCGAGGAGTCCTGGTTTGTGGTTCGCAAGGCGAAGATGCCCTCGATACTGATAGAGCTGGGCTACCTTACCAACAAAGAAGAAGCCCAGCTGCTGGCCGATGAACAATACTTGCAGAAACTCGCACGGGGAATATATACTGGGATCCGTTCGTTCGTCTCGAGATTCGAGAGTACGAAGGGATTCACCGAGTAAACTGTAGCAAACAGAGTAGGGGGAGCAACAAAAGAGTGCGCGTCGACAGCAGATCCGTCCGTCTCATCCTGGCAGCGATTTTTATTCTTATCGTAGTTGTATCCCTCACCCTATACTTCGCGTCGAAGCCCTGGAGGGCGAGGGTTTTCTTCTTTCCCGAGCGCAAAACGAGCGCCCTTGTGGGAGAGCGCCGCTTCCTTCCCCCTCGAAGAGGACTGGCCGGCAACCTCACCCTGTATATACAGGAGCTTCTGCTCGGTCCCTCGGATCCGCTGCTCAGTCCGGTTGTACCCAATGATGTAGAGCTTCAGTCGGTGATCGATAGGCAGGGCATCGTGTACGTGAGCCTATCGAGGCAGATCATCGATCTTTCAGCGGATGCGACTCTGAGTATCGACGAAACCATACAGGCGATCGGCAACGGAGTTCTTTACAACTTCCCCAAGGTGAGGCAGCTGTTTATTCTTATAGAGGGCCAGCTTCCCGGGGAGAAATACGCCGACGGGCTGGTATTCGACAAAAATTTGCTGAAATAATTTTTTTCAAGAAAAATAAAAAGTTAAGTTTATAAACCCAGATTCAGATATAATAAAAAGGGAAAAATTATTGACATCGGCAAGGTGTGCCGTATAATTTAGATTAACAAGGAGAGGAAAGGAGCACTGCATGAAAAAGCTCTGCGTTTTGATAGGGATTACCCTTCTTGTGGCTGCTGTCGGATTCGCCGACAGATCCATTCTCATCGATTTTTCGGAACTCGTTCCCGACGTCACGGTCGGCGCTGCGACAGAGGCCAACGAGCATGAAGCAACGATGATCGACTTCAGCGAGGTGGCCGGGGCCAGTTACGATGAAGAAATCAAGAAGAGGATGAAATCCTCTCTGGCCATCGAAAACTGGTATGTGAAGCTTGCCTCTTCATCCAGGACCACGGCGAACCAGGCGTTGTCCTACACGAAGGAAGCAACCTTGAAGGACACGGCGAAGCCCTTCGATGGCGAGGAGATGGCCGGAAAGATTGTAATGGGTGTTCGGATCCATTTTCCGCTGCCCAACTTCAACTCCTACGCGCTCGTCACCCCGCCCTTCGAAATCCCCGCCTACCAGCTGGCAACCGAGCTCAGGGGCGACACACTGGTCGAGGTAGAAGGGGATGAAGGCACGAAGTTCGACGGCTACGGCGTGGTCAAGAATGTGGGCGTGTTGAAATCCGTCGAAGCCACGGTCTACGGCTCCAACTTCCCCAATGGGATTGGGCTCATTCTCAAGAACCAGGACGAGAAGGAGATGACCGTCTACCTGGATCACCTCCAATTCGACGGCTGGCGCAAACTGGTGTGGAACAATCCGAATTACATCACGGAGGTCCGCAACCGCGAGCTGCGCAAATTTCCCCTCTATCCCAAGAGCGAGCCGTTTACCAAGCTTGTAGGTCTGATCATCTACAGGGATTCCATGCAGGAAGGCGGAGATATTGTCACCTACGTCAAGGACATCGAAATCACCTACGATCTGGCCCTGCTGGAAACCCAGCGTGACATCAACGACGAGGCGATTTGGGGAATCCTGACCGAGCGCCAGGAAGCCCGCAAGCGCGCCGAGCTGCGAAGAGTCGGAGACGTCCAAGTGCTCCGCTCTCTTGAGAAAGAGAAGATGCACAAGGAGGAAGAGTAGCGATACTCTTCCACGAGTGATATAGCGAAAGGGGTGGTAATCCTGGTTGTGATTCCTCCCCTTACGCACCGCACCACCTGAGCTTTTTTCAGTTCGAGCAAAGTCAAGAAGCGCTGCAGTGTTTCGACGAACCTGAGGTTTGCGGTTTGCCGGTCGTCCTCTCCGGGGAGTGCGAATAGGGGAAGCAGAGCACGGAGAGAAAAAGCCGCCGCGGAGAAGCATCCTGGAGATTAAAAAGGGGCTGCCCCTTCGGGCAGCCCCTTTTTAATTCTTTATGCTTTGCCTGGTCTGATGATCTATGGTGAAATTCCTGTCCTGACCTCTGATCTAAACCTCTGATCTAGAATGATGCTTTTGCAGAAACGAATGCCTCGAACATGTCCGAAAAGTCGAAGGGCCAGACCTTGGTGCTGGCTCGCAGCTCGAATACGACACCCGAGGTGGATAGCTTTACATAGGGAGCGATCTTTGCTCGAATTTCGTTTACAGATACGAAATTGTCTTCACTCTGATAGACGAAATTCCCCTCCACGCCGCCGCTGAACAGAGATTTTTCAGGGCTGCCCACTTGGATATCAAGATTGATATCGATGGCTTTTGCGCCGGTAGCCACCTGTTCGTAGTAGGCGGGGCGCCAGAAAACGGTTTGCACAATGGAAAGCAATCCCAAGCGTACCCGCTGTTCGATGAGCATGTAGAAAAGGTCGAAAGAGAAAGAATCATTCAAGGGGCGCAGACGGGGGAGGCCAAGCTCTGCCAGGAACTCGATGCCGCCAATACCCGCCCAGAAGAGAAAACCGCTTCTATAGTATCCGATTGTCGAGTCGGGAGTGGGGTAGGTGGCTCCCAAAAACGCTTCCAGCTTTATCTTTTCGAAATTGAAGGCGGAGCGGATATCCATGGATGCATATCCGTAGTCCAGGGTTACCGAAGGAGGCGGACCAAAATTGAATGCATTGTCCTGGTACAAATAGAGTGCTACCAGCCAATTTTTTTCTTCCGGGGCTAGATCAAGCTTCATACCGGTGCCGTTGATCGTGTGAATTCCTTCGTATGTAGGTGCAGGAGGGGACGTCGTAGAGGGGAAATGAATGTAGCTCGTATAGTCGCTTTCGATCAGCGGGCTGCCGAAGTATGTCGTGAAAAGGCCCCCGTCGGCGAAGGTATCGCCCTCGCCGATGAAGTAGGTGAAGTCCAGGGGGATATTGAACAGGTCCCTCAACGTTATGCTGGCCGACTTGAAGCTCAGCACGTCGTTAAAGGCCGCCGTTTCCAGACCCAGGCTGGAGAAATCGAACATGATCGCGCCGCCGAACTTGTAGCCTCCGTCGAGTTGGACCTCGATATCTCCGTACGAATCGATGGCAAACTCGCCACCGTCGATCCGTCCCCAGCTGTAGATTTCCAGGGAGGGAACACTGATATTGGCGGCGAAAAGCGGCGCCCCGGCCAATAGCGTTATCAGGCCGGCCAGCAGAAGAATTTTGTTTTGTATATTTTTATTCATAGTCTACAGCCCCCACTTTTGGCGATTACTCCATCACATAATACATCTTAATACAACAATATAGTGCGTGCAGCTTTAATTTCAACTAGATTAACGGTTTAGGCTGTCAATCTCTTGAAGACATATTTGCTGAGCGCGGACTTTTCAGCCGCACTAAGATAGTCGAAGCGGAGAGCAAGGAGCTGTTCTTTGTACAGAATCACCTTTCCCGAGGGTGAGAATAATTTACGATTCACTGTGAAGAGGATATTGGCTATTTGGGTGCCTGGAATAAGAATCCTGGCCGGTGGGGGATTGAAGAGCTCGACCGCGACACCGCCGACGCTGATGTCAATAACTTTTCCCGAGATGAGGGATGAGTATCCCTTTAGCTTGAAGTGAAGACGCAGAAGCTCGTCAGGATCGGGGCGGACGCGGATATGCTTGCGCTGGCTGTTGTGGCTTTCCTCAAGAGCGAGCACCTTCTTCAGTTTAGGGGTTATCGCTTTTTCATTGTACGGTTTCAGCAGGTAGCCGATGACCCCATACTCCATCAATCTGTTCACTATCTCTTTGCTGGACTGTACGCTGTGAGCGATGACACTAAGGTGTTGTGTGCTTTCTCCATCGCGGAGCTCTTTGATCAGTTCTACGCCATCGATCTCTTTGCTGTCGATATCGACGATCGCTCCACTGATGTTCGTGTCGGACCGAAGCCTGTCCAGGGCTTCCTGTTTGCTCGACACGGGTATCCCCTTGATGCCCATTGAAAGCAGAACGTAGCAGAGAGACTCTCGAATACTCTCTGCGGCTTCAGCAACAAGATATTCCATATCTACCTCGAATTGAATCTACACTATCCCCAGTCTTCGCGATTGTCAATAAAGTGATT
>CAYMGP010000077.1:0-19094 GCA_964390045.1 uncultured Spirochaetaceae bacterium | reverse complement strand
GGTTCCAGAAGGGCTCTATTTTCAACATGCGTCTGTCCGCCGACACCCTCACGAACGAGGAGGGGCGAAAGCGTGCGCTCGCTTTGGTGAAAACCCATTTCAAGAACAACCAGTACCACATCCAGTTTAACGTGCTGGACGACGAGACCCTGGTGGAAGCCCAGGAAAAGCCGGAAGAGTACCGGGACCTCATGGTGCGCATTGCCGGCTACAGCGCCTTCTTCACACCCCTGAACCGGGAGCTGCAGAACGACGTGATCGAGCGCATGAAGTTCAACATGAAGAAGTAACGGCGGGACGATCAGCCGGTGGCCACCAGCACCTCTATGCCGATGGATTCCAGGCGTTCCCTGCTGCTGCGCTCGATGCCTGCGTCGGTAATCAGTGCATGAATCGCTGAGAGATTTCCTAGGGTAGCGAAGGATTTCCTGCCGATCTTCGAGGAATCGGCGAGCAGGTACACGGTTTTTGCCGCCCGAATCATGGCCCTTTTCACGGGAAGGTCGCTCAGGCCGGGGTAGGTAAGCCCGGACTCCAAAGATATGCCCGCGGTGGCCAGAAAGAGCTTGTCTACATACACGTTCTCGAAGAAACTCGCCGCCCGCTCACCTGTTAACGAGAGGGTGGGCGCCTTGAACTCCCCGCCTGTAACGTGAATCGTGAAGGAGGGCACCGACCCGACAATAAAGGCGATGTTCAGTGCGTTGGTCACGATGTGCAGGCCTGATCTGTCCAGCAGATTCCCGGCCAGCTCCGTGACCGTGGATCCGGAGTCCAGAATAAGGGTATCGTAGTCGCTGACCAGTTCCGCCGCCTTCCTGCCGATCAGCCGTTTCTGTTCGGCGTTCTCCCTGTGGTGCAGGGTTTGCGAACGCACCAGGGCGTCGATACCCCGTAGGTAGGCGCCCCCGTGGTCACGGATCACCAGGGCTCGATTCTCGAGCTTCTCCAGGTCGCTGCGGATCGTGGGCTCGGAAACGGAAAAGGTCTTGCTCAACGAAGAGACCCGCGCGCTTCCTTCTTCTCGGATGAACTCGTAGATCTGAGCCCGGCGCTCCTCTGCCAGCATCGGCTGCTCCTAGAATTTTACCTGGTGGTCCACGTGCCTGCGCCAGACCTGGTACCCGCTTTGCGCCGGGCTCTTGTCTGAGCCTGAACGGCTCGGCTCCCGCACCCGCTCAGCCAGGGCGAGGGAGGAGACCTCTTCGACTCCGCTGTAGATACCCGCGCCGATTCCGGCCAAAAGAGCCGCGCCCAGGGCCGTGACATCCGCAAAGGTGAAGGTATGGACAGGCACCCCGAGGGTGTCGGCCAGCCACTGCATCAGGAACTCGTTTGCGCTGATCCCCCCGTCGGCCCTGATGGACAGGCACCTGATTCCGGCCTCCTCTGCTATCGCATCCACGATCGCCCGTATCTGATAGGGAATGCACTCCAGGGCAGCTCTGAGCAGGTGAGCCTTGGAGGTCGCGAAGGTAAGACCGCCGATGGATCCCTTGGCGCCCATCTTCCAGAACGGTGCACCGAGCCCCGCGTGTCCCGGAACCACATATACACCGCCGCTGTCCTCGACGCTGCGGGCGATCTCATCGAGCCTCGAGGGATCCTGGAACAACCCCAGCTCGTTCTGCAGCCAGTTTAGCACCGATCCGGCACTGACAACGATTCCTTCCAGCGCATAATCCGTACGCCCGGGCAAGCCGAAACCGATCGTGGTCATGGCCGAGGGACAGAGCGGCGGCGCGCTGGAACCTGCATTGATGAGGATGGAGGAACCTGTACCCAGGGTCGCCTTCGCCTCACCGGGCCGGTGACAGCCTTCGCCGAACAGGGCCGCGTGGGAGTCTCCGATCATCCCGGTGATGGGAACGGGAGAGTCGAAAATTCCATCAAAGGTGGATTCGGCAAACCGATGCGCAGACGGATGTACCGCGGGCAGGCGAAGCAAGGGGACCTCGAGGATCCGGGCCAGCTCCGGGTCCCAATCCAGGGTGTGGATATTGAACAGCAATGTCCGCGACGCATTTGTCAGGTCGGTCAGGTGTTCCCTTCCTCCGCTCAGACGGTGGAGGAGCCAGGTGTCGATTGTGCCGAAGTACGCGCCGGCGGCGGCGTGGGAGGCGCGGACAGGGGGAAGCCTGCGCATAAGCGAGGTGAGCTTGGTGCCGGAGAAGTATGGGTCGAGAATGAGCCCCGACCTGTCGCGAATCTCAGGCTCCACTCCTGAGCCTTTGAGTTCGGCGCAGATGTCCACGGAGCGTTTGCACTGCCAGACCACTGCATCGTGAAGAGGACCGTTGTCATCCCAGAGCACGAAGGTCTCCCGTTGATTGGCGATACCCGCGCAGGCGATCTCTTCCCGCCGTATCCGGGCTTCCCTCTCCAGTTTCTGCAGGCAGGCGGCCACCGAGTCGATCACACTGCGATAGAGCGCCTCCGGATTCTGTTCCGCCTTCCCATCCGGCGTGTAGTTTGTATGCAGCGCAGCGGCAGCGCTTGCCACCTGCCGGCCTGCCGGCGAAAAGACTATCGATTTGGTGCTGCTGGTACCCTGATCGATTGCAAGAATGTAGCGCGACATTCAGCCCTCCGAGAGAAGCCTGCCCATCACCCGGGACAGGCCGGATTCCGAGATTCCGTAGTGACTCAGGATTTCCTCCTGAGATCCCGTCACCGTGTATTCATCCGGAATCGCCACCACGAAAAACCGTGGCACCAGACCGGCTTCCAGCAACACCCGCGCACAGGCATCGCCAAGACCACCGTGCTCGCAGTGCTCTTCCACGGTCACCACCGCGGCGACGGATCGGCCCAGCTCGCGGACCAGATCCGCATCCAGGGGTTTGACAGTATGCATGCTCACGACTGCCACCGACAGGCCCGCCTGGGCCAGGACCTCCGCCGCGGCCAGGGCCGGCCAAACGGTTTCCCCGGTGGCAACGAATGCACCGTCGTCTCCTTCACGGATAATCCGTGCTTTGCCGAAAGAGAAAGCCCTGGGGCCCGGAAGATCGGGGAGGGGCTTCTTGCCGAAGCGAATATAGATCGGCCCGGATGCTTGCACTGCGGCGCGCAGAGCCTCTTCGGTCTCCCAATTGTCCGCCGGCGCGACCACGGTGATGTTATGGATCCCCCGCAGGGCGGCCAAGTCATGGAGCGAGTGATGGGTGGAACCGAGGGCACCGTAGCTCACCCCCGCGCTGATGCCGATCAGGATCACCGGGCGATCGGAGTAGCACACATCGTGCTTGATCTGTTCGAGGCTGCGAGTTGTCAGAAAACTGGCCGGAGATACGGCCACGACGGTTCTGCCTGCGGCCGCCAGTCCCGCGGCTACGCCCACCAGATTCTGCTCGGCGATCCCCACCTCGATCATCCGCTCCGGCATGCGTTCGGCGAAGGCGGATAGCCTGGCCGAACCACGGGAGTCGCTGGTGACGACCAGGAGTGACGGATCCTCTCCCGCCAGCTTCTCCACGGTCTCGGCGAACACCTCCAGGTTGGCCCTGCCGATTCCCGTATCCGTTTCCCCGCTCATGAAAGCGCCTCCAGTTCCCCCATGGCCAGCTCAAACTGATCCCGGCTCGGTACCTTGTGGTGCCACTCCGCGCGGCCCTCGATGAAGCTGACGCCCCTGCCCTTCACGGTATCTGCGATGAGCACTCCGGGCTGCCCCTCGGCAAAGGGCAGCTCGCCCAGAGCTCTCACCAGCTTCGCGATGTCGTGCCCGTCCGTTCGGCGTACCGCCCACCCGAAGGCGGACCACTTTTCTTCCAGCGGCTCCAGTTCGTTGACCTGGGCCGTGGAGCCGGTGATCTGCAGTCCGTTCCGGTCAACCACGGCCACCAAGTTGTCCAGCCTGTAGTGGGCGGCGCTCATGGCCGCCTCCCAGTTGGAACCCTCGCTCAGCTCACCGTCACCGAGCAGGCAGAACACGCGGGAGCTTCGCCTGTCCAGCTTCGCAGCCAGGGCCAAGCCGACTGATACCGACAGCCCATGCCCCAGCCCCCCGGTGTTGTGCTCCACCCCCGGCACCTTCCGGGTGGGGTGGCCGATCAGCCGCGTACGGAAGCGGTTTCCGGTCTGGAGCTCCGAAGGGTCAAAGAAGCCCAGATCCGCCAGCACAACGTAGAGCGCTTCCACGCTGTGCCCCTTGCTCTGGATGTATACGTCACGCTCCAAGGATTCCCAATTCTCTGGACGGATATCCATGACGGCATTGTAGAGCACGTTGATGATGTCTATACAGGAGAGGGACCCGCCGGTGTGTCCTGCCCCCGCTCGATAGATGAAGGTGAGAATGTCCCGCCTGTAGGAACGGGATTTGTGCTTCAGTTCATCCAGTATCATGCCTGTAGGTTTCCCACTTCAGATACCTGGTAAATGCCTCGTGGAGTACAGCCGCCGTGTGAGAGCGGGTCATCACCACATGATGCTCGAAGCCGTTGAAACAGATGTGGTGAAGGAGATCCTGCAGTCGCGGAACCTCCACCACGGCCCGGGCTCCGAAGGTATCCAGCTTGTCGTCTGTAAAGGAACCCTCGCCGACATAGGCCCGGATGATTCCCGCGCTGTCGTCTGTGGACAGCCTGCCGAATGTCATCGGTCCCTGCGGCGCCCGGCCTTCCAGGGCACCGAAGGTGTTCTCTTCCCCGACCGTAGTCCCCAGGATCGGTGCCGTGCTGATGGCGGCCCGTCCCCCCATCAGGGACTTGGCCCAGTTTCCGCAGTGGAAAAACACGCACTTGTTCTCCTCATCCGCATAGTTATTGTTCCAGTCCACGATTCCGGCCGGCGTTCCGGCGGCGTGCTGCATGGCGTACATGGTAAGGACGCCGGTGATGTCCACTTCGCAGGCACTCGGAAGCATCTGTTCGCTGAGCATGCTCATGATCGTGCACGGATTCACTCCCAGGTTCTCCTGAATGGATGTCCAGCATTGGAAGGCAAGGGCGTCTATTGCGTTCCGGGCTACCCAGTCCCGCAATACCACGCCGAGCTTGGCCATGGTCACCATCCGCTCTTTGCTCACCGAGTCTGTGGAGGCATAGCTCGATATCCGCTCGAGTTCGGCGGTAACACCGGCATCACCGTCGGCCAGCTTGTCTATGGAGGCGAAGATCTCGGAGAGATCGACTGTCGAGACCGAAATTCCCTGCCGCTCCAGTATCTTCTCGCTGAACCGCACCGTGTTGAACGCCCCGGGCCGGGCCCCGACTGCGCCCAGTCGCACTCGGCGCATCCTGGAGACCACCCGGCACACGCCTAGAAATCGCAGCATATCTTCGCGAAACGACTCCGAGTTGATCGCAGCGACATGCCTGGTGGTCAAAGAGAAGGGGATCCCGTACTGCCTGAGATTGTTGCACACCGAGATCTTGCCGCAGAAACCATCCCGCCGGGATGCAGGTTCCAACCGTTTGAGATCATCGGGATACGCCTGCACCAGGACCGGGCAGTCCAACCCCGACATGCGGATGGCGTCGGCGATTCCCTTCTCGTTGCCGAAGTTCGGCAGGACAACCAGAATACCTTCGATGGCCTCACCCTTGGCTTTAAAAAGATCTGCACACCTCTGCGCGTCTGCGAAGGTCTCAATGCCGCCGAGCTTGGTATCCGATTCCGATACCATGACCGGATTGATCTCCAGCTGCGCGAAAAGGGCCGTCACGTGGTTCCGTGCTTCTGTCACCAGATGATCGGGGAAGAAGTCTCGATTCCCAAAGAGTACACCGATATTCTGCATGGGAGCTCCTTTTGTTTTTTTTCGTTTCTTATCTTAAACGAAAATAAAAGAAAGAACAAGACTTCCGTTGACCGGGCCTAATCGGTTAGAATCAGTTAGGGTGCCCTCGCAAGCAGCAAGCAAACACGGATCCCGAGGGAGAAGTGATAGGGAAAAGTGATAGCAATTTTTATAATTGGAGCAAAGCCGGTTACGCCGCAGATTTGGAAGCTATGGGGCGATCAAGCCACCTACAGCATGCATCCACGGCCTGCACCAAAGAAGTCCAATAGAAATTACGCTGGCGGATCAACCTACCCCAGTCTTGGATCAAGAGGGAGTCTCTCTGATGCAACCGATAACCAGCGAAGGACGCAATACTGCGCCGGAGCAGGCAGGGAGGCAGATGGAGATTACATGAAGTTTGGATCCAGCCGGGGGCGTGTAGCCTTCGTACATTCGAGCGATGCGTCGGGGAAATCGCACCTGGACTATGATGCTATTCACGAGCGAGCCTATTCGCCGTATACTTTAGCAATCGCACCAGCGTTGCCACCGGGGCCGGGATTGGGTACCTCCGGAGAAGGTGCTCTGCACATAGTGCCGGCGCGTCGCTTCACTTGAGAGACCGCAGTATGGGCGTCGCCCGCCGGAACAACGCCTTGGGCAGAGAAACGAGGGTACCGTTTTGCGGTGGATTCCAGCCCGATGTTCTACATCCGTTTGATACGAAGGAGTTGGTTGTGCCCACAGTAATGCTTGCTCTATCGACCTTTCGGCACTGCGAGGAGGCTATCGCCTTTGCCCTCGATCGGGCAGGACCCGGCGGGCACCTGATCATCACCTACATCGTGGACATCAACCTGGCCCGCTATTTCATCGGCAGCGATGTCGGCCTGTACGAGAAGCTCAAATCCAGGTGCGAGCACGAAATCCTCGAGGAGCATCGACGAATGGCCCGCAGCAGGGTGAAGGAAATCGTGCAGCGGGCGGAGGCCCGTTCGATGTCCGTGAAGGTCCATGTTCGAACCGGCAGATTCGCCCTGAAGACACTGGAGCTGGCACGAACCTATCGGCCCGAGCTCATCATCACCACACGTTCAAAACGGCCGCAATGGATCAAACAGTTTTTCGGTTCCCCGGTGGACATGCTGACTGAGCGGGCGCCCTGCCCGGTGATCGAGGCCTAGCGAGGCCTCAACTACTATAGACCCCCAGCACCGACAGTATTATTTGGATCGTGATCACCAGGGCGATCGCCGCCCACCCGATCTGGCATGGCTTCTCCCGCAGGAATGCCGGTACGGCAGCCAGAAGAGCCAGCCCACTGCATGAACAACCGGCAACCAGGCCCAGCTGTATTAAAGCATCCGGTTGGTTGAGCCGGCCGATCCAGAAATGCGCGCCCGGGTATCCCCGGGACATTTCCTCCCAGATCTCTGCGGGGGAATTCCCCTGCCATATCGAGTAGAACAGGTAGTGCGGATCGAGCAGGTTCGAGGAAGGAAGCAAGATGGCCAGTACGGGGCCGATGGTGCATATGAAGGCGGCGGCAATGCACAGCCAATAGATGATCGTTCCGTAGACGATCTGTGGTTTCGGTACTTGTGATTTTTCCATCAGCGCCCACCTCCACGACTTTGCTTGCTTCGGGCATGAATGGGAAACTTGCCGAACAGAGCGGCGACAACTCCGCCAAAGATTACAGCCAACACGGCGATCTGCAGCCATCCGGATACGGCGGGAATCACTCCCAAAGTAATCAACCCCTTGGTTACCAGGCCGAAGCTCGAATACAGCATGATTCCGATGAGGATCAACCGTATTGATCCGGATTTGATGTGTATCAGCACCTGGGCTCCCACGATACCTCCGACCACCTGCCCGACCAGCCACAGGGCAGCGAAAAGGGGAATGACCGCCCCGGCGAAGATATAGGGCCACACCGAGATGCAGTCACCCATTCCGATCAGGATACCGCTGCAGGCCGCCGCCACCTTCAGCGGCACGGCCATGATCAGGTTCATCACCGGTACGATCGCCCATCCCGCACCGAGGCCGAAAAATCCGGAGATCAGACCCACGCCGATCATCGCCAGGATCCCCCACGCGGCCCGGGTGATTCGGTACTCCACGATTTCTTCCGTTGACTCCTCGTAGTACGGTTGGGAAAGACCCAGCCAGCGGCTGAAGCGATCTTCATGCTCGACCCGGGGCCACTCGACCTTGATGCCGCCCCGCAGGAAGTACACTGCCAACGTGAGGACGATCAGACCGAGACTGATGCGCACCAGGCCTTCGCCTACCAGCCCGAGATACCTGCTGGCCATGATGGCCAACCGCGCGCCGATAAACGAACCACTCCCGTAGCCCAGGCAGCAGACCATGGCCAGCTTCAGATTCCCCAGGCCCTTGCGGGCCAGCGGACCTGAGGAGATCAAGCCGCTGAACATGGCCACGATCAATCCTGTTCCCCGCACGATCAAGCTGTTGACCGGGGTAAAGGCCAGCATAATCGGTGTGAACAGCACGCCCCCGCCGATGCCGGCCATTACCGCAATGATGGCGATGGCAAAGCTCAAAAGAAAGAAGCCGAAAGCCAGCAGCGATATGCTGTTCAACGACAATCCCCCCGGAGGAGCTTCAGCACCCTTGGTGATCAGCATCAAGGCACAGAAGGATAGCAGCACCACGGCACACATCACGATCACCTCCAACCAGGGAGAGCGAAACAGCACCTTGCTTGTTATTCGTTTTATCATCTCCTGCCTCTCAAGTACGTTTACATGGACCTCTCCCCGGATCCTGGAACCGCTTCTAGATCAGGCGTCCACGCTGTCGTGTCCGTACCGATGTAGGAATAGGCCAGAGTAGATCTTCCCGGGTTGCTCGAGCTGTTGGCGTTTCTCGGGCGAGGGTTTCCCTATTCTAAATCTTCCCTCGTCAGCTGGACAAGGAAGAAAACACATTTTAGTGATAGATAATATGAGTAGGTCTCCCGTGTGAGTAGTGTCCGTACAATGCTGTAAATTCGGGCACACTTGCTTTTTTCCTTTTTTCAAATATAATACTTCGAACGTTTAATACTTTAAGGGAGTTTCAATGTGAAAAACTTGAGTTTGATCTTGATTATCGGAACACTACTGTCTTTATCGCCGGTCTACGCGCAAAGAACGGCGGACATTGAAAACGGCAAGGATTATCCCCTGCTGTCCCGTTTCGAAGGTTCGGTCATTGAATTTTACAAAGAGACGAAGTGGGGTACTTATCTGTTGCCTGTCAGTGATAAGGGAACTATCGACTGGAATGGCCCCATGTCTTTAGAGGGCAAAGTCATCCGTATACAATATACCGTTTCGCCTGATAACAACTCCGAGTTTGTGCTGCATAACTACAAGGCGGCGTTTAAAAAAGCCGGCTTTGAAGTCCTGATCGCCATTGCCAACGACCAGCTCGGTGTCAGCGACCGCCCGCATACCTGGAAGGATAAATACTACGTAGCAGGCGGCTATTATAATGGATTGAACAATGAGAAATTCGGACTGGGTAAAGGTTTTCCCAACTGGAACAACAACCACTGTTTTATTGCCGCCCGAGGCCATGACAGCGGCAAGGATATCTACGCCGCTATCTATGCCGTCGTGGATGAGAGCTACACGCTGATTACCCAGGATATCATCGAGGTCGAGGCTGTAGACACCGGTTTGGTTTCCGCTGCGACTATTTCAGAAGATATTTCCGCAACGGGCCATATCGCCATCTATGATATTCATTTCAACGCCGACAAGGCGGATATCCTGCCGGAGTCCGCGGAAGCTTTGGCCACTGTCGCTGATTTCTTGAAAGCCAATGCCGATCAGCAATTTATTGTGGTCGGCCATGCCGCCGGAGTGGGAGATTTCGATTCCGGCATGAAGCTCTCGCAAGAGAGGGCCAAGGCTGTCATGGATGAGCTCATTTCCAAATACGGCGTCGCCAGGAACCAGCTCGAGGCGTATGGCGTCGGGGCGCTCTGTCCCGTGGCGTCGAACAACACCGAGGAAGGGGCGGCCAAGAACAGAAGGGTGGAGATCGTAGAGCGATAGCTGCTGAAGCACATCCCGCTCCGTGGATCTCAGGTATATGCGGCGCTATAGATTGTATGCCGCGCTTCGGCGCAGTGCACGGGAGGTACAACTTTCAGGAGATTTGTTCTACTCGGCCGAGGATGGGCGAAAGAGTTGACTCAATATCATGGAGCCTACGGTGGCCTTTCCCAAGCCTAAAATTTCGAACCAAATTCTACACTAACACCAACTATCAGCTACAAGGTTGCACTACAAGGTTGCACACGATTTTCCACCTCGCTGCGCGTTAACCAAGGTTTGAGCTTGTTACGTCTGAGAAGGTTCGGAAAACTCAGCGACAAGAAAAGAGCTGTATTCGGCATCGAGGGCGAGATCGAACATGCAGCGGCCATCCTTCATCCAAGATTTGGCAAGCCGGTGCGCGAGGCCATCGAGAAAGGTGACGATATTATCCCGTCTACGAAGAAGATGGGCGGTCCCGGATCTTCCATCACGCTGCCGATTACCAACAAGAAAATCATCTGGAGTTTTGACCACATGGACGCGTCGGAAACGACGCGCCGGGGGCCGAATCACGGCGTCGATTCCGCCCCTCTGTCTACCCGCAGACGAGTCCAGCGCATTGAGAAAAAACCTCCGCCCAGCAACACTGTAAACACGACCACATAGATAGCGTAGCCCAGCCATATGGTCCGGATGCCGGTCTGGAACACATTGAGCGCAATCAGGGTGAAGCCGAGGGTGAATGCGGAATTGCAGGCCGCATCGGAGATGAAGACGAAACTGCTCCAGCCGTTGTGGGTAAAAACCGTTTCGATGGAGTGACTGAATATGCCCAACAAATAGAATACTGAAAAAAACTTCAAAGCCCGGGTGCCGGCAGCAAGGGTATCGATCTCGCTATTAAAAATTTTTACGATCAGAGCGGGAGTGAAGCGGGCCAGGAGCAGGGTAATGCAGCCGATAACCGCCCCGATTGCCATGCTCACTTTGGTATAACGAACCGCCGCTTTCCTTTCGCCCCGCCCCAACGAATTCCCTACCAGAATCGCAGCGCCATCTGCAAATCCTCCGGCTATAGTTTTTCCGAATAGGAAGAGGGAAAAGACAATGTGAATCGCCGCCAGGTGAGCGATGCCGAATTCGCTGATAACTCCTTCATAGAGGAGGAAGATCGTGAAGGAGAATACGTACTGGATACAGAGGGGAAGCCAGGTACGGGCGATATCGATGATCAGGGGTATCGGGATACGGGCGAACGAAAACAGCCTGTAGATCCGGTACTCCCGAGGGATCGTTACAATCAGAGCGAAATACAGCAGTCCGGCGGCCTGTGCGATCAGGGTTCCCCAGGCCGCACCCCGGATCCCCAGGGCGGGAAAACCCAGTTTGCCGAAGATCAGAATGTAGTTGAGAATAACGTTCAGCACATTCGTGCCGATGGTCGCGTACATTACCTGCTTGGTTTTCTTGATTCCAGCGAGGAAACCATAGATCGTGTAGAACAGAGCAGATATGGGAATGGACCAGCGGATGATGCGGATATAATCCATGGACAGAACCACGGTTCTCCGGCTCTGCACCAGGGCGGAAATAACGGCCTTGGAGGCGAAGGAGGCGGTCAGGGTCATCAGACCGGCTGCCACCCCGAAGATTAGTCCGATGTTGAACACTTCACCGGTAAACTCGGCGGACTTCTTATCCTGCATCCCGAATCTGCGGGAACAGATGGTCTGGACGCCTGGCGCCACGGTCCAGGCAAAAACCCAGAGGATTTCCACAACCAGCCCCCCGATGGCGACCGCCGCCAGGTGCTCGGTGCCCAGCCTGCCCACCATAATGGAGTCGGCGATGTACATGATGTATTCGGCGAACATCCCGGCCAGAAGGGGGTAGCCGAGTTTCACGACTTGTGCCAGATAGCTGTCGGTTTTCACGTCTATGTTTTCACGCCCATGATGGTGGGGTTCTCATGTCGCGGGTAATCATATTCCATTCTCTGGTGGATTCCTCGTCTCAGCCTAAGAGTATTTCTCCTGTGTTGTCAACTCAGAGTGCTGCAGTTTCTCTACCTCCTAGCGACAAGATTTCCCTTTCGTCACAATAATTACGCCTTGCCTTCAGGATTTGAAAAATTCTGGACTATCCCAGCTCTAACACCGGGATCACATTCTTCTAATTTATCTGAAGCCAATCTTGTAAATCAACATCGGAGTGATAGAATGATCGTACTAAAACCAGGCGCGTTGGGAGAGTTGCCATGCCGCTACGTCTGAAACTTGCCGATTGCACGGGCTGCCGGTTGTGTCAGTTAGCCTGCTCCGCCTTTCACGATGGGGTGTTTAACCCGGAAAAAGCTCGCCTCAAGATCATCCACGAATACACGGAAAAGGGGATTCACATCGGCTCGCAACACTGCATCTTCTGCAAGAAGTGCGAAGAGGTCTGCCCGGTGGGAGCGATATCCAACAACGGCCGTTGGATGATCGTAGACCATCAGATCTGTATCGGCTGCGGGGATTGCGTCCGTAGCTGCCCTAATAATGTGATCTACCTGAACGCGGACAGAAAATCGATTATCTGCGATCTCTGCGGGGGATCACCAAAGTGTGTCGAATGGTGTCCGAAATCCGTAATCACGCTGAAGGAGAAGACCTCATGAACAGCATAACGGGCAGGATACTGACCGTAGATCTGGACAAAGATCTGATCCGAACAAAGGTAACTCCAAAGGAATGGATCGAGCTGTACACGGGCCAGAAAGGCCTGGCAACGCGGCTGTTAATGGATGGCTTTGATCCCACCGTCGATCCTCTCTCGCCTGAGAACAAGCTGGTGCTGGCCACTTCGATCATGGCCGGGACGATTGTATCCTGCTCGGCAAAGCTGGCCGTGGCCGCCAAATCTCCTCAAACCGGAACTATATCGGATGGCTCGGTAGGAGGACATATCGGCGCGGAATTGAAATACGCCGGCTACGACGCGGTTACCCTTTCTGGCAAAGCCAAGAGGCTCTGCTATTTGTACATCGATCCTGATCGAGTGGAAATTCGGGACGCCGAGGACCTGAAAGGGGCCGGCGCGTTTGAGACGGAAGCCAGGATCAAGCAAAAAGTCTGGGACGACCAGGTGAAGGTCCTGACCATAGGACCTGCCGGGGAGAACCTGGTTCGCTACTCCTGCATCTGCTCTGAGCGTTACCGACAGCTGGGACGAGGCGGTTTGGGAGCGGTAATGGGCAGCAAGAATCTGAAGGCGATCGCGGTCCGGGGCTGGCTGGACGTACAGGTAGCCGACATCGAAAAATGTATGGCGGTCGCTGCGGAAGCCCACAAATACGACGGCATCCTAGAGCCGGACTTCGACATCTACGAATACGGGACACCTGTATTGTTGGACATGACCCAGGAGTCGGGACTGCTTCCCACCCGAAACTTCCAGACCGGATGCTTCGAAGGTTCGAAAAACATCAATGGAGAAACCTATAAAAGCCTGCGCAAGAACAAGAAGGCCTGCTTCTCCTGCGGTATCGCCTGCGGAAACTACGTACAAGCTGAGGAAAGCGCCGTGGAAGGACCGGAGTTCGAAACCATCGCTCTCTGCGGCTCGAATATCGGCAACGGCGATCCAAAGCTACTGATCGAGCTCAACGCGCTGTGCGACGACCTGGGTCTGGACACCATCTCCACCGGAGGCGTCTTGGCCTGCATGATGGAGATGACCGAGCGGGGAATCCATGACTTCGGCATTCGATTTGGTGACACCATGAAAGCCATCGAGATAGTCCGCGATATTGCCGCCCTGCGGGGTACGGGCAAAGAAGCCGCTCTCGGGGCGCAAGGGGTGGCGGAGAAGTACGGTGCTCCGGAATTGGCCATGCAGATCAAGGGGATGGAGCTTCCGGGATACGATCCGAGGGGTTCCTGGGCTATGGGTCTGGCCTATGCCACCGCTCCCCGAGGCGGTTGCCACATGAGCACCTACCCCATCGCCGAGGAAGCCTGGGGTGATCTGGATCCCTTTACTTTCGAGGGCAAAGCCAGATTGGTAGTGGAGGGCCAGAACTCCCAGTTCGCCAAGTTCTCTATGGGTATCTGTGATTTTTGGCCGATCACCAGTGAAACCATTGGTAAGTTGTTCGAGGTAACCTATGGAGGCAGCTGGCCGGCGGACAAAGTAGATAAGACCGGTGAACGTATCTTCAACCTGCAGAGGATGTTCAACATCATGGCCGGCTTTACCAGAAAAGAGGACCGGCTGCCGGACAGATTCTATAAGGAGACACTGCCCGACGGCCCACCGAAAGGCATTGAGATGACCGAGCAAGCTTTCGAGGCGGCCCTGGGGCAATATTACTTCCTCCGCGGTTGGGATGAGCAAGGAAGGCCTACCGTAGAAACCCTCACCCGCTTAGGCATCGAGAAGGAGCTGATCGACAGGTACCGAAAAAGCCTCGATTGAATTCGGTGTTCGCGGCCGTCGTACCGGTACCATTAACACCGGTCATCGTGGGAACGGCCGACTTAAGGAAGTTCTCTACGATCTGTTAGTGATGAACCGTATTTGCGTTTAAATAGCGTTGAAGAATACTTAGCCAGCTTCCATTCTGGAATGCCACAGGCTGGACATACACCTTTGAACCATTTGTTTCTAAGCCATCTGGCTGCGCGGCTGTTCTTGGAATTGTTTATCAGGAATGTTTTGTTACAGTGCGTTGTAATCCTGGCCTGATCTCCGATTATCTCTATTGATTTGATTCCATGAAGGATGCCTCGACGGGAGGGCCAAAGTTTTATCTTGTCTATCAGTCTAAAGAGTTCAATCCTCTTCCTATAGTATCTCACATCGTACTTTGGCGTTGTTTCTTCTTTATTCATTCTTCAAAATCCAAATACTGCGCAACACCGATCAGCAGGTTTGATACCGATGCAAATCCTCTTCCTGCTTTCGTCTTGTCATCGCGCCGGTCCTCGATCGTAATACATGCTCAATTCGAACTTCCTACGGATATCCCGGATCGCCTCTTCTCTCCTGTCCCAAGCCTCCCCCCGGTCGGTTCCCGATGTGATCAATGTAGCCACCCATTCACTGCGGCCCGGCGTGTAGTTCGTAATCGCCTCGTTGACACCGAAAAACTCTTCAACGATATGGAGAGGATCTACCCCACTCATGATATGCTCTCCGGCTACCTCTATCAAACCTGGCGACACCTTTATGTGCTCATAGACCGTCCCCCGGGGGGACGGCAAGCTTAATTGCGATATCTCAGAATTGGATAAAAAAATGCTGACCAATTCCTTCACGAGGTTCATTCCCGTCGACCAGTAAACGGCAGTAGGGGTCTGGCTGGGTATTCTGGCATCCACTTCCAGTACTTTTATGCTTTCCTCATGAACTATTACTTCCAGATCCATCAAGCCCCTCAACTCCAAAGCATCCGCGATAGCGAGTGCCATACCCTCCAGCTCAACGACGAGCTCCGGGGACATCGTTGTCGGTGCCATCACTCTTTTACAGTCATAATGCTCGTCCACAATCAGATCGGTGATTTGAACGGCATGATGTTCTCCTGGAGATCCTATCACCTCTACCGAAAACAACTCTCCCTGGACGTATTCCTGTAAGACCCAATCTTCAAAACCGCCCGCCACGGCCTCTTTGCGTTTGTAGTCAACTTCGCTGCACAGGACCTGAACTCCTCTGCTCCCGCTGCTGTTGCAGGGCTTGGCAACCACTGGGAAACCGCAATCCGGCCACATTTGCGGCACTGATATGCCTATCTGCTCAAACATTCTGTTGGAATTCACTTTGGACGAGGAAACTGCATAGGCCTTGGCATCAAAGGCAAAAGGAACATCCGCAGCCTGGGTCTGCCGGCTTAGGCAGGAAAGGGCCTGTGCGTCTTCCAGGGCCGGAATAACCAGGTCAAAGCCTTTCATCCAGCGACCACCTTCACTCTCCAGAGTCACATCTGAATGTATAATTGAATCGCATAGACCAGATGCGGGCACACTGCTTCTTTTGTCGATGAGAACAACTTCCCAGCCGGCCTTTTGTGCCAGATAGCAGGCTTCAACTCCTTGAAGATTTCCCCCGATAACGGCTACCCGCACTGTACCTCTTTCCTTGAAACTCTCCCACGTAGTTTCTCGCGGCGGCCCTCGAGCCAGGCCCGGTATTCTTTTTCTGAGCCTTTCCGCAGACCGTTCACCTCCAGTGTGGCAGTTACACTTTCAACCGTGCGGTTTCCCTCCTCAATGTCCAGGAAACTTTCAGCTACACCGGACAAACCCTGTCCCGGAGGGACAATCGAAGTAACCACATTGGCACCAGCCTCGAGTCTCTGCTCCAACCCGGCCAGACCCACCACATCCAGGGAGGCAGGTATCATCCTATCCGGAAAAGTCAACCGCATTACAGCGATGGTTATCAATTCTTGCAGAAAATCAGGTGAACCGGCGTTTTCGAGAGGGGTTCCTTCCTGTGGAATAAATGTCATGGCCCTTACCTGGTCAGCATCAAACACTCGCATTTTGGAAAGCGAATCCGCCACATCCTGCGCCCTTTCCCCTACCCCCCTGAGAATTCCTTCCTCGATGAACATACCCAACTCGCGGGCAAGGATTTTTTTTCCAAGACGATCATCGTAGCTCTGTCCCGGCCTCAGCCGGTTGAATAGAGCCCTCTGGTGCGTCTCCTGATAACAGGCATACCAGCTGGCTCCCGCTTCAGCCAGCCCACACAGAACCTGATCCGGAACGGCTCCCGGTGAAACCATGATCGGAAGACCGGTAACCTCTCTTACCCGTTCTACCAGCCTGAGCAGTCTATCAAAACCCTCTCCATCACCTCTATAGAATTCAGGATCTTCACCCAGAGTCAAATCAATCAGGTTCACTCCCGATTCCGCCAGGCGTGCAGCCGCCTGCAGAATCTCGGTCTCGTCCTTCCTGTAACGCCGGCAGAACGTGTTTGATCTGCGAAAGTAGCAAAAAATACAGTCGTTACGGCAATAAGTGCTGAGATAAATAAATCCGTATAGAAAAATCTTATCACCGAAATTCCTGGCACGTAGATCTCTTGCCGCCTGGAAAAGAGCGCTCAATTGCTCGCCATCTCTTAATCCAAGGAGAAATGTAGTTTCATCTTCTGTAAGCCTGGTATCTTGGTACGTCTTTTGTAGTATGGCTTCCAAACTATGTTGAATCCTGAATCTGCCCACTTCCCCTAACCATCTGTTTTTATTGGCGGCTTATGCCACTGACCGGTTCTAAAAGAGTTATTAATCTTAAATGTTTAGACGCACACCATCAAGATAGCTCAGGCTCCTTGCCATTCTGGCCAGGTTTCTGCCTCCGGCGGCGATCATGAGCAAACGCTCAAGACCAAATCCAATGCCCACCCATGGCACGGAAATCCTCCAAGCCCTATCCAACACGTGGGGCCCCATGGCCGCGGAGCCCACCTCGATCCCTTGATCTCCGGACACGATATCGATTGTCTCGCCGTACACCACTGATTTCTGTGATTCAAACCTGTATTCTCTTACACCAGCCGTTTCAGTTACCAAAGCAGCCAATTCCTCGATTCTGGCCTGCCGCGACTCTTCCCCCAGCCCCATTTCGGCCAGGTTGAGCATGGTGAACTCGTTGGAATGCTGCGACCCCTGAGATTCTTTTCGAAAACACGATCCCACCTCAAAAATCCTCACCGGGCTTTCCCAGAGACGAAGGAGGTCCTTCAGAACGTAGTACAAATGAGGTGCCAGCATGGGCCGCAGACATCTGTCTTTATCAAGCCAGAAGATCTGATCGTTCAGGGGATGGTCCGCGCCGATGGACATTTTTTCCAGAAGCCCCCGGGACATAATCGTGGGGGTAACGACCTGGACAAAATCATTCCGAACCAGGACTTCTGTCAGGGCACTTTCGAGTCTACACAGACCGGGTCTTAGATGGATCTCCCGCAATTCCGCAAGATGCTGGCGCTGCTGTTGTACCAGCCGGCTCTCCAGCTCCTGAAACCTCTTGTCCCTCTGTGCTAACGACTCAAACTGTGTATTGAGCTCAGTCTCAGCGGCATCCAGCTCCAACAATCGTCGGGCTTGAATTTCAGACCAGCTTACCATCCTTTAAAACTCTATTTACCTAAAAGCTCGTTTGCTTTCACCACGGCCTCATGGGCGTTTTCCGCATAAGCATCAGCGCCGATCCGATTCGCCCACCTTTGGGTAACCGGAGCCCCGCCCACCATCGTTTTTATCTTACCCTTCAATCCGGCATCCGCTATCGCCTTTTCAAGTTCTTTCTGTCCGGGCATTGTTGTTGTCAGCAAGCTGCTAGTTCCGATAATGTCGGCATCTACTTCTTTTGCCCGATCGATGAATGCATCGTTACTGACATCGCGCCCCAGATCATGAATCGTGTAGCCGTTCACACCCATCAAGGTGACAACGAGGGTTTTACCGATATCGTGTATATCCCCCTGAACCGTGCCCATGACAACTGTCCCTTTCTCCATCGACTGCGCGCCCTTTGGCAGAGAATCGGTAACGATCCCGGTTACGGCCTTCATCACCTCGGCAGCCTGAATCAATTCAGGCAAGAACATACGACCCGAGCTGAACATCTCTCCGATTTCATTGAGAGCGGGGATAAAAGCACTGTCCATCAATTCCAACGGATCTTCCTGACTAGATACCACCTCTTGAACAATATTAACCGCTTTCTCCGTATCAAAATCGAAGATAGCCTGCTTTGCTTCTGCGAGCGTTTTCTCTTTGATCATAATACATACCTCTCTGTGTTCTTCAAATGATCAAGTGCATGACATTTACACCGATGCTTTCTAATGCTTCATAATAATAATAAAAGCGGGGAGTCCCGGTGTTGCACCCGGCTGTATGGATTTAGAGTCCATATGATCACATTTCGATCCACCCCCCAATAGACCGTATATTAAAAGATTCTGTTCGCCTCCTCGAGCATGCTCTTTATGCCGAACCTTCCATTCTATCAAGGGTCACAGCAGTGATTTAAAATAATTAACGGAGTTGATCTCAATCTCCAATAGTTCAGCGATCTTGCACTTTGCTGTGATACCTGAGGCTCGTCCAGGATCCCCTGTAACTACACCAATGCCCAAATCCCCCCTCAGTGAATACATCACATCTTCATTGGTCAGACCCATTTTCTAAACTTATCCATTATCTGAAAAGGCTAAGTTGTTGAAGGGTAACGGCTTTGTTCTGTCCTTTACCTGTTTTGTAGTGCAAATAATACAAAATCTGTTTATAAGAAGAT
>CAYMGP010000076.1:0-19325 GCA_964390045.1 uncultured Spirochaetaceae bacterium | reverse complement strand
AAAATATTCAATCAAGGAGGATTGAATGATCATCAACCACAACATGAGTGCCATCTTTGCCCACCGTCAGGAGAAGTTCAACTCCTGGGCAATCGACAAGGACATGGAGAAACTCTCCTCCGGAATGCGGATCAACCGCGCCGGCGACGACGCCTCCGGTCTGGCCGTGTCTGAAAAGATGCGTTCCCAGATTGGAGGGTTGCATCGGGCTGAGAAGAATGCCTTGGACGGCATCTCCTTCATTCAGACCGCTGAGGGTTACCTCCAGGAGTCTTCGGACATCCTGCAGCGTATCCGCGAGCTGGCTGTCCAGGCCGCCAACGGGATCTACTCCGACGAGGACCGCATGCAGATCCAGGTGGAAGTCTCCGCCCTTATCGACGAGGTGAACCGCATTGCCTCCCATGCCCAATTCAATGGGATGAACCTGCTGACCGGTCGTTTCGCCCGCTTCACGGGAGAGAACGTAGTCACCGCCAGTATGTGGCTGCACATCGGGGCAAACATGGACCAGCGCGAGCGCTTGTACATCGGTACAATGACTGCTCAAGGGTTGGGGCTGCAAAACCCCAACGGACCACCACATACGGCTACCTTCATCTCCATTTCGTCTCCCGATCGAGCCAACATGACGATCGGTATGGTCGATGAAGCCCTGAAGCTTGTGAACAAGCAGCGGGCGGACATGGGCGCCTACCAGAACCGTCTGGAGTACGCCATGAAGGGCCTGGCCGTTGGCGCCGAGAACCTGCAGGCTTCCGAGTCCCGAATCCGGGACACAGATATGGCGGAACAGATGGTCAGTTTCGTGAAGAATCAGATCCTGATCCAGTCCTCGATGGCCATGCTGGCCCAAGCCAATGTCAAGCCGCAGACAGTGCTCGAGCTTCTGCGCTAGCCTAGTGCGCAGTATTGAAAGACCCCCGGGGGAAATCCCGGGGGTTTTTTTATTGAAAAGGCTTTACTGAAGCGTAGAGCTCTATATTGACACTGGTGAAAGCTTCGGGTCACCATCTTGGGCAGAAGCGTATGATCTTCAGAATACCTAGGGTCGTCAGAAACTTTGCCGCTTTTTTTGAGCGAGCCGGCTACCAGTGCTATCTCGTAGGTGGAGCGGTGCGCGACATGTTCAGGGGCGAACAACTGCAGGACTTCGACATCGCCACCGATGCCCTGCCCCAGGAGGTAAGCAAGATTTTCCGCAGGGTCATTCCCACGGGAATCAAGCACGGTACGGTGACGGTTCTATTTGAAGGAACACGCTTCGAGGTCACAACGTTTCGAATCGACCAGGAGTACCTCGATGGACGCAGGCCCGAGTCCGTCGTTTTCACTCCATCCATCGAGGAAGACCTCAAGCGGCGGGATTTCACCATTAACGCCATAGCCTATGATCTGCACGGCAAGAATCTCCTCGATCCCCATCACGGACAGCGGGACCTGAAGGCCGCAGTTATCAGGGCAATCGGCGATCCGGTGGCGCGCTTCCGGGAGGACGGCCTGCGACCTGTTCGGGCCTGCCGCTTTGCCGCTCAGTTTCGCTTTGAGATAGAAAAACATACCTTTACCGGGATAGCCCGATGTCTCGAGACTGTGGGCAAGGTTTCCGCCGAGCGAATCCGCGACGAGCTGATCCGTCTTCTGGGAGTGGAAAAACCCTCTCTGGGCTTCAAGCTCATGAAATCCAGCGGTCTGCTCGACCTCCTCATACCGGAACTGGCCCGCTGCCGGGAAACGGAGCAGGGAGATCTTCACCGCTTCGACCTGTTCGAGCATCTCATCTATGCCTGCGATGCCGCGCCCCGGGAAAACCTCGAAGTGCGTCTGGCCGCCCTTTTGCACGACGTGGGTAAACCGGAGAGCTTGCGCCGGGACGCCCAGGGATCCTTGAGCTTTCATCGGCACGAACAGCGTTCCAGCGAAATCGCTTCCAGGATCCTAAGGCGCCTGCGCTTTTCCAACCTAATCCGCAAACGGGTCTGTCACCTCATTCGAGAGCATATGTTCCACTACGAGGAAAACTGGACCGACGCCGCTGTGCGGCGTTTCGTCGCCAGGATTGGAGAAGAAAATCTTGCCGACATCCTTGCGCTGCGACGAGCCGACCAGCTGGCCATCACCGGTGAGTACTTCATCTCCGAATCCCTGGTTGCGTTGGAAAAACGAATCGAGCAGGTGCTCGGTCGAGACAAAGCGCTCAGCTTGAAGGACCTGGCTGTCGATGGCAACGACATCATACGGGAGCTTGGGATCCCCCCCGGTCCCGAGGTGGGACTGGTATTGGAGGCGCTGCTGGAAAGCGTTCTGGAGGACCCTGCGCTGAACAGGCGGGAAATGTTGCTTAAAATTGCCGGGAAATACTACGAAAACAGGATCGGATAGGGAGGGCTCAACTCGATTGCTGAGGCCCTTTGCGGGTCCGCTTCCGCTTCTCTTTGAGGGCTTTGTAGGCGATACCGGCAGCCTGCTGCTCGGCCTCTTTCTTGTTCTTCCCGCTGCCCGGACCGTAGGTATGCTTGTTCACTGTGACTTCTATGCAAAACGTTCGGTTGTGATCAGGACCCTTGCGGTGCACGACCCTGTAGCGGGGATAGCTTTTGAAGCGTTTCTGTACGTACTCCTGGAGGAGGGTCTTGTAGTCCTTTTTGTGGCGGTCTTCGAGCACCTTGTTGATCTCTGTAATTAAGAGACCCCTTATGAAAGTTCGCACCGCCTTGAAGCCGGAATCCAGATAGTAGGCTCCGATTATCGCCTCCATGGCATCGGCGAGAAGCGCTTTTTTCGATCTTCCCCCCGAATACTCCTCACCTTTTCCAATGAGGATGTAGTTGTCCAGACGCAGGTTTCTCCCTATCTCTGCCAGGCTTTCCTCACTTACCACAAAGGACTTGATCTTCGCCATGTCGCCTTCAGATTTATCAGGCAGTGCGGTAACCAGGTATTCGCTGACCACCAGGCCGAGAACCGAGTCGCCGAAAAACTCCAATTTTTCGTTGTTGTCGACCCCATCGGCCTGCTCGTTTGCATAGGATCGGTGAGAAAAAGCCAGGTTCAAGAGCGGGAGGCTCTTGAACCTGATGTTTGCGTGTTTTTGAAAAAGCTGCAGCTCCTTTTTTCGTTCACCGCTGGGAACAGGAGCCGTGAAGGGTAGATCCTTCAGCGATAAGTTCACCTTTTATATAGTTATTTCTTTTCCAATTCAGATTTTATGAACTCGAGCGCATCCCGCACGGTGTTGAATTCATTCGCTTTTTCATCGGGAATTGTGATACCCATTTCCTCCTCGATCGCATACACGAGCTCGTAGGTATCAAGGCTGTCCGCGCCCAGGTCCTGACGAAAAGAAGAGTCTTCCGTGATCTTCGACTCATCGATTTCCAAACGATCGGCGATCAGCTTCTTCATTTTTTCAAACAGATCATCGGCCATGTTTATTCCTCCTAAAGGTTTTTAGGCTCAAGCCAGCTCTTCCGGCTCAAGTATCTGTTTTCCCCTGTAGAATCCACACTTAGGACAGACTCTATGGGGCAACATTTTGTTGCCGCAATTACTGCATTCGATCAAAGTTGGAACCTGCAAACGCATGGTCTGCGCTTTTCGTTTTCTCGATCGTGTTTTCGATATTTTTCCCTTTGGTACTGCCATCGATCTCTACCTGTTAAATAGTATTAGTGAATTGTGTTGAAAAATAACGTATTGGAAACGCTCTGTCAACCCTTCGAGTTACCCGTAGCGGGGGGCTTAAGCAACTACCTGTGCAGGGCCTTGACTTTGGCCAGCATCTTCTGTTCCACTACGGGCGGGACCATCTCAGAGATATCTCCTCCGAACATAGCCACTTCCTTTATGCCTGATGAGCGAAGAACAAAGTACTTCTGATCTGTCGGCATAAACAGTGTTTCTATTTTTGGATTTAGCGCCCGATTCATCATGGAAAGCTCGAACTCATAGTCGAAATCTGAAAGCGCCCTCACCCCACGGAGGATGACTCTGGCTCCGATTTTCACCGCGAAATCCACGATCAGCCCGCGCCAGATCGTAACCTGAACGTTCGGGAAATCGGCGACCATCGTGGTTATCATCTCAAACCGTTCATCCGCGCTGAAGAGGTACGATTTCTGTGGATTGTCGGCAATTACGATTTCGAGCTGTTCGGAAATCACCGCGGCCCGCTTCATGATGTCGAAGTGTCCATTTGTCGGCGGGTCAAAAGAGCCCGGATATATCATCTTCACTATGAGGATAGTATGTCGAAAATGCAAGCGCGGGTCAATAAATTCGAAAGATTTTGACAGTAGAGGACGAAAATTATAGAATAGTGGCTCAGATGAAACCTCAAATTTTGCTGTTCGCGTGTCTGCTGGTGCTCGCCGCCTGCGAAACCTCTTCTCCTCCTCCCGAGGAAGTCGAGGCAGTCCAGCCCCAAGTGGCACAGACGGTGCAACCGGAAGAGCAGGAGCTGCAGAGCATCACAGAGGAAACGGAACCCGAAGAGTTCGTGGTTACAGAAGAGGTCTATACAAGAACTTTTGACGAAATAAAAGAGCTCATTCGCAACCTCAACGAGATCATTCAGAATGAGGATTATCAGAGCTGGTTGATGTATCTGTCCAATGCATACGTTGAAAAAACCAGCGATCCGGAGTATCTCAAAGAGCAGTCCCAGAAACCGCTGCTTAGAAAAAACAAGGTCAATCTCAGAAACCTGCAGGACTATTTCATCTACGTAGTGGTACCGAGCCGAACGCAGGCGAAGTTGGATGAAATTGAGTTCATCGACGAATCCCAGATCAAAGCTTTTGCCATGATTGGGGATACGAGGGCGCTCCTCTACTTGCTGGTGCGTGAGGATAGCAAGTGGAAAATTGGAGTGAGGTAATATATACTATAGATATGTGGAGACGAGGATGAAGCGAAAAGCAGTATTAGCGCTCGTGATTATTAGCGGCATTGCCGCCGGGGCCTTGCTCAGCGCCCAAACAACCGAACGGGAGTTGACGGTTGAAGAGTTGTATCTACGGGATATCGAGTTTCAAATTTTGAGCGAGAAGGCTTTTTCAGGCAACCGGGAGATCAAGCTCGACGTGCTGGACGAAATCGAAACCATGATCGAGGAAGGCAAAGTTGATAAGGTGGAAAAGGTGGAATTTGTACTCGAGTATCTCGGTATGGAAGGCACGGCTCGGCGGATACGAGAGTCCAATCGCCTGATAAACTATTATCCCGAAGTGCGACGGCGGGCGGCAAATCTGCTCGGCCGCTTGGGCGGTGAACGGGCAAAAGACGCGTTGGTCTCAATCCTGTTGATCGATGATGAGCCCATGGTGCAGGCAGAAGCTGCTTACTCCTTGGGAGTGATCGGAATGAACGACGGCAACGAGGTGGTGCGCGCCCTTCTCTACACTCTTGAAAACGACAATCCGCAAATGCCTGACAATAACCTGGCCTATGCGGTCTGCCTAGCCGTGGAAAAAATCGTCGAGGCAAATGACGGGGATCTCGAGGACAAGGCGTACGGAGATTTGGCTAAAACTTTGGTTCGTATCGCTCAGGGCAATTATATCAAAACTGTACGGCGGAAAGCTTTGCAGACCCTAGAAGTGCTGAAGGATTATCAATAGCTTCAGCTACTCAGAGTCGGTAGATTCTCCCTGTAAATCATTGATCACCTCTTCAAGCCATTGGTTCTCCGCCTCGAGATGGATGATCCCCTTTCGGATGATGGCTTGGAGGAAAAAATTGATCTCCTCCCTGATCGAAACCAGGGTGCGCTGAAAGTTCTCTTTCTGCATGACTGTCTTTTTCTGTTGAGACCTGAGGTAGGCCAATACCTTCTCTCGTGGAATTTTGTCGAAAAACAGAAACCTCAGCGTAAACTCATCTTTCACTTTGTAATTTGTTCGCAGGGGCTTCAACAACCATTCGTCCAGCTTCTTCTTGCCCTTGGCCGTGATCGAGTAAATGTTCTTCTCTGCAGCCTTCTTCCCCGGAGCTGTCTTTTTCGTAACCCAATCCAGCTCCGAGAGTCGCCTCAGGGTAGGATACAGCTGCCCGTAAGATACAGACCAGACGTTGCCCAGGGCACCCTCGAACTTCTGCTTGATCTCATAGCCGTATTTTGGGCTTTCGGCGAGCAGACCAAGAAGAGCATATTTAAGTGACATAATGAACGCTCCCCAATTATTTCACCTATGCTTTGTATCATAGTGTATTCGTACGCCCGTGGCAATGTAACGCTTTAGAAGTTTTAGCGCAAAGAAAGGTTGATGGTCGGGGGTTTACGCCACTGCGGAACGGCATCGTTTTCCTCGTACTGAATCCTCTGCCGGATGATGAAACGCAGCGGGCTGGAGTTCGGTCTGAACTGCACGATGCCGAAGCAGCCCTTACCGAGATAGCAAACCTTTTCATTCTGGGGAACATTGTAGGCATCTCGCAAGGTTTTAAGGACGCAATCGAAGTGGGCGGGTTTCCCGCTCTCTTTGTGCGTGATCGCGGATGTAAGGTCACGGACCGCTTTATTGCAGACAGGACAGAGAGGAAAATCGACTCGGGGTTGGGATCTATCAGGTTTCCGGCGGCCTCTACTGAATCGTGATTTCGATCTGTTGTAGTTACTCACTCCCCATCATTCCTCTCTATGGATGTTCAGCGTCAGATCCTGCGCTATTTTGCTTATTGCTACGGCCAGATATTTTTCGTCGTTTATCTTTTTCTTCAGCTCGGCCAAGCGCCTTGGATCTGTCTTTTTCGCTATTCTAACCACAACGCATACCCCGTGTCCACCGATACCATCTCGCTAGCTCATACCGCCGTCAAAAGCATTTTCGTAGTGTTTGATCTCAGGCTCCCTGCTGGAAAACAAAAGCACGTCGTACGATAGTTCCCTTCCCTGAAACTCAGGATTCTTGTAGATGAAGTACCGGGAAGCTTCTCGAATTCTTTGCTGCTTGCGCTGGTCGATAGCATACTCCAGATCTTCAGCCCCCAGAGAATTCCAATTTTTTACCTCCACAAACACGACTCTTTCACCCTTGGCTGCTACGATATCGATCTCGCCTCTTCGGCTGCGAAAATTCCTCGCGATCACTTCGTATCCGCGCCGGCGCAGGTACTCCTCCGCTCTCCGCTCTCCCTCCCTTCCCTTGCGCCAATTGTTCACTCCTCCGCTTCCCCTATAGTTTTTGGATCGATCGCTTTCACAATAAACAGATTCTTCTTTCCCAATAGATCGAGCACTTCCTTTCCCTCGATCTCGGTACCGAACTCATCGATAAGCAGCTCGATTTTAGGCCGCAGCGGTGCTTGCGGATGATTTTCGCTTACCCGACCGATACTCGAATTGTTGAGCTGCACAATACTTCCAATGGGAAACACCCCCATGCTCTCGAGGAAAGCCTTAAGTACCTGTGGATCGAAATGTCGACCATTGTCGCTCAGGATACTCTTCATGGCCGAATAGCCGATCATCGAGTTTCTGTACGGCCGTTCGCTGACCATGGCTTCATAAGCATCGGCGACCGTCACGATCCGGGCAAACAGTGTGATGTCTTCGCCTTTCAATCCGCGGGGATATCCTCTGCCGTCCCAGTGCTCGTGGTGCTGAAGGGCGATCAGCGCTATCTCTTCGGGATACTTCATATCCTTGGAAATGATCTGATAAGCCATCACAGGGTGAGTCCTGACCTTGGTCAGCTCGTCGCTGTTAAGCTTTCCCTGCTTCTGAAGAATCTCCCTGTCCACTCTCAACATACCCACATCGTGCAGGAGTGCACCGGTAGCCAGCTGAAGCAACCTATGACTTGCCAAACGCATGGTAGAGCCGATAACAGCCGCTATGATCATGCAGTTAACGGCGCTCACAGATAATCTGCGCTCAACCCACTCCCCCAGCAGAATCAGCTGGACCATCTCGTTGTTGCTCTGGCGCAGGACATCGAGCATATCTTTGACTACCGAGTCGATGGGTTCGTGATTCAAATAGGTGCCATCCACTATATCCTGGAATATGGCATCCGCTTTTTCAACAGCCGAGCGATAAATCTTTATGTACTTTTCTTCTCGCGGAGGGAGCCAGGTGGGAGATTCTTTGAGCTTGGCAGCGGCCGCTTCCGCTGCTTTTTCCATCTCGGAACCTTCGGTGTATACCTCGTCTATATCCCAGCGGATCAAACGATCTATGTCTTTTTCTTGGATGGCTACCCCTTCCGGAACGAGTATGTTTTCCCCCTCGATGTACACAGGAGAATCGAATCTCATGCCGGGCTGTAAATCTGTTACCTTTATCGCTTTCATTCCTCGCTATTCCTCAAACTCCACAGTATCATACCGAGAGTGTACGAACATAGACCAAGATCTCGGCAATCACCCCGTAAAACTCCTCTGGAATCAGGCTTCCGAGGGGCAATTCAATCAGGGCGTCGGTAAGATCCGGCTCGGACATGATATGTACATTGTGTTCCCGGGCTATTTCCTTGATGCGCTCGGCCAAAGCACCTCTGCCTTTGGCAATGACAATCGGGGCTGGGAGTTGCTCTGTATACTGTACCGCTACCGCTTTTTCCATGATGGTTCGTTAATGTACCGTATCTATTGTCCGATAGGACAACTCCTCCCAGGGTAAGGAAAAACCGTCAAATCCTGTGTCTTCACGTATAGTATCGTCAATTTTTACACAGAGGTTTTGCAATTTTAACCGCAATACGTTGAGTTCTTGCCTGGCTTTGCGACTGATCTTCTTCCCGCCGCTGAGAACGTACATATCGGAGCTGCCGTCAGCGCATCGCTGTATCACAAAAGACCACTTCTGTTCATTCGGGGCTCTTGCCGCAACGACCATTCTATCGGTACGCTTCTGCCGGGAGTCGTAGCGCAGCCGTACAGTCCCATATATATGGCCCGAATGCCCGTATCTGTAATCGAAGGGAATAATCACCCAGCTTGCCGTGGAGCCTTTTAGATGGTTGAAAATCTGCAGCGGCGAGCCTTCTTCACTGTCCGGCTCCTCGACTGCGGATTGGAGGTCGTCGGCCAGAGCCTCCGCATCCGGGGGCATCTGCCTTCCCCTGTATTTTCGACCGCCGCCGTCATGCTCGCCGTGGCCGAGTACCTGGATCAGCTCCCCGAAACCCTCGGAGTGCAGGTCAATTCCCTTGTCCAGGGCCAAGGCTGCGATCCGTGAGAAGCGTTTAGGATCGAGCCGCAGTCTTTCTAGCAGATGGCGAACCTCCTGCAATCGTTCGGGCCGCACACCGAGTCCGCTGCGCAGGAAGCTCGTCAGGATCTGCTCCATCGCTCTGTCCCCTGCGATCCCCTGCTCGAGGAGAACACTGCGAATAGGATTCCGACTGTTTTCTGTTATTTGCAGGACCGTTCGTTTTCCCTGAATAGACACGAGAGCCCGCAGCCTCTGTCCTGCAGAAAGCTCGACCTTGGAATATGCAGGCAACACCCGCCCGCGGACGGCCACCGCCCATTTGTATTGAGATAGCTGTTTGATGACCTTGAGGGAAACAAAATCGCCGGATCGCAAGTGGACCCTGGACCCGGCGCTAAGTGTGAGCTTAAAGTCTATCGGATTCGGTATCACTACTCCGTTTCCGCTATTTTTTCCTTCTTGCTCTTTTTCTGAATCAGTTCGGCAACTTTAGCTGCTTTACCAACCCGATCCCGGATGTAGTACAGTTTCGCTCTGCGTACCCTACCCCTTCGGGTTATCTCGATCTTCTGAATCCGGGGTGAGTTTAGTGGAAACGTCCTCTCCACCCCGATTCCGTACGAAACCTTGCGCGCTGTGAATGTCTTTCGGACTCCCGACCGCTTGATGGCTATGCATAGCCCTTCGAACACCTGAACGCGCTCGTTTCTCCCCTCTACTATCTTGTAATGAACTCTGAGCGTGTCCCCGATATTGAAATCCGGCAGGTCGCTTCGAATCTGCGCGGCTTCAATCGCTTTTACTTTGTCCATCTTCCTCTCCTCTCTGCTTCTCGATCAGCTCTGGACGAAAGCGCAGTGTTTTTTCAATGCTTTTTTTCAGTCTCCAGCGTTCTATTTCCTCGTGGTGTCCCGATACGAGGACATCCGGCACTTCATGGCCGCGAAACGTGGCCGGGCGGGTGTATTGAGGGTATTCGAGCAATCCTCTACGAAAGCTCTCCTCCACCAAGGACTGTTCCTTGATAACACCCTTTACCAGGCGAACAACTGAATCCAACACAACCATGGCGGCGACCTCTCCCCCGCTGAGGATGTAGTCACCGACGGATATCTCATCCGTCACGAACATATCGATAATCCTCTGATCGATACCTTCGTAACGCCCGCAGATGATTGCCACTTCATTCTCTGCGGCAAGCTTCGCAGCCATGTCTTGGTTCCACACCCTTCCCGAAGGAGTGAGGTAGACAACGCGCATAGTCGGGCCGGCAGCGCTGTCCCTGGTTTTCACTCCGGCAATCGATTCCAGGGCCGCCGCCAACGGCTCCGGTTTCAGAACCATCCCCGCCCCGCCCCCGTAGGTGGCATCGTCACAGGTTCTGTGCTTGTCACGCGCATAGTCCCTGATATCTATCAGGTCGAGTGTGACCTGCTCCTGATTCAACGCCCTGGCCAGTATCGAAGCCTTGCGATACCCGTCAAAAATCTCAGGGAACAGGGTCAATATATGAAAGATCACGGAAGCTCATACTCCTCTGTCAGCTCGATGCTCCCATGTTCAATATCCACACTTGCTACGAAGGCAGCTGCAAATGGAACGAGAAACATCGTTCCTGTGTTGCTTTTCACCTCGAGAAAATCCCGGCCGCCTCCTTCTACAACGGAGGCAACGCTTCCGATCTCTCTGCCTTTACGCACAACACGGCAGCGGCAAAGATCGGCGAAGTAATACTCTCCCTCCGCCAGCTTGCTGGCCTCGCGGCGATCGACCCAGATATCCAAGCCACGGTACTTGTCTGCCGTCTCCCGGTCCTCGATTCCGGCCAGCTTCAACAGAAGATCACTACTGCGCACGACCACGTCCTGCACCTCGAACGGCCGCAAGCGCCGGGCAGTCCCTATAAATAACTTTTTCAAGCGGAGAAAATGCTCGCTCTCGCCTGACAGGCTCTTTACCTTCAGATACCCTTTCAACCCATGAGATGTTTTCACAGTCCCGACAGCGAGTATTTCATCGGGCAATTCAGCGTGCAATTCAGCAAGCAATTCAGCGTGCCGCTTCATTAATCGAGTATTTCGAGCACCACCCTCTTTCCTAATTTTGTCGAAGAAGCGCTCAAAATGGTTCGAATCGCCTTGGCAATCCGCCCGTGTTTTCCGATTACCTTTCCTATGTCATCATCCGAAACCTTGAGCTCGAGGATTGTCGATTTTTCACCCTCGACCACGTTCACTTCGACTCCGCTCGGGTCATCCACCAAAGACTTGGCGATGTATTCCACCAATTCCTTTTCCACGTGCCACTCCTTACGTAATAGATCGATCGAATGAGCTACTTAATTCGGAAATTGATGTTGTTAAGCAGTTTCCTTACGGTATCGCTTGGCTTCGCTCCTTTGTTCAACCAGTCTCGAATACGTTCCTCCTTTACCCGGATCTGTTTCTCCTCTATCTCGATGGGATGATAGAAACCTACTTCCTCGATCGTCTTGCCATCCCTTGGACTTCTCGAGTCCATCACCACAATCCGGTAATAGGGTCTGCGTTTTGTTCCAAACCGCTTCAATCTGATTCGTACACTCAACGTATGCCTCCTTCGCTGTGCGCTACATTCCCAGCGGGCCGGCGGGCTTGCCCTGACCCATCTGGGAGAGGAAAGCAGCCTGTGCTTTCTTGTTTTTGCTCACTTTCTTCATCATCAAACGTGTCTTCTCGAACTTCTTTAAAAGCTTGTTCACGTCGTACACCGCGGTACCGCTGCCTCTGGCAATCCTTTTTCTCCTGCTCGGTCCGACGATGCGGTGGTTTCGCCGCTCCGCCAGAGTCATGGAGAGGATGATCGCCTCTTCCCGCTTCATCTCCTCACCGTCAATCTGGCTTTCGTCGATCGCCCCCCGCGCGCCCGGTATCATCTCTAGCAGGGATTGCAGGCTTCCCATTTTGCGGACTCGCCTGAACTGATCCAGGTAATCCTCCAGGGTGAATGTCTCCCGGATCATCTTCTCCTGAAGCTCTTCGGCCTCCTGGATATCAATGGCTTCCTGGGCTTTCTCCACCAGGCTCAATACGTCGCCCATCCCGAGAATCCGGGTCGCGATCCGCTCCGGGTAAAAGGGCTCCAACTCGGCAAGCTTCTCACCTGTGCCGATGAACTTTATCGGGGTTCCGGTCATGCTCTTTATGGAAAGAGCGGCACCACCACGGGCATCCGAGTCGAACTTGCTCAGAATCACTCCTGTCAGCTCCAGCTGCTCGTGGAATACCTTTGCTATATCCACCGCGGCCTGACCCGTCATAGCATCGGCAACCAGAATACATTCGTCGGGCTTTGCCGCCTTTTTGACAGCCTGGATTTTTTTCATCATCTGCTCGTCGATTTCCAGACGTCCCGAGGTGTCGATAATCACCGTGTCATACTGCTCTTTCGCCGCCATATGCAGCGCTCCGGACACCACTTTAACCGGGTTTTTCTCAGCTTCCTTATAGACGGCCACCCCCGCCTGATCTGCAAGTATCGAGAGTTGCTCGACAGCTGCTGGTCGAACCAGATCCGCTGCGACGAGCAGGGGCTTCCTTCCCGATCCCTTGAGGTGCAGGGCCAGTTTGGCTGCGGTTGTCGTCTTACCGGAGCCCTGGAGCCCGAGGAGCAGGATAACAGAGCGGGTATCCGGGCCCTTGAGCTTCAGATCCTGACGGCTGTCTCCGAGCAGCTGAACGATCTTTTCGTGAACGATCTTAACGAATTGCTGGCCGGGAGAGACGGAGCGTAGAACCTTCTCCCCCAAGGCTTCTTCACTCGTCCGGTTGACGAAGCGACGGACTACGCGCAGAGATACATCCGCTTCAAGAAGCGCAAGCTTGATCTCGCCGATAGCATCCTGGATGTTCTTCTCGGAGATGTGCGCCTTGCCTGAGACCTGGCGAATGATATCTGTTAGTTTGTCCGAAATCCGTTCGAGCATGACTTTGAAGAATATATACTGTTATTCCAGGCGCTTGTCAACGACTTTGCCTCTTCGCCCGCCCGGCGTCACCCGCGCGGCAGCCGCAACATCACTGCACGAGGAAGAAGTGCCTGTTCAGGTAGTGGATTCGCTTCCCCGCGCTGTCGGCGAAGCGGCTCTCCGGAAAGCGTTCGTAGAGAAGCAGGTAATAGTCTCTCGCTTTGCGCAGGTCCCTGTGGGGGGAATCTTGCTCGTAGATCTCGGCAAGGCGGTAGTACACCTCGTCGACGTCACTTCCCGCCGGGTAGCGATCCAGGTACTCCTGTAGAACTGTGATGGCTGTGGAGTATCCTTGACGTTCAGCTTGAAAACGACCAATCTCCAACAGCTCGTTCTCAATAGGTACCGTTTCCAGAGCGACCAGCGAGGGCAGGGCATCTATGACAAGCCGGCTGTCCCTGAGCTCGACCGCCGAGTGAATGATTCCCGTCACCGCCCGATCACCGTATTCCCCGGACAAGCCCACATTCTTTGTGTAGTACTTCACAGCGGCCTGAGGCTCGCCCAAGGCGGAATAACAGGCTGCCAGCCTGTCGTTGAGATGTGCATCACCGTCGCGGTAGTTTTTGAGGTACTCGATACAGGCCAGCTCGTATTCCCCGCTTTCGAACAGCATCTCGGCCTGTTCGAGCTGCTTCCCGGAAATCGGCTCCGCCGTCCCGGTCTGCAAACCCAGAGCGGCGCTGAACTGCTCCTCGGGCAGCACCTGTACCTGAACGATTTCATTATGGAGAACCGCACGAACGTTGTCTTGAGACTGAAAAGAAATCTCGTACTCCCCGTAATTCTCAGCAGTGAAACGAAACGATGATTTTTGGGCAGTATGCTGGTTTGAAACAAAGGAGATTCCCTCTTCGGCGGAGGCACCGGCAGCGTCGGACCCTCGGCGACGCACGCCGATATAGATCCACTGACCACCCTCGAGATCAATGCCTATCGTGTCTCCCCTGCGGGCAATCAGCCGGCGATGATGCTCCTCCACGGCCAGAGCCGGCGTTCCCCTCTCGGCCCGAACCGAAAGCGCTTCTTCCTGAACGGGAGTTTTCAGCACTCTGCTCGATTCTGTGTCTTTCGCAGGCGCAGGCCGCTCCCGACTCCGATCGCCTTCGGTAGTCAAAGCGATCGACTCATCAGTCTTCGGAGATAGGACGGCTCTCTCGATCATCCTAGAAAAAACAGCTTCCAGGTGCGGATGCTCGGCGGCGGGCGGCTTTGCTACCTCTGGTTCAGGCAGCAGAAACGGAGCTGCTCGCTCTGATGTCGATATAGGCTCGGAACTCGCTTCGCGCACTTCGCGCGCTTCCATGTCAAGCGAAGCAACCGGCGCAACGATGATTCGCGGTTCAGGAAGCTGTCCCGGCAGGCTCAAAGAAACGCTTTCGGGCAGCACGGGCCGCGGTAGAGACAAACCCAAACGGGTGTCCGCAGCTCGGACCGCGCTGTTCCCCGCCGGAGCGCTCTCCTCCGTCTTGCCCGCAGATGCTCGTTCGCCGCTGACTACGCTCTGACATCCGGACAGGCTGAATGTGAGCATGCCTAGAGCGAGCGTGCCTCGAACGAGCAGCCAGGCCCCTTTTCTTAGAAACCTCGCTTGCGATCTCATTTTGTTCCCCTCCCATGAGATTCTCTTTTCAAGGAATCTCTGCAAACATCTCTTCTATTCTTGCATCATTCTCCTTGGCCACGATATCCAGCGCAATTTCTTGCAGCGGGATCCAGTACCTGTTCACCTGTTCTTCGTTCCAGCGGCTCATCCTCGGTCGCAGCTGATAGGGCGATGAGGAGGACAACTGGTCTTCCAATGGCAGCATAAAATCAAGGGAGCCGATCTCTCCATCGAGACGCGATACGACCGGCGCCTGAGCCTGCCTCTGCCCGCCATCGTCGGGCAGCAGAGCGCTTTCAGCGCTCCGGTCGGCGGAAAGGATAACAGCCAGGGTTGTAACGGCGGAAATTATGAACAGACAGCTGAAAACCACGATCATTTTTCTCCGTTCCGGTAGCGCGGAGAACTTCTCAAGCACGGATCGTATGTTAGGCGTAAGTCTTTTCCTCAATCCTGTTCTCCAAACGAACAGCGACGATCTTCGATACCCCGGATTCCTCCATGGTGATCCCCAGAAGAGTATCGGCGCTGGCTATTGTTTTCTTATTGTGCGTCACGATGATGAACTGGGACTGGCTGGCAAACTCTTTGAGCACGTGCACAAAACGGCCTATGTTCTGGTCATCGAGGGCCGCATCGATCTCGTCAAGGATACAAAACGGCGAGGGCCTGACCGCGAAGAAAGAGAAAAGCAGTGCGATCGCCGTTAGAGACTTTTCTCCCCCCGAGAGAAGGTTTATATTTTCCAGCTTTTTTCCCGGAGGTTGAGCATAGATGTCTATCCCCGATTCGAGCACGTTTTCCGGGTCGAGCAGCTTCAACTCCGCCCTACCCCCTCCGAACAATCTGCGGAACATGAGGTGGAAGTTTTTGCGTATCGTATTGTAGGTATCGAGAAACACCTCCGAAGACTCACTGTGAATCTCCTCGGTGATCTTCTGCAGGTCCAGTGAAGCCCTGCGCAGATCCTCCAATTGGCCTGTCAAAAAGCTATAGCGCTCGCTTACTTCACGGAACTCTTCCGGAGCCATCAGATTGACCTGCCCGAGTGCTCTCAGCTTCTGCTTTAAAGAGCTGTGACTGTCTCTGAGTTCTTTGAGCGGCGCCTTGACCTTCTCCATCCGGGATTCGAAATCGGCCAGATCGCGGGAGTGCATTTCACTGAAATTACTGTAGAGATTGCGGATCTCGGCCTTGGTTTCGACAAGCTCGATCTGCACTTTTTCGACATTGCCCTGTTCCCGCTCGAGCCCTTCTATTTTGCTCTGCAGGTCTTTCTCTGTACCGACCAACTGCTGGTTCTCGACGTTGATCTCCCTCTCCAACCGGGTCAACTCAACTTTTGTATCTTTGCCCGCCTTCTCCAATTCGCTGCGCTGCTCTCTAAGCTCATCTATCTGCTCCTTGATATCCGTTAAACGCTGCTTTGCTTCCTCGATCGCCCGGCTGTTCTCCTTCAGTTGGTATTCCAGCTCGGAAACCTGCTGCCCTAGCCGCTTGATCTCGGAATCCAAACTCGATTTCCGTGTGTGCGTTTGGGCACGATTGACGCGCAGCTCTTCCAGTGTTCCCCTGTATTCCCTGATCTTGGCATTCAGGCTGCGGTTTTCATCCCGCAGATCCTCTGCTTCCTTGCTCTTGGCAGCCCGCTGCTTCACGTTCTCTGTGATTCTGTTGTCCAGATCACGTTTCCGAGTGATGATCCCCTCCGGAGTCAGGAACTCCTCTAAAAAAGCGGGCGTACAGCGCTTGTACTGCTCGAACAGATCAGTCAATTCCCCTATTTTGGCAAGCGAATCCTCGAAAAGCCGGCGCAGCGTCTCGAGTACCTGGGACCGTTCCCCGGCCGCCACCTCCGAGAGGGAGCGATAATCATCGAGAAGTTTGGATCTGCCCTGCAGCTGAATCCTCATCTCGTCGAGCAGCGAGCGGATCCGGGTCTCCGTTTTTTCTCTATCATGGGCGGAGTATCCCAGGCCCTTCAGTTTTTCATCCAATTCGGTGACGATGTCGTCTGTCAGCGAACGCAGCTCGATACGAAGCGTTTCCACCTGCTCTTCGAGCGAGGAAGCCTCTTCCCGCAGACGGACAATAGAGTGGTCGTTGTTTGTTATGCGGCCCTCGAATTGTTGGATATCTCTCTCGAATCCATGGATATTCTTCTCGACGTTGGCGATCAAGGAACGCAGTTCGACGAGCGCGTTTTGCTTGTCCGTCGTCTCCTCGCGGGAGGATTCGAGCTTTTTCTCTATAGAGCGGGAACGTTCCTGCTCCGTTGCTATCTGGTGCTCGATCTCTTCGCAGCGATCGCTCAGCATCTTGATCTGGTTTTCTTTACCGCGGCGATCGAGATCTGCCTGATACAGCTTCTTCTGGTTTTCGATCAGACGGGATTCCATCGAGTTGACCAGGTCTATGCTTTGCTCCATGTTGTGGCGAAGCGAATCGATTTCCTGTTTTAAGGCGTTCCGGCCTTCGATGCGGTCGGCCAGCTTCCGCTCCAACTCTTCCTTCCTTTTGTTGAAACCCTTGAGTTTCACCAGCTGCATGTCCAGCTCGATTTCGAAGATCCCGTCTTTCAGTTGCCTGTAGGACTCGGTTTTGGCAGCCTGCGATTTCAGGCTTTCGTAGCTGCGTTTGACCTCGCCCAGGATTCCCTCTACCTGACGTATATTCTCCCGGGTCTTCTCGAGCTTCCGTTCCGCTTCGAGGCCTTTGATGCGGTATTTCGTGATCCCAGCCGCCTCCTCGAAAACATAGCGCCGGTCCTCCGGCTTGTTTGAGAGAATCTGATCGATCTTGCCCTGCTCCATAACGGAATAGGCTGATTTTCCTATGCCTGTATCGAAGAACAGCTCCCTGATCTCGCGCAGGCGTACAGGAACATTGTTGATGAAGTACTCGCTTTCTCCGGTTCGATACAACCGCCTCTTGACTGAGATTTCTGCGGCGTCAAGGGGGAGTTGGGCACTGTCATTTGAAAACGTGAGGACGGACTCGGCCACGCTCAAGGCTTTACGGTTTTCGGTCCCGCTGAAGATGATGTCGTCCATTCTGTCGGCGCGCAGCGCTTTCGCAGACTGCTCGCCGACGACCCATTTGATGGCATCAACTACATTGCTCTTTCCACATCCATTGGGACCGAGCAACGCGGTGATGCCCCGGGCGAAATCCACACGCGTTTTTTCAGCGAATGATTTGAAACCGAAAAGCTCGATAGATTTTAGGTGCACCGACCCTCCCAGCGTACGCGACTTGTACAGTAATCATTGTAGCACTCGAACGAGTTATCCGTCAAGTTTTTCATTTTTCATACCCTGTTTCCCTATTTTACCTATGAGCACCCACAAGCTTCAAACAGCGTCCAATGCTTGGGTCAAACGCCCCGCCCTACCCTGTACACCAAGCCTTGCTGACAGCTATCATGGGCTCATGCTTGTCTGTGGAATCGATGAAGCCGGTCGCGGTCCGATCGCCGGCCCGGTTACAGCCGCCGCGGTCGTGCTGCCCGATGGATTCCCCACGGCCGTGCTCAACGATTCCAAACTGCTCACTGCCCGTCGGCGTCATACAGTTGCCAAGATTGTCAAGAGCGGAGCAACCGCCTGGTCTATCGGCTGGGCCTGGCCCGCCGAGATCGATCGTATCAACATCCACGCCGCTACACTGCTGGCGATGCGTCGAGCTCTGAGCGGTGTGTATCCTGTCCCGGATATGGTGCTGGTTGACGGGCTTTTCGTCCCGGTTTGCCCCTGCGAGGCGCGCGCCGTGGTAAAGGGTGACAAGAAAGTGCCGGCCATCATGGCTGCCTCGATCCTCGCCAAGACAGAGCGGGACCTCTGGATGATCGCCTACTCTGAAATTGAGCCCCGCTACGGATTCGAGTCCCATAAAGGGTATCCCACCCGCTCACACAGGGAAAATGTCGACAAACACAGATTGTGTTCGATCCACAGAAAAAGCTTTAAGATCTCTTTTCCCGAATGAATTCGACTGCTTGATTGAAGCCCGTTAAAAAATTTTCGAGATCTTCCTCGAATACAATGATGGAATGGCGCTCGAACTCGGTTTCCCCATTCTTCTTGCTCTCGACGAGGTTGAGGAACACATCACCATGTCGATTTTCCTTGACGTTGAAAAAATAGGTTCTCCGGCCCGCGGCCGTCCGTGCGGAAAAGATCTCACCCCTCGATCCCATAAACACCTTCCCTCTACGTGTGAGTTCAGCTCTTTATATCGCAAACGCTCGCCTTCTGCAACCGTTTCCTGTCTTTCTCTCTGGCGCGCCCGTCAATAGATCCTGGCTGCCGCCATATCCTCCCACTATATACCACCTATCGCAATATCCTGCCGTTTTTATACCGTCTATCGCGATATCCTGCCGCTATCTACAACCTATCGCAATATCCTGCCGCAAAGATCCCAAACCACTTGAAATTCCGTTCCTTCCTTTGCTATATTACACACGCCTTGTTTCTGTGAAGCCCAGCAAGGTTATCAGGCGCCCGTCGTATAATGGCTATTACCTAAGCCTTCCAAGCTTATGATGTGGGTTC
>CAYMGP010000075.1:0-20396 GCA_964390045.1 uncultured Spirochaetaceae bacterium | reverse complement strand
GCTCTCAAAGAATCTGTGATGGGCTCGGATTTTTCCTACGAAGACATGACCGGCGAGAAGGACCTGCTCAAGCTCTACAACGTGAGTCTGGTCGGAACGGAGACCATCGAAGGGCGGAAGCATTACCATATCGTGCTGGAGGCGAAAAAACGAGGGGTCGCCTACCCCAAGCAGGAAGCCTGGGTCGACGCCGAGTATATGGTGGTTACCCGGGCCAACGCCTATTCCCTTTCCGGGCGGCTGCTCAAGGAGATGGAGATCGGCGACATCCGGCCCATCGCCGGCAAGAACATAGCCCACTACGTGATCATGCGCGACGCTATGAAGAAGAATTCCTCGACAGAGATGCGGGTCGAGAAGCTTGAATTGAACGAGAAGCTGCCGCCCGACATCTTCAGCCTGGAGGAGCTTTCATGGTGAGGGCTGGTGCCAGGACTCCCCGCTCGGCGGTCCGCCGGGCGGGCTCTCAGAGAGCGGTTTTCCTGTGCCTGGTTTTCCTGCTTGCCGCCTCTGTGGCAGGATTCGCCGAGCTATCCTCCTCGGTGACCATTGCCGCCTTTACGGGTGTGTTACGTTTCGACGACAGGGCAAATGTTTCGGCTGCCGTTGAGGGCAGCCTCGACCTGAAATCCGTGGGCAACAAAAATGTAAAAGGGCAGCTTCAACTCGAGTCGGCTCTGACGGAGACCTTCCTCTATCTCGACGTTCCGCGAGCCTACGTGAAGGTGCGCTTTCCCTGGTTCCGGTTTACCCTGGGCAAGACCCGGGTTTCCTGGGGAGATGGTTTCGTGTTCAACGCCGGAGACGTGATCTGGGGAAGCATGGAGCCGATAACGGAAGACTTCTCGGCAGCGGCCCTGCGCGACCAGACAGCCTGGCTGGCAGCCCTCTACCTGCCCCTGGGGCCCTTTTCCTACCTCGAGGGAGTGATCTTTCCCTACAATCTGGAAGCTGGATCGAGGCTGATCGGTACCGGCGGTGCCGGCGAAACAGATATCATGAGTTTCCTGGTGCCCGAACCCACCGATGAGATTCTCAGCCTGGCACGCTTCTCCGAGCTGGCCGGAGGGCTGCGGGGGGCCTTCAAGCTCGGCAAGACTACTCTCGAAGGCGGTTACTTCGTGATCGGAAGAGGAATCGACGAGCACCGACCCTACCTCAGCCTGCACGGGCACCTGTTGGTTGACTGGAATCTGTCCACCTCTTTCACCGTTCCCCTGGACAGGCCGGATTGGGGGCAGTGGGACGAGTGGTTCTCGATCTCGGCCGGGGTTTTCCACCTGGTGAATCTCGGGGCGGATCGCACGCTCTCTTTTCGGCTCGAGACGGCGATCCGGCCGGGGCTGAGGTGGAGCGAGGCCTCGGGAGCGACGGAGTACGGCATCTACATATTTCCCGAGCTCGCCTTTGCACCGAGCAATACTGTGTCCCTGCAGCTGCGCTCTCTCATCTCGCCAGTCGATTTATCCGCTCTGACGATGGCCAGCGTCAGCTGGAATGTCTATCAGGGCCTGAACGTGCTCAGCCATCTCTCCATCAAGGGAGGCGACCGCAACGACCTGTACGGCGTTGAGCAGGATTACGGCGTTTCCTGGATCGCGGGCCTGGAGTTTATCTACTAGGACTATACCTGAGGAGGTTCGCCGATGTCCTCTCTCGAGATTCGACGTGTAGGACCGCGAGACAGAGAGCAGATCAAGGAGTTCGTGGAGCTGCCGTTTCGTTTGTACAGGGAAACGCCCCAATGGGTGCCGCCCTTCAAGTCACAGATCCGTGCAGTGCTCGAGCAAAAGCACCCCTTTTTCAAGCATTCCGATGCTGCTTTTTTGCTGGTCGTGCGCAGCGGCCGGACGGTCGGCCGGATCGCGGTTTTTGAAAACAAAGTGTTCAATAAGCATAACGGTAAGCGAAGCGCCCGCTTCTACTTCTTCGAATGCCTGGACGACGGTGAGGCCGCCGGCCGGCTGTTCGAAGCCGCCTGCCGCTGGGCGGGCGAGCGGGGGCTCACAGAGCTCGCAGGGCCCTATGGATTTTCAGGCATGGATGGCGGCGGGCTGTTGATCGACGGTTTCGAGCACCGGGCCACGATGACCATGATGCACTACCACCAGCCCTACTATAAGCGGTTGATCAAAGCGGGCGGTTTCAGCAAACAGAAGGATTTCTACACCGCTGTGATAGACGCCGTCGACTTCGAGCTTCCCGAAAAGATCCGCCGGGTGGCTGATATTCACTACAAGCGGGGTCGTTTCCGTGTTCCCCGTTTCCGGACCAAGAGAGAGCTGCTCGGCATTGCCAGGCAGATCGGGGAGGTGTACAACCGTTCCTTTGTCAGCCACGAAGATTTCTGCCCTTTGAGCGAGCAGGAGATAGACAGCTTGGCCAAAAATCTGCTCATGGTCTCAAAACCTTCCCTGATCAAGATCCTCTTCTACGAAGACCGGGTCGCCGGGTTTCTCTTCGCCTTTCCCGACCTCTCCGCCGCGCTGCAGCGGGCCCGGGGCCGGCTCAATCCCCTGACTTTGATCGATATCCTGACAGAGGGGAAGCGGACCGACACCCTGATCGTCAATGGCGCCGGCATCCTCCCCGAGTATCAGAAGCTCGCGGGAAACGGGCTGCTGTACTACGAGCTGTATCGCACGGTGAAGGATTCGGGATACGCCAAGGCGGAGATGGTGCAGATCGCCGACACAACGACCCTGATGCTCAGCGATATGCAGACCCTGGGCGGCAAGATCTACAAGACCCACAGGATCTACAGAAAGCCGCTTTAGCGCAGCCCCTGCGGAGTTGAGATTTCCAATCGAGTACTACGCAGGCAGAAGCGGCGAAGAGGCTGACCATACACGGATTATCTGTTATAAAGGGGCCACAGAAAGAGTAAGCGCATAACGTGATCATCGATTTTCTTCTCTCCCTGCCGGTGCTCGTGAAGGTGCTGGCTTACGTCGCGGGGTTCATGGGACAAATGCTATGCCCTGTCCACGTCTGCCTGGTATTGGTGGGTTAGTCACCTGCAGTTGCTCGGCAACGGCGTGTTGTTTTTCGAGACTATCTTCCGCTATACTGAGCGCGAACACAGAGCCATATTTCGAACAGGTTTTGGAGGACAAGATGGAGACAAAGAACATCGGCTGGATAGGCACGGGGGTAATGGGCAGGTCAATGTGCCTGCATTTGATAGAGGCAGGGTATCCGGCTTTTGTATACAACAGAACGAAATCCAAAGCGAAGGACCTTCTCGAAGCGGGAGCCACGTGGTGCGACGGTCCCAAGCAGGTGGCGGAAAATAGCGACTGCATTTTCACGATCGTTGGTTACCCGGCAGACGTGGAAGATGTGGTTCTCGGCGATTCCGGCGTGTTGGCCGGTGCCAAAGGCGGATCGGTCATCGTGGAGATGACCACTTCCGAGCCGACACTGGCCAAGCGGATCTACGAACAGGCCAAGGCCAAATCCATCGCCGCCCTGGACGCGCCTGTTTCCGGAGGAGATGTCGGTGCCCGGTCGGGAAAGCTGGCCATCATGGTAGGGGGCGATCGAGAGATTTTCGATCGTGTGATGCCCTTTTTCAAGTTGATGGGCGAGAATATAGCCTACATGGGACCGGCCGGCGCAGGCCAGCACACCAAGATGTGCAACCAGATCCATATAGCAACCACCATGATCGGGGTGGTGGAGTGTCTGCTGTACGCCTACAAAGCGGGAGTGGATTTGGAGGAGATGATCGCCGTGGTGGGCAGCGGTGCGGCCGCCTCCTGGAGCCTGAACAACTACGGCCCTCGTATCGCCAAGGGCAATTTCGATCCCGGCTTTTTTGTAAAGCACTTCGTAAAGGATATGGATATCGCGCTCAAAGAGGCCCGGCGCATGAAGCTCAGTCTGCCGGGGCTGGCCCTGGCCCACCAGTTCTACGTTTCCGCCATGGCCATCGGACTGGAAAACATGGGAACCCACAGCCTCTACAAGCTCTTTGAGCGTCTGAACGGCGAATAAAGGCTCAGGTGAACGGGACCATGAAGAGTGCCGGCGGTGTTCCCGAGGATGGGGAAAAAAGGCAAAGCAAGCGGAGTGTTGTGGGGCTTCCCGCTCAGAGGGAGCGGACGATCAAGATACTCAGCGAGTGTTTTGCCAGGAACGGTCTGGAGATAGACGAGTTTGAACGCCGGGTTTCCCTGGCCCACCAGGCAAAATCTGTCCAGGAGCTGGCCGGGATCATTGATGATATTCCGAGCGAGCTGGCTGAGCCCCGGGAGGAGGAGCCTTCCTCGAAACAAGCCAGGGAACTCGTCCTCCAGGAGGACGAGCAGCCCATCCTCGGCATCATGATGAGCCGCAGATACAGGGGACAGTGGCTTAAATGCAAGACGGTAAACACCAGGATGCTGATGAGCTCTATCGAGCTGGACTTCCGGGACCTCGAACTTCCTTCCGAGATCGTTGAGATAAACGTCCTGGCTCTTATGAGCAGTGTAGTGATAACGGTACCGGAAGGGCTTCCCGTACGGCTCGAAGTCGTCCCGATTCTCGGTGAGGCGAAGGAGAGCAAGCGGGTTACGATCGGACTGCCCAAGCGCGGACCGGGCCTGCGCGTTACCGGATTCGCCATGATGGGGGAAGTGAAAGTGCGGGCTCGCTGAATATGATCAAGAGACCCGATATTTTTGAGGTGCTCATCCTGGTGGGCAGGCCTGCTTCGGGGAAGAGCGAGATTATAGACTATCTGGGCAAGCTGGACTGCGAGCGGCGCCGCAGCCGTTTTCACCTGGGAGAGCTGGAAATCGTCGATGATTTTCCCATGCTTTGGAGCTGGTTTGAGGAGGACAAGATCCTCATAAATATGGGGAAGCCCCGGTTGTACAGCACAGAGGGCGGCTACTTCAAGGAGCCGTATTTCTGGGATCTGCTCGTGCGGCGTCTCAGTCTCGAGTACGAGAAACTGAGAAGATCCAACGCCGAGCTTCACGATACCCACACGGTAATCGTCGAATTTTCCAGGGGCAGCGAGCACGGCGGCTACCGCCGCGCCTTTGAGGAGCTGTCCCAGGAAGTTCTGAAGCAAGCCGTGGTCCTCTACATCGATGTTTCTTTCGAAGAATCGTTGCGAAAGAACCGCAGACGTTTCAATCCCAGTCAGCCGCACAGCATCCTCGAGCACAGCCTGCCCGAAGAGAAGATGAGAAAGCTTTACGGGGAGGACGATTGGGGCCCGCTGGTTTCCGCCGAGTCCGGATTCCTGAATGTGAATGGGCAGGGATTGCCCTACGCCGTTTTCGAAAACGAGCAGGATATCACCACTGCCGGAGGCGAGGCGCTCGGCTCGGCGCTCCAGGGCTGCCTGGATACCCTGTGGCAGCTTCGTCTGCAGCGCTGAATTATGGTTTCTGCACGGGAAAAAAAAGGCCCCAAGGGAGATTCCCTCAGGACCCAGAACCCATGTTTCAGTCATTACCATTATCGGAAGCGCCGCCATGAATTCAAGCACTTTGTGAACCGCGCTCCCGGGGGTGAAAACACATTGACTTTGCAGTTGTGAGGTCTACACTTAAGGGTAGAGAGCGAAAGTACCTGTTATGACCATCTCCGAGTTGCTGCGCCGTCTTGAAGAAGAGAAAGAAACGCTTCTGAACAACGCCGGGGATGTCAAGGATCTGTACCGTTCCCTCTCCGAATCGATACGGACCCTGACCGTCCCGTTTCGGCGTTCCTTTGCCCCTGAGAGCAACATCCAGGCGGCCCTCGATCCCGAGTCGAGAGAGATCTCCTTTTATAAGCACAACCTGCAAAGCAGCGAGGGCGAGGTTCAAAACAATTCACGCTGGCTGACCGGGCTGATCAACAATATAAGCGCAATTCGAAATACCTATATGAACAGTCCGCGTTTCATCGAGCTCAAAGAAATCGGGGACATACGGCGAGTCCATGCAGATATACGGCAGTTTATCGAGAACCTGTTTCTCAAAAACTCTGTTTGGATCCTGCAGGATCCAAACTCCGAGGCCTCCGTGCTTGCCCGGCAGAAGAAAAAGGACATCGACGAGCTGTTGAGCCAGAGAATCGATCCCTTTTTCGAGACCCTGGAGCTCATAACGATTGACGAATACTCTGTCAGGTTGAGGATGGAGATCCAAGCCGATATCGCCGGTCTGCAAAACTACAATAAAAATCCGGATGGATACGACGCCCTGATCAAGGAACGCTGCGATCGCCTCGGTCTGCGCTACGAACCGGAGCTGATCCAGGCGGTCGTTCAAGATCTCGAAGTCAGCGACGAAAGCCTGGAGAAGCGGATTGAGGAGAAGTACGCACAGAAGCCGGAGTATAAAAAAGGCTTTCCCTCCCAGCGGCGCAGATACATGCGGGTCCTGCATCGCTACCTGGCCAGGAGCAAAGATGTGGGCGCTCTGCTCCCGATAATCGAGAATATATATTTCCTCTATCAACCAAAGCCCAAGCTCATCGAGAGGGTGCGCTCGTTTTTGGCCCGCTTGGCCGGCCGGGAGAGAAAGACGCCGCGCAAGGACATAGAGTACACGTACATCATCGGCCGGGAGAGCATCGAAAGAAAAAAAGCGTCTCTCGAGAACCTGATTCGTACGGCCAACGCGCTGGAGAAAGACTTGCTCAAGGTGAAAAACTACATACGCTCCGCTCAGGTGAATAAACGGATCAAGACGATACGGATCAGCAAGATCCGCACCACCATCGATTCGATCCGAAGCGATATGCGGCAGGTCTTCGAAGACTGTTTCGGTCTCGTGCAGTGGCTGGGCAAGAAGAGCAACCAGGAAAAACTTGCCAAGCTTTCAGAGAACATGCAGAGGGATTTGAACTACCATCTTGACGCCATCTATGCCACGATCATCATCAATTCCGAACGACTGAAAGAGATTTCGAGGAAATACTCTCCGAGCAGCGCAATCAGCTCACCACACACCGACAGCGGCTAGCTCTGCTGTGATTCGGGCTGCCCAGCCCCTGTTGGCCTGAGGATTTGCCGGACTGGGATGGAGCACTCCGCCGATCTTCAGGTGCCGCCAGCCTTCGTTTTCGCTGACTAGGCGAATTCTCCGCTCCGTGAACCTGCCGATGCCGATCGCCCATTCAGGCCGGCTGTATTGCAGCACGGCCCGCAGATGAGCATCGCAGAGCGCGAAGAGCGTTTTCCGGTCCGCCGATCGTAGTTTGTCCGGGGTGATGTTTCTTCCTTCGCCGTCGAGAAAAAGAAGAGGACAGTAGTTGGCCACGAAATGCTCGCGGAAGAAATGCTCCGCAGTGCCGAAGCGCTCCCTCATCAAGCCCCAGAGGCGTTTGCCGCTGGCCTCGCTTCTGTGTACGGCAAATCCCAGCACGGGCTTGCGGGGATGCATGCGCTGCGGCCGGCCGATCTCAGCCGAGATCCCCATCCAGTCGCGCACCGCAACGACCTCCCCGAAGGGAACACCGGTTTGAGCCATGCCCCAGGGCCCCGGATTCATGCCGACGAACACCACCCTCTTGGGCGGCTCGCCGTAGCGGCGCAGGTATTCTCTATAAGCCGGCCAGGCGTAGGCCAAGGGATTGTAGACGTAGGCTACCGGCTCGCCGAAACGAAGATCATTGACGGTGGAGCTCAGCAGGCGAGCTGCTCGAATCAAGGAGCGAACGTCGTTACTCACAGCTAGATACTCCGGACCCATATTAGTTCAAAACCATCCCCGGCCGCAATGCAGGGAAAAATATAGGTACTGGACAGTGGGAGGGAAAACCCGTACAGTGCCCCCGTGAGTTCGGCACCCCCCCACGTTAGCTATCTTCTCATAGACCTGGATGAAACGCTGTACCCCTCTTCCAGCGGCTTGATCGGAGAAATCTCGGGGCGAATGACGCGTTTTGTCGCCGATTACCTGCAGCTCGGAGAGGAAAAAGCGGCCCGCCTGCGCCGCCGGCTGAGCCGGGAGCACGGTACGACCCTGACCGGATTGATCAATGAATACGGTTTTCAGGAGCCTGAAGCCTACCTCGAGTTCAGCCATCCTGTGGAGGTGGAACGCTTTCTTCACAAGGATACGGAGCTGGCCCAAGCCCTGTCCTCGATTCCGCTGCCCAAGTCAATCCTTACCAACTCCCCCCGGGAACATGCCGTTCGCATCCTGCGGTATCTCGAGATCGAGCACCTGTTTGAAAAGATCTTCGACATTCGCTTCAGTGAATTTCGAGGCAAGCCTGAAAAAGCCGTGTACCGCAAGGTGCTCGCCGAGCTGGGCCGTTTGCCCCGCGAGGTTTTGTTCGTTGACAACAGGTTGGACTACCTGCTTTCCTTTCAGGAATTGGGGGGTCGGGTGCTGTTGGTTTCTGAGGACAGTTCCCGAAGCGGAGCTGCCGCCGAGGTGCCCCGCATCGGAAGGATTCAGGAACTGCCCGCTTTTCTCGACACGCTGCGGTAGCTTTTTTCCTCCCGCCTGTCCGGTCCTGCTATATTTCATCAACCGGCCGCTGTTTCCAGAACCCTTTGACCAGGCGCAGGATCTCTCCCTCCCACTGAATCGTTTGTTCCTGTTTCAAACGGAGAAGTAAACGGGAAAAGGTCTCCGGAATCGTACCGATCGCCGCGGCGATATCTCGTTTGCTCAAAGTTATGCGATACTCCTCTTTTTCCCCGTACTGTTCCCGCAGGAAGTAGAAGAAGCGCTGTTCCACGTCGCGGCTTGTCAGGTGGAGGATGCGGTCTGTCAGATAGCGCTGCTTGCGCATCAACATAGCTATGAAATCGCGGCGAAATGAATCGGAAACCAACAGGCAGTCGATCTGCAGCTTGGGGAGGCCTAAAAGCAGGCAGTTCTGCAGGGCAACGGCGCTGACCGGGTACTCGGTTTCCTCGAAAAGTACCACCTCGCCGAAAATTTCCCCGGCTTTTACCGTCTTGATCACGATCTCTCTTCCGTCGATCGCGGTCTTGTAGAGCTGCACTGCGCCTTGGGCAAGGATGAACATCGAACGGCCCTCCTGTCCCTCGAGGAAGATCAGTTCCCGTTTCTGTACCTTCTTGGGTATACAGATCGCCGCCAGGACGCGCAGGCTTTTCTCAGAGATTCCCTGGAAAAAGTCCGTGTTTTTCAGGAGCTTTCTGGTATCGAATGATTCGACCGCCACGATCTACTCTCCCTCCCCCTCTGCATTGTTAAAGCCCTTGTGCAAAAATATCAAGGAGCGCTTTGTGTTGACCTGGATCAAGGAAAATCAGGGAAGCAGCAGCGATATTTGCCATATACCGCGCAGCGCGCGCCGGTTTGGAGGTAGCGATGAAGCGTAAAATCATTCATATAGACGAGCGGCTGTGCAATGGCTGCGGTCAGTGTATACCCAACTGTCCCGAAGGTGCTCTTCAGCTGATCGACGGCAAAGCACGGCTGGTAAGTGATCTTTTCTGTGACGGTCTCGGGGCCTGCATTGGCGAATGCCCTCTCGGGGCTATCCGTATCGAGGAGCGGGAGGCAGAACCCTACGACGAGCGCAGGGTCATGGAGAACGTAATCGCCCAGGGCGAGGGAGTGATCCGGGCTCATCTGGTTCATCTCAAAGAGCACGGGGAGGGGCAGTACCTCGAACAAGCCCTATCTGTACTGGAGGACAAGGGCCTGCATGAAATTGCTGCAACAGAGCGTGTTGTTTCCTCCGGCAGCCGGCGGGCAGGTTGTGGGGCCGGAGGTTGTCCGGGAGCGCGGGTCGAGGAGCTCTCCGGAGAGATGCTGCGAGAGGAAGGTGTCACAGCGCCGGAGCGCCTGCCCGCTGAGCTGCGCCAGTGGCCCGTGCAGCTGCATCTCCTTCCTTCTTCGGCGCCCTACTTGAGAGATGCAGATGTGCTGCTGGCCGCAGACTGCAGCGCCTATGCTCATGGTGATTTCCACAGGGAATTCCTTCGCGGTAAGCGTCTGGCTATAGCCTGTCCCAAGCTTGACGGCAGCCAGGACATCTATCTCGATAAGCTGAAAGCCATGATCGATTTCTCGGCAATCCGTTCGCTTACCGTGCTAACCATGGAGGTTCCCTGCTGCCGCGGGCTGCTGCAATTGGCCCGTCAAGCGGCCGCCGAAACGGAGCGTACCATCCCGATTGAGTGGATAGAGATCGGTATCCAGGGCGAGGTGCTAGGCTCGGAACGGTTTCAATGATTCGGCCAGGCCGGGAGGAACGAAGGCGTGCATGCGGGTTCCTGTTTGCCCGTCTCTGTACCACTGCACCGAGCCTTGAGTGAAGATCCTGCTGCGCAGGCTTCCTTCGGCATAGGGAATATCCACGTCTACAGAAATTAGGTGCTGCTGGAGGGTCCTCTCGACGGCGGAGAGCAGCTCTGCGATACCTGTATGTTCGAGGGCGCTGACCCGAAGCTCGTGACCGCCTCGGCTGATCCAAGAGGGAGCTTTATCGAGCTTGTTCCACACCAAGATGGTAGGTTTATCTGCAACACCGAGCTCGGCAAGAATCGCAGCCACGGCGTCGATCTGGGCATCGGCTTTGGGATGGGAGATGTCGACCACATGAATCAGGAGGTCGGCCTCTTCTATCCCTTCCAAAGTCGCTCGAAAGGCCGCCACCAGATTTTCGGGCAGCTTCTTTATGAATCCTACCGTGTCTGTAAACAGAACCTGGGTGCCGGTGGGCAAGCGCACCTTGCGGGTAGTCGGGTCCAGGGTGGCGAACAGCTGATCCGCCACATAAGCCCGGGGCGGGGCATTGCCGTCGGAGCCGTTTGAAGTGTTACAGTCTGGGTAGGAGAGGGCGTTGAGCAGAGAGCTTTTACCGGCGTTGGTATAGCCCACCAGTGCAGCTGTTTTTAGCTCTTTTCGCTTGCGCTGACGGTAATGCTGCCTGCGGGCCGTTCTGACCTCCTGCAGCTCGCTGCGCAGTACCGCTATCCTTTTTCTGATCAAGCGCCGGTCGGTTTCCAATTGGGTCTCCCCTGGACCGCGCAGGCCCACGCCAAAGGCGCCGCCGGCCCTGCCGCCGGCCTGCCGGATCAGATGCCGCCACATTCCGGCGAGCCTGGGCTGCAGGTACTCGTATTGCGCCAGCTCCACCTGGATCTGACCCTCGCGGCTGTGAGCATGCTGGGCGAAGATATCCAGGATCAGGGCGGTGCGGTCGAGGACTTTGCACTGCTCCCCGAGGAATGTCTCGATGTTGCGCTGCTGGCCCGGAGTGAGCTCATCATCAAAAACAACCGCACTCAGCTCGCTGCTGTAATCGAACTCCCGGCGAAGCTCCTCGAGCTTTCCTTTGCCGATATAGGTTGTCGGATGCGGGTGAGAGAGCTTCTGCACCAGGCGTCCGCTGACCTCTATACCGGCCGTAGAGGCCAGCTGGGCAAGCTCGTCGAGCGAATCCTCTGCGCTCCAAAGCCCATTCTGCCCGTCGCTCCGGACGGCGGCCAGAACGGCTCTCTCTTTATTTTCGACAGGTATTTTGCCGGGAAAATCAGACATAGAGTTTGACAAGCTGAACGAAGTTGTACAGCTTCTGGTAATTGTGAACGAACATTTGCCGGAGATCTCGCTTGGAACGCGCGGCCAGCTCTCGCCAGTTCAGGATCATGTGAGCGCTGGGTCTGCCCGAGTCTTCGTAAAGCTGTTTCAATACCTTGCCCAGAGTAATGGTGCTTTGACAGGAGCGGACCAGCATGTTGCGGGCATTGTCGTTGATTTTCTTCAACGATTTTCTGGCCATATACTGGGCCTGCTGGTTCTTGTCGGCCCGGGCCACCATACTCTGCAGCCTCCTGCCCTGTTCATGCTCCTCGCCGAGGGTGGAATCCAGCTCTTCGATCTCTTTCGTTAGATCCTGGAGTTGGTGGAAAGAATCGGACAACATTTTTGAAGGATTTGTATCCGTCCACTTTGCAGGTATCAGCAGCAGCTCTATCAGCTGGCGAAGATCGATTTCCAAGAAATCTTTGAGAAAGGCATGCAGACAGTTCAAGGGAAGGGTCAGGGTGTAGCCGCCGAGGGCTTTCTTGGCAAACAGCTCGTTGGACTCTTCCGTGTAATTCATCAGGCGGGTATAGGAGCTGGATCCGAAAAGTCCCTTTAGCAGAGTCTGGATTTTGCTGGTGCGCTGATCTTTTGATATTTTCTGCAGGGTTGCTTCGATTTGGTAACGGGTGTGCGAAAGGAAATCGTCGACGATGTTTGCTGTATGTTCCCTGAGCTTGGGCTTGTAGAAAGGATCGTGGCTGACAAGCTGCACCAACAGCTCCAATTCCCGGGTCCTGCGCAGCTTGCGGATCAGCCCGAGAAGCTTTCTCCAGGCATCTTTGGGAACGATCTCCGAACCCCGGTAGACCCGCAGAATGTCCCAGTGGAAGGTCCAGTTTGCCGAAGGATCAAAAACTGGCAGAATCTCGAGGAACTCCTTCAGCTCTTCGCTCACATAGTCTGAGTTTGTGCTTTCGAATCGAGGGTTGTAGGACAGATTCCCTTCGGGGAGGTGGGGATCGAACTTACGCAGCAGGTAGTGGTAGTCGAAGTGGATGAGGCTCAACAGCACCGAAAGGCTTCGATAGGTGTCGTTGATTTCTCGTGTGCGGTTGATGTCGAAACAGGCAAAGAAGTCTTTCGTTTCGCTTTTCACTTCAGTGACGAGCTGAGAATAGGGGGTGCTCTGCGACCGTTTTTGGATCGATTCCTCTGAAAGGCTCTCCTTGAGTTTGAGATGTTCTTTGCTGAGCACACTTTCTATGACTACGGTTTTCAATACCTTCGAAGACTTGGCGTGCTTGAGTATTTTTTGGGCCGGGGCCAGGGTCTTGTAAAACTCGTGGAATAATTTAGCCAGGCCGGGCTCGACTTTTTCTGTTTTCGTATTATAGTATTTGGCGCCGATCTTTCGCAGGGTCTTGGCGACCGCTTTGAGCATGCGTTTCTTCTCTTTCTGAGAATCGAAGCTTCCCAGAAAAAGGTCGGCGAGCTTCTGCATCAATCCCGGTGGGGGTTGAGCGGGTTTCCTGCTTCCGCCTGCAGAAGCGCTTTCGAAACCATCCCTTGTCATGGCAATAGGGTAAAGAAATCGAGTGCTGCTGTCAATTCCAGGCCTTTGAACTTCCCTTGGCGTTGCCCCGGTTTCTGGATTCGGCTATCATGGGCCCATCGTGAGAATGAGACGCTACCTGACACCGCTGCTGCTGTGCTTCATCCTGCTCGCTGTCCAGCCTATTTTCGCTCTCTGGAAAACCATGAAGACCGAAAGCTTCGTCGTATTCTATCCGCAGGGGAGCGAGCGCCGGGCCCGGGAGATACTCGAAGTGCTGGAGCACTACCGTGAATACTGCCGGGAACTGGTCGGCGGGAATGCCCGCCGCGTGGCCGTTGTGCTGGAGGATGCAGGTATAGAGAGCGGCGGCCTTACAGATATCGTGAACCGGCGCATCCTGCTTTTTCAGTTTTCCCCTTCAACGGGAGAGATCGGCTTCCACGAAAACTGGTGGCGCCTGGTGGGGGTGCATGAGTACACCCACTGGCAGCATCTCAGCAGCCGGCAGGGAGTGCCCGCCGTGCTGACGGCGCTGTTCGGCAATCAGATGGCCACGGGCAACTACACTCCTAGGTGGCTGAAAGAGGGGATCGCCGTGGTCGCTGAATCGGGGACCTCCCCCTTCGAGGGCAGGCTGAACGAAGGTTTTTTCGATGCCTACACGATGGTTCTCGCCGGCAAAGGCAGTCTTCCCTCGATCGTACAGGCCACCTTCGACGTGGACACCTTTCCGGGAGGCAGGGCGCAGTATCTGTTCGGCGCTGAGTTCGTAGCCTTTTTGTCCCGCAAGTACGGGGAGGAGCAGCTGGCGCGGTTTTTCATGCACTACGGCGCTTCGATCCTCTCCTATCTGTCTCCAGTCCTTCCGGCGGCGGGCCTGGACCGCAGCGCCCGCAAGGTATTCGGCCAGTCGATCCGCTCGCTTTGGCTGGAGTGGCAGCTCGAGGCCATGAAGCAGAACATATCTTTCACGCCCTCCGAGGAGCCCCTGACCCGGGACGGCTGGTGGCTGGACAACCCGGTGGCCTGGGAAGGAGCTGTGTACTACCAACGCTCGTATCCGCGCAAAGCCGCCGCCTTCTCCACGGAGTGGCGGCAGGAAATCGTTCGCTTCGATCCGGATTCCGGAAAACAGAAAGTGCTGGTGCGCTCCACGGCGCCGTTCAGCGGGCCGCTGCGGATACGGGCCGGCAGGCTGTACTACGCCGTGCAGGACCTCGAGCGGGGGCACAGGAACAGGGTATACAAAGGCTTCGGCGTGACCGTCGTGCTGTACAGCAGGGATCTGGCCGGCAGCCGCAGCCGCCGGATCCTGAGGGAGGCGCTGCGGAGCTTTGAAGTGCTCGAAGACGGCACGATCCTTGTGATAAAGGACCGCAGCGAGGCTTTCGGATCGGAGATCTGGCTGCACGAACCGGCCGCCGGGAGCTCGACGCAGCTCTTGGTGAGTGATTACCTGGTGGCGGAGATCACCGCCGACGGGCCGGATATGTACGTGTCGGCGCGCAGGGATTGGAACAACTTTCAGCTCTACAGGGTAGAGCTTCCCGGGTGGCGGGGGGCAGGATCCTCCCTGGCGGGCGTAGCAGATGTCCACTTGAAAAAGCTGACCGGTACCTCCTTCCAGGAGGGGGAGATCTGTCTGGCCGGAGGCAGGCTCTTCTACTCGGCCAACTACGGCGGCAGGCGTTCGCTGTACGAGTACGATGTATCCTCCCAGTCGGTTTTACGCGTGGTGGCCGCGGACTTTGCCAGGGCTCCGGCCTGGGACGAGCAGGAGGGCAAGCTTTACTACCTCGGGTTGAACGCAGGCGGATACGACCTGTATCGGGAAAAGCTTTTCGCCAGGAGCTTCGATCGCCAGGCTGTCGAGCATGACGGGCAGGGCCGGGAAACGGCGGGGCTCAGCCCCATCGCCAGGCTGCCGGAAGAGGCGATTCGAGCGGGCGGCTACGGGGACAACCTGATCACCCTGCTGCCGCGGGCTCTGTTTCCCGTTTTCAGCCTGGATCTGTATCTAGGCACGTACCGGGCGGGGGCCCGCACCACCGCTGTGAGCGCCCTGGGGGATTTCAGCTACACGGTGCTCGGGTACTACGATTCGGCGAGTGAGCAAACGGAGCTCGAAGCTACCCTGCAGAGCAAAGTGCTGGCTCCGCTGACAGCAATCCTGTCGTTTTATACGCCCGCAGAGGATGACGTGGACACCCTTTCGGCGACCCTGGATTTTCCGCTCTACCTGAGCCTACGCAGCGGCCTCTCCCACGTCGTTGTCGGAGCTACCGGTACGCTCCAATGGGGGGAGTACGCAAGCAGGGGCGTGGAACCTTTTGTCGGGATCGGGTTACAGGCACCGAGCTCCTCGCTTGCGCTTCAACTCGGCTTTCCCTGGAAACGCATCGACAGGAGTGCCGGCGTAGCGGACCGCTATGCCCTGACAGCCTGGGGTCTGTACTCGCTGACCGTAGTGGGCTGCCGTTTCACCGTTCAGGCCTTAGGATTGTACGATCTACAGGGTCTGTTCTGGCGTCTTCCTGCTCCACGGGCATACGCCGATGGTCTGACTGCCGGCTGGGGAGGGCTCTGCGCCGTGGATTTGTCCATTCCCCTGGTTCGCCTGCGCGGCGGATTGTGGAATCCTGGCATCTATTTCGGGGACCTGTTCCTCGTTCCCTTCACCGATGCAGCCTTCAACGAGGCGGGTGAGCTGCAGCTTTCCTTCGGTGGCGTGCTGCAGTTGGAGGGCAGAGCCGGGGCTATCGATCGAGGATTTCCCTTCGCTATCGTGGCCGGTTATGCCGCCAACCTCGAAGGTCTTCCCACGATACTGCTCGGGATCAATTTTCCCGGTTTAATGGGCGAGTATCTCCGAGGCTGGTCGCGGGAGCTGACAGCGGCCCGCGCATCGAGGTAAGGATTTTTCAGTGAAAACTGTGCAACTAGAGCTCTCGGTAGAGGAGCTGACGCGCCTCAGCCGCGAACAGGGCTTCCACAAAATCGCCTTCGTGCTCTCGGAGGACCTTCCCGACTCGATCGGCAGCCATCCCGCGATCAAAGAGCTGGGTCAAGGAAGTTACCTGCTCGTTGCCCTGTCCTGCTATCGCCGGGAAGACGAGGACGCTTCCATTCCGGAGGATCCGCACGCCCTCATAGCCGGCTTCGCCCGCAGGAATTATTACAGAGAGGCGGTGCTCCGGCTGAAGAGGATCGTGCGGCAGCTCGGCGAAACCTGGGGTTTGAGCAAGCGGAGCGTGAGGATCTTCTGCAACTCCCCTTTGCCGGAAAAACCCCTCGCCGTGGCGAGCGGTCTGGGCGGCTATGGAAGGAACAGCCTCATCTTGATCCCCGGCCTCGGCTCCCAGTTCGTCATTGCCGGCCTGTTTCTGCCCGTAAAGGTTACAGGGATCGGTAGAGTCCCGGACAGTGATTCGAGCTTCTCGCTCTGCGCCGCCTGCCAGGCCTGCCGGGAAGCCTGTCCCGTGAACGCCCTGTCCGAGGAGGGACGGCTCGACGAGAGCCGCTGCCTGCAGGCGCTTTGCACCGAGACCGTGCCATTTTCAGAGGCAAGCCGCAGGGCGTGGGGATACCGCTTCTACGGCTGTCAGAGCTGCCAAAATGTTTGCCCATATAATGGAAGGCTTTCGCTGACCACGCCCACCGAGCTCGGCGAGCTGGGAGCGAGCGTCTCGCTGAAAAAGCTGCTCTCCTTCTCTCCGCGCGAGCTGAAGATCTTCGTGCAGGGAAGCGCTCTTTCCATGTCCTGGATTCCGGTTCGGGCTTTGCTGCGCAACGCACTCATCGCGGCGGGAAACCGCGGAGAGAAGGTTCTGGCGTCCGCGGTGGAGAGACACCTCGGCAGTGAAGACGTCCTGCTGCGGGAAGCTGCCGCCTGGGCGGCGGCAAGAATCGGGAAACGCTCATGATAGACTGGCGCAGGAACCTGGCCATGCTTTGGATCTGCCAGGTGTTGTGTATCATGGGCTTCAGCTTCGCTCTTCCCTTTGCCCCGCTGTACATCCAGGAGCTCGGCGTTACAGACCAGGAGGCGCTGAGGCTGTGGAGCGGTCTGTTTACAGCCGGAGCGGGTGTGCCCCTGGCGATCATGATGCCCGTCTGGGGCTTCCTTTCCGATCGCTGGGGCCGCAAGCCCATGACCCTGAGGGCGAGCCTGGCTGGGGCGCTGATTTTGTTGGGCATGAGTTTTGTGAAATCAACGGAAATGCTCCTGGTTCTGCGCTTCTTCCAGGGGGTGTTTACAGGCACCATGGCCGCCAACCTGACCTTGGTGGTCTCCAACACTCCGCAGCGGCGCATGGGTTTTGCCATCGGCATCATGAATGCCGCCGTGTTCACAGGAAACGCGGTCGGGCCCCTGATCGGGGGCATCGTGGCAGACCTGTTCGGTTTTCGCACCGCGTTTCGGTTGTCCTCTCTCTGCCTGTTTCTCGCATTTTTCGTAGCCCTATTCTGGGTCAAGGAGGAGTTCCATCCGCAGGTTGCTCCCGGACCCCCTCGTATTTTCAGAGGACTCCTGCAGCTTGTGCGGGAAAACAGGATCCTGGCCTTCATCGGCATATTCCCGCTGATTGGTCTGGCCCGCTTCTCCCCCCGGCCGATGTATCCACTGCTGGTAAAGGAGATCGCCGCTCCGGGATTGGGGATCGCCACCCAGGCGGGAATCGTCAACGCCGCCGGCGGCATAGCCTCCGTGTTGGCCGGAATACTGGTCGGCCGGCTGGCCGATCGGAAAAAGCCCTACCTGATCGGCATGATCTGTGCCGTCACGGCCGGGATCTTTCTGCTACCCCAGGGATTCGCGCCCTCAGTCTGGGCGCTCGTTCCTCTGTGCTTTCTGGCAGACTTTTTTTCAACGGGTGTGGAACCGATCATGAATGTCCTTTTGTCCAGGCAGGTCCCGGCGGAGCGCAGGGGAGCCGCCTTCGGTCTATCGGCGAGCGCCCGCTCGTTGGGTTGGGCGGTGGGTTCGATGTCGGGGGGAGCGTTGGCCGCTTATCTGGGCTTTGCCGCCGTGTTCATCAATGCCGCGATCCTGTTCTTCTTTTCAGCTTTTTACATTTACAGGTTGCAGAGGCGAAGGGAGGCGGTGGATATAGGACCGGCGGACGACGCTGCCCCTTTAGGCAGCCGGGAACGGTCAGAGCCTGACATCCAATCCGACGATGAACTCCAGTCCTGAATAGTCGAGCTGGGCTTTGCTGAGAGGATGATCGTTTATATTCTCTTTGGTTGGGGTTGCGGAGAGGCCATCATAGCCGTCGTAGGTCCCTGAGAGCTTGAGCTCGGCGGCTCCGAGGTAGTAGTTGGCGCCGAGGCAGATGCCGAGCTGTCCCTTGATATAGTAGGTGGCGCTGGCTCCGAACAGGTATCCCCAACCCCAGCGGCCCGCTGCCGTAATGTCGCTCGCCACCGCCTCGTACTTGCCGCTCTCGGCAGCGAGATAACGGTCCAGAACGCCGTTGTTCAACCGTACATCGATATTGTAGCAGCCGAAGACACCGCCGCTGGCCACCAGCTCGAGGTTTTTCACAGGTATGATAATCTTTGCCACGGTGGAGCCCAGCACGGAGAGAAAAGGCCCGGCCACCGGATCCGGGGTATCGATCGGCCGGCCCTGCTCATCTTTGAGCGCCATGCCTGTAATGTCGTAAAGTGTGAGAGAGCAGGCCACCTCGAAATAACGTCCCAGGCCCACCAAGCCTACGTCCCGAATGGAAAGAGGGGAAACGTGGTGCGAGAAGCTGCCGCCTCGGGGCAGGAAGTAGGGGAGGCTCAGACCCAGACCGTGGCCGGCGAAGGCGGTGCCGGCCAGCAGTACTACGACCAAAGCCGTTGTTCTTTTCAAGCGGCCCATGGAAACCTCCTCGGAATATCATCAGTGAAGATGAACAAAAAATCAATTGGAGCATTGCAGTTTTATATCCCGAGCACATTTATACCTGTAGAGGGACAGCTTCAATCCGTTGGTATATAATGCGGCGATGAGTGAAAGGCAGATGGTCGAGATACTCGCCGTGGAGGCAAGAGCGGTCCGGCGCTACCTCCCCGAAATCCGTACGCTTTTCGAGGAATACGCAGAATCGCTCGACTTCGATTTATGCTTCCAGAACTTCGCCGAGGAGCTCGCCGAACTGCCCGGACCGTATAGAAAGCCGCGGGGCAGACTGTATCTGGCCCTGTACGGCGGGAATCCGGCAGGCTGCATCGCTTTGCGTTCCCTCGAGTTGGGAATCTGCGAGATGAAGCGGCTGTACGTACGGTCCGCGTTCCGCAGGAAGGGAATCGGCAGAGCCCTGAGCGAACTCCTGATCGACGAAGCGAAGGCGGCCGGCTATCTGCGGATGCGTCTCGATTCGATAGAAAGTATGAGTGCGGCCATCGCCCTGTACCGCTCTCTCGGTTTTCAGGAAATCCCCGCCTACAGGCACAACCCGATCCCCGGGGCTGTTTTTCTCGAGCTCGAATTGAAACAAGCTTGACATGGTTTGAAGAAACCCCGATTATTCTCTGCATGTCAAAGCTTGCGAACAATAGAGTGAACGAGGGCGGAGCTGTCCCTTTTATCTGGGAAACTCACGGCATTCACGTGGGTACAGGCGCCGACCATGTCAAGCACGGCATAGACGACCTGGAGAGCGTTGTCCAGAAAGCGGTCGACAAGGGTTTTCCCTCCCTTTCCTTTGTGATCCACTCCCCGCGCTTGACCGCTTTTCGTTACCAGAGCGAACGCGACACGGACGTCAAGTTCATTCGCGGGGATGCGGCCTTCTTCGGCTACGCCTCCCGAATGGAAGCCCTGAAAAGGAAGTACAGGAAGCGGATCCTCATCCGCTACGGCATCGAGCTCGAGTGGATGGGCCCCGAGCTGGGTCTGCAGTGGAACCGTTCCAAGCTCTTTCAGGCGTATGGTGTGGATTTTGTCATAGGATCTGTGCATTTTTCCTACGAAGGTATTCCCTATGACGGCTGCAAGGCGGACAGTGACCGATTGATCGAGCTGCGCGGTGGCCTGGAGCCCTTCTGGGCGGGGTATCTCGACGAAATGATCGAGATGATCGACACCTCTTGGGAGATGATCCAGGTTGTCGGCCACCTGGATCTGCCCAAGCTTTTTGCTCCCCTGCCCGCTCAGATGAAGGACGTGGAGCACTCCTCTCATTTTCTGGCCCGCAGGATGCGTACCCTGCTGGAGATGATCAGCGATCTGAATCTTGCCCTGGATTTCAACCTGTCCGGCCTGCGCAAGGGCTGCGGGTTGTACCCGGATATGGAATTCCTCAAGCGGGCCAACCAGCTGCAAATCCCTATAGCCATCGGCAGCGATTCCCATGAGGCCGACGAGGCGGGCCGTTACTACGAGGCGGGGGTGC